>JAVBUM010000092.1:0-29140 GCA_031555325.1 Niveibacterium sp. | reverse complement strand
ATCGGCATGGGAGAGAGTAATCGTTCGACCGACTGGTAGAGCATCAGCACCGCGACGCCAACCAGGACCAGGGCGCTGGTGTAGCCACCGAGGATCTCGATTTTCCAAGTCCCGAATGCGAAACGGCCGTCCTTCGCAAAGTGACGTGCCGCCGCATAGGCAAGCACCGAACGCCCGAGCGCCAGAGCATGCGAACTCATGTGCCAGCCGTCGGCGAGAAGCGCCGAAGTGCTGGAGGGCCACTTGCGGGAACACCTCGGCGCCAAGGGCATCTCAGCGAAACAGCGTATTCAAGATGTCGAACAGGTCGTCTCGATCTTGCGTTCGTACATGAAGTGACACCCACCACTCACTTGATGAATCCGATTTCCTTTGCCGTGAGCGGACCCAGCATGCATTGTTCGAGCCATCGCGGCTGGGCAGCTTGGTCTGGCGCGAGCGGCACACGCCCCGCCATCAATTCGCAGAACCGCTGCGGCAACACAGGTTGTGCGCCAGGTTCGGCGTAGCCAATTGGGTAGATCGGCTGCAGCGTACGCGGGTCGTACTTGTCGGTCGCTCCCAGGGTATGCAGCATCTCGTGGGCGAGAACAACTTCGTTCTGGTAGGCCATATCGGAGCGCGCATATAGATTGACTAGTCCGATCATTCCTTCGCGCAGGCCGTGTGAATTGGGCACACGCTCAGTCTGAGGTCCGTAGTAGCGGACGAACATCCGGATATGCGCACGGGGCGTGGACTGTGGCTGTTGCCAAGCCCAGAAGCGAATCTTCAAGCTCCAGACGATCGCGCCCAGAAATCCTGCTCCCTTCGATAGTGCGGGCGGCGCTGAATCCAGCTGCGGCTGTACGCGAAGGCTTACCGGCTTCAGAATTCCAATACCGTATCGCTTCGTTTCGCGCTGCATGAAAGCCTCGACATGACTGAACGCTTGAGCATCAAGTGCCGCAATCGTATGCGCCGCCTCAAGGCTTCCATCGCCATTGATCGGATAGATCGCAACGTGGAGCGTATCGCGCCAGCTGCTGGCCACGTACCGCGAGCGCCAGCTGTCGATCGCCACCGATGCGAGGATGAGCAGCAGTATGGTGATCCGGATCGTCTTCCACATGGTCGGCTTGGGTGGATTCCCGTCACGTCAGCCATAACGAAGAACTGTGATACAGCCATGATCGGCCCTGCTGGCATGAATGCGATGTGATCGATTTCCTGTCAGCCGCGTGTCATCACACTTTGGAACGGCGAACTTTTGGTCTGGAGCCTGTCCCGGACAGGTTCATTATTTTCAGAAAATGCGAACATCATATTGAGCGGCAGATTATCGTTCACGACGAGTCACGCGCCACGCAAGCGCAAATGCAGCCGCCAAAGTTGCCGCTGCAAGCAGCATGGCCGCGCCAGGCAGATTCCATCCTGACGCAGGATCGATACCCCGAGCGAAAGCAAAACTGAAGGTGGCGGGAGCCACGAGCCCGACGATTGCACTAATGCTGCCATTTGCACCTTGCAGTTGTCCCTGCTCCTGCGAACTCACATGGCGTGTCATCAGCGTTTGTAACGCAGGCGTGAAGAATCCCATTAGCGCTGCGATCGGCAAAGCCGCCCAGAACCAAGGACCCGTCGGCGCGAGCCCATAACCCAGGAAGCCCAGTACACCAGCGGCCAGTCCGACCATCAAGGTACGGCGCTCGCCAATCCGCGGCGTCACACAACGGATCAGCACCGTCTGAACGATCAGGTTCATCACCCCCGCCCCGGCAAGAGTCAGGCCGACCATCCGCGTGTCCCAGCCATAGCGATGGCCCGAATAGAGTACGAAGGTCGCGGGCAGGGCGTAGTGGGCAAACCAGTACAGCGCATTCACGCCTGCGAGCCCAAACAGCTCGTGATGTGAGCGCAGAAGCTTGAGCGCACCGACCGGATTAGCGCGAGCCCAGGAAAAGCGTGCCACGCGCCGTTCGGGTGGCAGCGATTCCGGCAACACAAAGAACCCGTAACAAAAGTTGCACAGTGCAAGGGCTCCAGCTGCCCAGAAGGGGGCGCGGGGGGAAATACTGCCAAGCAGGCCACCGAACGCCGGTCCGATGATGAAACCAATCCCCCACGCTGCGCCGATCATGCCGAATGCGGCAGCACGCCGTTCGCTCGGCGTCACATCGGCAATGTATGCACCCGCAGTTGCGAAGCTCGCGGCGGTGATACCGGAAATCAGCCTGCCAACGAAGAGCCAGCCAAGCGTCGGCGCAACCGCCATCAGGAGATAGTCGAGCCCAAGCCCGAGGCAGGAAATCAGGATGACGGGCCTTCGCCCGAAACGGTCCGATAAGGCCCCAAGCAGTGGCGAAAAGATGAACTGCATCAGCGCCCATGCAGTGGAGAATCCGCCATTGATCTCGGCCGCACGCGCGGTATCCCCGCCGAGGAACTGCTCGATGAGCTTGGGCAGGACTGGAATCACTACGCCGAGCGCGAGCACGTCGAGCGCGACGGTGATGAAGATGAAGACGGTAGTGGCGGTTCGGGGGCCTCGGCTCATCGCGCGCTCCGTTCGGGAACGCGCGATTGTGGCAGAAGCGGCGCGTTCCGCTGCAGGGCGCAGCGGAACGCAAACGATCTCATCGCATGGAGAAGCGCTCCGTGTGGAACGCCGTCGCGGGCAGGCCCAGGCTCACAAGACCCTCGCGAAGGCTACGCGAAAAGGCGATCGGCCCGCAGAACCACACCAAAGTCCTCGACAAATCACCCAGTCCGGCCGCGAGGCGGTCAGCAGTCAGCAGTCCGTCTTCTTCCGCGATCATGCGGCGCAGACGTACGCCTGCGCGGTCGCAGGCTGCTTCGAGCGCCTCCGGGAAAGCGGCATCGCTGCGCTTGACGGTGCAGTACCAGAGTTCCGTCAGCCGCGTAGCCCCGCCCGACTGCGCAAGTTCATCAAGTCGTGCCATGAAGGGAGCAATGCCGATACCACCGGCCACCCACACTTCACGTTCGGGGTCACCCCCGAAATCGAAGCGTCCGTACGGTCCTTCCACTTCAACCACTTGTCCAGGCTTGATGCTTTGACCCAGGGTGCGCGTGTAGTCACCAAGCGGCTTGATGGCAAACCGAAGCTCACGCGGATCGCCACCTGCCGAGGCGATCGTGAAGGGATGCGCGCCTTCAAACGAATCGAACTTCACGAATGCAAACTGGCCCGCCTTGTGATGAATGCCTTTGTCATTAACACGGATCTGCAGATCGACAATCCCGCTATCCTTGATATCGATTTTTTGAACTGTTCCAATATGGGTACGGCTCTTGCCGATCATTCCGGCCAGCGACCAGACTGCGGCGACCGAGCCCACTACCGCGGCGATTACCATCAGCCAGCCCGCGGGCAGCGCCCACCATTCTTTGGGCATCAGCATCAGGCCATGGAAGGCACCTGCAAGGAACACCACTGCGAATGCCTTGTGCACCCAGCGGAAATACTTGTATGGAAAGCGCTTCACGAGCGCGAGCACAACGAGCGCCGCCATGATGTAGAACGTCCACTTGCCGACACTGTGCGCAAAGCCTTCAAAGCTGAAGCCGGCTTCAGCACCGCCCCGGCCACCTCCCGGCCTGGGCGGGCGCTGGATCAGGCCAGCATCGACGAGCCAGCGCATGCCATCATGAAGCAGCCAATGCAGCAGAATGAACACGCCTGACGTAATGCCAAGCCACTTGTGCAGGGCATAGCCCTTATCGAGACCGCCCATCCAGTTCTCGAGCCATGCCGGACGCACGGCAAGCAGCATCGCCAGTCCCATGCACGCAAATGCTGAGATCCCCGTCATCAGGATCATTTCCTTGCGCCAAGCAAACAGATCGGCGCCAGCCAACACTTTGCTCATACCGGGCGTGAAAAGGTAGCAAAGGACCGCAATCACCACGGTACCTGCGAGGATTCTATTGAGTTTCACGGCGACCCTCCTTGATCGTTTCATCGCCCAATATCCCCGCGCTGTCTTAAGCCAGCATTATCGAAGGACAGATCAGTGGAACCTCTATGCGAATGGAGGGGAGCCGATACATCCCAGTCTTGAGCACAGTCAAGCCAATCCCCATCAACGCAGAGGGCGGGGTCTGGATGGCTCCGCAGTGCCAAGCGAGGTGCAAGCGGAATTCAATGCACGCCATGTCGCCAGCAGCACGAACGTGCTATGCCTGGTACTACATTTGGAAAGGCTTCGCATTCCAATTCAATGACGATGTATTTGTTTTCCTGTGAGATTTCATGCTGAATGGGTTGTTCGAATTTCTTCTCTTCCGATTCATGAAATGCGAATGGCTTACAAACGATTGCAATTGGAATCGCATCTCTTGCACACCGGCCAGCAAAGACGGGCAATCTGCGCACCGTCGAACAAACGCGTCGACACCGATTCAGCCAACCCCCAGGAGAACGACATGAACGCAAGAAACAACATCCTGATTGCCCTTACCCTCAGTTGTACGCTTCCCACTGCAGCCCAGGCGGCCGATTACATGGATCACCGCGACGCGCACCAGCAGCGGCGTATCCAGCAAGGGCTGCGCTCGGGTGAGATTACCGCCCACGAAGCACACAGGCTCAAAGGCAAACAAGCACAAATCGACCGCATGCAAGCAGCAGCGAAAGCAGATGGTCACGTAAGCCGGCACGAACGCACCCGGATCGACCGCGCACAGGACAGGCTGGCCCGCGATATCGCTCGCGAATCGAACGATCATCAGATTGCCAACCCGCACATGCCAGTGAGTCGCCGGATGGACGCCCACGTCACGAGAGACATCCATCGCGAGCGTCACGGCGGCTGAAGGCCGGCGGATTCAGCAGGGCCGTCCGCTGGGCGGCCCTTGGACGTTGACTCGTGGCCAGTGAGTCGCAGCCCTTGGGTTAAAATCGTGGTTTGCTCGTCTCCCGGAAAACCGCACCATGTCTGGCCTGGAACACGACACACCCATTCCCATCGAAATCCGTTTGCATCAGCGCTCGCGCTTGCTTGAAATCACGTTTTCAGACGGCGCTCGCTTCGAGCTCCCCTGTGAATTCCTGCGCGTACATTCGCCATCGGCGGAAGTGCGGGGGCACGGCGCCGGACAAGAGACCCTGCAGACTGGCAAGCGCGACGTAGAAATTGCGGCGCTAGAGCCAGTCGGCAACTATGCGCTCAAGATCGTTTTCAGCGACGGTCACGACAGCGGCCTGTATTCCTGGGACTACCTCTACGAAATCGGCACCCAGCAGGAGACGCTGTGGTCCGAATACCTGCGCCGCCTGGAAGACGCTGGCGCAAGCCGCGATATCGAAACACCGAAGCCCGCGCCCGCTGGCGGCTGCGGCTCGGGCTCCTGCGGTCATCACTGAGACGCCACACCATGAACGACAAGAAGACCCACTTCGGTTTTGAGACCGTCGAGGAATCCGACAAGGCGCGCCGCGTTGCAGGCGTATTCACTTCGGTCGCGCAGAAATACGACGTGATGAACGATCTGATGTCGTTCGGCATGCACCGGCTATGGAAGAAGTTCGCGATCGAGATCGCAGGCGTGCGCGCAGGTGAACGGGTACTGGACGTGGCCGGCGGTACCGCTGACTTGTCCTTGGCGTTTGCAAAGCGTGTCGGCCCGACCGGCCAGGTCTGGCTGACCGACATCAATCACGAAATGCTCTCCGTCGGCCGCGACCGGCTGCTCGACAAGGGCATTGCGCTGCCAACTGCTCAATGCGACGCGGAAAAGCTGCCATTTTCCGACAACAGCTTCGATCTCGTCACCGTGGCTTTCGGCTTGCGCAACATGACGCACAAGGACATCGCGCTGTCCGAAATGCGACGCGTGCTGCGCCCGGGCGGGCGGCTGCTGGTGCTTGAATTCTCGAAAATCTGGAAGCCGTTCTCGCCGGTATACGACCTCTATTCCTTCAAGGTGCTGCCGTGGATGGGTCAGAAGGTAGCGAACGACGCGGAGAGCTACCGCTACCTTGCTGAATCGATCCGCATGCACCCGGACCAACAAACGCTGGCTGAGATGATGAGCGAGGCCGGACTCGAACGTGTTCAGTACTTCAACCTCGCGGCAGGCGCGGTGGCGCTGCATCGCGGCTACAAGCTCTGACGACCACCTGTCGGGTCTGCCCGTACGACCCGACAGTATCGGCGACCTGCGGGCGCTCCCTATGTTTTCCGGAACGGCCTGAAGAGCTGTGCAAGCAGGCGCCACGCAAGCCAGATCAGCAGCACGGCAATCACCAGGAACACGCTGAGCCCCGCGACGAACCAAAGCGGGTGTTCGATCAGCATCCACATTCCACCCGCAAAGATTGCGTCCTCCGAAAAAGACGCAGCAACATTACTCACCGGCTCCGGCGAAGTATTGAGCAGCGCACGCGTCCCAGCCTTGGCAAAGTGGGTGCCAGCGGCGGTTGCCGCACCAAGCAGGCCGAGCGCCAGGCTCGTCGCGCCGTTGTCACCACCGGCCAGCGCCGCCGCGAGTGCCGCACCCGCCGGAATCCGGATAAAGGTGTGAACAGCATCCCAGATGGAATCGAGCCACGGCAACTTATCAGCGAAGAATTCGACGATAAGCATCAGCGCTGCCGCGCCGATCACCAACGGGTGAGCCAGCACATGAAGACCAGCTGGCAGGTGGATCACCCCAAAATGCTGAAGCGCCCCAAGCACGAAAACCATGGCATACAACCGTAGCCCTGCAGCCCACCCAAGCCCTGCGGCCAAGGCAAACAGCGCCGGCATGTCGAGGGGAAAACCCGACCAATCGGTGAGGGGCCGCAACGAGTTCAGTGCATCCTGCCAGCCAGTGAAGTCCATCGTCAGGTTCCCTTACGGGGTCCGCTAAGCCGGAAATACATGGCAACAAAGATCGCGGCACTTAACGCACCCGTGATCGCGTCCGCGAGAGCAACTGACCCAGTCACCAGCAGATTCGCTTCTGATTCACCCAATGCTGTCCGGGCAAGCCAGCCTGCCGTTTGCTCAAAGGCAATGACCAGTGTCGAAAAACCGAAGAACGGCGCGATCACCGGAGCGGCCGCTCGCAGGATATGGCGGAAAGCCAGCATTGCCGGCCATCCTTCGCACAGCATAGGCACTGGCGCAACGCTGGCCAGTGTCAGCATCACGATCAGGATGGGCAGCGAAAACGGGCCCAGCAAGGGCACAACTCCAAGCACAAGCGCGATAAGCGCCAGCAGCATCAGGCAGACACGGCTGACCGTTTCAATCCTCAGTTCATGAAACGACCATTGCGCACCGGGATGGCGAGTCGTCAGCACGGCGTAGATCACCGTAGCCTCGACGGAGCGGATCACAAGTGTGATCACGAAGGCCAGCGAAAAGCTGGAGGTATGACCATCCGGCGTATCAGGCACGGCGCTAGGTGGCATCACCCCTTCGACAATGCTTTGCAGCAGCGCGGAGAGCAGTGAAACAAACAGCACTGGCACAAACCCGCGCCTGAAAAGTTCCACGCCTTCTGGAAAGTACAGGCGGGCGTAAAACTGGCGCATCGTGCTCGGGCCGTTTGGAATGCTGCTCATGCGGAGTTCCTGTTATGCAAAGAGGGACGATCTTGGGGCTCCAGCATCTTCGCAGATAACCTCCAGCGCGGGCGACACAGATGCATCGCAGAACGGGTATCTGCCCGCGTTCAGGTCCTCAAATGCTTGTGAGATAAGGCGGACGCTGCCCGTACGCGGCGATGCGGGTATTCATTCGACGAGTAAACGAAAACGACCGGCGCGAAGCCTTGAGCTTCACGCCGGTCGCGGGTGTCGCCGATCACTCCACCCTTGTTATGGGTGGCGTCGTCAGCAGGGTTCAGGCCGGTTGGGCGTCAGCCTCGACTTCTTCCGGTAGCGGTGTGCGGATCAGGTAGTCGAAAGCTGAGAGTGCCGCCTTCGCACCTTCGCCGGTGGCAATGATGATCTGCTTGTACGGCACCGTCGTCGCATCCCCTGCGGCGAATACGCCTGGGACATTGGTATGTCCTTTTGCATCCACCACGATCTCACCAGAGCGGGACAGTTCTACCGAACCCTTGAGAAACTCGGTATTCGGCACAAGACCGATCTGTACGAATACACCTTCCAGTTCAACGTGATGCGACTCACCGGTCCCACGGTTGGTCCAGGTGATGCCGTTGAGCTTGTTACCATCGCCAGTCAGCTCGGTGGTCTGCGCGTTGGTGTGGATATCCACATTCGGCAGGCTCCTAAGCTTGCTCACCAGCACCGCATCGGCACGCAGCTGATCAGCAAATTCGAGCACCGTCACATGCGACACGATGCCGGCAAGGTCGATCGCCGCCTCGATACCAGAGTTGCCGCCACCAATCACTGCCACGCGCTTGCCCTTGAACAGCGGACCATCGCAGTGGGGGCAATAGGCCACACCCTTATTCTTGTACTCCTGCTCGCCAGGTACGCCGACATTGCGCCAGCGTGCGCCCGTGGAAAGCACCACACTACGGCTCTTGAGGACACCACCATTCTCCATCTCGACGGTGATGTAACCGCCGAGATGGCTCGCCGGCAGGATTTTTGCCACGCGCTGCAGGTTCATAATATCCACGTCATAAGCGCGGACATGGGCTTCGAGTGCGGAAGCGAACTTTGGACCCTCGGTGTGCATGACCGAAATAAAGTTCTCGATTGCCAGCGTGTCGTTTACCTGGCCGCCGAAACGCTCGGCCACCACACCCGTACGAATGCCCTTGCGTGCCGCATACACGGCCGCAGCAGAACCCGCAGGCCCGCCGCCAACAACGAGCACATCGAACGGATCGCGCGCCGACAGCTTGGCCGCATCACGCGCCGCCGCACCAGTGTCGAGCTTGGCAAGCAGTTCCTCGACGGTAATTCGACCGGAGTTGAAATGCTGGCCATTCAGGTACACCGCTGGCACAGCCATGATGTCGCGCGACTTCACCTCGTCCTGGAAAAGCCCGCCGTCGATCACGACAGTCTTCACCTTGGGGTTGTAGATCGCCATCAGCGACAGCGCCTGGACGACATCCGGGCAGTTGTGACAGGACAACGACATATATATTTCGAAGTTCAAGTCACTATCAAGTGCCTTGATCTGTTCGATGACCTCGGGCTCAACCTTCGGTGGGTGGCCGCCGGTCCAGAGCAATGCGAGCACAAGCGAGGTGAACTCGTGGCCGAGCGGGATAGCCGCAAAACGCAGGCTGTTCTGGGTGCCTACACGCTGCAGCGAAAACGAAGGACGACGTGCATCCGTGCCGTTGGTAGCAAGGCTAATCTTGTCCGAAAGCGCCGCAACATCCTGCAACAGGCCGAGCATCTCACGAGAGGACTCGGACTCGTCGAGCGTCGCAACGATTTCGAAGGGCTGTGTCACACGCTGCAGGTAGGCGGTGAGTTGTTGCTTGAGATCGGCGTCGAGCATGAAACTTCCTTTCGGGCATCACCCTGGATCGCAGGGTAAGCGGGATGGAAAGAAACGGGGGCTTCGGCGAAAGCGTCCGAAAATTCCGGGCGCTTTCAGCGAAACCCCGGAGGGTTCGCTGTGGGGTTGGGTGCGGTCTGAACGACCGCCCTTTTTTGTCACAACCGGTCTTGGGTCGGGGGACCCGCCACCGGCTGTGTATGTGTTTTTTTAGATCTTGCCGACGAGGTCGAGCGACGGAGCAATGGTCTTCGCGCCTTCGTTCCACTTGGCCGGGCAAACTTCACCCGGATGCTTGGCGACATACTGCGCAGCGCGAACCTTGCGTAGGGTTTCCTTCACGTCACGAGCGATCGCGTTGTCATGGACTTCAGCCGTCTTGATCACGCCTTCCGGGTTGATGACGAAGGTGCCGCGCAGCGCCAAGCCTTCTTCCGGAATATGCACACCGAAGGCATTGGTCAGCTGGTGCGTCGGATCGCCAACCAGCGGGAACTTCGCCTTGCCGACAGCCGGCGAGGTTTCGTGCCAGACCTTGTGTGAAAAGTGCGTATCGGTGGTGACGATGTAGACCTCGGCTTCCAGCTTCTGGAATTCGGCGTAGTTGTCAGCAGCATCTTCAACTTCGGTCGGGCAGTTGAAGGTAAAAGCAGCCGGCATGAAGATCAGCACAGACCACCGGCCCTTGAGAGACTCTTCGGTCACCTCGATGAACTTGCCGTTGTGAAAAGCCTGGGCCTTGAAGGGTTGAACTTGCGTGTTGATCAGGGACATTTCACTTCTCCTGGTTGCTGGTTGCGTGTGGGTTCAAATCTGGTGAAACGAATCATATGCCTTGACAGTTCATTGCTCAATTCGATCGGATTTATATAGTCGATACAAAAATACTATCAAAAAACGAGAAAAAATCGCTTGATTGGCATTTCCGCGCACGATCGAGGGAGATGATCGATACATGGCGCCAGATCTTTGGCTTTCAGGGCGTTTGATCTGATGCAACCCACGGCGCGGCCGTGCATCGGTGGCCTGAACGACTCCACCGCGATCAGGGCTGTTGCCGGAGTGACAGCACCTGATGCTGCACACCTTCGACGGATCGCGACCGGGAGACGAGCACTCGACTCATGATCCGCGCCATTCGGGACGCAGCCCGTTGGGGTGGCGACGGCTTGTGGATTCGCGGGGGAAAATCAGGGGTAGGAAATGGGGAGAAGTCTGCCCAACCGGACCGATCGGAAATTCATCCAGATCTGTCCAGTTCACCATACGTGGTTTCCAGACAGCCTTAACCACAAGGCAAAGCATTGATTAATAAAAGAGTTTCCCGCTTACCCACAGAAATGGGCCGAGCATAGTAAACAGTATTTATTTGTTTACAAGAACTGTTAACAAGAAGAAGCAGAAGCGATTGACCTGCTCCTACGCCGATTCCGTGGCAAAGCTTGAAAATACTGCTCACAAACGACGAAAGCTCCAAAAGGAGCTTTCGTCAGTTTCTGTGGCATTTTTTTCGCACTAATTTGGCAGAAAATTCACTTTCTGTGGCATCCGACAGTTCAAACGTCGATATTTCTCGCGTATAGCGCGTTCTGCTCGATGAACTCCCTGCGTGGTTCCACGTTGTCACCCATCAGCGTCGTAAAGATCTCATCCGCCGCAATCGCATCGTCGATCTGAACCTTCAGCAGGCGGCGGATGCTCGGGTCCATTGTGGTTTCCCAGAGCTGCTCGGGGTTCATCTCGCCAAGGCCTTTGTAACGCTGCTTGGTCAGGTTGCGCTCGACCTCGTTGAACATCCAACGCATCGCTGCACCAAAACTTTCCACTTGGGCTGACTTTTCGCCACGGCGCATTTCGGCGCCATCACCGATAAGGCCAGCGATCATCTGGGCGGCGCGGTGGATCTGCGCATAGTCGCCCGAGACAAGAAATTCCGCATCGATAAGGCCGCGGCGAACATTGCCGTGGTGCATGCGCTCAACAGCCAGTTCCCAGCTTTCACCTGTTTCATCGAAGACCGCGCGCACGCGCACACCTTCGGGCATTGCAGCCTGGAGACGTTCGGCCGACGCGATTGCTGCGACTTCGTCCATCAGTTCGACCGTAATGTCCCGTTCGAGCATCGCACGGAGCGCCGCAGCGTCGATGTAGCCCGAAACACGATTGATCACGGCTTCCGCAAGCAGATAGCTGCGCGCAAGTTCGCCAAGCGCTTCACCTTCGATCGGCGTGGCACCAGCATGCGATACGAGGCTCGCACCGTCGAGGCCCACGCGTAGCAGATGGGCGTCGAGCTCGGAGTCGTCCTTGATGTAGCGCTCGGACTTGCCGTGCTTGATCTTGTAGAGCGGCGGCTGGGCGATGTAGATGTGGCCGCGCTCGACGAGCTCAGGCATCTGGCGATAGAACAGCGTGAGCAGTAGCGTGCGGATGTGCGCGCCGTCGACGTCCGCGTCGGTCATGATGATGATGCGGTGGTAGCGTAGCTTCTCGGGCTTGAAATCATCCTTACCGACACCTGTTCCAAGCGCGGTAATCAGCGTGGCGATCTGCTCCGATGAGATCAGTTTGTCAAAACGCGCCCGCTCGACGTTAAGCACCTTGCCGCGCAGCGGCAGGATTGCTTGAAACTTGCGGTCGCGCCCTTGCTTGGCGGAGCCACCTGCGGAGTCACCCTCGACGATGTAGAGCTCGCAAAGCGCGGGGTCCTTCTCTTGGCAGTCAGCGAGCTTGCCAGGCAGGCCGACGCCGTCGAGGACGCCCTTGCGACGCGTCATTTCACGCGCTTTGCGGGCAGCTTCGCGGGCACGAGAGGCCTCGACAATCTTGCCGCAAATCGTCTTCGCATCGATCGGGCGCTCGAGCAAGAATTCAGACAGTTTAGCTGCAACAACTTCTTCGACGGCTGGACGCGCCTCGCTCGACACCAGCTTCATCTTCGTCTGTGACGCGAATTTCGGATCCGGCATCTTCACCGACAATACGCAGGCAAGGCCCTCTCGCATGTCATCGCCCGTGATCTCTACCTTAGCCTTCTTGGCGATCTCGTTTTCGTCGATGTACTTGTTGATAACACGCGTCATCGCCATTCTCAGGCCGGTGAGGTGGGTGCCACCATCTGACTGCGGGATATTGTTTGTGAAGCAGAGCACCTGTTCCTGATAGGTGTCGTTCCACTGCATTGCAACTTCAACTGCCATCTCTACGCTGTGACCCTGGCCTGCGGAGACGTTGGTCGAGCCTGTAGCGTAGAAAACGTTCGGATGCAGGACAGTCTTGGTGCGGTTGATGTATTCGACGAAACCCTTCACACCACCAGAAAACGCAAAATCCTCTTCCTTCCCTGTTCGCTGATCAACCAGGCGGATGCGCACGCCATTGTTCAGGAACGAAAGCTCGCGCAGGCGCTTGGCGAGAATTTCGTAGTGAAATTCGATGTTGCCGAAGATCTCATCGTCGGCAAGGAAGTGCACTTCAGTTCCAGTTTTGTCGGTCTCACCGATGACCTTGAGCGGGGATACTGCCACGCCGTTCTGCGTTTCGATCACACGATCAGGAACACCCCCCCGGTTGAATTCGACAAAATGCCGCTTTCCATCGCGGCGAATGGTCAGTCGCAACCACTTCGACAAGGCGTTGACGCACGAAACACCAACGCCGTGAAGACCACCCGAGACCTTGTAGCTGTTCTGGTTGAACTTGCCACCAGCATGCAACACGCACATAACGATTTCAGCGGCTGAACGCTTCGGCTCATGCTTGTCATCAAACTTGATACCGACTGGAATACCGCGGCCGTTGTCCGAAACTGAAATCGAGTTGTCAGTGTGGATTGTAACAACGATGTCATCACAGTGCCCTGCCAAGGCCTCGTCGATCGCGTTGTCGACTACCTCAAAGACCATGTGATGCAGACCCGTCCCGTCGGACGTGTCACCGATGTACATGCCGGGGCGCTTACGAACCGCCTCCAAGCCCTCAAGCTGCTGGATACTGGATTCGTCGTAATCGTTGTTCGGCTGCTGGGGAGTCTGCTCAGACATCTATAGGCCTTCACTCGTTACTTGTGCTTCCGATGCGGACGGCAGAAGCCCGCGGGCTTCGAACCGCCTGTGATTTCCATTGCGAATGCCAGAACGGCATCAGATCCGCATTGGCATAACGACGTATCTGAACCGTTCGTCGTCGGGGAGCGTCACCAAAGCGCTCGAATTGCCGTCATTGAGTCGCACTTCGATCTCGTCGACCGAGGTATTCGTCAGCACGTCCAGCAGGTAGGTCACATTGAAGCCGATATCCACACTTTCACCGGCATAGTCGACTTCAAGTTCTTCTTGCGCTTCTTCCTGTTCAGCGTTGGTCGAAAGGATCTTCAGGCTGCCATCGGCAAGCACGACACGCACGCCACGAAACTTCTCGTTGGTCAGGATTGCTGCACGTTGCAAGGCTGCCAGCAGTGCGAGCCGCCCAAGCCGGATGCACTTGGGGTGGTTCTTCGGAATCACACGGTCGTAATCAGGAAACTTTCCGTCGATAAGCTTGGTGATCAGTTCGATTGGACCAAACCGAAACCGCGCCTGATTGCCAGAAAGTGCGATTTCAAGCGGCTCCTCTGTGTCTGCCAGCTGACGGGAAAGCTCGAGCACAGTCTTGCGAGGAAGGATCACCTCGGCCTTGGGCAGCTCGCCTTCGACCGCTGCGCTCGCATACGCCAGACGGTGGCCGTCCGTAGCAACCATTCGCAGTTCCGACTCGTGAATCATCAAGAGTAGGCCGTTCAGGTAGTAACGGATGTCTTGGGCAGCCATCGCGTACGACACTTGACCCAACTGGCGTTTGAAGGCTTTTTGCGGAACTGTGATTGTGACCGCTTCAGCCTCGTTGAACTGCATGCGTGGGTAATCAGCTGCCGGCAGGGTTTGAAGCTGGAAGCGGCTCTTTCCTGCATGAAGGGAAAGCCGAGCTCCATCGAGCTTGAAGCTGATGTCGTTGCCTTCCGGCAAGGCACGAAGGATGTCCTGCAACTTGCGAGCGCCAACGGTCAGGCACGCGTCCTCACCTCCACTCGCAACACCATGCGTGCGGATCTGGATTTCGATATCGGTTGCCAAGAGCGTCAGTTCATCACCCTTTTTATCGATCAGCACGTTGGAGAGGATCGGAAGAGTGTGGCGCTTCTCAACGATGCCCGAAACCGACTGGAGGGGAGCCAGCAGCGCTTCACGCGTAGCTGTTAACAGAAGCATTTAAGTAAACTCCTATTATTAGTAAACGTCGACCAATTTCTGTGTATAAGCGGAATTTATTTTTTTAAATCAACAGATTGCACCATGTATAACCCTGTTGATAAGTAACCCTGAGACTCATACAACAAGTGGGGATGAATTTTGGCTTTTCTCGCCAAACAGGCTTTATCCCCAAAACCTGCCCAGATTTTCCGGGGTGAAATCCACATATCCGAGAAACGGTTTTTTCAAACCTTGAACCCTTGGTATAGGGTCCAGCAGCAGTTACCAGACATTTGCTTTGTCTTGTTAACTGTTCTTGTAAACAAAAAGATACTGTTTACTATGCTCGCCCTGTTTCGGTGGATAACAGAATTAAATTCTCTAAAATCAACAAGTTATCTTGTTGCTAAGCCTGTCTGGAAGTCACGTATGGTGAACTGAACAACTCTGGATGATTTTTGGATCCGGCCTTCCAGCGCGACTTTTCCCCATTCGGTGCCCTGATCTTTCCCCCGGGAATCCACAAAATCGGCCATCTAGCCCCGTAATGTTTGGGTCAAGACGTGCAGATCGTGGTTGAGCTGCTGGTCAGCCAGACGCAGGTCGCTGATCGTGCGGCACGCATGCAGGACAGTTGTGTGGTCTCGACCACCAAAGGCTTCCCCGATCGCTGGCAACGACGCTGGCGTTAGTTCCTTGGCTAGGAACATTGCAACCTGACGCGGCCGGGCAATTGCGCGGGTGCGTTTTTTTGAGTGCATGTCGGCGACCTTGATCTTGTAGTAGTCGGCCACTGTTTTCTGGATGAGCTCAAACGTGATCTGGCGGTTGTGGGCGGCCAGGAGATCGCGCAACGCTTCTTTCGCGAGTTCGAGGCTGATTTCGCGACCATGGAAGCGGGCAAAGGCCAAAACCTTCTTGAGTGCACCTTCGAGTTCGCGCACGTTCGAGCGCAGGTTCTTTGCGATCAGGAAAGCTACGTCGTCGCCGAGTGCGACTCGTTCAGCCTCCGCCTTCTTTTTCAGGATGGCGACCCGCATCTCAAGCTCAGGGGGCTCGATCTGGACCGTCAGTCCCCAGTCGAAGCGCGATACGAGACGATCCTCCAAGCCGACAACGTCCTTCGGATAGGTATCGCTGGTGATTACGATCTGCTTGCGCGCTTCGGTGAGGGCATTGAAGGCGTGAAAAAACTCTTCCTGTGTTCGGTTCTTGTTGTTGAAGAACTGGATGTCGTCGATCAGCAGAAGGTCGAGTGAGCGGTAGTACCGCTTGAAGACGTCGAAATTTTTGTTCTGGTAGGCGCGGACAACATCAGCGTAGTAATCCTCTGCGTGGACGTAGCGGATCACAGCCTTTGGATTTACCTTCCAAACTGCGTTGCCCAAGGCATGGATCAAGTGGGTCTTGCCGAGGCCAACGCCGCCATAGACGAACAGTGGGTTGTAGCTTGTGCCCGGATTCTGTGCGACCTGCATGGCGGCAGCCCGTGCGAGATCATTGGCGCGACCAGTGACCAAGTTGTCGAAAGTGAAATCGGGGTTGAGCCGCGTACGTTCATACGCGGGCCCTTCGTCGCTGCCAGTGTCCCGGGCTGCAACAGCAGGGGCGTGCATGGCTGCTGCCGGTTTGGGATCGTTGGTCGCAGGACGGGGAGTCGGTTGTGTGGTCGTTGTGGTGCCACCGGTTGCTGGCTGGCGGGTAGGTGATGGAGCTGGTGCGCCAAGTGCGATGTTGATGGTGACCGGCTCACCAAAGTACTCGTTGCCGATTTCTTCGATACGACGCAGGTAGCGCTCACGAACCCATTGCAGAACAAAGCGGTTCGGAGCGAGCAATTGGAAGCTGCGCGGATCTTCCATGGGGGCGGAGGCGAGGGCCCGGATCCAAGTGTTGAACTGTTGTGGCGGCAGTTCTGACTCAAGGCGGGCAAGACAGGTAGACCAGAACTCGTGGCTCACGTTGCGAGAAGTACCCTTGCCAGCACCACGCGATGTGGGTATCGCGCGATAGGCTTCAACTAAGACAATGTTTTTATTGGGGTTTCTGACACATGGCCCAGTGATTGCCACGGTGGACAAATGACTTGGGCTACGTGGCCAAAGAAAAGAATTCTACGCGTTATTGACAGATTTATCCACAGCTTAGGGAGGGCTGGAGATTCGCACGTGGTTGACATGCTTAGGTTCAAAAGTTATTTTTGAACGTTTCTCCGACTTACAGGATTTCCGATCATGAAGCGCACCTATCAGCCTTCCGTGGTCCGCCGCAAGCGCACTCACGGCTTCCTCGTCCGCTCACGCACCCGTGGTGGTCGTGCCGTCCTCGCTGCTCGTCGTGCCAAGGGTCGTCATCGTCTCGCCGTCTGATTTTTCGGCTCCGATTGCACCAGTAGGGTCCACCTCGCTGGGGCCGGAGTTCCGGTTACATACGGCTGGCGAGTTCGCGGCTGTCTTTTCTAGTCGGCGGGTTCTGCGGGGAAAGCTGTTCAACCTGCATTTCCGGCCGAATGGTTTGCAAAGTGCACGCATTGGCTTTGTTGTAGCCAAGAAATTCGCGAAGCATGCGGTACTGCGCAACCTGATCAAGCGGATTGGACGTGAGGCCTTCAGGCTGCGCCGATCCGGTTTACCGCAGCACGATCTGGTACTGCGGTTGGTGGCGTCGCCGCGGGCGGCGAGCCGACAGATGATCCGGTTGGAACTGGATGGTTTGCTCGACAAGCTTCCGCGAGGGTGATCAATGAAAGCCCTGCTGATTCTCTTGCTGCACGCCTACCGTACTCTTTTGAGCCCGTTTCTGGGCCGAAATTGCCGATTCCATCCGAGTTGTTCGGCGTATGCGATCGAAGCGCTGCAACGTCATGGGACCATCAGGGGCTCATGGCTTGCGTTGCGCCGTGTGACGCGATGCCATCCTTGGAACCCTGGCGGTTATGATCCGGTCCCCTGACTTCGATGCGACAGACTGCAACAGTTAGGTTCGCTTCGAAGCTGGTTCGGGGTGTTCTCCCACGATTGCAGAAAGCCCGTGCGGAACTGCACGAGAGCTTTGCTGCGTTAGCCTCCGCTCAAAGAAATCGACCAAGAAGGCACAGATGGAAAACCGTCGTCTGATTCTCTTTCTAGTCTTCACGTTCTCGCTGGTGATGCTGTGGGACGCGTGGAACAAATACAACCATCCGCCGCAACCACCCGTTGCAAGCCAGAGTGCGCCAGGTAGCGCGGGGGTTCCGAGTGCCCCGCAAGCCGGGCAGAGCGCGGTTGCGTCGATAGCCGCAACCCCCACGACTGCTGGAGCAGATCGCAAGACCGCACCGCGTGTCACAGTGACCACTGATCTGCTGCACGTCGAGGTTTCGGCACTTGGAGGCGACATCGTCAAGCTTGAGTTGCTCAAGCATGGTGCAACAGACGATCGGAAGAAGCCTTACGTGATCTTTGATGACGGGGCACAGCATCTATATCTCGCACAGACTGGGCTGATTGGCGACGGATTGCCGAACCACAACACGGTCTTTTCGCTTCCTGCCGGAAACCTCGAACTGAAAGATGGCCAGGAAAGCATCTCCCTGCGGATGGAGGCAGAAGGTACCAGTGGAATAAAAGTCGCAAAAACGCTGGTATTCCACCGTGGAAAATATGTTATTGACATAACAGAAGAGGTCGAAAACGGTGGTACGGCTCCGCTAAATACGAGTTCGTACTTCAAGCTGACACGCGACGACAAGCCGCTGGAACAGCATCACGGTTTCTTCGGCGGAGCACAAACTTTTACGGGACCGGCGTTTTACAGTGATGTCGGGAAATTCCATAAGGTGGACTTCGCCGATATCGGCAAGGGCAAGGCAAAGGTGCCCGCTGCCGCTACCGATGGCTGGGTCGCGATGGTCCAGCATTACTTTGTGTCTGCGTTTCTTCCAACTGCAGGCCAACGTGAGTTTTTCGTCCAGGATGTCGGGAATGGCGTCTACTCGGCTGGCGTAAAGTTGCCGATGGCAACAATCGCTCCGGGCCAGAAGGGTTCCGTATCCGTTCCTCTATATGCAGGTCCGCAGGAGCAGCAGAAGTTGGTGGAGCTGGCACCTGGTTTTGACTTGGTTGTCGATTACGGTTGGCTGACAGTCATTGCCGCGCCGCTGTTCTGGGTTTTGTCGTGGCTGCACAAATTGGTCGGAAACTGGGGCTGGGCGATCATTGCGCTGACGGTGTTGATCAAGCTGGTATTCTTCCCGTTGTCCGCTGCATCCTATAAGTCCATGGCCAAGATGAAGACGCTCATGCCACGCATGAAGCGGATTCAGGAGGAGTACAAGGCTGACCGGATGAAGATGAACCAGGAGATGATGGAGCTGTACAAGCGGGAGAAGGTGAACCCAATGGGCGGCTGCTGGCCGATCCTGATCCAGATGCCGGTATTCATTGCGCTCTACTGGGTACTGCTTGGTGCGGTCGAAATGCGCCAGGCTCCTTGGCTTGGATGGATCACCGACTTGTCGGTGAAGGATCCATTTTTCATTCTGCCGATCATCATGGGTGTGACTTCACTCATCCAGGTCAAACTGAACCCGGCTCCGCCGGATCCGGTTCAGGCGAAGGTGATGCTTTTCATGCCGATTTTCTTCACGGTCATGATGGCGTGGTTCCCCGCCGGTCTGGTGCTCTATTGGGTTGTGAACAACCTGCTGTCGATTGGTCAGCAGTGGTACATCACCCGCATGTTTGACACTGGTGGCGGTGAAGCGCGCGCCTGATCGAATTGCCGCGATCGCCACCGCGCCAGGGCGCGGTGGCATCGGGGTAGTCCGGGTCTCCGGCCCCGATTTGGTGGATCTCGCCAGAAGCCTGACGGGCAAATCGCCCACTCCACGTCAGGTTTATTTCACAAAGTTTCTTGATGCATTGGGCGAGCCGATTGACGCTGGTCTGATGCTGTATTTCCGTTCACCGCATTCATACACCGGCGAAGACGTGCTTGAATTCCAAGGGCATGGCGGTCCAGTGGTAATGCAGATGTTGCTGGGACGATGTGTAGAGCTCGGAGCACGCTTGGCGCGACCCGGCGAATTTACAGAACGCGCCTTCCTTAACGACAAGTTGGACCTTGCGCAGGCGGAGGCGGTGGCCGACCTGATCGATGCGGATACGGCGGCCGCAGCAAGATCGGCACTTCGATCACTGGACGGTGAGTTCTCACGGTTGATTCACGCTTGGTGCAGCAGGTTGATCGATTTGAGGATGCTTGTTGAGGCAACACTGGATTTCCCAGAGGAGGAAATTGATTTTCTGCGAGCCGCGCGTGCATTCGAACGGCTTGAAGTACTCAAGAGCGATATTGAGTTGTTGCTGGCGCAGGCAAGACAGGGAAGCCTGTTGAGGACAGGGCTGCACGTTGTGTTGGCGGGGCAGCCGAACGTTGGGAAATCGAGCCTACTGAACCAGCTCTCCGGTGAAGATCGTGCGATTGTGACGGAAGTCCCCGGCACGACGCGCGATGTACTTCGCGAGACGATCCAGATCGAAGGGATCCCGCTGCACATCATCGACACGGCGGGCTTGAGGGATACAGACGACCATGTGGAGCGTATCGGTATCGCCAGGAGCTGGAAGGAAATCGAGCGCGCGGACGTAATTCTGCGGCTTGTCGATGCTCAAGTCGGGATCTCGGCAGCTGATCACGAAATCGATAGTCGACTACCGAAGGGTGTGCCTATCGTTTGGGTCTTGAACAAAATTGATCTTGCTGGACGTGGTGTTGGTCGTGCGGAAGGTGATTCGGGTACAGAAATCAGTTTGTCTGCGCTTTCCGGTGACGGAATTGAACTGCTGAGATGCGAACTGCTGCGTGTGGCCGGCTGGGAAGCACACGGTGAGCAGGTTTTTCTTGCACGAGAACGGCACCTTGAAGCGCTGCAGGGAGCGCGTGAACATCTGGTACTTTCGATGGGGCATGCGGGATCTGGAATCTTGGACCTCATGGCGGAGGAGCTTCGTCTCGCTCAGGAGGCTGTGAATCAGATTACCGGAGCGTTCGATGCTGACGACCTTCTAGGAGTAATTTTTTCTCGTTTTTGCATCGGAAAGTGAGGTTGGAGTCATGAGCGAATTCGATCTGGGCTACTACCAGAAGGAGGCAGATCGACTCGTATTGGAGATCCAAAGGAAGCTTGTCATCCTGGGGCTCGATTGGCAGTCGGAAGCTGAAATGCGGGAGCTCGCGAGCCGGATCCTTTCCAAAGCGCCACGTTCCGTTGAGATTTTTGGGGAGTATGGCTCGACTGCATGGCTCGAACTTTGCGGCTTGGTGGGGCTGATGAATACGCTGATGGCCGAGTCAGCGGGCAAGAATGTCGAGGTACATGGAGACGAATGCTGGAAGGCAATCGCTCGTGCGCTGTGGGCAGCCAAGGATTCCATGAATCCTTGATTGTTGGACTGTTCCACGTGGAACAAGGCTGACTGAATGGAGATCCCACTACTCGCGTTGGGTGCATTTCTTGCCGGGCTTGTTGATGCGGTGGTTGGGGGTGGAGGCCTTATCCTCATTCCGCTTCTTCTGACGACGTTCCCCGCGGCACCAATTCCTGTCCTTTTTGGCACGAACAAAGTTGCTGCTATTGTCGGGACTTCTTCGGCGTGCTTTCAGTACGCACGTAAGATTTCATTGCCGTGGAATCTGATCTTTTGGGCTGCAGGAGCAGCCTTCATCGGATCATGGTTGGGTGCCCGCTCGGTTTCGCTTCTTCCCAAGGAAGTGGTTAGGCCACTAGTGTTGGGGTTGCTAGTGACGGTGGGGTTCTATACGTTTCTGAAGAAGGATTTCGGACACATGGAACGGCATCCCATGCCGTCGCGTTGGATTCCCCCCACCGCCGTGGGATTCGGTGCTGTAATCGGGTTCTATGATGGATTCTTTGGACCCGGGACGGGAAGTTTTCTGATCTTTGTTCTTATTCGGTGGTTTGGGTTCGATTTTCTAAAGGCTTCGGCTTCGGCGAAGTTTGTTAACGTCGCGACTAACTTGGCAGCGATTCTATTCTTCGTGAGCCATGAAGGTGTGTATTGGCGCGTCGCTGCAATCATGGCAGCAGCAAACCTGCTCGGTGCCGTGGTTGGATCCAATCTAGCATTGCGTCGAGGCAATGAGTTTGTCCGATGGTTGTTCCTTGTAGTGGTATCGGTGCTCATAGGGAAACTCGGATTTGAAATTCTTCGAGCGTGATTTCAATGTTCCACGTGAAACAAATTAGGCTCGCCTAGGCCAATCCAATCGCTTGTGTTTCCACTGGGCTTTTCGTTAGCCGGCGGGTATCATTCCGCCCCTTCAACCGATAGCTGCTCAAACCAAAATGCTGTATCCAACCCGCTTTGATGTGATTGTCGTGGGCGGTGGCCACGCCGGTACAGAAGCTGCGCTCGCTGCTGCACGTATGGGGGCTGCAACGCTGCTGCTAACACACAACATCGAAACTCTGGGTCAGATGAGCTGCAACCCATCGATAGGCGGAATTGGTAAGGGGCATCTGGTCAAGGAGGTGGATGCGCTTGGCGGTGCCATGGCAGAAGCAACTGATGAAGGCGGTATTCAGTTCCGCATTCTTAATGCGAGCAAAGGGCCTGCAGTGCGCGCGACGCGGGCTCAGGCCGACCGAATCCTTTATAAGGCGGCCATTCGTTACCGCCTCGAAAATCAGCCGAACCTTACGCTTTTCCAGCAGGCCGTAGACGATATCACTGTAGAAGGCGATCGCGTCTCGGGTGTCGTAACGCAGATTGGGCTGCGTTTTGAGGCACCCACAGTCGTTCTCACAGCCGGAACATTCCTGAATGGCCTCGTCCACGTAGGTCTTCAGCACTACACGGCAGGCCGTGCAGGTGATCCTGCCGCTGTCAGTCTTTCCCATAGGCTTCGTGATCTGGAGCTGCCGGTCGGACGCTTGAAAACTGGAACGCCACCTCGAATCGACGGAAAGACGATCGATTTTTCGGTGATGGAAGAACAGCCCGGCGACAATCCAGTCCCGGTTTTCAGCTTTCTTGGAAACTCCGGTCAGCATCCCAAACAGCTTCCGTGCTGGATCACCCGTACAAATCAGACGACACACGACATCATCCGTGCGAATCTCGATCGATCACCGATGTACGCTGGCGTGATCGAAGGCGTCGGACCGCGGTATTGCCCGTCGATTGAAGACAAGATCCACCGTTTTGCCGACAAGGATGGTCACAATGTCTTTCTTGAGCCAGAAGGTCTGGCTACGAATGAGTTCTATCCAAACGGGATCTCCACATCGCTGCCTTTCGATGTCCAACTTGCTGTTGTTCGCTCGATTCGAGGGATGGAGCATGCGCATATCCTCCGCCCGGGGTATGCAATCGAATACGATTATTTCGATCCGAGAAACCTGAAGTCCAGTTTGGAAACTAAATCGATCACTGGTCTCTTCTTTGCGGGTCAGATCAACGGCACGACTGGCTACGAGGAAGCAGCCGCTCAAGGTCTGCTTGCAGGTGCCAATGCTGCGCTCCAGGCGCAAGGTCGAGAAGCTTGGTGCCCAGGGCGAGGAGAAGCCTATCTCGGCGTCCTCGTTGATGATCTCATCACGCGTGGCGTTTCCGAACCATATCGGATGTTTACCTCCCGGGCTGAATACCGCTTGAGCCTTCGTGAAGACAATGCCGACTTACGTCTGACAGAAAGCGGTCGAAAGCTCGGTTTGGTTGATGACCGTCGTTGGGGCGCTTTCTGCCGAAAGCGTGAAGCGGTCGAACGTGAAACGGAGCGCCTTCGTGCGACTTGGGTCGTTCCGCATAAGCTCAACGACGGCGAAGCTGAAGCCTTGCTCGGTGAGCCTCTTTCCCGAGAAGTGCGGCTCTTTGATCTCCTACGTCGCCCGGGGGTGAGCTATGCCGCACTGATGCGCCTTTCCATAGCGCCCACCGATCCACTCGGCGATCCACAGGCAATTGAACAAGTCGAGATCTCAGCGAAATACCAAGGCTACATCGATCGGCAACAGGATGAAGTCGCGCGACAAGCTGCGCAGGAAAATATGCGGCTTCCGGATGACCTTGACTACAGCTCTGTGCGGGGACTGTCGATCGAAGTCCAGCAGCGGCTTACCCAGCATCGCCCTGAAACGCTTGGACAGGCTGGCCGTATCCAGGGCGTGACGCCCGCAGCCATATCGATGCTCATGATCCATCTGAAGAAGCTGCAGCTCACTCGTGCTGCTTGAAAACGACGTTGACACCGTATAGACAATCGTGACACCCGAACACCTGCTCGATGCAGGCCTCGCCGAACTTGGCCTGGATCTGCCTGCTGTTGTCCGCCAGAAACTGCTCGCCTACGCCGCACTGATTGCTAAGTGGAACAAGGTCTATAACCTTACGGCCATTCGTGATGCGGCGGGTATCGTCACTCAGCACTTGCTCGATTCGCTAACAGTCTTGTCGCATGTCGATGCGACTCGTATTGCTGATATCGGTGCGGGTGCGGGGCTCCCAGGAATCGTGCTGGCTATCGCTCGTCCAGCACTCGAAGTCCATACCGTCGATACCGTGCAAAAAAAAGCGGCATTCATGCGTCAAGCGGGTATCGAACTTGGGCTGCCAAACTTGACTGCTCATCATGAGCGCGTTGAAGCCTGGAAACCCGCAGAAGCCTTTCCCATGATCATCTCTAGGGCGTTCTCGGAAATGGCTGACTTTGTTCGCCTCACTGATCACATCCTTGCACCCGGAGGTCGGTGGCTCGCCATGAAGGGCGTGTATCCTCACGGAGAAATCACCCAACTCCCGGCAGGCATAAGGATGGTCGAGGCAATTCCGTTGCGCCTCCCAGGCGCACCTGACACCCACCGGCACTTGATTGTTCTTGAGCGGATCTGATGGCCCGAATCTTCGCAGTAGCAAACCAGAAGGGCGGCGTCGGAAAGACGACCACTACTGTCAACCTTGCGGCGGCGCTTGCAGCACGCGGGCAACGTGTCCTGCTTGTTGACCTCGACCCGCAAGGCAATGCCACGATGGGTTCTGGTGTCGACAAACGAAGTCTGCAATCGTCGGTTTATCACCTACTTGTGGGTCTGAATCTGCTGACCGAAGTACGGGCGCGTTCTGAAGCGGGCTCCTATGACGTGTTACCTGCAAACCGCGATTTGGCTGGCGCTGAAGTTGAGCTCGTCGACCTTGAAAACCGAGAGATTCGGCTCAAGCAAGCGCTTCATGAAGTCGACAGTCAATATGACTTTGTCCTGATTGATTGTCCGCCTTCGCTTTCGATGTTGACGCTCAACGGCCTTTGCGCTGCGCATGGCGTCATCATACCCATGCAATGTGAATATTATGCGTTGGAAGGCCTGTCAGATCTGGTCAACACGATCAAACAGGTGCACGCCAAGCTGAATCGTGATCTCAAGATCATTGGGCTATTGCGCGTCATGTTTGACCCGCGCAGCACGCTATCCCAGCAAGTTAGCGCCCAGCTTGAGAGTCACTTTGGTGACAAGGTTTTCCGCGCAGTTATTCCGCGTAATGTGCGCCTTGCTGAAGCGCCGAGCCATGGAATGCCGGGGGTGGTTTTCGACAAAGCCGCGCGTGGCTCACAGGCATATCTCGCATTCGCGGAAGAAATGATTGAGCAGCTCGGTAGCGCCACACGCTGAATTCATACGCGCGCTTATTGTGTCGTCGATGGTGTGCGTACATACCAGCCGACGCTGGGCACGCTTGTAGGTATCGCGGTCCCTGATTGAGAAGGATTCGATAATGGTGAAGAAACCTAAGGGTCTTGGCCGAGGACTGGAAGCACTGCTTGGCGCCGATGCGCCAGCGGACGAGAAAGGGCAACTCGACACGCTCGATGTCGGCCTGTTGCAGCCCGGCAAGTACCAGCCACGAACCCGCATGGATGCGGGCAGCTTGGAGGAACTCGCCGCATCGATTCGTGCCCAGGGTGTCATGTCGCCGATTCTTGTTCGCCCGATCGGTGATGGACGATATGAGATTATTGCGGGTGAACGTCGCTGGCGTGCCGCACAAATTGCTGACTTGTCCGACGTTCCAGTATTGATTCGCGAGATTCCGGACGAAGCTGCACTCGCGATGTCGCTGATCGAGAATATTCAGCGTGAAGACCTTAATCCCCTAGAAGAAGCTCAAGGCATTCAGCGGCTTATCGACGAGTTCTCCATGACGCATCAGCAGGCCGCCGACGCCGTAGGACGTTCGCGGCCTGCAACCACGAATCTCCTACGTCTGCTGACGCTGACCGAGCCCGTACGCGAACTCTTGATGGCAGGGGACATCGAGATGGGCCACGCTCGGGCCATCCTCACCCTTGATGGGGCAATGCAGGTGATGCTCGCGAATCAAGTGGTTGCCCGACGCTTGTCGGTGCGAGAGACGGAAAAAGCTGCGCAGCATGCCTTGCTCCCGCCCGCTGAAAAAGTGCCCAAGCCCATCAGCCGCGACGTCCTGCGCCTCGAAGAAGATCTCGCTGACCGTATAGGTGCCACCGTGAAGATCCAGTCCAACAAGAAAGGCGCCGGAAAGCTGGTGATCAATTTCGGCAGTCTCGACCAACTTGACGGAATCCTGGGTCGTTTCTCGTGAGCGCCCTCCCACGGTTAGTCTGCCGTGCAGGGTAAGCGGACGCGTACCCTAAGCCCGCCGCCATTCCGATTTGCGAGCGTCACATGGGCACCGTGACGCTCAGCAATGCGGCGGACGATTGCCAGCCCAAGGCCGCTTCCAGGCTGGTCAGGCCCAGCCAGTCGGTGGAATCGTTCGAATACCTTCTCTTGCATGGCCTCCGGAATGCCGGGGCCGGTGTCCTCGACATAGATCTCTGCGCAGTCTTGGTCTCGCAGTATCGAGACGTCGACGCGACCGCCGGAAGGGGTGTATCGCACGGCGTTGTCGACCAGATTGTTGAGCAGCATCCGTAGCTCTTCAGGAACTCCGGGCGTCAGCACTACAGCAGCTTCTGCAATGCCCAGATCAATATCCCTTGCCTCGGCTTGTGCGGAATGTGCGCCCACGATCTCGCGCGCAATAGCAGCTAGATCCACGTTTTCAGCAAGCCTAGTCTTCTCAGGCTCAAGGCGCGCTAGCGCGAGCAGTTGTTCGACCAGGTGGGTTGCACGGATGCAGCTTTCCTGCACGCTACGAATGGCGGAAAGTTGCTCGGTCCGATCTTGGGCACGCTCGGCGAGCTGTGCATACAGACGTACTGCAGCGATTGGCGTGCGCAGCTCATGGGCTGCATCGGCTACGAATTCGCGCTGAGCATTGAGCAGGCCGTCGATGCGTCCGAGCAGGTGATTGAGCGTTATGACGAGTGGCTTCAGCTCCTGCGGTTGCGATTCGGTAGGTAACGGCTCCAGCGACTCGACGTCACGGCGCAATAGTTCATTGCGCAGCAATGAGACGGGCGCGAATGCATAGCCTGTGAGGCGCCAGCTCAGGAGTGTGAGTACTAGCGTCAGTGCACCGAGCAATATCAGAAGCGGCAATGACAGATCGCGCAGCAACCATACGCGCGCGCCCTTTTCTCGAGCGACCACGATAACTAGGCCGCCGTAATTCTGAGAATGTGCATGCCATATCTTATCGGCATAAACGAGATTGTAATTGCCCATCCTTTCCGGTTTTGGAATGGGGGGGGTGTGACTTGCATAGGAAATGCTTCCGTCGTCTTCCCAAACCTGACTCAGGAAATCGCCTGGATTGTCGTCAAGTGAAACTTCGCTAGACTCGTCTTCGATTCCGTGGCGCGCGATCGCGTTCGCGATCTGTGTGAGCTCTAGGTCGCGCAGTGCGTTAAATGAATTCGATGCCAGGCCAAATGCGAGTGCCGACGCGGTGATGCCGAGCAATAGCAGCGCGCCGATCTGCCAGATGATCAGCAAGCGGCGGATCGACCCGGAACTCATTCCACCACCTTGTAGCCGACACCCCGCACATTCCGGATCCTTTCAGCCCCGAGTTTGCGTCTGAGGTTATGCAAATGAACCTCTAGCGCGTTGGATGATGGCTCCTCGCCCCAGCCAAATAGCCGTTCCTCCAGCGCCTCGCGCGAGAGCACCACACCAGGCTTCTCGATGAGGATCTCCAGTAGTGCCAGCTCGCGGGCGGAAAGCGGAATGAGTTCCCCTTTCAGTCGCGCTTCGCGCCGTTCTGGATCCAGTGTGAGATCTCCACATTGCATGAGGCTTTGCGTACGGCCAGCGTTCCGTCGCATCAGCGCGCGGATTCGTGCAATGAGTTCATCCAGATCGAACGGCTTGGTGAGATAGTCGTCTGCGCCGGCATTGAGTCCTGCTATGCGGTCGCTGACGGCATCGCGTGCCGTGACCACGACGATCGGAAGAGGATTGTCCTTATGCCGCAGCTCTCGCAGCACCTCCATTCCATCCCGCCGCGGTAATCCCAGATCGAGCACGCCAACGGCATACTGATTGGCTTCGAGCGCAAGTTCGGCGGCACGGCCATCGCGTACCCAATCCACCGTGAATCCCGCGTTTGCGAGCCCCTTGCGAACTGCGTCTCCGACCATTGGATCATCTTCGACGAGCAACACGCGCATGCCGGTTTCCTCCATTTGGCGCGAATTGAATTATCGCGCAGTGGTGGCGCGTGCAAGAGAGGCCCCGATGCACGGGGCCCACACGTGAGATGGCGCGCCTATTTTGTTGTACTGGCTCCTGCGGTGGCAGTTGCAGTGCTGGCTGGTGCCTTGGCGCTTCTCTTATGGTGTGTCTTCTTGCTGGCCTTCTTGGTTGCAGTCGGTTTGGAAGTGTCGGTAGTGGGGGCTTCGGTGGCGAAGGCGCCAGCGGCAAAGGTCAGGGCGACCAGCGCTGTGAGCAGTTTCCTCATGTCGTTTCTCCGTTTTGGTCAGGGCCTGTGGAAACAGGGCAATTGCATCGTGCGCCGGTCGGGATTAAAGGCTCCTTAAGGCAGAAAATGGAGCAGAGGGCAGGGGATATTGTCTCCGACCGTCTTTCCAAGCCGTTCTGCACGAATTGCTGTGACGAGTTAAGCTCGAAAGAGGGCGTAATTTCGGGAGCCAGAACATGGAGTTCGAAAGAGAAGGACATCCCGAGGATGACCGACTCGACCGTCTGCTACGGTTTGCAGCGACACAACCGGGGCGGCGGCCGGAGTTCATCGAGTGCCTGCTGGACAGCAGGATTTGGGTGATTGGAGAAGACGAACCTGGTAGTGGGCATCTCAACCTTCGGGAACTTCGGGGTTTCGATGGCGATGTCCTGATTCCCTTCTTCAGCTCCACCGAGGCCGCAGAGCGACTTGATCCGGACCTGACTGGCCTAGTTGTGAAGAGTCAAGACGTTGTTTCTCGTCGCTGAGAGGCGGGACATAGGCGCCTGGCAGCCAATCCCGTGATGCGGCCGGTGCCAGTTGTAGTAGTGATTCCAATGGAGCAAGGCCGCACGTCGCTCGTCCGAGTTTGGAT
>JAVBUM010000109.1:0-19462 GCA_031555325.1 Niveibacterium sp. | reverse complement strand
CCGCTATCGCTTCGACCTCAAGTACGTGGGTTACTTCGGCAACTACACAACCAACGCCAGCGGAGTGATGACGACACAGAACGGTACCCAGGCGCTGTTGCAGGATCGCGGCGCCCTCTACCTGACCTTCAAGACCACGCTATAGAGCAAGACACATGAACATCAGGACATTGACATTCGCGCTTGTGAGCGCCGGACTGTGCTTCGCTAACGCGAGCCTTCATGCCGCCGTGTCGGCCGACGAGGCAAAGAAGCTGGGCTCCACGCTCACGCCATTTGGCGCCGAGAAGGCAGCGAACAAGGACGGTTCGATTCCCGAATACACCGGCGGCCTAACCAAGGCACCAGCAAGCTTCAAGGCCGGCTCCAACGTACGCCCCGACCCGTTCGCAGACGAAAAGCCGCTCTTCACGATCGATGCGAAGAACATGGCGCAGTACAACGACAAGCTCACCGAGGGCGCCAAAGCGCTACTGAAGAGCGCTGGCTTCCGGATGGACGTCTACCCCACGCACCGGACGGTAGCCTTCCCGAAGAACGTACTCGACAACTCGGTCAAGAACGCGACGCGCTCTTCGACCTCCGAGGACGGTCTTGCCATCCGTGGCGCCAAGGCAGGCGTACCCTTCCCGATTCCGAAGAACGGGAACGAGGTCATGCACAACTATCTGATGCGCTACCAAGGTCAGATGTACGAACTGCCCAAGTTCTCTGCCTACAACGTCAACAGCGCGGGTAAATTCGTGCTGTCCACGTCGGGTTCCTTTACTTGGGACAGCCCCTACTACGCGGACAAACCGGGCGAGGCGGGCATCCGGGCTCTCGCGGTCTACACGGCTCCCGCCCGCCGCGCTGGCGAAGGCTCGCTCGTTATTGATCCCACTGACATGGTCGCGCACGAACGCCGCGCGTGGTCCTACTTGCCGGGCCAGCGCCGTGTGCGCCTCGCACCGGATCTGTCATACGACGCGCCGAACCCCACGACGTCCGGGATGTCGACCTATGACGACTCCAACCTGTTCAGCGGTGCCATGGACCGGTTCGACATGAAGCTGGTGGGCAAGAAGGAGATCTTCGTGCCTTACAACACCTACCGCTTCAACTACTTCGACAAACCGGACGGTGCGCTGCTGGCAAAGTTCGTCAACCCCGACCTCGTGCGTTGGGAGCTGCACCGCGTCTGGGTGGTGGAAGCCACCCTCAAGGAAGGCAAGCGTCACGTCTATTCGCGCCGCACCTTCTACGTCGATGAAGACAGCTGGTTCATCCTCGCCAGCGACCAGTACGACGGACGTGGCCAACTCTGGCGCCCCGGCTTCGCCTACATCGCACCGAGCTATGATGCACTCGTCTCGCATGCTGCCTCCGGTCACTATGATCTGATCAGCGGCACGTACTACATCAGTCTGTGGCCTGGCGCTGCAGGGGTGAAGTTCTCCGACACGCTGAAGGCCGACGCCTTCTGGACACCCGACGCCCTCGCAGGACGCGGCGTCCGCTAATCCTCCTCTCCCTGGCCGGCCCCAAAGCCGGCCTTTCGTTTTTCTCGCAGCGGCCCCGGTTACACGGGGCCGCTCGCCTCCACAGCGACCAGAGCTGTACCCCTCGTCGTAACTTCATCACCACGCCGCACATTTGCACTCCGGTGGTAATCGCGCCACAGGTATGCCTGTTCAGTTGCAAGCACCGCTGACCGGCTATTCGGCGCACGTCGTCGGCCCATGAGCCCACACCGACAGGCAATTGCCTGCAGGAGTGCCGTCGCTCCACCGCAATCCCGGCCAAGACACGCCGCCGCATCTGCGCCCAATTCGCTCTCGACATTCGACGATCTCACTCAATGCCGTTGCCTTCCACCATGCGTGGACATGACATTGAAGTGCTGGCGGATTCGACCTGGCAGCGCCCCAACTGCGCCTGCTCCTGCTCCTGCAGCACAACAGCATGAAACGCACCCTACCCGTCACGTGGGATGAGGCGATGCGGTATTCGTTTCAGGTTTTGATCAAGGGTGATCGCGCAGACTGAGCAACCTTTGCCCCAGTTGGCCCAAAAGGGGCCTGGTGATCGAACGCTGCCTTCACATGCAAACCCTGGTGGCACCCCCTACCACCCGGACTAGTTCGTTCGAAGCGCCTCCCCCAGGGTCGAATTTTCGTTCCTTCGACTAAATACCACTTCACTCCATATCTATATCGTTTCAGTGATATCGATATCGAATCGCTTTTGTTTTTCCCCCAACCCAAATCGAGCCACTCTAAAGACTGATGTTGATAACAAAACAAAATCAATCTTCAACTAATTTATATTGGATTGAAATATCACTGCACCATTACTCTTGCCCTGACCTCGCAGGGCTCGCAACCGCCCTCGAAGTCAGGCAATGGGTCTAGATCGCGGATCGCCTGCGGGCTCCACCAAGAGAGCCACCCAGAGCGACCTCGCCTCTCCCGCTGCCGCAAGTGCGCAACAAGAAGGCGCAACGCAAACAAAGCCCCCAGCAGCACAAGGCCTAGCAAAGGCCTGACGCAGACAGCGCCCGCACTAGATAGATACGGTGCCCAGGACGGTCACCCTGGCAGTCCTGGCCCGTAATTCCTAAGCCCGAAAAGGCAACCAGAAGGGGGAGCATGGACGTGAAGCGGAAGACATGGAACAAAGCATGGCATACCCGACAAGGCTGTCGCACGTTGCTTGCGGCGAGTGTTGCAGCCGCATGCGCCAGCATGGCCGGTCCAGCCACTGCATTTGAGATCGAAACCGGCATCGAGGATCTGGCGGTCCGTTTCGACAACACCATTCGGTACAACCTCGGTTTGCGGATGCAGGATCAGGAAGCCGCGATCATCGGCAATCCGAACAACGACGATGGCGACCGCAACTTCGACAAGCACAGTATCGTCACCAACCGGGTGGACCTGCTGACCGAATTCGACGTCGTCTATCGTGGCGACTACGGTTTCCGGGTGAGTGCAGCGTCCTGGTACGACGCCGCATATGGTGGCAGCTTCGACAACACCAGCCTCGCCACCTCCAATCATCTGGATCACGGCCAACCGGCCTTCGGTCTTTCAGATTACGCACGGCGCTACTACGCCGGCCCTTCCGGCGAATTCCTCGACGCATACGTCTTCGGGAAGATCGACCTCGCGGGGCTACCGCTGCGTGTGCGCGCAGGCCGCCACACGGTCAACTGGGGCGAGTCGCTGCTCAGCTCCGGCGCAGTTCATGGCATCGCCTATGGCCAGGCTCCGATGGACCGGGGCAAGGCGCTCGCAACGCCCGGCATCGAGGCAAAGGAACTCTATCTACCGCGTACGCAGCTCTCCGCGCAACTGCAGGCAACGCCAGAGCTGTCGTTTGCGGGCCAGTACTTCTTCGAATGGCGCGCCGCACGCGTCCCCGAGTCGGGCACCTACCTCGGCTTCGCCGACCACTACCAGGAGGGTGGCGAATCGCTAATCAATGCGGGAGTCGTGGGCGGCCGCGCACTGCATGGCGACGATCTCACGCCGCAAAAGACGGGCGATTGGGGCGTGATGGCACGCTGGCGTCCGCAGTGGCTCAACGGCACGGTCGGCTTCTATGTGCGCAACTTCTCCGACACGACCCCGCAGACGATCCTGCTCAGAAACTCGAAGCCGCAGTACTTCCTGAACTACGGTGCAGACGTCGACATGTACGGCGTGAGCCTCTCCAAGCAGGTTGGTGGCATCAGCCTCGGCGCCGACCTGAACTACCGCGAGAACATGCCACTGGTGTCCGACACCGTCGCGATCACGTCGGCTGCCGCTCTACCCGCCCGCGGCGAGCTGTTGGGCGCCCGCGGTGACACGGTGCATGGCGTCCTCAACATGCTCGGCACGGTCGCCTCCCCACTGTGGGACTCGGCATCGTGGGCGGGCGAAGTGACTTGGTCACATTGGGCTTCCGTCACGCAAGGCGAGAACTTCTTCAAGGGCCGCGCTGGAAAAACGGATATCGATCGAGTCTCACGGAATGCTTACTCGCTCGCCATCAACTTCACGCCCACCTGGTACCAGGTCTTCCCCGGCGCAGATCTGTCGATGCCCCTGAGCTATTCCAGCGGCATATCCGGAAATTCAGCCGTCAGCTCTGGCGGCAATGAGGGCGCAGGCAGCTATTCCATTGGACTGGCTCTTGATGTCGAGAGCCGCTATCGCTTCGACCTCAAGTATGTCGGCTACTTCGGCGACTACACGACCGATGCCAATGGCAATTTGAAAACGTCGAACGGCACTCAGTCGCTGCTTGTGGACCGCAGCACCATCTACCTGACCTTCAAGACCACGCTATAGGCCAATCCCCATGAATATCAAGGTATTGACGATCGCTCTCGCGAGCGCCGGGTTCTGTTTCGCGAACGCCAGCCTTCATGCGGCCGTGTCGGCCGACGAGGCAAAGAAGCTAGGCACCACGCTCACGTTCTTCGGCGCCGAGAAAGCGGGAAACAAGGATGGCTCGATTCCTGAATACACCGGCGGACTGACCAAGCCGCCTGCAAGCTTCAAGCCTGGCTCCAACGTACGTCCCGACCCCTTCGCAGATGAAAAGCCACTCTTCTCGATCGATGCGAGCAACATGGCGCAGTATGCCGACAGGCTCACTGAAGGCACCAAGGCGCTGATGAAGAACCGGGGGTTCCGGATCGACGTCTATCCGACTCACCGGACCGTGTCCTTTCCAAAGAATGTGCTCGACAACTCGGTCAAGAACGCAACGCGCGCGTCAACCTCCGAGGATGGAATCGGCATGCGCAACGCCCGTGGAGGCGTGCCCTTCCCGATTCCGAAGAGCGGAAATGAGGTCATTCACAACCACACCGCGCGCTATCAGGGGCTCGCGTACGAACTGCCCAGGTTCTCCGCCTACAACGTCAACAGTGCAGGGAGGTTCGTCCTATCGACAGCGGGCTCCTACACGCGCGACAGCCCGTACTACGGAACGGAGACCGGCGACATGCAGACCCGCTCGCTCGCGCTCTATTCGGCACCCGCTCGTCGCGCTGGCGAAGGCTCACTCGTGATCGAGCCGGCCGACACGGTCAACGGTGAGCGCTCCGCGTGGACCTATCTGCCGGGCCAGCGCCGCGTCCGCCTTGCACCCGACCTGGCGTACGACTCGCCAAATCCCACAACGTCCGGAATGTCGACCTACGACGACACCAACCTGTTCAATGGTGCCCAGGATCGGTATGACATGAAGCTGGTGGGCAAGAAGGAAATCTTCGTCCCCTACAACACCTACCGCTTCAATTACTTCGACAAACCAGACGGTGCACTGCTTGAGAAGTTCATCAACCCCGAACTTGTGCGTTGGGAGCTGCACCGCGTCTGGGTGGTGGAAGCCACGCTCAAGGAAGGCAAACGTCATATCTATCCGCGCCGCACCTTCTACGTCGATGAGGACAGCTGGTTCATTCTCGCCAGCGACCAGTACGACGGACGCGGTCAGCTCTGGCGGCCTGGTTTCGCCTATCTCGCACCGCTCTATGACGCGCAGACCTCCCAAGCCACGGCTGGGCACTACGATCTGGTCGGTGGCTCCTACTACATCAGCATGTGGCCCGGCGCACAGGGTGTGAAGCCCTTGAACGCTCTGAAGCCCGACACCCTCTGGACACCCGACACCCTCGCAGGACGCGGCGTCCGCTGACCTCCCTCGGCCGGCCGCACAGGCCGGCCACCCGTTTCAATCGGGCTCGCCTCGGCCCACGCTGGGCGGCCCGCTTCGCAGGCGCGTAACGCTGCGCCGGATCGCAGGACCATGGAGGAGGAGTTCCGAAATGAAAGAAAAGGATGAAAAATCCTCGCTAGCGGCATTCATCATGGTGATGGTGTTCGCCGAACTGACCTGCGCCGTCGAGGCCAGCATGATCTACGCCGCACTGTCTACGCTGTTCCGGACCTACGGCGACCCGGTGAAGGTGGGTTGGCTGATTACTGCGTTCCTGCTGGTCTCGGCCGCCGCCGCCGCAGTGGTGGGACGCCTGGGTGACATGTTTGGCCGCAAGCGGATGCTCATCACCGTGCTGCTTTTCGCGTTGGTCGGCTCCATTATCAGCGCCGTGTCGGACTCGCTTGAATGGATCATTGTGGGGCGCTCCATCCAGGGTGTCTCCGCCGCGATCCTGCCGCTGAGCTATGGCCTTGTTCGCGAACGCGTACCCATCAGGCATGTGCCCATGTGCGTCGGCATCATCGCCGGCACTGCCGTGCTCGGCGCCGCGATCGGCTATCTCGCCGGCGGAGTGATCGTGGACCACCTCCCGTGGCACTCCCTCTTCGTCCTCAGTGCATCGCTCGCAGCCATCGGCGCACTGCTGTGCTGGAAGTTCCTCGAACCCTCCACGGCTACCGCATCCGTACGCGACGTTGACCTCGTAGGAGGCCTGCTCTTTGTACCGGCCATCACCGCGATCCTGTATGCGATCACGCAGTCCCGCCATCTCGGCTGGGCCGCTCCCCAAGTGTGGCTGACCATTGTCATCGGCGTGCTCGTGCTGGCGTTCTGGGTGCGCTACGAAGCCCGGCACAAGTGTCCGCTGATCGACGTTCGCCTGTTACTGAACCGCCAGATCCTCACCGCCAACCTCGCTTTTGCCTGCGCGGCCCTCGGCATGCTGCAATCGCAGATGATCATCCTGCCGCTCATGCAACAACCGGCCTGGACCATTGTCGGGTTGGGCGCAACGGCGGCTTTTGCGGGCTCGCTCAAAGGTGCAGCAACGCTCTTCGGCACTTTTGGTGCACCGCTGGCGGGTTATATCAGCGGCCGCTTCGGCAGCCGCCAGGCGCTAGTGTTTGGCGCCTGCATTTCCACGACCATCTGGACTATCACCACCTTCTATCACAGCAACCTTTGGTTCGTGGCCATCGTGGGCGGATTCGCGGTGGTCGGCGGTGGCATGGTCTATGGCTCGGTAGCGAACCTCGTCGTGGAGTCCGCACCGCCGGAACGCGTGAGCGAAGCCACCGGACTGTCCTCCGTCGTGCGTTCGATTGCGGGCGCACTTGGATCGCAGATCATCGCGATGGTCCTCGCCAGCTCCACGGTCAGCGATCCAGCGCAAGGGCCTGGCGTCTTTCCCACTGAGCAGGCCTACACCATGGCACTGGGTCTGGTGGCTTGTCTGAGCGCGGCGTGCCTGCTCACCGGCCTGACGCTGCCAACGCGCACCCCTAGACCGATACCGCAGCACGCCTAACCACCTCTGATCACGCGCAACAAGACCGCGCATTTGTAACATTGCATTTCTCCGCCCCTGAGGCATCCATGCGCCTCAGGGGGCGAAGCACACTGCCTCAAGGCATGTTTCCCCACATGCTTACGCAAGCGCAACAATGGCAGCGGCATGCTCTCAAGCGCTGAACTGCGACGATAGGCGAACTCCTACCTTCGATTACCCATCCCCCACTGTTGCAACGCAGCATCCCTTGAGCGCACCGGCTTTTCTGCGCGTACGCCTCATCGCTACTCTTTTAGGAGTACCTCTCCTTGCGCCTTCAGACCGTCCTTTTGGGGGTCGATGCGCGATCCGCCCGGTCCTAGCATAGGTTTCAAACAGCACTCAGCGGCACATCCGGCCCCACATACTGCTGGAGGGAGCAAGAGAGACATGGAACAGGCCGTCTGCGACAACAGCGCTACGCCCTTCATCATCGCCGCCAGTGCGAGGACTCCGCGCCATCCCGACCAAGCCCGCCGGCATGGCGTGTTCGGCAATACGCCGCGTAGTAATTTGTCTCCCCTCCGCATCATCGCAACACGCTTGTTCAGGACCTGCCCCCGACACAGGCCGGCTATTCCGCGGCCTGTTTTGCATGTCGATCTCTGACCAGATCAACCACCCTCGCTACGCCAATTTCTGGCCCGGCTCACAGGGTTTGAAGCGCCCTACGGGCTAAAGCCCGACACGTTCCGGACGCCCGAACCCCATGTGGGGCTCGGCGCCCACCGACCTCCCCCTCCGGCCCCTTGGCCGGGCTCCCTTTTCATTCGGGCACTTTCTGGCTCATGCCAGTCGGCCCGCCCCATGCGCGCATATCGTCACACCGCATTGCAGGACCAAGGAGGAGTTCCGAAGTGAAAGAAAAGGATCAAAAGTCCTCGATCAAGGCTTTCGTTGTAGTCATGGTGTTCGCCGAACTGACCTGTGCCGTCGAGGCCAGCATGATCTACGCCGCACTGGCCGCACTGTTCCGTACCTATGGCGATCCAGTAAAGGTGGGCTGGCTGATCACCGCATTCCTGCTGGTTTCGGCCGCTGCAGCCGCGGTGGTGGGACGCCTGGGCGACATGTTTGGCCGCAAGCGGATGCTCGTCACCGTGCTGCTCTGCGCGCTCGCAGGCTCCCTCATCAGCGCCGCATCCGAATCGCTTGAATGGATCATCGTCGGACGTGCCATCCAGGGTGTCTCCGCCGCAATCCTCCCCCTGAGCTATGGGCTGATCCGCGAACGCCTGCCGATCAAGTATGTGCCACTGAGCGTCGGCATCATTGCCGGTACCGCCGTACTAGGCGCTGCGATCGGCTATCTCGCCGGAGGCGTCATCGTGGATCATCTCCCCTGGCGCACACTCTTCCTCTTTAGTGCATCGCTCGCAGCCATCGGCGCGCTGCTGTGCTGGAAGTTCCTCGAATCCTCTCCGGTCACCGCAAACGTGGGCGACGTCGACATCGTGGGCGGCCTGCTCTTTGTGCCAGCCATCACCGCAATCCTGTATGCGATCACCCAAGTCCGCCAGCTTGGCTGGGCCGCTCCCCAAGTGTGGCTGACCATTGTCATCGGCGTACTGGTGCTGGCGTTCTGGGTGCGCTACGAAGCGCGGCACAAGTGTCCGCTAATCGACGTTCGCCTTCTGCTCAACCGCCAGATCCTTGCCGCCAACCTCGCCTTCGCCTGTGCGGCCCTCGGCATGCTGCAGTCGCAGATGATCATCCTGCCACTCATGCAGCAACCCACCTGGACTGTGGTCGGGCTGGGCGCAACCGCGGCTTTTGCGGGCTCCCTCAAGGGCGCGGCGACACTGCTGGGCACCGTGGGCGGCCCCTTGGCGGGCTACATCGGCGGCCGCTTCGGTAGCCGTCAAGCCCTACTGCTCGGCGCCACCATTTCCACCGGCATCTGGATCGCAATCACCCTCTATCACAGCAATCTGTGGCTCGTAGCGGCTGCGGGCGTGCTGACCACAATCGGCGCCGGCGTGATCTATGGTGCGGTGGCGAATCTCGTGGTGGAGGCCGCACCGCCGCAGCGAGTGAGTGAAGCAACCGGGCTTTCATCTGTCGTGCGCGCGCTGGCCGGCGCACTCGGATCACAGGCCATCGCAATGGTCCTCGCCAGCTCCACGGTGAGCGATCCAGCACAGGGGTCGGGCGTCTTTCCTACGCAACAGGCTTATACGATCGCCCTCAGTCTGGTGGCGGTCATGAGCGCAGGCTGCCTGATCGCAGGGCTAATGCTGCCAACACGCAGCCTCAAACCAGTCCCGCAACAAGCCTAATCGACGAATTTGTGATGTGGCAGTTCTCCGGCCCCGAACAGCACTCGCCTTTCGGCGCCGGACAGCCTGCCTTGGTGATGCGCGGCAGTGTCCCGACCTGCACAAGCAGGCCTGCGTGCAAGCGCCACAAAGACGACGAGATGTTCGCCAGCACGGCGTCAATGATTCCGGCCCCCCTACTGCTGCGCCCACACCTGTTTTACCGCAGCGCAGCATCCGGAGAACCAACTCCACCCTTTTCGATCTACGCCCCCGAACACTCCTTTAGGAGCATGGGGTTTTGCGCCCGCAAGATCATCCGTTTGCAGGTCGATACGCCATCCACCTCACCCCTAGCATGGTTTCAAACAGCAATCTGCGGCGCATCCAGCCCGCGCATTGTCCGAGGGAGCAAAAGGGATGGATCCGGCCGTTTGCGACAACAGCGCTACCCCCTTCATCACCACAGCCAAGGGGGTGATGCGGCGTTGTGTCTGCATCCGCCGACACAACGCAACGCTGCGCACCCCAAAACACGCAACTGTTCTGGATTCCCAAATTCTTGCCGGGCACATGCAGCCCCGTTCTGGCGCTGCAACACGCGACGCGCTGGCCTTCCGATCGCCCCTGACTCCTTTCGCTGCGTGATGAGACAACACGCAAGAAAAATGGCAACAGGCGTGGGCGCCGATGCCGGCAGCCTGAGGCTGGATCGCAACAACCGCTATCGCTTCGACTTCAAGCACGTAAACGACTTTAGCAACGCCACTTGCACCAACGGCGTGCTAAAGGACCATGGCGCAATCTACCTAACCTTCAAGACGACGATCTGACCCCACGGAGACGACGATGATGAAGAAGCTGACGATTGCATTAATGAGCGTGGGCCTGCTCGCCACCAATGTTGGCGCGCAGGCTGGCGTATCAGCCGAGGAGGCGAAGAAGCTCGGAACGACACTCACACCACTCGGCGCTGAGAAAGCGGGCAACAAAGAAGGCACGATTCCCGAATACACCGGAGGACTCACCGCCGCGCCGGCTGGTTTCGACAAGAACAAGGGAGTGCGCCCCGATCCCTTTGCCGACGAAAAAGCGCTGTTCTCGATCGACGCAAGAAACATGGCGCAGTACGCCGATAAGCTGACCGAGGGCACCAAGGCGCTGATGAAGGCTCACACAGGCTTTCGCATCGACGTCTATCCAACACACCGCACAGTGGCCTATCCGAAGTTCGCGATCGAAAACACGCTGAAGAATGCAACGCGGACAACAAGCTCTACCGATGGTCTCTCGATGAAGGATGCACGGGCCGGCATTCCGTTCCCGATTCCGAAGAGCGGCAACGAAGTCATGCTCAATGCCTCTGGACGCTTTCAGGGGGTGTCGTACGAAACGCCACGCTACAGCGCCTACAACGTCGACGGCGCGGGAAAGCTCGTGCTGGCCACGCAGGGCAGCTGGGCTTGGGAGAGTGTTTACTACGGCCATCCAGACGCCGACGTTTCCGTCATCACGCGCGCCAAGGCGAGCTACACAGGGCCTGCCCGCCGCGTCGGGGAAGGCAACCTCGTCATGGATCCGCTGGACTACTCGGCCAACAACCGCAAAGCATGGTCCTACCTGCCGGGCCAGCGGCGCGTGCGCCTTGCGCCCGACCTGTCCTACGACACGCCAAACCCCTCCACCTCAGGCATGTCGACGATGGATGACGTCAACATCATCAACGGCAACCTGGACCGCTTCGACTGGAAGCTCGTCGGCAAGAAAGAAGTCTTTGTTCCCTACAATGACTACAGGTTCGTTTTCAATGAGAACCCGGAGAAGGTCTTCCTCTCGAAGTTCATCAATCCAGATGTCGTGCGCTGGGAGCTGCATCGCGTGTGGATCGTCGAAGCCACGCTCAAGGAAGGCAAGCGCCATGTCTATTCGCGTCGCACTTTCTACATTGACGAGGACAGCTGGACGCCCGTAGCCAGTGACCAGTACGACGGGCGCGGCCAATTGTGGCGCCCAGGTTTTGCCTATATGACACCAGCTTACGATGTGCCTGCGCCTTATGCCATTGCTGGCCACTACGATCTCGTTGCGGGTTCCTATTACATCAATCTGTGGCCAGGCATGAATGGCGTAAAGTTCTTCGACACACTCAAGCCAGATAGTTTCTGGACACCGGATTCACTGGCGGCACAAGGCGTGCGCTAAAAGGGCTGCAATACCGACCCCGGACAAAAGCCGGGGTTTCACAACAAGAGAAAATAGAGTCCGCGATTCGCGGCCGGTGCCTCCTCACTGCACCGGCCGTTTTTTCCAAAGCGGATCGAATTGAATTACACGGAGCGAGACATGCTTGAAAAGACACTCTGGACCAAGATCGTGTGCGGAGCGGCGTTTACGCTGGCCGCGACGCTCACGCACGCGGCCGACACGTCGCGTTTCGTGTCACCACTGGAATCTCCTGCTGCACATACACCGCTGGCCACACGACTACCGTTCAACGCAGTCGCTCGCGCTGGCACGCGTCTGATCGCAGCCGGCCAGCGCGGCACGATTCTTTATTCCGACAATGCCAAGGACTGGACGCAGGCGCAGGTACCGGTGAGTTCTGATCTCACAGCGCTGACCTTTATAGACGCAAAGATCGGCTGGGCGGTTGGCCACGAAGGCGTGATTCTGACCACCGCTGACGGAGGCGCGTCCTGGACCCGCGTGCTCGACGGGAAGACCGCCGCAACCCTCGTCCATGACGCCTACAGCAAACCCGCCGAGAATGCGAGCGAAGAACTCCAGCGGCTGGCGGGAGACGCAGAAGCAATCCTCGCGCAAGGCGCAGACAAGCCTTTCCTCGACGTCTGGTTCGAGGATGCAAAACATGGCTTTGTCATCGGAGCCTTCAACCTGATTCTCGCCACCTCGGATGGCGGCAAGACCTGGAAACCATGGCTCGACCGCGTCGAGAACCCCAGGGGGCTGCACCTCTATTCGATCCGTCCAGTCGGCGACACGCTCTACATCGTGGGCGAACAAGGGCTGGTGCTGAAGCTCGATCGCACCGCACAACGCTTCAAGGCCATACCGCTGCCGTACCAGGGCACGCTCTTCGGGCTGGTGGCCACGAAGCAATCACTCATCGTATTCGGCCTGCGCGGCAACGCCTATCGCAGCACGGATGGCGGAGCAAACTGGACGAAGGTGGACACGAAGATGGCCTCAACGGTGTCCAGCGGAATCGTGCGCGAGGACGGCAGCATCGTGCTCGCAGGCCAGTCGGGCCAACTCATCATTTCGAATGACGATGGTGCGAACTTCACCCCGGTGAAGCTCGCCAACCCCGCGCCGACCTTCGCACTCGCACCAGCGGGCAAGAATGGCATGGCGCTCGTGGGCTACGGCGGCGTTCGTGTCGCAGAAGCGCAATAAAAAAAGCAGGCGGAGACAACCGATGGCAACCAGCAAAATCAGCGAAACCCTGCTGACGATCAGTGATCTGAAGGCATTCAACCGCAAGTCGGGCAGCCGACTCGAACGGCTGATCTTCAACAACCGTCTCATCGTGGTCCTGCTCTGCGCGATCGCGACCGTGTTCTTCGGCTGGCAGGCCACGAACCTCACGCTCAACGCGGCGTTCGAGAAGACCATTCCGCAAAACCAACCCTACATCAAGAACTTCCTTGACCACCGCAACGAGCTACGCGGCCTGGGCAACGCAGTGCGGGTGGTGGTCGAGAACAAGTCGGGCGATATCTTCGCACCGGCCTACCTGCAGGCGCTCAAGCACATCAACGACGACCTGTTTCTCACGCCCGGCGTCGATCGCGCCAACGTGAAATCGCTCTGGATGCCGGTGGTGCGCTGGAACGAGGTCACCGAGGAAGGCTTCACCGGCGGACCGGTGATGCCCGACAACTACGACGGGTCGACCGAGAGCACCGCTCAGTTGCGCATGAACATCGCGCGTGCACAGATCCTGGGCAGCCTGGTTGGCAAGGACTACAAGTCCTCGATGATCTTCCTGCCGCTGCTCGACAAGGACATCAACACGGGCGCGGCGCTCGACTACTGGGAACTGTCACGCCAGCTCGAAGAAATCCGCGCGAAATACTCAGGCAACAAAGACGGCGCGGATATCCAGATCCGTATCGTGGGCTTCGCCAAGGTCGTGGGCGACCTGCTCGATGGCCTGAACCAGATGGTCATTTACTTTGCCGTGGCAGTGGTCATTGCGGCGATCATCATCTTCGGTTGGACCCGTTGCGTACGCTCGACAGCACTCGTGCTTGCCTGCTCCGCCATCGCGGTGCTCTGGCAGCTCGGCCTGGTCGCGATGCTCGGCTATGCGCTGGACCCCTACTCGATCCTGGTTCCCTTCCTGGTATTCGCGATCGGCGTGTCGCACGGCGCGCAAAAGATGAACGGCATCATGCAGGACGTAGCGCGCGGCACACATAAGCTGATCGCAGCCCGCTACACGTTCCGCCGCCTCTTCCTCGCAGGCGTCACGGCGCTGATTGCCGACGCGGTCGGCTTCGCGGTGCTGATGCTCATCGACATCCCGGTCATCCAGGATCTGGCGGTTACCGCAAGTATCGGCGTGGCCCTGCTGGTCTTCACGAACCTGATCCTGCTGCCGGTGATGCTCTCCTACACCGGGGTATCGAAGTCCGCCGCCGCACGCAGCCTCAAGGCCGACCAAAAGGAGATCTCCGGCATCTGGGCGCTGCTGATGCGCTTCACCGAGCGCCGCTGGGCCAAGTCCGTGCTGCTGCTTTCGGCCGTGGTGACGGTCGCAGGTTTCATGGTGAGCCAGAACCTGAAGATCGGAGACCTTGACGCCGGCTCCTCGGAACTGCGCCCGAACTCGCGCTACAACCTCGACAACGCCTACATCACGAGCCAGTACTCGCTCTCGTCCGACCAGTTCGCCGTGATCGTAAAGACGCCGGCCGAAGGCTGCCTCTCCTATGAAACGTTGGTCGAGGCCGATCGCCTGGGCTGGGCGTTACAGCAGGTACCGGGCGTGCAGACAACCGTATCGCTCGCCGATGCGGTGCGCAAGATCACGGCGGGTTCGTACGAGGGCAGCAACAAGTGGCTTGCGATCTCACCGAACCAAGACGTGCTCAACTACGCGGCACGTACCGCCAGCGTGACCAACCCCGAGCTGTTCAACACTGAATGCTCCGTAATGCCCGTGGTGGCCTATCTGGCCGACCACAAGGCTGAAACGCTTGAGCGCGTGGTGGCCGCCGCCGATGCATTCGCCACCGCACACAGCTCCGAACAGCATCAGTTCCTGCTCGCCGCGGGTAGTGCGGGCATCGAAGCCGCGACCAACATCGTGGTGAAGAAGGCCAACTTCACGATGCTGATGTACGTGTATGCCGCGGTCATCGTGCTGTGCTTCATCACCTTCCGCAGCTGGCGCGCAGTGGTCGTGGCGGTGGTACCGCTGGCGATCACCTCGATCCTGTGCGAAGCACTGATGGTCTGGCTCGGCATGGGCGTAAAGGTGGCAACGCTGCCGGTGATCGCACTTGGCGTGGGTATCGGTGTCGACTACGCGCTGTACCTGCTCTCGATTCAGCTCGCACAACAACGCGCTGGCGTACCGCTGCGGGACGCATACCGTTACGCGCTGCGCTTCACCGGCAAGGTGGTGGCGCTGGTAGGCGTGACGCTCGCGGCAGGCGTGGTGACATGGGCCTTCTCGCCGATCAAGTTCCAGGCTGATATGGGCATCCTGCTCACCTTCATGTTCGTCTGGAACATGCTTGGTGCGCTCGTGCTGATCCCGGCACTGTCGCACTTCCTGCTCAAGGGCGTCGGCGAAGTCGATGACGAATCGAATGCCGGCAACGCCGCCGAGGAAGCCGCTCAGCAAGGGCATTCCGCGGGTACGTCCGAGCGTCGGACGACAGTGGAAGCCTAAGAAGGTGTAGCAACCAGCGATCCGGCGCCTGACGCGCCGGATCGCCAAACGGTTCCTACGGGCCGTCTCAAGTTCCTTCTTCTCCTGCATCAGCTCAAGAGCATGGCCGCAGCGAGTCACACACCCCCCCTCATTGAAACCGCGCGCTTCACAGACCCAACCGATCACGCACTTGCGGTCTCGGGGCTAAACCAGCAATACAGGCAACTCGGACCTGGCCGCTTCAAAGGACAGCTGGACCAGCTGGTCGGCAACGGCACGGAAATCTACGTTGAGAGCATGAATCTTCCCATGCAGCAGCAGGGCTCCGTTGCCAGCGGCTCCCAGCTTCTCGGCCTTGCGCTGGGTGACAATAAGGGAATGTTGAACAACGAGGACACCAGCACTGCTGTCGTTCATCTAGGAGGCGGGCGCAGTTTCGATTCGCATAGCGTGACCCCGCCCCGCTTCGCATCGCTGCTCATTTCAGACGAGGTGTATGCGAGCTATGAGGAATATCTTGATGCGCCAGCGCTACGCAGTTCGGCTGCGCTGATCGAAATCAGCAAGCAAGATCACCAGCAGATAGAGAAGCTCTTCGAAGCGGGTTTGGGTCTGCTCAACGGCGACTCGGGATCACCGCTCACAGCGTCTACGCAGCGGCTCCTCGTCGAGCAAATGCTCGACGGGTTCTTTCCAATACTCGCCCGAGGACGCAAGCTCCCTCGCACGGATCTGACGCACTGGTCCTATCGCACGATCGTTCGCCGCTGCAGGGAGTACGTTCTCGCCCGGCGCGGGGAGACTGTCAGCGTTCTCGATCTCTGTCAGATGCTGCGCATCAGCCGCCGCACGTTGCAGACGAGTTTCGTCGAGACTGCCGGTATCGCGCCCAACGCCTATCTACGCGCGGTGCGGCTGGCAGGAGTACGCGATCTGCTGCGCAGGACCGCGCTCAAGGAGTGCAGCATCGCAGACGCTGCAGCGCAGTTTGGTTTTCTTCATCCGAGCAAGTTCTCGGCTGCATTTCAAGCGCTTTTTGGGTATTCCCCATCGCAAGTCTTGCGGTGCTGAAACCTTGCCGACCAAGCCTCACCCAATCGACTGGGCTCCCGCGTTCGCCGGAGGATCGAGGCCCAGGCAGGCCTGCAGCTTCTGCTTCGTCACTCCCGCGAAGAGGCAGGAATCCAGCCGATCGCAATCGCCTACGACCGACTGATCCCTGCCTTCGCGGAACCGACAAAGCAAAGGATCAATCCCGCCGTCCATTCACCCCAGCAGCTGTTTGACACGCACGGCAGCTGCCGCGCCGCCGCCAATCGCGCCGTCGATGAAGCCACGCCAGCCCTCACCGTGATCGCCTTGGCCAAAGTAAATGCGGCCACGATCCTTCCCAAAGGCTTCAACGTACTTTCCAAACCATCCCGGCCGATAGTTGCACCACGTCCCGAGGCTGTTCGGATCGCCAGCCCAAGCGTTAAAGGTGACATCCTCGACTTCGACGTTCGGGAAGAAATCGCGCAACGCGCTTTGGACCTCCATCTTGTCGGCGTAATTGATGCGCGTCTGGTCTGGAGCAAACACGATCAGAAGCGAGTGATCTTCCGCCAATGCGTAGGTCGTCACGATAGGCAGTGGATGCGTGGCGGGCGCCATGCCGATTGCCTTGCCCTTGCCGATGCGTCCCTTCACCTTGATGAACAGTTTGATGCCGTTGCCGCCCGCGTGTCTTTCCTTTCCTGCCGCGATCACGCGAGGATCAAGCGCGGGCGAGAATTCAACGTTCGGCAGCACGTTCATCGGCAGGGCCACAATCACCGTTGCAGCGGTATGGCGCTTGCCATCCAGCATCGTCACCACGACATGCGTGCCACGATCGTCGACCGACTTCACGGGCGACAACAGCCGCACCTCAGGCTTTCCATCGTCGATCATCTTGTTGATCAGGCTGATCGTGCCGTCAGTGATGCGGTAGCGCCCAAGCGAATCGGAAAAGAGCGACATGGTGCCGCCAGGGAGTGCCCACCAACGGCACAGTTCTACATACGAAGCATCCTTCGGCATCCCACTGACAACCGCTGTCAGATAAGACTCGACGACCACACGCTGCACCAGCGAAAGATTGGCCCTGCCGATTGTATCGGGCAGGTTCAGCCCGTCACGCGCCAGAATTTCCTTCCAGCTGTTGGCCATGTCATACGGCCGCTCCCAGACATGCTTCGCCTCGGCGAAATACGCCATGAATGCCTTGGCGATTTGCACCAACTGTTCGTCCGTCTCAAGGACCTCCACCCGACCGTCGACAAGTACGTGGAACGAAGTGGCCGCCCCTTCGAGCTTGCCCTCAGGCGTCTCAGTCACCTTGACGCCATAACGCAGGATCTCCGACCAGACATTCGGCTGCGTCCAGTGAACCCACGTACCCCCGTATTCGATCTTGTGGCCAGCGAACTCCGAGGTCCATGTCCGCCCACCGAGACGGTCCCGCGCTTCAAGCAGCAGGGTGCGATATCCGTTCTTCGCACTGTCGCGCGCGGCCGTAACACCGGCAAAGCCTCCACCGAGCACAATGACGTCGTAATCGATACCTTTCGCCCTTGCTTTCCGGGGCATGTCAGCTGCTTCCACCACGGTGGACACCGCAGTCGCCGCAGTGGCGCCAAGCGCGACCACCCCAGCGCCCGCCTTATGGATGAAACCACGCCGTCCGGGAATGGCTGGTGCGTCAGGACATTCCATTTCAGAATTGCTCATTCAATTCTCCATTGCGTACAAATTTTGACTTCCGGAGCGTCAGCCCGAGGGACACTCCGGTGCGGGTCAGCGCACGCCTTGACCGGCGAGTGCATCCGGTGTGAAAAAAGAAGCAGGTGCCAATGAGTCGGTGATCTTCACGCCACCGGCGCCCGGCCAGAGGTGGATGTAATAGCCACCCGAGATCACGTCGTAGTGCCCCGAAACCGCATGCGTGGCCAGTGCGTCATACGCCGGCGTCATGTACTGGAAACCGAGCCGCCAGATCTTTCCACGTCCGTCGTACTGGTCACTCGCAAGGACCATCCAGCCATCCTCGTCGATGTAAAAAGTCCGGCGGGAATAGACGTGACGCTTGCCCTCCTTGAGCGTGGCTTCAACCACCCAGACACGGTGCAGTTCCCAGCGCACGACGTCCGGATTGATGAACTTCGGCCCCAAGGCATCTTCGGGCTTGTTGTGGTAGGTCAGGCGATAGTCGTTATACGGAACGTACATCTCCTTCTTACCAACGAGCTTCCAGTCGAACCGATCGATGCGGCCATTGAAAAGCAGAGCGTCGTCGTAAGTCGACATACCCGAAGTGGAGGCATTCGGTGTGTCGTAGCCCACTTCCGGCGCCAGGCGAACCCGGCGCTGGCCCGGCAGATAGGACCATGCACGCTGGTCACCCGCAGTCCAGTTAACCGGCTCCAATACCAGAACGCTTTCGCCTGCGCGCCGCGCAGGTCCGAAGTAGGAAGCACGTGCGCGCGACATGGTCGCGGCGTCGCCCTTATCCGCGTAATACGGGCTATCCTGGATGTAGTCACCCTCGGCGCCCAGTACCGCGCGCCCCGAGTTATCGACCGTGTAGACCTTGAAGTTCGGCAGTTCCCATGTCACGCCCTGATAGCGCGCGAGCGTGTTGAGGATGACCTCATTGCCGTTCGCTGGGATCGGGAATGGAATGCCGGCGTGCGCATCAAGGGAACCCAGTCCACCTTCGGACAGCTTGGCGCGGGTGGCGTTTTTCACCGTGTTCTCAAGTACGAACTTCGGATAGGCGACGCTGCGATGGGTTGGATAAACGTCGATCCGGAAATCCGGATGTGTCTTCATCAGCGTCTTCGCACCCTCGGTAAGTTTGTCCACGTATTGCGCCATATTCTTCGCGCTGATCGAGAACTGCGGTTTTTCATCGGCAAACGGATCAGGACGCACCCCCTTGGCCTTGTCGAAGCCGGCAGGCGGCGTCGTGACGCCGCCGGTGTACTCGGGGATTGTGCCCTCCTTGTTGCCTGCCCTTTCCGCACC
>JAVBUM010000002.1:0-120084 GCA_031555325.1 Niveibacterium sp. | reverse complement strand
CCGCTATCGCTTCGACCTCAAGTACGTGGGTTACTTCGGCAACTACACAACCAACGCCAGCGGAGTGATGACGACACAGAACGGTACCCAGGCGCTGTTGCAGGATCGCGGCGCCCTCTACCTGACCTTCAAGACCACGCTCTGACCTAGTGGAGACAATGATGATGAAGAAACTGACGATTGCCTTGATGAGCGTGGGTCTTCTTGCTGCCAGCGTGGGCGCTTACGCCGGTGTATCGGCCGAGGAGGCAAAGAAGCTCGGCACGACTCTCACGCCGCTTGGTGCCGAGAAGGCCGGCAACAAGGAGGGCACCATTCCTGAATACACTGGCGGGCTTACCACGCCTCCCGCGGGTTTCGACAAGGCATCGGGCGTGCGCCCCGATCCATTCGCCAGCGAGAAGCCGCTGTTCTCGATCGACGCGAAGAACATGGCGCAGTACGCTGACAAGCTCACTGAGGGCACGAAGGCGTTGATGAAAGCCCACGCGGGCTATCGTATCGATGTCTACCCGACGCACCGGACGGTGGCCTATCCCAAGTTTGTGATCGATAACACGTTGAAGAACGCAACGCGGGCGACAAGTTCGGCCGACGGCCTCTCGATGAAGGACGCACGTGCTGGCATTCCGTTCCAGATTCCGAAGAACGGCAATGAGGTCATGCTCAATGCTAACGGCGGGCGGTACCAGGGCGTGTCGTACGAAACGCCACGCTACAGTGCCTACAACGTCGATGGTGCGGGCAAGCTTGTGCTCGCCACGCAGGGAAGCTGGGCCTGGGAGAGTGTTTACTACGGCCATCCGGATGCTGACGTTTCCATCATCTCGCGCGCTAAGGCACTCTATACAGGGCCTGCCCGTCGCGTCGGCGAAGGCACCCTCGCGATGGATCCGGTCGATTATTCGTCCACTAATCGCAAGGCGTGGTCCTATCTGCCGGGCCAGCGGCGCGTGCGTCTGGCGCCGGACCTGTCGTACGACACACCGAACCCGTCGACCTCCGGCATGTCGACGGTGGATGATGTCAACATCATCAACGGCAGCATGGACCGCTTCGACATGAAGCTGGTCGGCAAGAAGGAAGTCTTTGTTCCTTACAACAACTACAGGTTCGTTTTCAATGACAACCCGGAGAAGGTTTTCCAGCCGAAGTTCATCAATCCGGAAGTCGTGCGTTGGGAGCTGCATCGCGTGTGGGTTGTCGAAGCTACGCTCAAGGAAGGCAAGCGTCATGTCTATTCGCGCCGTACCTTCTACATTGACGAGGATAGCTGGACGCCGATTGCGAGCGACCAGTACGACGCACGTGGCCAACTGTGGCGCCCTGGCTTTGCCTATATGTCACCTGCATATGATGTGCAGGTGCCATATGCCGTTGCCGGCCACTACGATCTCGTTGCAGGTTCCTACTACATCAATCTGTGGCCCGGCAAGAATGGTGTGAAGTACTTCGATACGCTCAAGCCAGATAGCTTCTGGACGCCGGATTCGCTGGCAGCACAAGGCGTGCGCTAAGGTTGTAGCAGTGGCATCACTCGCCTCGGGGCTCCCCCGGGGCGAGGAATATCCGACGAAGAGCTCTCACAGATGAGCGTGTCGAGTTCAGCCTACACGCCAGGGACAGGCTCGGAATGTTTCCCCAAGGCAGTCAAGCGGCCGCAGTGATACCTGCTCGAATGCACGCCACCGAGCGAGTCGCGTCGGTACCGCGAACTTCGAGCTTGGGCACCAACTCTGCGCAGCGGGGTTCGGCGATAGGGCAGCGCGTACGGAATACGCAGCCTGAGGGTGGTGCGATCGGACTCGGAAGATCGCCTTCGAGGATCTGGATCGTCTTGGTACGCTCGCGCATCGGGTCTGGAATTGGTACGGCGGAGAGCAGGGCCCGTGTGTAGGGATGCTCGGGTGCAGCGAACAGTGAATCTGAATCTGCCATCTCCATGGCACGGCCGAGATACATCACCAGCACACGGTCGGAGATGTGCTTCACCACAGCCAGATCATGCGCAATGAAAATGAGCGTGAGGTCTTCTTCCTCCTGAAGATCGAGCAGAAGGTTGATGACCTGGGCCTGGATCGATACATCGAGGGCTGACACCGGCTCATCGCAGATGATGAGCTTTGGCCGCACGATGAGCGCACGCGCAATGCCGACGCGCTGGCACTGGCCGCCTGAGAACTCGTGCGGATAACGGTTGATAACGTTGGGAAGCAGGCCCACGCGCGCCATCACGCGTTCGAGCTCAGCCTTCACTGTCGCTTTCGATGTTTCGGGACGGAGTGTGCGAAGGGGTTCGGCGATGATCTCGCCGATCGTCATGCGAGGGTTCAGCGATGAAAGCGGATCCTGAAAGATCATCTGCATCTCGGCGCGCAGGCTTCGCCATTCGTTTGTGGGCAGGCCTGCGAGTTCACGGCCTTCGAGCTTGACGCTACCTGAGGTGATCGGGTTCAGGCCGATCAATGCGCGTGCGAGTGAACTCTTGCCGCAGCCTGACTCTCCGACGATGCCAAGCGTTTCGCCAGCCTTGAGGCTGAGGCTCACGCCGTTGACGGCACGAAGCTGTCGTGCGGGAGCCCAAGGCAATCGCCCCTCTCGACCGACGTTGAAATGCACGTGGAGATCGCGGACTTCGAGCAGCGGCGCAGTCATCTGGAATGCCTCGCGCTTGGTGCTGTCCGGCCAAGTACGCCGTGCTTTCGGAAAGGGCGTTCAAGGACGTTCATGCGACGACTCCTTCAATCAATGCGGCGCTTCGTGAGAGTTCCGCGATTGTCCGATGGCATGCGCGGCGGCGTGTGCCGGCGAATTCTTCCAGTGGCGCGGGCTTCAGGCATGCCTCGAAACGCTCATGGCAGCGCGGTGCGAATGGACAGCCGGATGGCAGCGCAAGGAGATTGGGTGGGTTGCCGGGAATCGTGGCGAGGTGCCCGGTGCCATGTGCTTGATCCATGCGCGGCACGGCGTGAAGCAGGCCACGCGTATAAGGGTGAGAGGGCGTGTCGAAGATGGCTTGAGCCGGCCCGTATTCCATTGTCCTGCCTGCGTACATGACCAGGACATCGTCGCACACGCCGGCGACCACGCCGAGGTCATGCGTGATCATGATGATGGCGGTTTGAAAGTCATGGCGCAGCTCCTGCAGCAGTTTCAGGATTTGTGCCTGTACGGTGACGTCGAGGGCGGTCGTTGGCTCGTCGGCGATCAGGAGCTTTGGTCTGCAGAGCAATGCCATCGCGATCACCACGCGTTGGCGCATGCCACCGGAAAATTCGTGTGGAAACATGCGCATGCGTCTGGCGGGATCTGCGATTCTCACCGCGTCGAGCAGCCGTACCGACTCGGCAAAAGCTGTGTTGCGATCCATGCCCTTGTGGAAGCGCAGCACTTCCATCAGCTGATCACCGACTTTGAGGTAGGGGTTCAGCGAGGTCATCGAGTCCTGGTAGATCATCGCGATTTCGCTGCCGCGGCGCTTGTTCAGTTGGGCTTCGCCAAGGCCCAGCAGATTTGTCCCAAGGTAGCGCGTCTCACCTGAGGCGGCGCCGTTTCTGGCCAGAAGACCCATCAAGGCGAAGGCTGTCTGGCTCTTGCCGGAGCCGGATTCGCCAACAATACCGAGCGTACGGCCAGCGTCGAGCGTGAAGGACAGATCATTGACTGCGGCGACTTCGCCTTCCGGTGTGGCGAAGCGGACATTCAGCTTGTCAACTTCGAGCAGACTCATGATCAGCGATCCTTTGGGTCGAGTGCGTCGCGTAGTCCGTCGCCGACGAAGTTGAAACAGAACAGCGTGACCACCAGGAAAGCGGCGGGGAATGCGAGCTCCCATGGCGAGCCTTCGATCGCTTTCGCACCTTGTTCGAGCAGCGCGCCCCATGAGGTCATCGGCTCCTGCACGCCCAAGCCGAGGTAGGAGAGGAAGCTCTCGAACAGGATCATCTGTGGCACTAGTAGGGTGGCGTAGATCGCCACAATGCCAAGCACGTTCGGCACGATGTGGCGAATGATGATGCCGAAGCTGGAAACGCCCGCGACATGGGCGGCCTCGACGAATTCCTTGCGCTTGAGCGACAGCGTCTGGCCACGCACGATCCGTGCCATGTCGAGCCAGCTCACGGCGCCGATGGCGATGAAGATCAGCCAGAGTTCGCGGCCGAAGAAGGTCATCAGCACGATCACGAGGAACATGATCGGGAACGAGTTGAGGATTTCGAGCGCGCGCATCATCACGCTGTCAGTCTTGCCGCCGAGGAAGCCGGATGTGGCGCCGTAGAGCGTGCCGATCAGCACCGCGACGACCGCGCCGAGCGCACCGACGAGCAGCGAAATCCGGCCGCCGAGTAGCGTGCGCACGAACAGGTCGCGACCAAGGCTGTCGGTGCCGAACCAGTGTTTCGTCTCGAAGTCTGGTCCGGTCAGCATCGAGCTCCAGTCCGGATCTTCTGCGTTGAAGGGTGACATCGCAGATGCGAACAGGCAGAGCAGCAGGATTGCGGTGAGTAGGATGAGGCTGACCAGTGCGGCCTTGTTGTGGAAGAAGCGGCGGCGTGCATCGGCCCATAGGCTGCGGCCCTTCACGGCGAGGTTCGAATCGTCATTGAGCCCAGGCAGCGGCGGCAGCGGGCGGCTGAGGCGCAGCGGGGATGCGGTTTGATTCATGCGGGCCTCGCCTACTTGATGCGAATGCGCGGATCGATCAACCCGTACAGGATGTCGACCACCGCGTTGAAGAGGATCGTGAGCGCACCGATCAGCACGGTGAGCCCGAGTACCATCGTGTAGTCGCGGTTAAGTGCCCCATTGACGAACAACTGGCCAATACCGGGAATCCCGAAGAAGCTCTCGACCACGATCGAGCCTGTGATGACGCCGACAAAAGCTGGGCCCAAGTATGAGAGCACTGGCAGCATCGCGGGCTTCAGTGCATGGCGGCGCAGGATATAGCCGACCGGCAAGCCCTTGGCGCGCGCGGTGCGGATGAAGGGGCTGGATAGCACTTCGATCATGCTGCCGCGCGTGATGCGCGCGATTACCGCGATGTAGTACTGGCATAGCACCGCCACCGGCAGCACCATGAAGATCGTCTTGCCCCCTTCCCAGCCCCCTGCTGGCAGCACCTTCAGCCAGATCGCGAACGTCAGCGCGAGCACCGGTGCGAGCACGAAGTTCGGTAGAACGACCCCGACCATTGCAATTGACATCACTCCGTAGTCGACCCAGGAGTTTTGCCGGAGTGCAGCGACGACGCCAGCGCAGATGCCGATCACCAATGCAATCGCGAATGCGAAGAGACCAAGCCGAAGTGAAACCGGAAATGCTGCATTCACCAGATCATTGACCGTGAAGTCCTTGTACTTGAACGAGGGGCCAAGATCGCCGCGGATGAGATCGCCCAGGTAGGCCAGGTACTGCTGCCAGAGCGGTTGGTCGAGGTGGTACTTGGCCTGCAGGTTGGCAAGCACTTCCGGTGGCACGTTCACTTCTGCCGAGAAAGGGCCGCCGGGAGCGAGCCGCATCAAGAAGAAGGTGAGCGTGACAAGCACAAACAATGTCGGTAGTGCTTCAACGAAGACGCGGCGCAGGATGAACTTCAGCATCGGGATCTCCACGGACGAGCGACGGCCAAGCCGGCTTGAGCTGGACTCACTTCGGTGAACATGTCGGGTGGGTTGGTGGGGATAACCCTGAATCGCGGCGGATCGATTCTTTCATTGTGCCGGCCTTGCCGACGGTTCAATGCGCAACGATGTAGAGCTCTTTGGTGCGTGCGTAACCCTGTGGATCGCGCCCATATCCGCGCACCCATGGTCTGACAAGCATCTTGTTGCTGTAGAAGTAGACGAACACAGCGGGGGCCTCCTGCGAAAGAATCTGCTCGGCCTGCTGATAAAGCCGCGCGCGTTCGGTATCGTCGGCGGTGGTCTTGGCCTTTCGTACCATTTCGTCGAAAGTCTTGTTGCAGTACTTGCCGTGGTTCTGTCCGTTGCCGCAAGTCCAGATGTCGAGCATCGTCGAAGGTTCGTTGTAATCCGCGATCCAAGCGGAGCGCGCGACGACGAAATCGCCCTGGCTGCGCGAATCGAGGTAAGTCTTCCACTCTTTGTTGTTCAGTTCGACCTTCACGCCTAGCTTGATTCGCCACATTGCGCTGACTGCAAGGGCGAGCTTCTTGTGTGATTCCATCGTGTTGTAGAGCAGCGGGAACCTGAGTGGATTCTCACGTGTGTAACCGGCCTCGGCGAGCAGTTTGCGGGCCAACTCGTCACGCTGCAATTGCGTCATGGCCTGGTCGGGTGTGTGCACTCGGGTCATGCCCTCGGCGATCGGGGGTGTGAAGGTGAAGGCCTCGGTCTCGCCGGTGTTGGTCACCTGTCCGACGATGATCTTGCGATCAATGGCGAGCGAGAGTGCGCGGCGCACCCGTGGGTCGTCGAACGGCTTTACCCGCTCGTTCATCTCGTAGTAATAGGTGCCGAGCTGCGGCCATAGCTTGAGTTCTTCCGGCAGTTCCTTGCGGATCTGTTTGATCTGATCCATCGGCACGCCGCCGTTGGCGGTCATGTCCTCGCCGCCAGCACGGTAGCGCTGGTACTCAGCGGAGGGTTGTACGATCGGCAGCCATGTGACCTTGTCGATGACCGTCCTGGCGTTGTTCCAGAAGTGCGGGTTGCGCACCAGGACAAGGCGTTCGTTTACCACGCGCTCGGCCAGCTTGTAGGCGCCGTTGCCAACGATCTTGTCGGCCTCGACCCACTTGTCGCCATACTTCTGAACGAGCTTCCTCGGCACCGGAAGCATCGAGCTGTGTGTCAGTGTCTTAAGAAAGAAGCCGATCGGCTCGTCGAGTTGGACCTGTAGCCGACGATCATCGAGTGCCTTTACTCCGAGCGTGTCGGGATTCATCTTGCCCTGGGCGATCTCGGTGCCATTGACGATGTGGCACGCTTGGCCGGCAAACCAGCCGTAGGGTGACGCGCTCTTTGGATCGGTCACTCGCTTCCAGGCGAATTCGAAATCGGCCGCCGTAACGGAGGAGCCGTCCGACCACTTGGCGTCTTTGCGGATCGTGAAGATCCAGGTCCTGCCGCCATCCTTGGTTTCCCACTTTTCGGCTGTGCCTGCCACGAGTTTTCCGTCCGGATCGGTATTCACCAGTCCATCGAACAGGTCGTAGGCGATATTGGCCTCCGGCACGCCTTCCATCTTGCCCGGGTCGAGCGTGGCGGGTTCGGTGCCATTGCCGCGTGCCAGTTCCTGCTTCGCGGCGAGCTTCGTTCCCGGTGGTACCTCGGCAGCCGTTGCTGCCAGTGGCAGCAGGATGAGGCCTGCAGCGAACGCAAGCGGCCGGGCAATGCTCATCATCGGGGGCTCCTGGTAAGGCTCTTGTGCATAAGACAGCGAGCTGGGTCGGACCGCGTGCTCTGGGCCGTCAAGGCCTGTGTCGATCGGACGGTTCTGGCAGGCGAAAAATTGGGCAAGCGTATGGGGAATGTCCGCGTTTCGCAACTTCGTAACTTTTGGTGGCTTGCAGCTCCTTGCGCAGGCAGCGGTTGATGCCGCTCAAAATCGCGGCGGAGAAGGGCTGCTCCCATGCTAGGCTTGCGCCTATAAATCGTCTTGAGCTTATCGAAACAACCCGTCGCGCTAACTTGGCAAAGATTGTGCGATTGCACTTATAACGGGACATAACATGCCACTTTCCCAACGTTTGCTTCACCTCAGCCTTGAACACCAAACCGCGATGAAACTCTCTCGCGGAATTCGAGAACTCGCGCCCGAGGACGACTCGGCGCTCCCAGCAGTCGCCGAGCACATCCGCCAGATTTATGCGACAGACATGGTCGCGCATTTCCAGGATGAAGAGCGCTATGTCTGTACGGCACTTATCGAAATCGGCCGCCAGGATCTTGTCGATCGCATGCGCGATGAACACGCACGCCTGGGCGAATTGGCAGAAGCTCTGGCTGAACCCACCGCCGAACGTCTCGAAGCCTTTGCCGACCTGCTTCGCAACCATGTGCAGTTCGAGGAAGACGAAGTCTTCGAAGTACTCGACCAGCATGCCAAGCAGACAGCACCCGCTACGGGTTGACCTTGTTTGCTCCGACTGCCGGAGTGTTTGCACATTCGCTAAGTGAGCGATTTCCTTTGCCGAGAAGGAGGATGGCTCACTTGGCTATGGTTGATGGATAGGGGCGAAGCTTGGCGTTCAGGCCTGCTTCGCCCTCACTCCCATCACGCAAGCGGCAATCGCTGCAGTGCCGCCCGCAGCAATCATTCATCAGATCGGATATGGCCCTGCGGCTTGCGTGCGCAGATGGCGTTGCACGTTCCGTGCAGTGAGGAGACTGCCCGGAATGGATTCGCAGACCCGTCGGCTGCACAATCACGCCTCCCGACACCTGTCGTCCAGGCGGGCATCAAATCAATAGGAGAGATCAGTATGTTCACTGTCACCTTGGGTGGAAATCCGATCGAAGTGGCCGGCAGCTTCCCGATGCCGGGCAGCACAGCCCCCGAGTTTTCGCTCGTAGGCGCCGATCTTGGCGACCATGGCTTGGCCGAGTTTGCCGGTAAGCGTAAGGTGCTCAATATTGTGCCGAGCCTCGATACACCAACCTGCGCAACCTCTACGCGCAAATTCAACGAAAAGGCATCGGCGCTCGAGAATACGGTCGTTCTTGTGATTTCAGCCGACCTGCCTTTTGCCGCGAAGCGTTTCTGCGAGGTCGAAGGGCTCAAGAATGTGCAGACCCTGTCGACAATGCGCGGGAGCGAGTTCAAGCGTGCCTACGGTGTGGACATCGCCAGCGGCCCGCTCGCCGGGCTGACTGCGCGCGCTGTGGTCGTGCTCGATGCCAACAACAAGGTGCTGCATGCCGAGCTGGTCCCGGAAATCAAAGACGAGCCGAACTACGAGGCAGCTCTGGCCGCGCTGAAGTAGTCCTGCATTCTCCGGACGCCGTTGCGCTTCGCGCGTGGCGGCGCATCCGCTGGCGGTAGAATTACTACCTTTGCCTGAGCGGAGTTCTCATGTCCGTCCTGATCTGTGGTTCGGTCGCCTACGACACGATCATGGTGTTCCATGATCGGTTCAAGAATCACCTGCTGCCCGACCAACTGCACATTCTGAATATTTCGTTCCTCGTGCCGGACATGCGGCGCGATTTCGGGGGTTGCGCTGGCAACATCGCCTACACCCTCAAGCAGCTCGGCGGCAACCCGCTGATTCTCGCCACTGTCGGACAGGATGCCGGCCCTTACCGCGAGCGCCTCACGGGTTTCGGTATCCCGGATGCGCTGGTGCGCGAAGTGCCTGGCACCTTTACGGCGCAGTGCTTCATTACCACCGATCTCGACGACAACCAGATCACCGCCTTCCACCCAGGTGCGATGAGCTTCTCAAACCAGGTGAAGGTGCGCGAGGCAGCGAACGCCACGCTCGGCATCATCGGTCCCGACTCACGCGATGGCATGATCGAGCACGCACGAGATATGCATGCAGAAGGGATTCCCTTCGTCTTCGATCCTGGCCAAGGTCTGCCGCTTTTCGATGGCCCGATGCTGCTGCAATGCCTCAAATGGGCGACGTGGTGCACCGTCAATGACTACGAAGCGCAGCTCGTTGCCGACAAGACCGGTCTTACACTTCAAGAAATCGCGGCTAAGGTCGAGGCGTTGATTGTTACGCGCGGCGCGGAAGGATCGGATGTCTATGCGCAGGGCCGTATGACCCGCATTCCGGCTGTGGTTCCCGAAGCCATTGCCGATCCTACCGGCTGCGGCGATGCCTATCGGGGCGGTCTGCTTTACGGTCTTGCTGAAGGTTGGAGTGTCGAAAAGGCGTGCCGCTTGGGCAGCCTCATGGGCGCGATCAAGATCGCTGTGAAGGGGCCGCAGAATCACAAGGTCACACGCGAGGGCGTGGCGGCGGCATTCGAAGCGGCATTCGGAGAAAAACTGTTCTGACGGGTTGGAGCGCATCCTGACTGCCCGGTGCGCTTGGATGGCCTTACCGCATCGCTCTGGCACGAATTCAGCCGTCGAAGGGGCTGACGTGTTCATGGGCGGTGCTGACTTTTTGCCCGCTCAAGGAAGCAACCTGCTTGCCTGATGTGGCTCCGAGTGGATGCCTGCGTGGCATGACAAAGCCGAAATGAGCGGACAGGTACACGTGCGATACGCACTGATGCGCTCAATCCGTTACCAACCCATCCCTCAAATGTCTGCGCACAGACAGTGCAGCCCCCAGCCACCCCAGTACTGCGGCAATCCCGAGTAGGGCTGCGACTTCGGATGCCACGGGATTACCGATTGCCAGCGGAATGCCGTACGAATCCGCCAGTCGTGCCGCTGCAGGTCGGACTACTGAAAGGACCTCAAGCACCAGCCCCCACGCCAGCACGCCGCCCAATGTGCCCTGTAGTGCGCCGAAGTAGAGGAAAGGTCGCCGTACCCATGGCCGAGTCGCGCCGAGCAGCAGGCTTACGCCGATTTCGTGGCGCTGTGTGAGGATCTGCAGCCGGATCGTGTTGAAGGTGACAATGACTAGTGCGCTACCGAGCAGTGCAGCAAGTGCTGCAACCGATGAGCGGACCAGTGCGATGAGTGCGGCCAGTCGCTGTACCCATTCGGTATCGAGTTGCACGTGTGCCACGCCCGGCAATCGCGAGGCGCCCTCGCGTAGGCGTTCGAATTCGGCCACATCATCCGTTCGCGGGGTGATGATATAGGCATCGGGTAGTGGGTTGTCGCTAAGCGTGGCGGTCACGTCGCCGAGGCCGGCGCCTGCCGCGAGCGACTTGAGAGCCTGATCCCGCGGCACAAAGCGGATTGCTGTGATACCGGGGTCGGCGCGTAGTTTCCTGCCAACGTTCTCGACCCGTTTGCGGTCCGCGCCAACCTCCATGAAGACGCTGATCTCGGGTCGTCCGGAGAGTCCGTCTGCGAGTTGCGACACGCTGTCCGCCAAGACATAGCCAAGTGCTGGCAGCACCAGTGCGATCGCCACGACGAGCGCGGAGAGGAGGGTGGCAAGTGGGGCTCGCCCCAAGCGGCGCATCGCGTGGCCGGCCGCAGCGAGATGGAGACTGACCCAGGAGCTCATGACACGAGCCTCCCGCGCGCGAGTTCCAGCCGGCGCGGGGCACGGGCGGCGAACAGGTTCTCGTCGTGGGTGGCGACGATTACGGTGACGCCGGCTTCATTGAAGGAACAGAACAGCGCGGCGATTTCGCCCGCATAGTCGGCGTCCAGATGCGCGGTCGGTTCGTCGGCAATCAGGATCGATGGTCGATTGACGATTGCACGGGCGATTGCAACACGCTGCTGCTCACCTCCGGACATCGTGATCGGCATGGCGGATTCGAAGCCTGCCAGTCCGACGCGATCAAGCGCGGCCCTGGCCCGCATGGCTGCGTCCTTCCTCGACAGGCCGGCAATCGCTAGCGGTAGCGTCACGTTGTCGAATACCGTGCGGTCGAACAGCAGGCGATTTTCTTGGGTGACCAAGCCAAGACTGCGTCGCAGGTAGGGAATCGCGCTCGTGCGCATCTGTCCGACGTCGATGTCATTGACCAGTACGCGGCCGGAGGTGGGCCGTTCGAGCGCAGGAATCAGTTTGAGGAGTGTGCTCTTGCCCGCGCCTGAGTGGCCGCGCAGCACGATCAACTCTCCATGGGAGATCTCGAAACTGATATTCGATAAACCTTCGACACCGCCCTGATAACGCTTGGATACGGTCTCGAACCGGATCATGGCTGCGCTTCCTCGCGCAGCAAACCCATGATCATGACATCATCGTATTCGCCGTCGAGGAAGCGTGCGCGGCGGCGCCGGCCTTCATGGACGAAACCGAAACGCTCGTAGAGTAAAATTGCCAGCGTGTTGCTGCGGAACGCCTGCAGTTCGATGCGTTCGAGGCCATAGTCCCAGCCCGCAGCGACGATGGCCTTGAGCAGCCTGCGGCCGAGACCACGCCCCCGGTATGGGGGCAGGAGTCCCATGCCGAGCGAGCCGAGGTGGGTATGACCCTCCAGCGTCGGAATCGTCAGGTCCGCGTGACCCACAAGTTCGCCCCGATCGAGCACCACCAGAAGCGGTGCTCCCTGTTTTCTGAGCTTGTTGAACCAGTCGAGCAGTTCGTTGAACGTTCGTGGCTCGGTCTTGCCCCAGTAGCGGCGTTCGTGCGCAATGAACTCGGAGTACGTGTGGAACGCTTCGATGTCTTCAATCCGCATCTGGCGGATCTGAATGCTTTCTTGAGCAGGCATGTCGAACGGTACGCAGCAGTTTTGCGATTTGGGCCGAAGTGCGTGTTGCCTTAGTTCTTGGGGCTGCGGTCGAACAGTGCCTCGACGAATTCGCGCGCCACAAACGGTTGCAGATCTTCGATGCTCTCGCCGACACCGATGAAGCGGATCGGCTTTGGGTTGGTGCGAGCGATGGCGGCGAGCACGCCACCCTTGGCCGTGCCGTCGAGTTTGGTAACGATCAGGCCGGTCACTCCGATTGACTTGTCGAATGCGGCAAGCTGCTGCAATGCGTTTTGTCCGATGTTGGCGTCGAGCACGAGCAGGACTTCGTGTGGACCGGTCGGCTCAGACTTCTGAATGACGCGGCGCACCTTGGCGATCTCTTCCATCAGGTGGAGCTGAGTCGGTAGGCGGCCTGCGGTGTCGGCAAGCACGATGTCTACGCCGCGCGCTTTTGCCGCACTAACCGCGTCGAAGATCACCGCGGCTGGGTCGCCTGAATCCTGCGATACCACAGTTACATCGTTGCGACGGCCCCATTCCTGCAACTGCTCGCGTGCGGCGGCACGGAAGGTGTCGCCCGCGGCGAGCAGCACGCTCTTGCCTTCACCCTGGAAGCGGCGTGCGAGTTTGCCAATCGAGGTCGTTTTGCCTGATCCGTTCACGCCAGCGAGCATGATGATCGTCGGCTTGTGGGTGTGGATGTCGAGTGACTGTTCGAGCGGGCGCAACAGGCCTTCGAGCAGTTCCATCAGCACTACGCGCAGTTGGTCGCCTGTTTCAAGCTTGTCACGCTTCCAGCGCTTGCGCATTTCGTCGATCAGGTACTGCGTTGCGTCGACACCGCAGTCAGCGGTCAGCAGGGTCGTTTCCAACTCGTCGAGGAGGTCGTCGTCGATCTTGCGGCGACTGAAGATGTCGCCCACATCGGCGCCGAGAACCGGGCCCGCGGCGGCGTTGATTTGTGCGCGTGTCCGGGCGAGGCCGGCGCGCAGGCGATCCATCCACGAACGCTTTGGTGGTTCGGGCTCGACCGCAGGTGCTGGCGCAGATGTGGCTGCCGAGGTTTCGACGATGAAGGGGGCCGGTGCTATAACGACCGGCGTGGATGAGTCGGATAGGGCTTCCGGCGAGTGGGTTTCAGGCGTCTTGGCCTCCGCCGGCGCGGACTTGTCTTTCTTCCAGAACTTGAACATGGGGAAGGCGCTTCCGTGGGAAGTGATGGGCGGGCATGGCGCGCGCCTCGCGGTGCCGCTAATATGCCGCGTTTTCGCGGCTGGTTTGCGGCCGAAAATTTGCTTGGAAGTCTAGCAGATGGACCCTTCGAAGCTTCCCCGATGCGGCATTGCCAGTGCGCTCGCCAGCAATGCGTTGTGCGAAGAGCGCATGCGGCCATGAGCGTGATCCGTATCGTTGGTGGGCAGTGGCGGTCGCGCAGATTACGCGTGGCGGACGTTCCGGGACTTCGGCCGACGCCCGACCGTGTTCGCGAAACGCTCTTCAACTGGTTGGGTCAGGAGATCGACGGTTGGACTTGCCTTGATCTCTTCGCGGGTAGTGGGGCGCTCGGTTTCGAGGCTGCATCGCGCGGCGCGTCACGCGTCACCATGGTGGAGCGCGATCCTCACGCGTATGCTGTATTGCAACAAAATGTTGGCCTGCTCGGTGGTGAAGCGTTGAAATGCGTGCGCGGTGATGCATTGCGGTTTCTCGGGACCACGACGGAGCGCTACGATCTTGTGTTGCTTGATCCGCCTTTCAGGCTGGATTGGTTGCTGCGGGTAGAACCGTTACTGCCGCGAGTTCTGTCGAATGGCGCTTATGTTTATGTGGAGGCTGAGAATCCGCTGAATGACTTTGCGGGTTTGAGGCCAATCAAAACCGGCACTGCCGGACAAGTACACTATCAGCTGTTTGGAGGAGTCCAGCATGAATGAAGGTGTAGCGGTATACCCCGGCACCTTCGATCCGCTGACGCGGGGTCACGAAGATCTCATTCGGCGTGCGGCGCGTCTGTTTCCGCGAGTGATCGTGGCGGTGGCTGACAGTCGCGGCAAGCGGCCAATCTTCGAGCTGCCCGAGCGGGTCGAAATCGCCCGCGAGGTGCTGGCGGATATTCCGAATGTGGACGTTCTCGGCTTCAGCGGGCTGTTGCTTGATTTCCTGAAGCAGCAGGACGCACGGATCGTGGTGCGTGGCCTGCGAGCGGTGTCGGACTTCGAATATGAATTCCAGATGGCAGGAATGAACCGCAGGCTGTACTCGGAAGTCGAAACCATATTCCTGACACCTGGCGATGAGTTCATGTTCCTGTCTGCCACGATGGTGCGAGAGATCGCGCTGCTCGGTGGGGATGTTAGTAAGTTTGTGCAGCCTGCGGTGCAGGCTAGATTGCAGAAGAGGGTGGCGGAGCGAGGCTGAGTCGCGGACGCCACCTGAACAGAAATTGGCGCGACGTCGTGCCAGCAGAGAGCGTAAGGAAGAGGTAGCCCCATGGCTTTGATGATTACGGACGAATGCATCAACTGCGACGTCTGCGAACCAGAATGCCCGAACAACGCGATTTCGCAAGGTGCCGAAATCTACGAAATCGATTCGAACAAGTGCACAGAGTGTGTCGGTCACTATGATGAGCCGCAGTGTCAGCAGGTCTGTCCGGTCGATTGCATCCCGCACAATCCTGATGTCGTCGAGAACAAGGAACAGCTGATGGAGAAATTCCTCAAGCTGACCGCCCAGAAAACCTGATCGTTCTCGAATGTAATCCTGGCGGGCGCCTCAGGCGCGCCGCCAACTAAACAAGGCCCCGCGTGCGGGGCTTTGTTTTTTTGCACTCATCGATCTTGTTGTCTGCTTAGGCAGAAAAAAAGCGCTGCTGCTTTTTTCGTAGTTCACGGCTTGCTCCGTGTCAAGGCTGACATTTTGAACTCTGTACATGGTTCAGGCTGGGGTGATCGGCTACTGCGTGTGTGGGTTGCGAGAACCGGTTGATTACGATCCGCCTGCAAGGGATGCAGATGTACAAGAAATCGATCTGGATCGCGTTGAGCCCGGCCTTGTCCGTAATGGGCGGGGCACTCCTGCCCTCGGGTGCGGCTCTGGCGGAAACTTATGTGCTGGCTGATGAGGCGCTTGGGGGCGATGGCGGCGATTCGGCGTATTCAAGTGAGGGCGGCAAGGGCGCCCGAAGCTTGGGCGGGGGAGGTGGGAGCGCTGGCGCCAACTATGCCGGCTTCGATGGAGATGGGGAGCCTATCTCTGGTAGTGGAAGCGGCGGCGGCGGGGGCGGAGTTGGCGGCGGAGGAGGAGGTGGGGATCGCGTCGACGGTGCCGGGGGTGGCGGCTACGGGGGTGGCAAGCTGGGCACCCCCGATGGTTTCTCCGGTGCGGGTGGCGGCGGTGGGCTGTTGGGAGGGACGGGTGGCACGGGTAGTGAGCCTGACGATGACGGTTTCCCTAGTGCGCGCGGAGGGGATGGTGGAACGGGTGGCGCCGGACAGGATGGCGGACCGGGGTTCAATGATCGACTTGGCGGTCCGGGCGGCACTGGCGGCAATTTCGAGGGGGGCGCAGGGAGCAGCGGTGGCGGCGGCGGCCTTTGGGCGGGTGGTTCTGGTGTGCATGGTGCAGGCGGAGGGCTGGGCATCGACGCTGCAACGCAACTCGGTATTACTTCGTTTAGCAACGCAAGACTGTTCGATTCACAAATTGCGCTCAACGCTGGCGATATCCTTGATGTATTCGGTGGAAGCGGGGGTGGTGCCGGCTGGGGTGGCGACGGCGAAGGCGGTTTCGATGGGCGGGGTGCCGTTCTCACGCCAATCACGGTGGCCGGGGCTACGATCAACCTGCTGGGTGGGCTTGGCGGAGGGGGAAGCGCCGGAGGCCATTCCGGAGGTGCCGGTTTGGGTGCTTCCGCGGAAGGCTTGAGGCTGTCGCATGAGGCCGTCCTGAACGTATTCGGCGGTGCAGGCGGAGGCGGTGGCTACAGCGGTCTTGGGGGACGCGGTGAGGGCGCATCCGTACGCGACGTGACGCTCGATGGTGCGACGCTGAACATATTTAGTGGTGCGAATGGTGCGTCGACGCGTGACGAAGCCGTAGCGGGCATCGGTACGGCTGGCAGCGCGAGCAGGGTGGCTGTCAATGCGGGCAGCGTCATGAACCTCTATCGCGGAACCAATCTCGATCAACCGAACAGTCTGCCCGTGTTCGGAGGGGAGGCCAGTTTTGCCATCGATACGACAATAGAATCTGGCGGAACGCTTAACGCGTACATAGGCACGTCAGCCACAAATACTACGCTCGATGGCGGGCGGATAAACCTTTACGGTGCAACACTGTCGGGCTCCAGCGTGTTCAATGGCGGCAATCTACTTGCGGATGCCGTTCCAGGTAGTAGCGCCAACTCGACCATCGCCAATGCACGATTCCGTTCCGGTGCTACGACGCTCGCAACGTCGAACGGGATGGCACTGGATATTGCAAGGGTGCTCATTGAAGCGCCGGCTTCCGTGCTTGCCGGCACCGGCGTCACACTAAATCAGACCCGGCTGGCAGGCGGTACGCTGACGCTGGATGGTGCGTCGCTAGGAGGCCACAGCACCCTGTCGGGCGGCTCCGTATTCGCTCTGCGGGACACCCGCCTCACTGGTGTTGCCTTCGATGCTGGAGTAACGGTGTTGGGTGCATCGAGTGGCAATCGTCTGTCAGTCAATCGCGCCGACATCGGGGTTGGTACGACAGCGATTCTTGACCCCGGGGCGTATGTCGACGGGCTCCATCTTTCTGGTGGGACAGTGCAATTTGGCGGAGGAATGGTAGGAAATGGCGCCGTTCTGGAAGGGGGTGTCGTGCGCGCGACGGCGGATGCGACGCTTGCTGATCCGCAGATTGCTTCAGGCGCTACGACCTTCGAGGCCTCCCCTCCCGCCCGGCTCAATGTCATTGATGCGAGGCTCGATGCCATTGCGACTGCTCGAATAGGCGCTGGTGTTGCATTCGGCGATCTTGAGGCGAATGGCGGCAACTTGCACCTGACAGGCGGCGTGGTCCAGCTTCATGGCGTGCTGGGCGGCTCGAATGTATTCGACAGCGGCTCTTTGCAGGCGAATGGAGACACTAGGCTCGGGCACGCGGCATTCCAGAGCGGATCGACAGCATTGGAGACCCAGGCCGCGACGCAATTGAACATCGGGACTGCAACCCTGGCTGGTGGTGCGGTGGTCGAGGTTGGTCCGCGTGTGACGCTATCCGACTTGACCGCTGCGGGTGGCGCCCTGCATCTGCAGGGCGGTTACGTAGCGCTGCAGGGTAGTCTTGGAGGTGACAATAGGTTTGATGGTGGGGTCTTGCGCGCAAATGGGGATACTGTAGTCGGCGGCGGCGCCTTCCTATCGGGCATGACGGATCTGATTGCCAATCACGGCGCTGCATTGCGTGTGGGCGCGTCAACGGTGGACAGTGCGGCTACCGTCCGGATTGGGGCTGGTGCGAGCATCCACGATGTGCGGCTGGTAGGCGGCACGATGATTCTGGATGGTGGAAGCGTGGAGGGAACGAGCCGTTTCGAAGGAGGAGCGGTGCGCGCAACCCAGGATAGCCATATCGATGGCGCTCGATTCGTTGTCGGTGCGACGACTCTGGGTGCAGAGCCTGGCCGACAGCTTGATGTCGGTTCGGCTTCGGTCGATGCGGATGCGCGAGCCCATATTGGCAGCGGAGTGGATTTCGGCACGCTGACCGTCAATGGTGGTGTCCTTGCTCTGGATAGTGCCAAGCTCACCGGGCGCGCCTCTTTCAACGAGGGTTTGCTGCGGGCTGATGCAGGACATTCGGTCATCGGGGATGTGGCCTTCACTGGGGGGGCAAACGAACTCTTGGTGCAAGCGGGCGCTTCGCTGCGAGCGGGTGAGGGACAGATCGGGCCGGCGGCAACGGCTCTGATTGGTGCAGGTGTGGATTTCCGCAGTCTGGAAATCGATCGCGGCAGCGCTACGTTCCGCGGGGCTGTGCTTGATGGACCTGTCTTCCTGAAGGGCGGATCGGTGCGTGCTGATACGACCTCGTCGCTGGCCGTGCTGAACGTCGGCCCAGGGGAGGCGGTATTGTCAGCCGCTGAGGGGAGCGTACTGAGCATCTCCCGCGCCTTGGTCGACAACCCGGCTGCCGTATTGACGGTGCATGAGGGCATCGCGCTGGGTCGCGTGACGCTCGACAGCGGCACCTTTCAGTTTGAGGGGCGTGTCAGGCGCCAGGTGGTGGGTACGCTCGATGGCAGTGGGCAAGGCGTGTTGAGCCTGCGGGTCGTTTCACCGACCCAATACGATGCTATCCGGGTGACACAAGGGGCAAGCGGGGACCAAACGGTCCGGCTGGTGTACGCGGGCGCGCATGACACCGATCTTGGCGAACGGTTCGAATTGCGCTTGGTCGACAGCCGTGGTGTGACGGATTCCACGCGATACACGCTTGAGCAGAACCGCTACAAACTCGGCGCTTTTGACTACGATCTTGTCGGCATCATCGCTGATGGTTTTACTGTGACGCTACAGCGCGACGGGCTCAACGCAGAACTGGGCGGTTTGCTGGGCGATACCACAAGTGGTGGGATGGTGTTGCGTGCGCGTCAGGTGGAATCTAGCGCACAGGCGCTGGGTTGGCGGCTTGCCGGGTTGCGAGTTGCCGAAGCAGCGGGGCATCGGCTCGACGGCGTTTGGGCACGTACCTTTGGACAGCAGGGGCGCTGGCGTGCCCCGGTGGGGGCGGATCTCGGTGTCTGGGGCGTGGAGACGGGTGTGGACCGTGCAATCAGTTTCGCCGACGGGACGGCGTGGCTGGGTGTGATGGCTGGCATATCGTGGGGCAACGCCCAACTCGATTCCGGCCTCGCCGGGTCGGGCGCGGCCGACAACGATGCGCCATCGCTTGGACTCTACGCGACCTGGCTTGGCGCGTCCGGCTGGTATGCGGATTTTACTCAGCGGGTCTTCTGGCCAAGGACGGCCATACAGGTCACACCCAATGATCTCGCCACGCAACGCTGGGATTCAAAGGGGATTGCAGCAGCCACGACACTCGAAGTGGGGCGTCGGATCACGCTTGGGGCTTGGCGCAACGGCGTCGTCTATGCTGAGCCGCGTTTCGGCGTTCTGTACAGCTACATCGAAGGCGATGCGCTCCAATGGTTTGGCGAATTGTCACGTGTTGACAGTTTTTCGTCGAAGTTGTTGATGCCTGGATTGAATATCGGATTCCTGCGAGAGGAAGCCGGGCGACGTGTTGACGCCATTTTGCGACTCGCAGCCAAGGTGGAACTCGATGGATGCCTCTCTGGCTCGATCGGTAATCAGCATTACGCGGATGGCTTGCAGGAAACCCGAGGCCTACTAGGGATGGGTCTGGATGCGCAGCTTTCGACTTCGTCGTCCCTGTATTTCGACCTGGCTTGGGAAAAGGGTGGCAAGACCGAGGCGTGGGGAGGCAACCTTGGCTATCGCTACTCGTTCTGAACCATTCTCAAGGTTGGAGGAACCCCGGTAGCGGGGTTCGCCATGCGGAGAGAGCCAAAGGCGATGGCCTCAGGCAACCGATTCGACGCTGCGGACTTCAAACAATGGCGTACTTAGCGATAGCGCGCCTGCGATGTCTTCCTCGATCTGCTGCAACTCTTCGAGCTGGCGGATCTGGCCGCGTGCGGACTGCGTCAGTTCGCCCATCCGGTCGTCGAGTGTGCCGGTGGCCTCGTAAATGCGCTTGACGCTTTCAAGGCGACGCTTGAGCTGGAGCTGATACTCGCGAATCTGCGTTTCGAGCGGGCTCAAGGCGGCGCGCAACCACTGGTCGACGTCGCGATTTGCCATTTCAAAGGTCCGGCGCGCTTCCAGTGCAATGGTGTCGAAGAAACGCTGTGTCACCGTCTCCTTGCGGTACAAAAGCATCGTCCCCAGTGTGTTGATCTGTTGGTTGAAAGCACTGCGAAGCTGTTCGATTTCCTTCTCGTAGCGCGCAGTGGAGAAGGGGGAGGGTGTTGCAAGCTTCAATCCGTGCTCGACGACGAATTTCTTGTACATCGAATCGAGCATCTTCTGGATTTCGCCGATTTCTTCGGAGGTCTTGCTCAGGTTCTGCCTGAGCCGGGCAAAGAACGCTTCCATCGCTTCGCGCAAGCTGCGCGAGAAGGAGGCTTCCATCATCGCCTCGCGTGTCCTGCGTATTTCGGAGCGCAGTGCGTCCAGGCCGAGGTGGCCATATAGGTTGTTCGACAGGTTGGTGAACACACTGCGCGTCGCGTGGTACTTGAGCAGCCCCCGCTCAAAATCTATTTTCTCCGTGCGTGCCTTGCGCATCATGTACTCGATGATGTGCTGGTTCTTGCCGCGCAGCTCCGACAGCTCGTGGATCTGTTCCTGTACGGCTGACAAGCGGGTAGTGAGTAGCTCACGCGTGCGCAGCACGATTTCGCCCGCTTCGCCGCGCGCGTTGTCGCGCACGATGTCCTGGCGAGTTGGTAACAGTTCGTTGGTGAGCGCCTCTTCGAGTGTGGTGATGCGGCTGCGTTCGAGCAGGTCCAGATCCGAAGTGAGCTTGGCCAGCAATGCTCTTTGTGCCGAGACGGGAAAAATCTGTGTGTCCGACACGGCCAGCGTCTTGCTCACGGAGGCGATCTGGGTATTGATCTCCTTCTCGATCTGCGCTTCGCTCCGGATGCCGTCCCACAGGCCGTCGATCTTGTTGAGCACCACCAGTCTTCCGCGCCGTTGGGCGTGGTGAGTGTTGATGTGTTCCTGCCACACTGCAAGATCGCTCTGCGTGACGCCAGTGTCCATTGCAAGGATGAAAAGCACGGCGTGGGCATTCGGTAGCAGCGATAGCGTCAATTCTGGTTCTGAGCCGATTGCATTAAGGCCTGGCGTGTCGACGACGACAAGTCCCTGTTTGAGCAGTGGGTGCGGGAAGTGGATGAGGGCGTGTCGCCAGGCTGCGATTTCGACCAAACCATCCTCTTCGATGGGGGCGCCGATTTTGCCCTCTGGATCGATTGCGAAACCCAATCGTTCGGCTTCCTCGACCGAAACCCGCTTTTTTTCGCCGACCCGCGCCAGGGCACTTTGTAAGCTGGCTGCGGAATCAACCTCGATTGGAATATCCAGCCATTCATTGGGCGAGCGTTTCAGCTCGGCCACGCTCGTACTGTGTGCGCGCGTCTCGATGGGCAAGAGACGGAGTTCCGGAATCTGGCCGGTTTCCCATGACAGCTCGGTCGGGCACATCGTGGTCCGGCCCGATGAGGAAGGCAGGATGCGATCACCGTAGTCCGCGAAGAATATGGCATTGATCAGTTCGGATTTTCCGCGTGAAAATTCGGCGACAAATGCGACCGTGAATTTATCGTCATGCAGCCGATCCAGTAGATGTGCCAGACGAATGTCTGTCTGGGTATCGCCGACTTCGTTGTCCGAGAGCCAGCCTTTCAACTCTGTGACGGCATGGCCCAGTTCGCTACGCCAGGCAGAAAATTCGGAAAAGCGATCAGTAAGGGTCATCAGCACTTTCCCGAGGGAAAAGTCGAATTCAGCGATTGAAGAGAATAGCTAGATTCATTTTGTGCGCACGTCGACGCGCCGAAAAATGAACGGGTCGAGCCGGAGGCCGACCCCGCCTGGGTCCTCGTGGTTGAGGCTTGTTTCAGTTCAGACATAACGGCAGCAAATACCGAATCTCAAGTCTGGCAGTGAGGACACCAATAGGTTGCCCGCTGTCCCTGCATACGATGGCGGATGGGTGTGCCGCAATCATGGCAGGGAGCTCCAGCACGGCCATAAACCCGAGCTTCGAGCTGGAAATGGCCCGGTTCGCCATGACTACCGACAAAGTTGCGCAGGGTGCTGCCGCCGGCCTGGATGGCGTCGCCAAGCGTCGCTTTGATTGCCTCGACCAACCTGCCGCATCGGGCAAGCGATAGGCGTCCGGCCGGGGTGGTCGGACGGATGCCAGCCCGGAAGAGGCTTTCCGAGGCGTAGATATTGCCAACTCCGACAATCGTGTGCGCGTCCATGAGCAGGAGCTTGATGGCACACCGGCGGCCGCGTGTGGCTTCATGCAGCCATCGGCTGTTAAAAGCGTCAGAGAGCGGTTCGATGCCGAGCGGCGCGACCAGTGGGTGGTCCGATGCGTCACCCGGCCACCAATCGACGACGCCGAATCGGCGTGGATCGTGATACCGCAAGATCTGGTCGCCGAGTTCGATATCAACGTGGTCGTGCTTACGTACCGATGTGCCGGGCTTTACCAGTCTCAGGCTTCCCGACATACCGAGGTGGATCAGCAATGTCGCGTCACCAGCGCGGATCAACAGGTACTTACCGCGGCGAGATATCGCGTCGATCCGGCGTCCTGGCAATTCCCGTGCCAGCGATTCGGGAATCGGGCGGCGCAGGCGCGCGTCCCGGATGGTTACCGCGCCTGCGACACGACCCTCGACATATGGGGCGATGCCGCGGCGCGTGGTTTCGACTTCGGGAAGTTCTGGCATGGCTTGCTGATAAGATCGGCCGAGAACGGATCTTATCGCTGTCAGTCCAAACGGCTATTCCTAGGAGTTTTCAAACGATGCTACGCCCGGAGTCTCGTCTCTTGCTGTCCCGGCTCGCTACAGCATTGCTGTTGAGCTTGGGCGTCGCAACGGCCAACGCTCAGGGGGTGCCCGATACAAAGGGCGCACAGGATGCCGACGATGATAGCCGCGCACCGTCAGCGGTGCAGCCATTGCTGCCCAACCAGGAGCTTACGCAGGAGCTCATGTATGAGCTGTTGCTGTCCGAGATCGCCGGTGCGCGCGGTAAGCTCGACGTCTCGGTGCAAGGCTATCTGGATCTGGCGAGAAAGACCCGCGACCCGCGGATTGCTCGCCGCGCCACGGAGGTCGCGCTGTACGCACGGCGTCCGGTCGAGGCGTTGGAGGCCGCTCGGCTTTGGAATGAGCTTGATCCGGCATCTCAATCTGCGGTCCAGATGATTGCTGGCCTGCTGGCCGGCGGGATGGGCAAGCTGGAAGAGCTCGAACCGCAGCTCGCTCAGTTGCTCGCTCGCCATAAGGAAGGGCCAGCGCCGCTCCTCATGGGGCTCAACCGGACGCTGGTCCGATATCCCGACAAAGCAGAGGTGCGTGGCACGGTCGACCGCCTTACCACGCCTTACCTGAAACTACCGGAAGCTCGCTTCGCCCGGGCACATGCAGCCTTCAATGCGGGTGACACGGGCGGAGCTCTTGCCGAACTCGATCAGGCTCTTCTTGCTCGGCCCGATTGGGAGCCGGCTGCTCTGCTCAAAGCACAGTTGCTGCAGCAGGATGGCCGTACCCGCGAGGCAATCGACTTTCTGGCGACTTTCACGCAGAAATATCCGTCTGCTAGGGATGCGCAGTACAACTATGCGCGCCTGCTTGCCGCAGATCGCCAATATCCCGCCGCCCGTGTGGCCTTCGAGAAGCTCGTCAAAGCGCTGCCGGAAAACCCGGACATTGGTTTTACCTATGCGTTGCTGCTCGTGCAGGCGGGTGACAAGACTGCCGCAGAGGCTGAGTTCAAGCGTGTGATGGGCCTCCAATCCCGCGATCAGGATTCCGTTAGGCTGCAGCTTGGTCAATTGTACGAAGACCAAAAGCGAGTGCCGGAGGCGGTCGAGATGTACCGTAGCCTGACCGGCTCACAGCGGACCACCGGTTTCGCACGGGCGGCAATGCTGCAGGCGCGCAGTGGCGATCTACCCGGCGCACGGGCAGAGTTCAAGCGACTGCGCGACGAAAGCCCGCAAGAGTCCGTGACCTACTTGCTCGCCGAAGCGCAGGTCCTGCGTGAGCTCAATAAGGTACAGGACGCCTTCGACCTGCTCGGTACCGAGCTCCAGCGTCAACCAGATCAGCCAGAGGTGCTCTACGACTACTCACTGCTTGCCGAACGTCTCGACAGGCTGGACGTAATGGAGGAGAGCCTACGGCGCCTGATTACCCTCAAACCGGATGAGGCGCAGGCATACAACGCGCTCGGCTACTCCTTTGCTGATCGCAATCAGCGCCTCGATGAAGCTAAGCAGTTGATTTCCAGGGCATTGGAGCTTGCTCCCGGTGATGGATTCATTCTTGACAGCATGGGATGGGTGCTCTACCGCCGCGGCGACCTGGAGGGCGCTCGCGACCATCTTCAGCGCGCCTTTGCCGTGCGGCCCGACCCGGAAATTGCAGCACACTTGGGCGAAGTGCTCTGGATGCTGGGACAGAAGCGTGACGCACGTTCGTTGTGGAGCGAATCATTGCGGCAGCATCCCGAAAACGAGGAGCTCGCCAAGGTTATCAAGCGATTTGCTGAATGAAGCGGCGAATCTTCGTATCCGTTGTGGCTGCGGCGCTTGTCTCGGCTTGTGCGACGACGCTGGCTCCGCCAATGCCTGTTGGCATGGGGCGCGATGATTTTTCGCTGATTGGTCGCGTGCTTATCCGCCAAGCCGATCGGGCCGATGTCCTGCGAATGACTTGGCAGCATATGGCAGAGATTGATCGCGTGCGGCTCGAAACCTCGCTTGGACAGACTGTCGCCGAGGTGCGGCTTGATCCATTCCGTGCCTGGGCAAGGCTTGGCGATGGACGCGAGCTGCTCCGCGAGGACGACGTGCTCCTTGCCGAGGAGCTGCTCGGCACGCCGGTGCCCCTGCGGCGATTCGCCGGATGGGTGCGCGGTGATACGCCTGCGGACGCCAGTAGTGTGGAGCGAGACGACAACCAGCGCCTTGTTGCGATGCGCGACGCCAGCTGGCGTCTGAGCTATACCGGGTATGGCGAGCTTGCGAGCGCTCCTGGACGTCCTGCCCAGATCGAAGCACGCAACGGAGATATCGTGGTCCGCCTGCGGATCGAAGCTTGGACCGGAGGTGGCGGGGAATGAACCGAATGAGGGCGCGTGTCTTTGCGCCGGCCAAGATCAACCTTTTTCTGCATGTCGTCGGACGCAGGCCGGACGGCTATCACCTGCTGCAGACGGCGTTCCGCATGCTCAATCATGGAGACTGGATCACGCTTGTGGTGCGTGCGGATGGAGAGGTTCGCCGCGTGAGTGATCTGCCCGGCGTCCCGCCGGATTCGGATCTCGTAGTACGTGCGGCAAGGCTTCTGCAGGAAAAGACGGGGTGTCGTCTTGGTGTCGACATCTCAGTCGAGAAATCATTGCCAATGGGCGGAGGTCTCGGTGGGGGGAGTTCTGATGCGGCCAGTGTGCTGTTGGGGTTGAACCGCCTGTGGGGTATCAACGCAGAACGCAAGACGCTCGAAGCCTGGGGGTTGGAACTTGGCGCCGACGTGCCTTTTTTTATTTTTGGCGAGAGCGCATTCGCGGAGGGCGTTGGCGAACAACTGCATCCTGTGCGTGTGGCGCCGGCTTGGTATGTCGTCGTTGAACCACCCGTGTCGGTTGCTACGGCAGAAATTTTTTCGGCAAAGGATTTGACAAGAGATTCGGAACTCACCACAATAGCGAGCTTTCCGGAAGCGGTAACTCGGAACGATCTTCAGGCAGTTGTGTGTCGCAAGTACAAGCAGGTTGGCGACGCAATTGAAATGCTTGAAGCATTCGGGGAGCCTAGGATGAGTGGTTCAGGTGCCTGTGTATTCCTGTCTTGCAAAAGCGAGGACAAAGCCCAGGCGGTGCTCGCAAAGCTACCAAGTCATGTCAAGGCGTGGGTGGCAGAAGGGTTGGATCATCATCCACTGTCCGACTGGGTCGGGCCGGAGCGGTAACCAAAACGTTATCGTGTTGGAGCAAGGTTTCTTGGGGAGTCGCCAAGTTGGTTAAGGCACCGGATTTTGATTCCGGCATTCGAGGGTTCGAGTCCTTCCTCCCCAGCCAGACAAATCGGGCAGGCTTCGGCCTGCCCGATGTTTTTGTGGTACGTAAGGCCGGGCATAGCCTGGACATATGAAGAAATCGTAGCGAGCGGGCCAGGGCCGGTTCGACAAGTGCAGCAGTACGTGTGTGCTGCCTGTGTTGCAGGACAAACCCCGGTTCGCGCAGCAGGTTTTGTTCGCGTCTTCGGACGCTGCTTTCGTGGAACGTGTGGAATAGGGGTCAGCCATGGCGTTTGGCAGCCTGATGGTATTTACTGGCAACGCGAACCCGAAGCTCGCTGCCGATGTGGTCAAGCGACTCGGGATGTCGATCGGGTCTGCAACCGTCGGCCGCTTCTCCGATGGAGAAGTGAATGTCGAGATTCTCGAGAACGTCCGCGGCAAGGACGTCTTCATGCTTCAGTCGACCTGCTATCCCACCAACGACAATCTCGTCGAACTGCTGGTGATGGCCGACGCGCTCAAGCGCGCCTCCGCGGGCCGCATCACGGCCGCGATTCCCTATTTTGGATATGCCCGGCAGGATCGTCGTCCGCGTAGCGCGCGCGTGCCAATCACCGCGAAGGTCATCGCCAACATGCTGCAGGCTGTGGGCGTGCAGCGTGTGCTGACGGTCGATCTTCACGCCGATCAGATTCAGGGCTTCTTCGACATCCCGGTCGATAACATCTATTCGACCCCGGTACTGCTCGACGATCTCGCCCGGCTGCGCAGCGATGATCTGCTCGTCGTGTCGCCGGACGTCGGCGGCGTGGTGCGCGCCCGTGCCTATGCGAAGAAGCTCGAAACCGATCTCGCGATCATCGACAAGCGTCGGCCGAAGGCCAATGTTGCCGAAGTCATGAATATCATTGGGGACGTCAAGGGTCGTACCTGCGTGATCGTCGACGACATCGTTGATACTGCCGGTACGCTTTGCAAGGCTGCTCAGGCGCTCAAACAAAACGGCGCGAAGAAGGTCATGGCCTACATCACGCACCCGGTGCTGTCCGGTGCTGCCGTGAGCCGCATTTCCGAGTCCGAACTTGACGAACTCGTCGTGACCGATACGATTCCGCTGCGCGATGATGCACGCGCCTGCAAGCGCATCCGCCAGATCTCAATCGGCGCGCTGATGGCCGATACAATCATGCGGATCAACAACCAGCAGTCGGTCAGCTCGCTGTTCTCGGAATAAACAGATTTCAACGGCCGGCGCGCGGGAAACCGCGCGCCGGCTTTTTCAACCCGGTCGTCTGGTCGCGGACGGCCCTACGGAGTCAGTCGAAATGTCTATTGCTTTTAAAGCTGCCAAGCGCGTCGAACAGGGATCGGGTGCGAGCCGCCGCCTGCGTCGTGCCGGCAAGGTGCCGGGCATCATCTACGGTGGTGACAAGGCCCCGATTCAGGTCGAACTCGATCACAACGAGCTGTTCCACGCACTGCGCAAGGAAGCCTTCCATGCGTCCGTGCTGACCGCGGACTTTGGCGATAGCAAGGAAACCGTCGTCCTGCGCGACACCCAGTGGCACTCCTACAAGCCGCAAGTGCTGCATGTCGACTTCCAGCGTGTCGATGCGACCCACAAGGTTCACCTGAAGGTACCCCTGCACTTCATTAACGCTGACATCGCCCCGGGCGTGAAGCTGGGCGGCGGCATTGTTTCGCATGTTCTGAACGAAATCGATGTTCAGTGTCTGCCGGGCAACCTGCCAGAGTTCATCGAAGTTGACCTCAAGGATCTGGCCGCCGATGCGCCGTTGCGTGTGGCCGACCTCAACCTGCCGGCTGGCGTCGAGGTGGTCGGTGGCCATGGCGAAGCCGTGATCGCGACGATCCTGCAGGCCAAGTCTGAAGCCGCCGCTTCCGAAGGCGAAGCGCCGGCCGCTTGATCTTCGGTTTAGCTCCAATACCCTGATCGACGACGAGCAAGGATGGTGAACATCGCACCCAAGCTTATCGTCGGTCTCGGCAATCCGGGGCCCGAATACGTTGAAACCCGGCACAACGCCGGGTTTTGGTTTTGTGAGCAACTGGCGCGCGAGCTGGGTGTCACGCTATCGAACGAATCGCGCTTTCATGGGCTCGTCGGGCACTCACGTGCCGCGGGCGTCTGGATCCTGCTGCCGCAGACCTACATGAATCGCTCTGGCCTGTCGGTGGGGGCGCTCGCTCGTTTCTACCGCATCTTGCCGAACGAGATCCTAGTGGTTCACGACGAGCTCGATATTCTGCCTGGGCAGTTGAAGCTCAAATATGGCGGTGGCAACGGCGGGCATAACGGCCTCAAGGATATCCAATCGCATCTTTCGACACCGGATTTCTGGCGTTTGCGGATCGGCATCGGTCATCCAGGTGATCGGAACCAGGTCGTCAATTTCGTTCTGCATCGACCAAGCCGCGACGAGCAGACACTGATCGACGAGTCGATTGGTCGTGCGCTCGACGCTTGGTCAAAAATGCAAGCTGGCGAGTGGGAGCGCGTGACGCAGATGCTCAACAGCAAGCCAAAACCACCGAAGAATATCTGAACGGCTCCACTGGAGTCGTCAATGCTGAATTACTGCGCCTTGCGGCGCGCAACGAGGTTGTCATGAGTCTCAAATGCGGCATCGTCGGTCTTCCCAACGTCGGCAAGTCCACCCTCTTCAATGCGCTGACCAAGGCCGGTATCGCGGCCGAGAACTATCCGTTCTGCACGATCGAGCCGAATGTCGGCATCGTCGAGGTACCCGATCCGCGTCTCGAAGCGCTTGCCGAAATCGTCAAGCCGCAAAAGATGCAGCATGCGATCGTTGAATTCGTCGATATCGCGGGTCTCGTGGCTGGTGCATCGAAGGGAGAGGGGCTCGGAAACCAGTTCCTCGCCAATATTCGCGAGACCGATGCGATTGTGAATGTCGTGCGCTGCTTTGACGACGAGAACGTGGTACATGTCTCTGGTCGCGTCGATCCGGTCGCTGACATCGAAACGATCGTCACCGAACTTGCACTGGCTGATATGGCTTCAGTCGAAAAGGCGATCTCGCGCGACGGCAAGAAGGCCAAATCGGGCGACAAGGAAGCACAGAAGCTGGTTGCCGTACTCGAAAGGCTGCTGCCGCACCTGAACGAAGGCAGGCCGGTACGGACGCTTGACCTTTCCGACGACGAAAAGGCGATCATCAAGCCGCTGTGTCTGATGACCGTGAAGCCTGCGATGTATGTCGGCAATGTACTTGAGGATGGTTTCCAGAACAATCCGCACCTCGATCGCCTGCGAGAGTTCGCCGCACAAGAGGGGGCGCCGGTTGTCGCCGTCTGCGCCAAGATCGAGTCCGAACTTGCTGATCTCGATGATGAAGACAAGAAAGCCTTCCTCGCCGATCTCGGTCTTGACGAACCGGGCCTCAATCGCCTGATCCGCGCGGGTTACGACCTTCTCGGCCTGCAGACCTATTTCACCGCTGGCGTAAAGGAAGTGCGGGCCTGGACGATCCACAAGGGTGATACGGCTCCGCAGGCCGCTGGTGTGATTCATACGGATTTCGAGCGTGGTTTCATTCGTGCGCAGACGATTTCCTATGACGATTTCATCGGTTACAAGGGTGAGGCCGGCGCAAAAGAAGCAGGCAAAATGCGCTCGGAAGGTAAGGATTATGTTGTGCAGGATGGCGACGTCATGAATTTCCTGTTCAACGTCTGAGCTTGTCGCACCTGCAGCGATCTGTTCTGCGGATCGGATCGCTCTAGCGTTCCAAGGGTCGCTTCCTAGCGGCCCTTGCTTTTTCGTCGGGTCGTTTTCGGTTTATCGAGTCGGCGGATCGCACCGTGAAGGTGCCGCATCCATCCGCTGCTGCTTTTGGGAAGATGCTCGTCTTGCTTGCACCGCGTCTACGACAGCGAGGTGCATGGCACTATTGCTGCAGCGAAGTAATTTGGCGCCAAATATCTGGGAAATTAGGGTGGCTCACTACCGCCTGGCTCTTTTGCCAAGACGTGAGTAACAAACTTTGGTCTGCAAGAGCGAGATGAGGCGTTGATTGTCTGCGTCGGGCACACCCGCGATGGAGCGTGGCGTGCCCAAGCACAGGAACGGTGGCAGGTTTTCAGTGCAGGGCCGTGCAGGCTGCGGTGTGCATTGCTGAGTGGTGATGCGCGGGCGGAATGACGTGCTCTCGGTCGATTTCTGCTCCAGCCGCCAAGTGTTCCAACTCGTTGAGCACCGACAGGCTTGCCGCTTCCATTCGCTCGATTGCGTGCAGCGCTTCGTCGAGCTTGCCTGCGTGAACCAGTTGCACGGCCATGACACCGAAGCGGTGAACCTGCTTGTGCGGCTCATCGAGCTCCCGATAGCCTGGCAGGCCTGCAAAGCGCTGCCGGCCTTCGCCTTCGTAGTACCACTTGCCAAGGCGGCACGTCGTATGTAGGGCAAAATCACCCTCCCTCTTGTCCGACAGCCCCATGGCGACGCGATAGATTTCGAACTTGAAGAGCAGGTGGTCGACCTTGACGACCTCGACAAATGACCGCAGGGCGGATGCCTCGATGACCTCTTCCATGTCGCGCGCCAGTCCCTCCAGCCCCCGCATCGAGTCTGTCGCCTCCAAGCCTTTTTGGCTGTTGTGCGATGCCTCGCTGGCCAGCGAAAGAATGCCTTGGCTTGCCGCTCGGGTGTCAGCCTGGACGCCATTGACAAGTTGTTCGATCTCGGCCGTGGCATTGGCGGTGCGCTCGGCAAGCTTGCGTACCTCGTCGGCCACCACGGCGAACCCTCTACCGTCTTCGCCAGCGCGGGCTGCCTCGATAGCTGCGTTCAGGGCGAGCAGGTTGGTCTGCTCGGCGATCGCGCGGATCAGTTTCACGATGCCGCCGATCTGTGTCGTACGCTCGGACAGGTTCTGAACCGCTTGTGCCTTTACTGCAGAATCTGTTGCAAGTGCTTGCAGGCTGTGCACGATGGCTTCTATCAATTGCCCACTTGCGGTAGAAACCTCCGCAGTATGTCCAGCTTGGCTGCGTTCCTCAGCCATTACGGTGGAGAGCCGGGCAAGACTGCCCTGAAACTGGGTGAGAGATTGACTGAATGTTTGCAGGTTGCAGGCCAGCCCTTTAAAAAAGCGAAGGTTGGTGCGCGCTTCATTAGCCTCATCTTCGGCGGACTTGCGGGCCGCTTCTGCTGTGGCGAGCGCCTTCTTGAGTTCTGCAACTTCGGCTTGCAGCGTGCGAAGGCCAGTGTCTTCGCGCGGATTTTGCTTGAATAATCCCAGCATGGTCGGTTCTCCTCTCTAGTGGTACGGAGTCGAACGGCTGTTTTCGGACATCCTTGAAGGGTGACGTTTGCTGGGTTGCGATGAATCAATCGATTTGCTAGTTGGGGTTTTCGGGGCTTGCGAATTATTGTTCGGCGTGAGTTGTTTTTCGTGCGTGATTGGCAAGCACCGCACGTCGGCCGCCAGCGGTCTTGGCACCATACATCGCCCGATCCGCGTTTTGGAGCAGCTCGTCGGCAGACTCCCCCGAGCCAGGAAATATTGCGATTCCGAGTGAGGCGCCAATCCGGTAGCTACGCTCGTCGGAGTAGACCGGCTCGCTGATCGTGCTGACCACCTTGTCGGCCAGTATGGTAGTGGCTTCGGCTGATTCGACTTCAGGCAGCAGGATGACGAATTCGTCGCCGCCGAGCCTGGCCACCGTATCGCTAGCCCGTACTGCAAGCCGTAGTCGCTGCGCTACGGTCGTGAGGACCGCATCGCCTACCGAATGCCCGTCTGTGTCGTTGATGATCTTGAAGTCGTCCAGATCGAGCAGCAGGACTGCAACGTGGTTTCCACGCCTGCGGGCCAGTGCGACAGCCTGTTCGAGGCGGTCGGTGAGCAGGCGCCGGTTGGCCAGACCGGTCAAGGGATCGTGGTACGCCAAGTGACGATAACGCTCTGCGTCGTTGATCCGCTCGCTGATGTCGACGCAGACGCCATGAAAACCGATGACGTTGCCTTCGATATCGATCATCGGTGTCCCGCTTGCGGCGAACCAGTGGCGGTGCTCGTTTGCGTCAGACAACTGGAACACGAATTCGCGAAACGGCTCACGATGTTCGAGCAGGGTCCGGTACTGTTGCCATTGTTCGTCGGAGACGCCTTTGATGGCGCAGATTTCCTCCATCGGTTTGCCGATGACTGCGGAAAAATCCTTGCCGAGTCGGATCAGGCTCGGTCCCGATACGTGGGTCAGTTGCAGCGCCAGATTGACTTCCCAGTAGATGTCGGACGACATCGAAACGAGCCGACGGAATCGTTCTTCGCTCGCGCGTAGTGCGACTTGTGCGGCCAGACGTTCGGTGATGTCGGAGCCCATCCAGACCATTCCGGCGGCGAGGTTGGCGGGGTCCACCGCACGTCCGCTGAGTTCGGCCCAGAACAAGGTGCCATCACGCCTGCGGAGCTGGGCCTCGTAGCGATAAGGACGGCTTTGGATGCCAGCCTCGAGCGCTGCCATGGTGTGCTCATTCCAGACGGCAGCATCTGCATGCCAGATCCACATCGGGGTTCCGAGCAAGTCTCCCGTTGTGGCCCGCATGAGCTCGCCGAAGCGCCGGTTGCTCTTGGCGATTGTGCCGCCGAGAACCAGTGCGATGGCTTCCGTGGCCGTATCGAAAATGACCTGCTGTTCCTGTGCGGCCGCTTCGCTGTCAATCTGCCGTCGCAGCGCCTTGAGCAAGGACTCATGCAGAGAATGGTGATGCGCGAGGAGCACGAGCATGAAGATGCTGATGCCCCAGCCGGCGAATGTGAGTTCCGAAGATGGTGTGATGATGAACTGCATGGCGAGCGGACTTAGCGTTGGCAGCAGGAAGGCGAAGAATGAAAGCCTGCTCGCTGCGAAGGCGCCGATGTTTCCCATGGCAACGGTCATGATCAGCAGTGCAAAGAGCGCGCGTGTCACTGGTGTTTCGTTGGTAGCCATCGATAGTGCGACACTGCCCCAGCCAACGCCAACCAGGCCTGAGCGCAGAACATGGAGGCGCTCAAGTATTTCCGCGCGGTCGAGGTTCAGCCCGGGTGCGCACATTTCTCGATGAAACCAGAGGTTTGATAGAACAAGCGGCATCATCACCAGCAGCCAGCCGAACGCGAACTGCGGGGAGGTCACTCGTGCGAGGCAAAAAGCGACGATTACCACGCCAGCAGCGCCGGCAAAGCCGGCTGTCCGGCATCCCCAGCCAAGAAGAGCGACCCGTGCCAACTGGGTGCGCCGTTGCAGCGCGTGATCGGGATTTGGGACCCGCAGCAGGGCAAGGAGCGGCATGCGTTGAAAAACTCTTTCGAGTTGATTAAGGTCAAAAGTGTATGTTGTTTCATTGCAAGCGTGCGAGTGTTGATGTTGTGGCGCCGCTGAAGCGCGGCCGTGATATGCCGATCTATGTTGGACGCTTTGCGCCCTCACCCACCGGACCACTGCATTTCGGTTCTGTTATTGCTGCCTTGGCGAGCTGGCTGGATGCACGGGCCGTCGGTGGGCGCTGGTTGCTGCGCATCGAGGATGTCGATACCCCGCGCGTTGTAGCGGGTTCGGCGGACCGCATCCTGGCCGATCTTGATCGACTAGGGCTCGAGTGGGATGGTGAGGTTATCTGGCAGAGCCAGCGCTCCGGCTACTATCGCGCGGCATTCGAACGTCTGGTCGAAGCGGGTAACGTATTCGGTTGTGCGTGCTCGCGGCGCGAAATCGGTGATTCGCAACTTGCGCGCGACGGATCGCGTCGCTACCCGGGTACCTGTCGCAACGGACTGCTGCCAGATCGTGAGGCACGTGCTTGGCGTGTGCGGACCACGCCGGGTGAGATCTGCTTCGATGACGCGTTACAGGGGCGGCAGTGTGAAGACGTCGAGCACGATGTCGGGGACTTCGTGCTTCTGCGTGGCGACGGCGTTTTCAGCTATCAGCTTGCAGTGGTCGTGGATGATGCGGAGCAGGGCGTGACCGAGATCGTGCGTGGCGCAGATCTTCTCGACTCCACGCCGCGTCAGATCTTCCTGCAGCACTTGCTTGGACTCCCTCGGGTGCGTTACCTGCATCTGCCGGTGGCCACAAATCAGGAAGGTGAGAAATTGTCGAAACAAACGCTAGCGCGTGCAGCGTCGCTTTCAAGTGCATCCGGGTTGCTACATGCCGCACTGCGGTTTCTCGGTCAGGACATATCGGACGAGGCGATCAGTGAATCGCCAGGGGCAATACTCGACTGGGCGATTGCGCATTGGGACCGAAGCAGTATCCCCCGGGTGCGAGTGAGTGTCGCGCCGACGATGGCGTTCGAGTCGTAGACGGAAGTAGTTGCTCGCGGCAAGGATGGTGCGGCCCTCGCTGGAAAGTGCGCGGTGGCCCGGTGAAAGCCGTTCAGAGGCCGGTGATGCCTGTATCGATGACGAAAAAGTGATTTGCCGACCTCACCGGATCGCCTGTCCCCATTCGCGCTCGAATACGTGCACGAGATTCTGTGAATCGAGATGATTGGGCTCGGTTGGTACGCGCGCCATGTCACCCGGGAATTCGAGCAGGCTTGCCAGGCTTTGTGGCGTAAGGAAGCGTGTGGCCACCGGAATCGTTTGCGGCATCGACCATGGCTCGTTGCCCGCGATGATGAAGCCCCATTCTCCGAATGAAGGAACCAGTGCGTGATAGGGCGTGGTGCGGTAACCCACTGCTTCGAGTGTGGTTACGATCGTCCAGTACGCTTTGCGACCGTAGTAGGGGCTCGTCGCCTGTACAGCGATGCGGCCATGCGGTGTGAGCCGGTGCGACAACAGGCGGTAGAAGGCGGTCGTATAGAGCTTGCCAATGGCGAAGTTCGACGGATCGGGAAAGTCGACGACGATGAAATCGTAGCTGTCGCGTGTGGTTTCGAGCCACCGGCCGGCGTCAGCATTGATCAGCGTAAGCCTGGGCGAATGGAATGCATCACCGTTGAGCGCACGGAGTTGCGGCGCGTCGCGGAACAACGAGGTCATCCCGGGGTCAAGGTCGACCAGTGTTATCGATTCGACCTGCGGGTATTTCAGCACCTCGCGTGCGGCCATGCCGTCGCCGCCGCCCAGGACCAGCACGCGCTTTGCCCACGGCAGGCTTGCGAGTCCCGGATGCACGAGCGCTTCGTGGTAGCGGTATTCGTCGCGTGTGGAGAACTGCAGGTTGTTGTTGAGAAAGAGGCGGATATCATCCTTCCAGCGGGTGATGACAATGTGCTGGTAATCCGTGGTGCGCGTGTAGAGCACTTCGTCTGCGTACATCTGTTGCTCGGCCCAGCCGGTGAAGCGGTTGGCGCCTGCCATGCCGCATGCGAGCAGCAACAACGCCATCGCGCACTGGGCGACGAGGAAGCGCCACTGCGGCAGTTGCATGCGGAACACATGTACTGCCCATAGCGCGACTGCCGCGTTGAGCAGGCCGAACAGCAGTCCTGTGCGCACCAGCCCCAGATGCGGGGCAAGCAGCAGTGGAAAGGCGAGCGAGACGGCGAGTGCACCAAGGTAGTCGACCGTCAGCACCTGCGAGACGAGATCGCGGAGCGAGAGATCGCGCTTAAGGATGCGCATCACAAGCGGAATCTCGAGTCCGACGAGCACACCGATCGTCAACACGGCAGCATAGAGCATGACGCGGAACGGCGCCGCGTCGAGCGCGAAGATCGAGAACAGCGCAGCCGGCACAAAACCACCGATGAGGCCAACGAGCAGTTCGAGCTGGACGAAGCGGAGTACGAGATTGCGCTCGACATATTTCGACAGCCATGAACCGATCCCCATCGCGAAAAGATAGGTCCCGATCACTGTCGAAAACTGCGTGACCGAATCGCCGAGCAAGTAAGAGGACAGCGCACCAGCGACGAGCTCGTAGGCGAGTCCGCACGAGGCGATGATGAAGACCGAGACGAGCAGGGCCTGACGGCCGCGCACGCCCTCTGTTGCTTCTGTCATGCGTTCAGCCGTGGATCGCGGCGGCGACGATGATCGCGATACCGAGGCACATCGCGGCAACGATGATCGCGAGCGGCAGGTTGCGTTCCTTGACGATTTCGCCCCACAGGTCGTAGGGCGTGATTTTGTCGACCACCATGAAGGACACCCAGAACACGACCACGCCGATGATCGAGTAGAGGATCGAATTGATCAGGGAAGAGGGGCTGATCCAGTCCATGAAGGTCTCCCGTTCTATTTGTGGTAAATGCGGCCGCCACTGGTGCCGGAGCGCAAGCCGACCGGCTGCCCGCGTTCGTCGAACACGCCATAGCCGCGATGGTCCGCCCAGCCCAGTACGGCGAGCGCAATCAATCCGCTGGCGAAGAATGTACGCAGCATCAGTCATCGCCTCCCGAGGTGACCATGGGATGGTCGCTCTCCGACCAGCGCTGAACTTCGAAGTGGCTCCGGCGCAGCATGACGAAGCCCGGCAGCAACGCGAGGAAGATCCAGCACAGGAGGAGGTTCGAGAAAGGCGCCTCGCTGGCGTTCAACGTGACTGCATCGTCGAGCGCGTGGTTGGCCTCGGCGGCCAGTTCGCCATTGAGTTCGAGGTGGTAGTCACCGGGCGGCACGTCATAGAACATCACGCCGCCCTGCTGGCTGCCTTCGGTCCACGAGCCGTCCGAGTCGTAGCCGCTGTAGTAGGAAATCGCGTTGTGGCCCGCAAAGCGCTGGCCGCTGTCGCGATTGACGAGCTGCACCTCGACCTCCGCCCAGCTATTGCTGACCGGTATGTAATGCTCGATATGCAGGCGCTTCTGGGGGTCGGCGATGTGGAAGGCTTCCGAGCTGTAGTGATTGTCGGCGCCCGGCTGCAACGTGAATTGCAGCCGCTGCAGTACCGCATCTCGTCCGCCACCGACAGTCCCATGAATCACGCCGGCCGCGATCGCGAACATCACGAGAAGTGCAAGCATCGGCTTGAGCTTGCTGCGGTACGGATTCGGCTGGCAGGCATTGACGCCGCGCGGTGGCGAGAGAGGTGGATCGAGCCGGAAGGCTTCGTCGAGCGTCGTGTGCGGCATGTATTCGCCGAGCGACCAAGTGATTTCGTTGTCGGTCTTTTCCCCAGACAGGATGCGTGGTGGTGCGATGTAGTCTGAAACGGAGCAGCGTTCGCCGCGCTCGATGCGCCAGGTGAACTCGCCGAGGACTGCGAGCACTTCACTGCCGTAGTCGGCGAAGTGCTTGAAGCGTGCGCCTTCGAAGATCCGTTCGGCGTCGACATCACCGAAGTCCGGTTTCCTTGGTGGCGCGTCGAGCTGGCGCACGAAGTTCCAGTGCCCGCGTTCGCTGACGAGCCATGCGAAGCCGCCGTCGCCGTCATAGAGTAGATATTCGTCCCAGTTGCTCGCAGTTACTTTGGGGACGCCACGTCGCATGAAGCCGATGACTTCCCATTCGCGTTCGGCAAGCTTGCCGCGAGAGCCCAAGGGCACCGCCGGTTTTACTACGGTGCTACGCTTGGCAGCCTGGCGCACTTTGGCGACTTCACCGTCGATGTCGGAGAGCGTGCCGCAGGCAGGGCAAGCTATCGCGATCACGGTCTTATCGTGGATCGCCCATGGTGAACCGCAGGATGGGCACGACAGCGCGTGCGCTTTCTTTGACGGCTCGGCGACGAGTGCTTCCTTCTTGCGATCGCGCAGGTTTGAGAGCTTCAGTGCTTCGCGCTTGGTTGCCTCGCCCACATAGCAGGTCGCCGGTGTGGTCGAGTAGTCGAGCGTGGCGAATGCGTTATCGATACGCAAGTCGACAACCGTTGTGATGTAGCCTGCACCGACCACGAAGGGTAGTTCACCCTCCCCCGACAAGCAGACTGCTTCTTCCTTGTCGGTGACCTCGAACGCCTTGCCGCCAATCGTGACCTTGCGACCCGGTGAGAGTGCGTCAAAGCCCGGCGCATCTTTCGGCCATTGAGTCGGCAGCGTTACCGTCCATTGGCCGCCGGATTCCGACAGCCACCCATAGCGACCGTCATTGAAAAGGATGTGCCATTCATTCCAGAAACCGGCGTCGTAGCGCAGTTGGAGGCGGCCGATGACGGCAAAGCCTACCTCTTTCCAGCGGCCCTGCGTGCCGATCTGCACAACGCTATCGTCTGGCAGCAGCTCGGCCATGCGGCCAAGGTTCTTGAGGGTTTCGCCGTCGCGCGTGAGCGTCGAGCGGCAATACGTGCAAACAGCAATGGCAGAGGCCGCCGACTGGAATCGGACGGGGGCGCCACAGGACGGACAAAGAACCTGAACCGGCATCAGAACGCGCGAATAAACCGACTGCGTGAACCGAGGCTGGCTCCGCGATACTCGGTGGACTTCATGTATGTCTGCACTTCTGGATCCGGCTTCGGTCCGTTCTCCACGATTTCTCCATGCATTCCGGACCGCGCTTCTTCAGCCGAGTTTCTTTAGGAGCTCCACCTTCTTGGCGGCGAATTCCTCTTCAGAAAGGATGCCCTTCTCCTTGAGGCCGTGCAGTTTTTCGAGAAGGGCGACGACATCCTCGGCCGATTGTGTGGGTGCCGCAGTAGAGGGTTGCGCGGTGGCCTGCGTGGCTTGCCCGAGTGCGTTGGCCATGGTCTGGCCAATCGACAGCCCTGCGCCGAGTCCCGCGCCCATGCCCGCGAGGCCACCCTCGTTGGCGGCAGCGATCGGGATCGCGTTCGCCGTCTGGTACTGCGCGTAGCGGCCCATGTCGCCGATCATGTTCATACCGATCTTCTGGTCGAGGATCTTCTGCAGCTCCTCGGGCAGCGAGACGTTCTCGACGACGAAGCTGTCGAGCGCAAGCCCAAAGCGTGCGAAGGCGGGCTCGAGCTGCGCCTTCATCTGTGTGCCGAGTTCCGACTGGTTCGCTGCCATGTCGATGAATGGGACGCCGGAGCTGCCGAAAAGGTCCGTCATTGCGCCGATGATCGTGCCGCGCAGTTGCCCGTCGAGATCGTCGACCGTGTAGCGCTCGCGCGTACCGGAAACTTCGACGTGAAAGGCCTTCGGATCGATGATTCGATACGAATACAGGCCGAACGCTCGCATCCGCACCATGCCGAAATCCTTGTCGCGGATTGTGATTGGCTGGGGCGTACCCCATTTGCGGTTGAGTTTGAGCCGTGTGCTGAAGAAATAGACGTCGCTCTTGAAGGGCGACTCAAAGAGCTTGTCCCAGTTTTGCAGGTAGGTGAGGACCGGCAGCGTACGCGTCGTCAGCGTGTACATGCCGGGGCCGAACAGATCCGCCGCGCGCCCTTCATTGACGAAGAGTGCCGATTGCGACTCGCGCACCGTAAGGCTGGCGCCGTACTGGATCTCCATATCCCGCATCGGGAAGCGCGAGGCGAGCACGTCTTCGCCTTCCTCGGTCCAGTGGATGATGTCGATGAACTGCTTCTTGATGAAATCGGTCAGGGACATGGCGGGATCCTCCGCTGCAGGGTGTCCCGGCATGCTACCTCACGGTCACTGAGGCGACGTGCGGGCTGGTTCCGGAATAGGCGCACTTTGCGTGTGCCCTTCGCTGCCATTTTTTGCGCGCGGACGTATCCTCTGATTGGCGCAAACCTTGCTTGAATAAAACGAATGCGCGTCGAAATTATCAGAACGTAAAAAATACCGACGCCTAACTCATGGATTCGGCCGGAGTATCAGCAGCGGCAATGTGCGTCATAGCGGCTGTCTTTGGCACGACCCCCCCCTTCAGAGACTCAGGCACGGCACGCAGACTGTGCGCCGTGCATCCAAGCTATTGCTGAAGGAGACAATTTTGAACCTGAAAAAAACAGGCATTGCACTGGCTATCGCCCTGATGGGAACGAGCGCGCACGCTGCGATCATTTCCAACTGGACGACCACGATTACTGGTGCCGCGGACACGGCCGAGAGCTCATCCATGTTTGGGCCAGAGACGGCCACTTTCCCGTTGTCCCAGTCACTGACTGGCAGCATCTATGCTGGAACGGCGAGCGACCTGAGTGGTGCCACAGCGGGTGTATGGGTCCAGGATCAGGGCGTGTTCAGACTTTCGACCGGGGGCTGGGGCAATTTCGGCACGATCAGCATGGTCAATAACACGTTCACGTTGGTGAACAACTCCGCCAGCGCGGTTGACTACACATTGCACGTGTTGTTGAACCGGGCCAGCGGATACGTCGATCTTAGTGCTGGAAACATGGAGTCGGGTTTCGAGATGCTGATCGCGAAAGACGGCACCAGCCTCTTCGAGCACTCGGTCGCATTCCGATCCGATGGGACCTACAGCGAGGATCTGGGGCCGGGGTTCGTCCTGTCTCAGTACAGTGGACAGTCATATAACGGTTCGATGCGGACGACATATAGTTGGGCCGATACTTGGCTTGATGTCGATCTAGGGACGGTTGGTGCCAACGAGTCCGTCGAAATCAGCTATGACTTCATTTCCTACGCCTTCGGTGACCAGGATACCGCTCAGAGCTGCTACTACTTCTCGTATGGGTGTGGGACGGGTATCGCCACGGGCGATCCCTTCAATATCGATGACCCGGTGATGAGTGTAGAGGCGCGTTTGCCCGCTGGTACGGTGCCGGAGCCCGCAACGGCTTGGTTGGGCCTGACCGGCTTGGTGGGCATGGCTGTACTCAATCGACGGCGAAAGACCGGTCGGCAGGGTTGATGTTTCAACAAACCGGGCGCTGAGAGCGCCCGGTTTGTCGTGGTGACGGTGTTTCTGCGAGGTTTGAAGATGGCGGTTGTCGCGATGGTCTGGGAACTGGGCAGCGATATGGGGCATATCGCGCGCTATCGGGCGCTGGCGCGGGAATTCGTGCGCCAGGGGCATCGGCCGGTACTGATCCTGCGCGACCTTGCTCGTGCACATGAAGTTCTTGGTGAGGACGGGCCGGAGTACTTTCAGGCGCCGGTTTGGCTGACGCCGATCCAGGGCTTGCCGGAGCCGCTGAACCTGAGCGAGACCTTGTTCCGCTTTGGCTTCCTGCGGCCGGAGAGCCTTGTTTCCCTTGCGCTGGCGTGGCGAAGCCTGTGGCAACTGATCCGGCCTGATCTGCTGCTGTTCGATCAATCGCCAAGTGCGCTGCTTGCCGCACGGGGTCTGCCACAACCGAAGGTGCTCATCGGCAATAGTTTTTCGGTTCCGGCCATCGGCAATCCGATGCCATGCTTTCGTTGGTGGGAGAACAGCCGCGCGCAGGTGCCGCGATTGCTCGACGGCGAAGCCCGGTTGTTGCGAAGCCTGAATCAGGCTCTAACAGTACTTGGAGCGCCGCTGCTGGAAAGTGCGGGCGCACTTTTCGATGTTGATCTGGCAATGGTCCTCGGGCGCCCCCAGCTTGATGTCTATGGCACTCGCGAGCCGATGCCGGCGCACATGTGCTTTCGCCCACCCATCAACGATCTCGACCTCGGTGTGGAACCGACATGGCCGATGGGTGCCGGACCGAAAGTGTTTGGCTACCTTAAGGCGAGTTTCCGCCACATCGAACCGCTGCTCGATGCCTGCAGGAAAAGCCCTGCGCGCTTCTTGTTCTTTGTGCCAGGTATTTCGGAGCAAGTGCGGCGGCGTTTCGAGTCCGCCAACCTTCGTTTCAGCAGCCAGCCGTTGCGCATGCGCAGTGTGCGGGAGTCGTGCGACTTCTGTGTCACGCACGCCGGTGGCATGACGGATGTCATGCTTGAAGCGGGCAAGCCGCTCTTGCTGTTGCCGCTGCATATGGAGCAGACCATGACTTGCCGGCAGGCCGAAATGACGGGCGCCGCGCTGGGCTTCGGTGTCGATCGCAACCCGGCCGAACTGCCAAAGCTGCTCAAGCGCCTGCTTGGCGAAACCAGCCTGCGCGATTCAGCTTTGGCTTATGCGGCCAAGTACAGTGAGGCGGCGGGCGACGACCCGTTGCGGCGTGTGGTGATGGATTGCCTGAAATGCCTACGCTAACCCGCGCAATCGGTTGCGATATGGAAAAGCCCTTCGAGCACCAGATTCGGGAAGTCGATTCGCGGCGGTGCGATCAGCGGCGCGAGTACCCAGGACGAACCACCCGATAGCACGACCGGGGCTCCCGCCGGCATTTGCGAACGGAGGCGTTCCACTGCGCCGGCCTGTGCATATCGCACGCCGGTTTCGATCGCGTCATCGGTGTTACGCGGGAAGTTCACGCAGTCGCCGCTTGCCAGTGGAAGGTCGGCCGTTCCACCAGCCAGGGCGCGCAGCATCAGGCCGTGGCCAGGAAGAATCAGTCCGCCGAGGTAATGGCCGCCCGGGCCGATTGCGTCGATCGTCGTCGCAGTCCCGGCGCAGACAACGATGCAGGCGCCCTGCACGCGTTTCCAGGCGCCGATTGCGGCTGCCCAGCGATCGGCACCGAGTTGCTCCGGATTGTCATAGAGGTTGCGCAGGCCGCAGCGCATGGCCGAGGGCCGTAGCCATTCCACACGGTCTTCCCATGGCGCGAGTTGTTCGCGGATGTGCGAGCGAATCGCTTCGGAAGCGACGTTGGCGACGACGATCCGCTCGGGCATCCCGAAGCGGGTGAAGTCAGTCAACGGCAGCGCATCGTGCGCGATATCTTCACGGCATATCCATTGCTCATCGTCGTGCCAGCCGAACTTGACTCGTGTATTTCCTGCATCGATGAGGAGGTGCATCAATCTTATACCCGCAACGAAACGTCACCGCCCATGATACGGCGCACTCCGGTGTCTGTGCCGAGTAGCAGGGCGCCTTCAGCGTCGACGCCGAGACAGATTCCCGGTGTTTCGCCAGCGTCGTCGATGATGCGGACGGGTGCGCTGCCAAATGCATTGCGACGGTTCCATTCCGTCTGTAGCGGCGCGAATCCGTCATAAGTGAACGCGTCTAGTATTTCGCCGAGCCGCTGCAGGATCGCGGCGAGCACTGGCGAGGCTTCAGGCTTCAAACCCAATGCGTCGGAAAGCCCCGCGATCGGCTGGTCATTCACGCCCGCGGGGGGGACGAGGTTGATGCCGATGCCAATCACGGCCGAGATGCGGGAACCGATCTGGTTCATCTCGACCAGGATGCCGCACAGCTTGCGGCCGTCAAACCACACGTCGTTGGGCCACTTCAGGGCGACACCATTTACGCCGAGGGATTCGAGCGCGCGCGCGACTGCGATACCCACGGCGAGGGAAAGTCCTGCCAGTGGCGTGTTCGAGCCGAAGCGCCAGAGTAGGGAAAACGTCAGGCTGTCGGTTGGTGCGGCGATCCAGCTGCGCCCGCGACGCCCGCGACCGGCTGTCTGGTTGAGCGTCCACAGTACGCTGCCGGACGCGGCGCCGGCCGCTGCGCGGGAGAGCAACTCGGTATTGGTCGAGCCGCAGGTTTCGAGGAGGTCGGCGTCAAAACGCGGAGCCCACGGGCCGAGCAGATCCTTCAATCTGCCGAGTTCAAAGTCGGTGCGAGCGCTCACTGCGCGCCTCATCAAGATGCAAAGGTCGCAGTTTAGCGGGATCGATACGCTACGGTCCGTTGCGGCGCGGGTTCAATGACCCTCACCCTCCATGCCGAGTTCCTGGATTTTGCGCGTGATGGTGTTGCGGCCAATTCCCAGCAGTTGTGCGGCCTCGGCCCGTCGCCCGCCCGTGGTGTTGAGTGCGCGCCGGATCAGCGTTCGCTCGAAATCGCGTGTGAGCTGATCGAATACGCCGCCCGGCTGGGTGGCAAGGAGCCGATCGGTTTCAGCAGACAGACCGTCGATCCACGACATGGAAACAGGTCGCGCAGGTTGTTCGCGCAATTCGGCGGGGAGGTCGCCGATATCGACAAGCTGTCCCGGTGCCATGACCGTGAGCCAGTGACAGAGGTTTTCGAGCTGGCGTACGTTGCCTGCGAATTCCAGTGTCTGCAGGTACTTGAGTGCAGACTCCGACAGCCGTTTTGCTTCCACGCCGAGTTCCTGTGCGCTGCGTGCGAGAAAGTGGCGCGTCAGCAGCGGGATGTCCTCGCGCCGTTCGCGTAGTGGCGGGAGACGCAGGCGGATCACGTTGAGGCGGTGGAAGAGATCCTCACGGAACAGGCCGTCCTTCACGCGTGTTTCGAGGTTCTGGTGCGTCGCGGCAATCACGCGTACGTTGGCTTTGATCGGCTGGTGGCCACCGACGCGGTAGAAGTGGCCGTCGGAGAGTACGCGCAAGAGCCGTGTCTGCAATTCGGCAGGCATATCGCCGATTTCGTCTAGAAACAGGGTGCCGCCTTCGGCCTGTTCGAAGCGTCCGCGCCGTAGTGTGGTGGCGCCGGTGAAGGCGCCGCGTTCGTGGCCGAAGAGTTCCGATTCAAGCAGATCCTTCGGGATGGCTGCTGTATTGATGGCGATAAAGGGCGCATCGCGCCGGGGGCTGTGCCGGTGCAGGGCTCGGGCGACGAGTTCCTTTCCCGAGCCGGATTCGCCATTGATCATCACCATGGCGTGCGACTGGGAGAGGCGTCCGATTGCGCGGAACACTTCCTGCATAGCCGGCGCTTGGCCGAGGATTTCGGGGACCGCGGCCGATTCCTCTGCTGCCGGCCCGCGCTGGCGCGATTCCTCGATCGCACGTCGCACAAGTTCCACAGCTTGGTCGACATCGAACGGCTTCGGTAGGTACTCGAATGCACCACCTTGGAAGGCTGCGACCGCGCTATCGAGGTCGGAGTAGGCTGTCATGATGATGACAGGGAGGCTCGGGTAGCGAGCCTTGACCTGCTGCAGCAGGTCAAGGCCCGAGTCGCCCGGCATGCGGATGTCGGAGAGCATGACCTGCGGCGGTGTCGCACCGCTTTCGATCTCTCCTAGTGCCTCGGTGGCCGACGTGAAGCTGCGGTGCGGGATCGACTCGCGTGCCAATGCCTTTTCAAGGACCCAGCGGATGGAGCGGTCGTCGTCTACGATCCAGATCGGATTCATTGTCATTCAATCTGCGTAAGGGGCCGGGAATGCACTCGCGTGGGGCATTCCGAGCACCTCACCCTACTGCACATCAAAGATCGGCAGCAGCACGGTGAAGCATGTTCGGCCAGGTTCGCTCATCACCTCGATCATCCCCTGGTGCTGTTCGACGAAGCTTTGCGCGATCGACAGGCCCAGGCCGCTGCCGCTATCGCGGCCAGAGACCAGCGGGTAGAAGATCCGGTCGCGAATCGATGCTGGGATGCCGGGGCCGTTGTCGATCACTTGCAATTCGAGTGCCAGTTTGAAGCGCCGCTTGGCGACCGTCACCTGCCGTGCCGCGCGTGTGCGTAGGGTGATCTCTCCACGGCCTTGCAGGGCCTGCGCCGCATTGCGTGTGATGTTGAGCACGACCTGGATGAGCTGTTCGCGATCGCCGTGGAGTTCGGGCAGGCTTACGTCATAGTCACGCTTGATGCGAATGTGCGTGAACTCGGCTTCGATCAGCCTCAGCACACGTTCGAGGACGTCATGAATGTTGAGTGGCGCTGGCTGCATCGCGCGATGAGCATTCAGCAGCCGATGCATCAACGCCTGCAGGCGGTCGGTTTCGGCAATGATGACTTGCGTGAATTCCCTGAGCTGTGGATCGTGCAGTTCGCGCTCGAGCAATTGAGCGGAGCCGCGGATGCCGCCGAGTGGGTTCTTGATCTCATGGGCCAGGTTGCGGATCAGTTCGCGATTGGCCTGTTGTTGTTCGATCAGGCGTTCTTCGCGCGCCACCTTGAGCTGTGCGTCGAGTGGGCGAAACTCCATCAGGAGCCGTGCCTCGCCCGCCTCGACCGGCGTGGCCGTGCAGTCCATGTGCTGGGCTTCGGCACGTCTACGCTGCAACACGAGGTTCTGCCCGGTGTAGCTCCAGTTGTTGATGAGTGCGTTTTCGAGCGCCGCGCTCAAGCCTGGCGGATCGCCCAGGAGTTCGATGATCGAAAGCCCCTGGGCCTGTCGTGCGCTGACGGCGAAGAGGTTTTCTGCTGCTGGATTCAGATAGCGGATTCGAGCGTTCGCATCGAGCAGGATTACTGCGGATGCCAGTAGCTCAAGGCCAGCCGTGCGCAGATCCATTGGGGAAGGCATCGGTGGAGCGGATCCGGGGTTCATGCCACGTTTGGCGAGCAAGAAGCAGACCCGCCGCAGATCCCGCTAGGCCGTATGCCCTGCGATGGCGGGCGGGCTACTTGAGGCGGCCGATCTCCGTCTTGATTGCATCGATATTGCGCTCATGTAGTTCGACCTGCTCCTGAAAGGGCTTGAGCCGTTCGAGTACCCTGGCGTAGTTCTTCTCGTCGCCGGTGCGGATGGCTTGCTGTTCGGCGAGCGCCTTCCTGGCAGTATCGAGCGCCTGGGCTTCGCTTGCGAGTTCGGTGTCGAGAATCTTGCGGCGGTCGTTGTCGCGGCTGCGCTGGGTGTCGCCGTCCACTCGCGGAAAATCGGCGGGCGTCGCCTTGCGTGCAGCGGGGGCGGCGGGCACTGTGGTAACGGCCTGCTCCTTCTGCAGAAGGGTGCAACCTTTCTCGCCAGTCTTGGAGTTCGTGTAGGTCACCTTGCCCGTCACCGGGTCGGCGCACTTGTATACGTCGGCATAGGAGCCCGTGGCAAACAGGGCTGCGACTGCGAGGAAGATGGCTTTCATGCCTGCGTCTGGGTGGAACAGTGAAAGGCGAGTGTAGGCGGCGCTTCCTGCCTTGCCAAGCCGGAAAGAAAAAGGGACGGGCTTGCGCCCATCCCTTTTGCGACCTCGTGTGACGAAGGTCTTCGTCGATTACAGCGAGTAGTACATATCGAATTCGACCGGATGGGTCGTCATGCGGAAGCGCTGAACTTCTTCCATCTTCAGTTCGATGTACGCCTTGATGAAATCGTTCGAGAACACGCCGCCACGGGTCAGGAACTCGTGATCGTTCGCGAGGTATTCGAGCGCCTGATCCAGCGAAGCGCAGACGGTCGGGATCTTCGCGTCTTCTTCCGGCGGCAGGTCGTACAGGTTCTTGTCGGCGGCGTCGCCCGGGTGGATCTTGTTCTGCACGCCATCCAGACCGGCCATCAGCAGCGCGGCGAAGGCCATGTAGGAGTTTGCGCCCGGATCCGGAAAGCGGACTTCAATGCGGCGGCCCTTTTCCGACTGTACGAACGGGATGCGGATCGAAGCGGAGCGGTTGCGGCCTGAGTAGGCGAGCTTGACCGGCGCTTCGAAGCCTGGGACCAGACGCTTGTACGAGTTGGTCAGCGGGTTGGTGATCGCGTTCAGCGCACGGGCGTGCTTGATGACGCCACCGATGTAGTACAGCGCGAACTCGGACAGGCCGGCATAGCCGTTGCCGGCGAACAGATTCTTGCCGTCCTTCCAGACCGACATGTGGACATGCATGCCCGAACCGTTGTCGCCAACGATCGGCTTCGGCATGAAGGTGGCCGTCTTGCCGTACTGGTGCGCGACGTTGTGCACGATGTACTTCAGGACCTGCGTCTGGTCGGCGCGGCGGGTCAGCGTGTCGAACTTCGTGCCGATCTCGTTCTGGCCGGCGGTGGCAACTTCGTGGTGGTGAACTTCGACCTCGACGCCGCAGGCTTCCAGCGCCAAGCACATCGCGGCGCGGATGTCGTTGTGGCTGTCGAGCGGCGGGACCGGGAAGTAGCCACCCTTGACCGGCGGGCGGTGACCCGTGTTGCCGCCTTCGAACTTCTCGCCCGAAGACCATGCGGCCTCTTCCGAGAAGATCTTGACCGACGAGCCCGACATGTCGACGTTCCACTCGACGCTATCGAAGATGAAAAATTCGGGTTCTGGACCGAAATAGGCCGTGTCGCCCAGTCCGGTCGACTTCAGGTAAGCCTCGGCGCGCTTGGCGATGCCGCGCGGGCAGCGGTCGTACGGCTTCAGGTCGGCGGGTTCGAGCACGTCGCAGGACAGCACCAGCGTCGCTTCGTCCATGAAAGGGTCGATGAAGGCGGTCGCCGGGTCCGGCAGCAGCAGCATGTCCGAGGCCTGGATACCCTTCCAGCCCGCGATCGAGGAGCCGTCGAAGGCGTGGCCTTCCTCGAACTTGCTCTCGTCGAATGCCTTGACCGGCACGCCGACGTGCTGCTCCTTGCCTTTGGTGTCAGTGAAACGGAAGTCAACGAACTTGACCTCGTTTTCCTTGACCAGCTTCATGACGTCTTGCGGGGACATATTTACTCCTGGGATGTAGGGAAGCCAACGTGGCGTTGGGCGGATCCAATACCGCTTTGCGGTTTTACTAGCACATGGTGTGCCAGTTGGAGTTTCCGTGACGGGGTCGCATCCGGCGACCGTTGATGGTGCTTCATGTCGGGCGAACCGCTCCGCGCCGGCATTTTGCCACAGCACACGGTCTCGTCCTTTTCCTGAATGGCACCAGAACGGTGCGTTCGCACACTCGTCGCACCAATTCCGTGCAAAAGCCCCAAAATCGGGCGTTCCAAGCGGTGTCTTGCGGCCGGTTTGCGCTGCGCGCATACTCGCGGGTCCGCCTTTTCTTATAGCTTTGCCGGAGATTTCCCCGATGGGACGTTTGAGCGATCTACTTGCGCTCGCCCGCGCCAGAAGCGAAGCCGCCGGCGCGGATTACGCGGGTGCGCTGACGCCGCACGAGGCTTTTGAGGTCTGGCAGCTTGCCCCGGGTGCGAAAGTCGTCGATGTTCGGACCCATGCGGAACTCGAATGGGTTGGCCGCATTCCCGGCGCAGTCGAGATCGAATGGAACATGTGGCCCGGTGGCACCCGCAATCCGAATTTCGAGGCGCAGCTTCGCCGCCAGGTTGACCCCGAGGCGGTGGTGCTGTTCGTCTGTCGCAGTGGCGCACGCTCCCACAATGCCGCGACGCTTGCGCGACAGGCGGGTTATACGGCTGTATACAACGTACTCGAAGGTTTTGAAGGCGATAAGGATGCGCGTGGCCAACGTGGCCATATTGGTGGCTGGCGCCATGCCGGCTTGCCCTGGAGTCAGGGCTAAGCGCTTGTGACTAGTCAGGCCTGCAACCTGCTCGCGATGCAGCGACAACCGTCATACAGGCATACCGCGGCATTGCCTGTATCGACTGCGGGCGGTTTGCGAGGAGCCTTCGCAAGCTTTGTATATTTCATTGAACTGGCTGAACCGGCCGATCCGCAGATTTTTCCGGCCGAAGCCTTCTCCTGCTGAATATCGTGATGCAAGTAGCCCAAATCAGTTTCGATCAATTCAATACGTTGCGTGACGAAGACGCGCAGGCGCGCATTCAGGCCGCTCGCGCCAAGCTTGGCAAGAAGGCAGTGTTGCTGGTACATCACTACCAGCGTGCTGACGTCTACCGGCATGCCGACCTCACCGGCGATTCGCTGAAACTCTCACGCTTGGCGAGCGAGTCGGACTCCGACTACATCGTTTTCTGTGGCGTCCATTTCATGGCCGAGGTGGCTGACATCCTGTCCAAGCCGAACCAGATTTCGATCCTGCCGGACCTTGCTGCCGGCTGCTCGATGGCTGATATGGCGAATCTCGCCAAGGTCGAGCGCTGCTGGCGCGAGCTTTCCGAAGTGCTGGGTGAGGCGCCCGATGTGCAGTACACGCCGGTCACCTACATCAACTCCGCGGCCGATCTGAAGGCGTTCTGTGGTGAGCACGGCGGCATCGTCTGCACGAGTTCCAACGCACGCAAGATTCTCGACTGGAGCTTTGCCCAGCGTCCGAAGATCCTCTTCTTTCCGGATCAGCACCTGGGACGTTGGACTGGTGGCCAGATGGGCATCCCGTTGGAAGACATGCGCGTGTGGGATCCCGATCTCGAATACGGTGGCCTCACGCCCGACGAGATCCGCTCGGCGAAGATGCTGCTCTGGAAGGGGCACTGCTCGGTGCATCAGATGTTCCAGCCGGCCCACATCATGCGCTGGCGCAATCAGCATCCGAATGGCATCGTCATTTCCCATCCGGAGTCGGCCTATGAGGTCTGCCGGCAGTCCGACTTCGTCGGCTCAACTGAATACATCATCAAGACCGTCAAGGACGGCGCGCCCGGTACGCGCTGGCTTGTCGGTACGGAATTGAACCTTGTTTCGCGCTTGGCCGATGAGGTCAAGCACGAAGGCAAGGTCGTCGAATTCATGTCGCCGATGGTCTGCATGTGTTCGACGATGCAGCGCATCGATCCGCAACACCTTGCGTGGACACTTGAGAACCTCGCGGAAGGCAATGTGGTCAACCGGATTTCGGTACCGGAGCACGAGGCGGTGCTTGCCAAGCTGTCGCTCGATCGGATGCTTGCGGTGTCGTAGGGCCGCGCTCATACCCGCGTCGATCGCCAGCGCCCCGCCTAGTGCGGGGCGTTTTCTTTTGCGATGTCGCGGGGCACACTCGCTGCGTTCACCCGCACAAACCTGACACCCAGGCGAGTCTGTCTTTGCCCGTGAGGGGCAAGCAGGAGCCGGAGGAGGGCGCATGAAGCTCGACAGCACAAACACCCTGCAGAACTGGCTGGCGGACTACGGTGGTGTACGGGAGCGCGCCATGCGCACGCTCTTCTCTGCGCTCGATGGCTTGTGCGAGGGTACGGTCATTGTCGATCGCGAATGCCGCATCGTCTGGATGAATGCACGCTATGCGGCGCGCTTTGGCGTGGCCGGCACCGAAGAGGTAATCGGCCGCATCATCGAGGAGATCATCCCTACCTCGATGATGCGTGAAGTGGTGCAAAGCGGTCAGCCGATCCTGCTTGATGTTATGGAAACAGCGAAGGACGCCTTCGTCGTCGTTCGCTTGCCGCTGCGCGACGAGCAGGGGGCGGTGATTGGCGCAGTGGGCTTTGCGCTCTTTGATCGCCTGCAACCCCTGGCGCCGCTCTTCTCCAAATACCAGCGCTTGCAGGATGAACTCTCGCGTACGCAACGCTCGCTCGCCGAGGCGCGCCGCACCAAGTACACGTTCTCCAATTTTATTGGTGACAGCGCCGCCTCGCTGGCTGTCAAGCGGCTTGCGCGGCGCGCTTCGCAGGTCGATGCGCCAGTGCTGCTGCTCGGTGAAACGGGCACCGGGAAGGAGATCCTCGCCCACGCAATCCACGCAGCTTCGCCGCGTGCGCACCGGCCCTTCGTCGGGGTTAATGTGGCAGCGATACCGGATAACCTCCTGGAAGCCGAGTTCTTCGGCGTGGCCCCAGGTGCCTATACCGGTGCGGATCGTCGTGCGCGCGAAGGCAAGTTCCAGCTTGCTGAAGGCGGAACACTTTTCCTCGACGAAATCGGGGAAATGCCGACCGCATTGCAGGTGAAGCTTCTGCGCGCGATCCAGGAGCACGAGGTCGAACCGCTTGGTAGCAATCGGATCCAGCATGTCGACGTGCGGATTGTCGCGGCGACCTGTGCGGACCTTGTCGCACGTGTGGCGGAAGGCAGCTTTCGTGCGGATCTCTATTATCGGCTCAACGTACTCGCAATCCCGGTGCCGCCATTGCGAGCGCGTGGCGAAGACCTGGCGCTGCTATGCGAGCATCTGCTCGAGGACATTGCGTTGCGTACCGGATTACCCCACTGCGAACTCGAGCCGGCAGCGCTGGCGCTTCTGGCGGCGAATCCTTGGCCGGGCAATGTTCGCGAGCTTCGCAACGTGCTCGAAAAGTCGGTGCTCATGAGCGAGAACCAACACCTTTCAGCCGTGGATATTGCCGCCATGCTTCCGGCCGATATCCGCCTGCACACCTCCACATCCGCTCCAGCACCGTCGGCGATCGTTCCCTACGCGCTGGCGATGGCCGAAGCCGAACTGCGCATCCTGCGCGAAGCCCTCGATGCGTGCGGCGGTCGTGTCAGCGAAGCTGCCAGACGGCTTGGTATCGGTCGTGCGACGTTCTATCGGCGGTTGGCTCTGCTGGGGGATGGTCGGAAGGTTTGAGCGAGTCGCTCCTCCCAGGGGAGGCCTGATCGGTTGAACGACGCGTACTGCACAGCCCTTCTTGAGGAGGGGCTGTGCAGTACGCGTCGTTATGCTATTGCTCTCCGATTATCTGTATGAGGAGCGACCAAAGCTCGCACGAATCGTCTCTCTTTTGGGACGAACCTGTATCTATGGTGAGACATTAAACCGTCAGATTGCGTCGCTATCCTTGTGCTTCGAGAAACTTTCATCATTGATTCAACAGGTTGCGTTTTCTGGCACGACAAGTGCATTATCCGCGGCCACATAAGGAAAATCCACGCAGACCGCTGAGGGTCGCTGGATGAGAAGAAGCAGCACGATGCCCGACAGAGCGGGGTCAAGACGTATGCGCGCGAGATGTTCGCCCAGCCGTTTCATGGCGGGCGTAACCGAACTTTGCGTTGAGAGCAGGGCGCCTTTTCGCATGTTTGCGAAGGGCGGGTGCGCCGGTTGTACGCGAAGTCAAGCAGGTCACATGCTAGGTCGCGTGCGCCAAAAGTAGGAGTCTGCCGGCCCGTTATATATCAGCGGGCGAACTGTGCTCCGGTGCGAGCGAGCTGGGATCGGTATTCGGTTTCGGTTTGAGCAGCGCAGGCTGGTGCAGATGGACTCCTGGCCCTGGATCAGCCCTGTGCCCGATGGGTACATGGTTTTCACGAGGCGATGACGGGACTGCGGTGCGATTTCCGAGATTGCAGCCACGTCTGAGCCGTCTGGACGCTCCGCTTTGCGGAGCCTTTTGCTGCAGAGGTACCACGAAATGAAGACAAAAGTAGCCCTGGTCACCGGGGCAATGGGCGGTCTGGGAACGGCGATCTGCCGTGCTCTGGCGGATGAAGGCTATGTCGTGGCGGCCAACTGCCTGCCCAACTTTCCTGAGCGTGACCAGTGGCTGGCGCGTCAGAGCGAGGCTGGATACGAATTCAACGCATTCGAGGCGGATGTCTCCGACTACGAAGGCTGTGCGGCCATGGTCAAGAAGATCGAGAGCGAACTCGGTCCGATCGGCGTGCTGGTCAACAATGCTGGCATCACGCGCGATAAGTTCTTCCCCAAGATGAGCAAGGACCAATGGGACGCGGTCATCTCGACCAATCTGTCGAGCTTGTTCAATGTGACCCACCACGTTTCGCCGATGATGGCCGAGCGCGGCTGGGGCCGCATCATCAACATTTCGTCAGTCAACGGTGTGAAGGGGCAGGCGGGGCAGACCAACTACTCAGCTGCCAAGGCGGGCGCGATCGGTTTTACCAAGGCGCTGGCGCAGGAACTCGTCACCAAGGGCGTGACGGTCAATGCGATCGCTCCGGGTTACATCGGAACTGAAATGGTGATGGCGATCCGCGACGATGTGCGCGAGTCGATCCGTGAATCGATTCCGATGAAGCGCTTCGGAACCCCCGAGGAAATCGGCGGCCTGGTGAGCTACCTGGCTTCCGATCTGGCCGGATACGTGACGGGTGCCACGATCAACATCAATGGCGGTCTGCACATGATGTAAGCCACACCGAGGCGATCGCCGGTGGCACCGTGTGAACTTACGGCACCTTCAAGGGCGCCGCACGGGGCAACGGCGATCAGTCCGGCTGAGTGACCCAGGCACCCAGACCGTCGCGCGTCAGACAGGCCCCCAGCGCGCGTTGCAGTTGCAGGCCTGCGGACAAGTCTTGTTCGCTCGTTTCGTAATGGACCTCAACCAGTGTTTCGGCGTCTGCCGTTCCGTGCAAGCCCACGACGCGACTGGCCAGTTCCGCTGTGTCCTGCGGTCGGAGCCGGGTAAAGGCTTGTCGTAAATCAGGCAGATGGGCGATGAAGGCATTGTCGTCCCAGCCTGCCACCAGCGTGTCCATGCCGGCCAGCAATACGGGTAGGCGCAACAATAGTTCGGGCGCAGCTGCCATCACGCCATTCAGGAAGCGAACCGCTTCGCGCGGTACTGCACCAGCGCTGAAACGTACGAGTACGATCGTTTCCAGCGTGGCCTCGTTCCACTGACCGTCGAGGAACAACACCGCTGCCGCAGCACCCGCGATGGCGGGCGATACGTCGGCGCCGCCAGCAAGGCGCTCAAGTTCGGCATGGAACGGTGCGATATCCGCTCCGGTGTCTGCGCCAGAGAGCAGGCGGACCAGTTCGCGCAGCGACAACAATTGCCGGACTGCCGCCATTTCTTCGGGTTCTTCGCTGCGTGCCAGATCTGGCAGCAGAAACAGCGCGGCCGGCCACACGCGCTGGAGCAGGGCGTGTACCTGCGGATGCTGCTGGACGCCGAGCGGCTCGCGCGCGTGCCATAGCGTGACCAACCGGTGTCCGCATTCAACCACCGAGGCGAAAGAGGCATCCTCATCCAAGTGGGATGCGAGCATCTGCAGGAGCTGTGGGAGGCGCGCATGCAGTCCGATCAGGCAGGCACGCAGCAGTAGCATGACGGCGGCGGCGGCGCTGCGTGCGCGGCCGGCTTCGAACAGCGCGGCCTCTTCGCGGGCCAGGTGTGCCATACATACCGCCTCGAGCGTGGCGCCGTCGGTGGAAAGTTCGATCAGCCGCGCTTCTACGAGCGGGGACCACGCAGCACGCCATTCCTCGAACAGCAGGTTGAGCCGGCTGTTGCCGAGGAAGTCCGGCCCCGTGACGGATGTGCCGAGGCCGGTGTTGAGATAGGCCATCGCATGGAAGAAGCGGCTGCGCTCCCGGTGCGAAGGCTTTCGATAGAGGTCGAGCCGTGCGACGCGTGGTGTGCTGTCATCAAGCCGTAGGCCGGCGGCACGGGCGCGACGGCGGGTGTCCTCGATCAGCGGTGGGGAGCCGGCTGAAGGAGGCACGTTGCCGATGCGTGTTCCGCCGAGGAAGCGACGCAGATCGGCGGTGAAGCCGCGCGTGCCCTCATCGATCGCCCCCTTCACGAAGCACGAGCGGATGGCATCGAGCAGGTCCTGCCGTCCCGGTCCGATGTTGCCGCGCAGCTCTGCCAGCCGCAGTGCATGTACGGCGGCAGCCTGCACCAAGGCTGTGGATACGGCATCCGCCAGATCATCCTCGCGCGTGAGGCGGGCGAAACGGGTGAGGCTGTCGAGTGCGACGGCGGCAAAGGGCGCGTGCTCGCCACGTTCAAGGGCATCCCAGACGCTTTGGTAATAAGCGGGCGATGGCATGCCGGCCGCATAGCCGTTGAGTGCGTCGAGGCGGTCGAAGCTGTAGCGGATCAGCCATGCCGCGGGTGCCTGTGCGTCGGCTCCCTTCGCGGTACGGAGTGGCTTTGTGGTCTGCCACGAGGCCAGTACTTCGGAGGTATGAAAGCCGCCGGTCACGACAACGATGTTTCCCTCGACACGTTCCCGCCACCGACGTATATGGGCCGCCATATGACGCTCGCGCGGGAGTGACAGTTCCGCCTCCAGCACTTCGGGCTCGTAGTCGAGCCTTGCCATTGTGCACCAATGAAAGACGTCGCCGAAAAAACTGCGCCAGTCGCCAAGGCTGTTCGGCGTGCGCAGTTCGAACAGCCGGTCCCATAGTTCGTGGTGGTCGATGCAGCCAAGCTGCTGTGCCATCGCCGAAAGGTAGGCGCTGTGGGCGAAATGCCGTTCCTCCATCAGGCTGTGCGTGGCACTTTCGACGTCACCCTCGCGTTCCCATGCCTTGTCGTGCCATGGCAGGTCGATGAGTGCAAGCTGCGCTCCCAGCGCCGAACCTTCCCGAACGGCGATCCATTCGGGGCTGTAATCGCAGAAGGGGTAGAAGGACGAACGCGTTTCGGGGCGTGCCTTCTCGTCGGTGTCCGCTTCATTGATCCGCGTTTGTCGCGTGGCCTGACAGAGGAGCGCGACGGGTGCTTTCGTTTGCGGCTCGCAGAGTAGCGGCAGCAGCGGATTGAGATCGTCGGGGCCTTCGATCAGGACGGCGGCCGGCTTGAGCTCGCGCAGCATGTGTCGCAACGCGAGTGCACAAGCCGGGCTGTGGTGGCGCACTGGTGCAAAGTGGACACCTTGCTCGCCGAATAGCCGGGTGCGGGCCTCTGCGACGCGCCTCACCGGATCGTCGGAAAGCTGCGGGGAGTGGTTCGTCATATCCGGGTGACCTTGATGATGACGCTAGCGATCGATGGTCGTGGACGAGGCTGTCGTCCAGCCTTGTTTTGGCCGTTTTCTGGAGGCAGAAGATAGCGGGGTCACGGCTGGTGATCTCCACTTGCTTCGCCACTTCCGGATGTGGTCGAAGCCACTGCGCGCCGGATCCCATCGAGGTCCACAGCATCGATATAGCGCGGGATATTTATCCACATGTCGTGAAAACCGTAGCCACCGTTGCGCAGCTCATCCTTAGCCTGGGTGCGGCTCCATCCTTGGTAGAGGAGTCGATACATGGCAATCACGAGGCCCGTGCGGTCGGCGCCGTGCATGCAGTGAACCAGCACCGGACCGTCTTTCTGATTTGCGCGGATTGCGCGCAATGCATCCACCACTTTTGCGTCGCTGATATTCCACGTCTGGATCGGAATATGTACCGAAGACAGCCCGTTGTTGACGACCGAAGGATCTTCCTCGCTGGTCCGAAGATTGACTACGGTGCGGATACCGAGCGCCTTGAGCTGCGGAATCATCGAGGCTTCGATGCGCTCGCTTCGATACAGGTTCGCCGCCACACGGTACAGGTTGTGCTCCACGTTCACCGGAACGGCCCATGCGGCATTGCGCGCTGATGGCGGCGTTTCGGCCGCAGCATGGCCGCTGCAGAGACTGAACGCAATGATCAGGCATGCGGCAAGAGCCGCTTGCCGCGGGAGCGTGCGGCATCTGGGATAGGTCGATGTGTCGTTCATACGAGATGGAGAGCGCTATTGCTATTTATTGCCAGAGCGACTTCGCCGCGTCGTGGAATTCCTTCCACTGTGCATCGCGCCGGCCACGTTCGCGTACCACTGTGTCGAAGTAATGTCTTACGCGTTTGGCATCGTCCTGGCTGTCCTTGAGCACGACGCCTTGCAGCTGGCTCGCGATTTCACGCGCTGAAAGTCTGCCGTCGGCAAAATGCTGCGCCTGCAGTGCGGCTGCGTAGGCGACGTTGACCGCCTCGGCGGTCGACATCACCGCATCCAGCCCCTTGATTGCCGTGCCTTCCTGCGTCTGGCCTGCGCGCAATTCCTGAAAGGTGGTGACGAGCAGCGTGATGACATCGCGCGGCACTTCAACCCCGTTCGTTGTTTCGCCAAGTTCGTGCGTGACCTGCGCCATCACGAGATCAATCTCGAACTGCAGGTCGCGAATCGGGCGGACGGTTTCGAAGTTGAAACGTCGCTTCAATGCCGATGACATTTCGTGGACGCCGCGGTCGCGCAGGTTCGCGGTGGCAATGATGTTGAAACCGCGCTGTGCGAAGAGGCGCGCTTCGTCACCGAGCTCCGGGATCATCAACTGCTTTTCGCTCATCAGTGAGATCATTACGTCCTGGATTTCCGGCGGGCAGCGCGTGATTTCCTCGAAGCGGATGAGCTTCCCGGCACGCATCGCCTGGTAGATCGGCGACGGCACCAGCGCCCGCTGGCTCGGCCCTTCGGCGAGCAGCAATGCATAGTTCCATGAATACTTGATGTGGTCCTCCGTCGTGCCGGCCGTGCCTTGCACGGTCAGCCCCGAATCGCCGGAAATTGCAGCGGTCAGCAGCTCGGAAAGCAAGGACTTCGCGGTTCCCGGCTCGCCGACGAGCATCAGGCCCTGATGTCCCATCAGCGTGACGATCGCGCGGTCGACCAGCGGGTCGTCACCATAGAACTTGCGGCTTACCTTCAGTGCTTCGTCACCGAGAATGAAGCGCCGTACTGCGCGCGGCGAGAGTTTCCAGCCGGGTGGTCGCTTGTCGTGGTCGGCGGCGGCGAGCCGTTCGAGTTCGTCTGCATAACGCAGCTCGGCAGCCAGTCGTACAGCTTGTGTTGTGTTGTTGTTCATCTGTAAGTCCTCACCACGGCATCTTCTTTTCCCAATCGGCATCGAAGCCGTTGCACGCCTGTGCGACCACAAGGTAGTCCGCGTACGCTTCGGCCAGCAGCACCGGCGGAACTTCGGCAAGCTCGATAGTGCGATCACCCCAGGTGCGGAGGTTCATATCCTCGAAAGTGAGCGTCCTGAGCGCAGCAGGGAGATTCTCCTCGGGCAGGCAGTTGCCGGAAAACTCGATTGCCACGCGGATGCCAACACTCGGGAATTCCTTCAGGTATTGGTTGAAGAAGCCGGCGTCCTCGGCTTGTGAGCGCTGGTAGCCAAGCTTGGTGAAGGTGCCGCGCAGCGTGAAGGTGTCGCTGATCCAGCCAAGGCGATCCGCGATTTCCTTGATGTCCAGACCCTTATCGTTCTTGAAGGCAATTTCCGGCACCTTGCGTGTCATCTGCGCGAACAACTGCGTGAGTTTGTAGTCCTTGAAATGCGCGACCCATGCCGTGGCGTCGGCTTCGGAAACGAGTGAGGCGTGGCCGATACGGATCAGGCTGTCCGCCTGCAGTTCCACTTCGTCGTCCTGCGTGTCGATCAGGCTGCCGTCTTCCGCCGGGCGGAAGCTCGTTCGGATTGCGCCGTCGGGGGCCGCTTCCAGCCAGACGAGATGCTGGATCAGGCGGCCGACGATCGGATGCCGGTGCAGGTACTCGCGCCACTCATCCTGTGGCCACAGGCGGCCGGCACACATGGCCTCGAACAGGCGCACGGTTTGCAACTGGATGATTTGCTTGAGCTCCTTCTTGCAGGTCGAGAACTGCGACTTCGCCTCCTTGATGAGCGCCGCGTCGTCATTCTGGCGTGGCTCGGGCAGTGTCTTCACGACCTTGCCATCCGGATTGCGCAGTTCGGGTTTCATCGCCGCATCGAGCGTGACAGTGAAAATGCGCTCGCCATACCGGAGTTCGAGCTTGCCCGTATCGTCGAGCCCTGCGGTCGGTGCTGTGCGGTCGGCAAGCTGCTCCTGCGACCATCCATTGCGGTCGGCCACCTGCTGCACCAGCACCCGCGCCTTCTCCTGGACCGAGGCGGTGCGGTAGCGGCGGGCAATGCTGAGCAGGAACTGGATCATGACCGGATCGTTGCCGGCGGCCGCGCCCTCGATCATCGCTTCGATCTGAGCACGGCGTTGGTAGTTGTCGCGCATGTACTGTTGCAGGAGCGTGACCGTTTCGTGCGCCGGGGTTCCAGCGGCCAAGGCCAGAATGCCTTTCTCGCTGATCGCGCTGCCGAGGAACTCGCTCATCTTTTCGCGCTTGCATTCCTCGAAGACCTGCTCCTGCGATTTGCTGTAGTCGGCCTCGTACCACTGCTTGTATTCGGGTTTCGCATCAAGGTAGTACTTCTGGTAGCTCTGATAGCGTCCCGGTGCCACAGTGTTTGCGTAAGCAATGCCTTCCTCGAGCGGCGGGTGGCGCGTGTCCTGCGCGATGAACTGGCGCAGCATCAGGCTGCCGAGTGTCTGGCGGCTTGCCATGTCGAGCAGGCCGAGGTAGCGCGTCAGCAGCGCATTACCGCCGGGCTCCTTGAGCTTGCACGCGAGCACGACCCACCACTTGATGATCTCAGGCTCGGCCGCTTCACCGCTCGCCCAGCGACAGGCCGGTAGTGCATCCATCGGGAACCAGGCGAGCCCAGCAGGGAGTTTCGCCTTGAGGCCCTTTTTTGCCTCGGCAAGCAGTGTTGCCGGCGCTAGCCATTGGGCGATGTCCCCACCCAGCGCTTCGAGCGTCGTCAGGTATGCCGCGCGAACCGTCTCCCGGTTCTCCTTGTCGAGCAGCTTTGTCAGTACGGGAATCGCGGCCGGATACTTCAGATCCGCGAGCCAGTTGGCCGCTTCGACGCGTAGTTCGCTCTTGCTCGAATCGAGAGCTTCGATCACGCGACGACCAATGTCAGGTAGAGAAGACAATGCGGCTTGTGCGGCAGGGCGAAGGAACTTGCCTCCGCTGAGCGCTAGTTCCATGACGCGCGGCAGCCAGCGTGCCTGGATTGTTGGGAAGGTCGCCAGCGTGCGCAGCGTCGGGCCGATTTCGAAATGGACACGATTGTTCTCGCGTCTCGGTGGTGCAATAAGGCCGAGTCCTTCGTCGATGTATTCGGGATGCTCGGCAAAGAAGGGCCACACACGATCCGCGGGCAGCAGTTCGGTCGCTGATGCGGTATTCCAGTACCGATACAGGGCGCAGAGCGCAATCTCGTCGAGCGAGATGCCCGAGCGCTCGAACAGATCAGCCAGTGCGCGCAAGTCGACCGAACCGGCGGGTTGCTTGGCGAGCCACCTCTGGAAACCGTCGTCCATCCAGAAGTTGCCCCAGTGACGGGTCGTGGTCAGCCAGCGGATCAGATGCGTCATGCGGAATGCTGGTAACGCCTGGATGCGTCCGCCCAGCATCACGCACTGCTGGACGTCGCTGGTGCGGGCGCGGTGGCCATCTTCCTTGCTGCCCTTGCCATTGAGCACGCGTACCGCGCCGCGCAAGGCTTCCTCCTTCACCTTCTGCAGATCGGCGTAATTCTTTTGGCGCCACTTGTAGTTGTGCTGCTTGGCCTTGTTTTCTTCCGCCTCGGTTTCGGCCGCCTGGCGAGCCTTTTCCAGCAGCTCCTTGTGGTTGGCGAGCGCGAGCTGCACGGCTTCTTCGCCGAGTTCCGCATCCTCGAAGGGCTGCCATGCGGGTGGTTCGGGCAGTTCAAGTGCACTCGCGTCTCCGGCCGCGTCGAGCCTGGAAAGTGCTGCACGGATCGTTTGCTGTACTGGCTTGCTCGTTTCCTTCTCCAGCGCCGCTTCGAGACGTGCGTGGGCTTCCTCTCCGGGCAGGCGCGCGATGAGTTCCGCGGCTTGTGTGCGCTGGGCCGAATCACCCTCACGCAGCAATCCGTCGAGCAACTCGATCCGCTTTGCGGTTTCGATACCTTCCAGATACAAGGTGGCTTCGATGCGCACACCCTTACTCCCGTCCACCGCCAAGCGCACGAGCAGTGGTGCGAATTCGGCGAGTAGCGCCTTGTCGCTGCCGATGCGGCGGGCGAGCAGCGTGCGCCCGACTGCGGAAAGCTTCGCGGGCAGTTCATCGACCATTGGAGGATGCGCGCGCATGTAGTCCGCGAGAGCCGTCGGGCTGACTAATCCGTCCAGATGGTCGTGGTAGTAGCTGTCGAGCCCCTTGCGCTCGAATACCACCTGCAAAGCGAGCGCTTCGTCCTGATCGTCATGGGCGAGCAGGCGCGCGATGAGTGCGACGGTCCAGGCCGGGCGTGTCTTGTCGAGCGTCTTCTGTGCGCGGTCGTTGAAGCTTCCGAACACGGCGTCATTGACGAGGTACTGGAGCCAATCGGGCACGGGGGCTCCCGGGTGTTCGAGCGATTGACCTGCATCGGCCGCGGCCAGCACCTTGCCCAGTCGGGCCAGGACGTCGAGCGGTGGGGTATCGGAAGAGATGGAGGCATAGAGCCGCGCGCGTGCGGCGAGGCTCGCTTTTCCGAGCTTTTCAAGTTCCTTCTGGTTGTACAGGTTGAAGCCCCAGCGCATGCGTCCCGGGTTGCCGAGCAACTCACCGGGTTTGCCCTGGGGGGCGGAGGCAGAGGGCAGTTCGAGCAGGACGCTTTCCTGCGTGCCTTCAAGGATGAATTCGAGCGCTCTCGTACCCAACTCGTTGCCCGCCTTGTCGAGCGGTTCGAGGGCCTGCCTAAGCAGGCTCGCCTGCTCGCGATCGAGTCCGTGCGTGCCGGTATTCGAGCCGGTCAGCGCATTGAGGATCCTGTCAAAGAAGCTCATGGCGTTTCTCTTGATATCGAAAAGGTCATTCGGGTAACGGCAAGCCTTCGATGTCGGTCAGCAGCCGACAGAGCCAGGCGAGCCGCAGGAGCGAGTCGGCGGATGAATGCTGAAGATGGGTTTGCAGCGCTTCAGCTGGCGTATGCAAACCTACAGAAGCCAGTCGTGCGAGCGCGTCCCGCAAGGCCTCTGACTGCAAGGCGGTGAGTGCAAGCCGCCCCGTTTCGGCCTGAGTTTCGATGACTTCGGCCACGGGGCCGAGGAGGCGCGCGGCGAGAGCCGGGGGTGCGAGGGGGGGCGGCGTTTCCTGTCGTTGCTCGAACAGGCGCAGGATGCGGCCGGCGAGCGTCGTGGTCCGTTTTGGCTCGTTGGCAAAATCGAGCGATACCGCGGTCACCGTCTCCTTCGCCGCGTCATCGACGAGCACCGATACGGGAATCAGCAAGGTTTCCGATGCGCGTCGCTCAATGCGCACTTGCACGGCGCGCACCACTGCACCACGCGCGATCAGGCGATCGAGATTATCGACGCGCGCGCGATGTTCGGGCCCGCATGGAACGGATAGCACGAGCCAGCGTTCCTGTGCGTCCTGCAATGGCCAGTCGAAGACTTGTCGGGCTTCGTCGAGTCTTGGCGTTCGTATGACGTGCGGGCGTAGGAGCGTGGTGTCCACGGCCGTGCCGGCCAGCCCCACTGCTTCGCGCAACTGAGCGGCGAGTTCGGTCCAGTCATCGATGCCGAGGGTGGCAAGGCGTGGATCGTCGCTGCGCCACGCCGGCAGGGTTTGCGCGCGGGTCGCACCGCCGAGCGCGAGGCGACCATCGTCGGCAAGGCGTGGTTGATCAAGCCGCAGTGCGCCTTCGCAAATGTGCTGCGCAGGTCCCGCCCCCGACCAGAGCGCCTGTGTGTTCCAAGCGCCATGCCGCGTGAAGCTCATATCGCTGCCGTCGGGGCGGGCAAGCGTGGCCTGCAATAGGCGACGGTCGTTGGTGTCCCAGAAGCCGAGGGTGAGTCCGCGTGCGCCACCCCGTGTTTGCCACCAATGTCCGCCCAACGGCAGGAGATCGAGCGTCTGTGTTTCGTCGAAATCGCGGCGCAACCGTCCGCGCAGCGCTACGGCAAGCTCTCCGTGTGTTGTGCGCAAGGCCGCGCAGAGCGCATGGATCCGGGCCAGGAGTGCTAGTACATCGCGCTCATCCACGCGGTGATCGCGACGCACCAGCAGATCCGCCATGCCGCCGAGGTTGCGCAGCAGCGCGGCGAGTCGTGGAAACCCTTCGCCGCGCGCCGACATGTTGAGGGCGAAGAGGCGTGCCGAAGTAACGTCGCTCACATGCGCCAGGCCGCCGCCGATGAGTTCGCGCAGCATGGCGTCGATCTGGCCGATGAACTGCAATTCGCGCTCGCCGGGCGCCGCATCGTCATTCGTTGGTGCAGGTGCGACAGCGTCGGGCCATTCGAGTGGGCACCCTCGCTCGCGCCGCAGGGCTGCCAGAGCGATCAGGTGTACTGCGCGGCGCTCGGCGGACGGCACTTCGGAAACCATGCCGGCAAACCCGGCACCAGCGATCCAGCGGCAGCTCGCGCCCAGTTCCGGCAGTTCGAGCACGAGTACCGAGCCCTGGTCATGCCAAACGAATCGCTCCACCGGGGTGGCCGCCGCGCGGCGCACTGCAGCAATGCCAGCTGCCTTGAAGAGTGTCGCCGCGTCGAGCGCCTGGATCTCTTCGAGGGCTCCTGGCACGGGACGGGGCGGTTCAGCCTCGATTTTCGTATCGCTTGTGCCAACCTCGGTGTCCCCTGTGCCGGAATCGGCAAGGGGCGCGGGATGTGCGCGCAGCCACAATACCGCGCCGAGAACGTGCTTACAGATACCGGGCGCCGGACAATCGCATTTCGCATGCTGTGGACCGCGCGTGTCCAGTGTTACCTGCTGGCCGTCCACCGAGACGGTTCCGCCATCTTCGCGCTGCTCGGCCCAAGCGAGTTTGCCAGCCTCTACATCCTTTGAAGCGCGGCGCAGCAGACCGGCGTTGGCCAACGTGATCAGCGTGTCGTCGTCATAGGCGCGGTAGATATCGAACCAAGGCATGTGTCGGATGATTGCAGAAAGTCGAATGAGGATCCGTCAGGACAACGGCTTGAAGCGGCTGGGTTTCATCGATTCATCACTTCTGCGAGCCAGTGTGCAAAGTGCGTCGGCGTCAGTGCGGCGACGTGCATGCCGGTATTGGCGAGCCGCTGTGCCATTTGGCGGTCATAAACGGGGTTTGCAGTTTCATCGAGTGCAGCAAGGCCAAGCAGTTTTACGCGTGCCTCGGCCATGCGGCGAATCGCGCCGAGCAGTACGCCCGGCGGTGCGCCTTCCTCGAAGTCAGAGATCAGTGCAAACACGGTGCGGTGCGGGTTGGTGATCAGCTTTTCGCAATAACTTGCTGCGCGGCCAATGTCGGTGCCGCCACCGAGCTGAACCGTGAGCAGCACTTCGACTGGATCGTGTGCGAGATGTGTGAGGTCGACAACGCTGGTATCGAACACCACAAGCTTTACGCGCACCGAGGGCAGTGAACTCATGATTCCGGCAATGACTGCGCTATAGATGATCGAGTCGGTCATTGAGCCGCTTTGGTCGACGCAGAGGACGACATCCCACGGCAGCGCGCGCTTGATCCGAGCGTTGAAGTGAGGCCGCTCGATCACGAGTTGTCCGCGCTGAGTGTCGTAGTTCTTCAGGTTGGCGGCGATGGTTGCGCGGGCGTCGAAACTCTGCGCGCTCTTCAGATAGGAGCGCCTCATCCGGTTACGGCGGCCAACGAGTGCATTGACGAAATCGGTCCTGAGTTTGCGGACGATTTCATCCACCGTCTTGCGGATGATCTCGCGTACTGCGTCCCGCATGTCTGCCGAAAGTCGGCCGCGCATCGTGAGCAGCGCCTTGGCGAGTGCTGGCGTGGCATCGAGCGACCGCAGGATGGCCGGGTCGCGCAGCAGTTCGGTCATCTGGTAACGCTCGATAGCCTGCGACTGCATACGTTCGAAGACTTCCTGCGGGAAAAGCTTGCGCGAGCGGGCGAGCCAGTCGACTGCGCGCAACTGGCTAGGGTCGAGTGAGCCGGTACGTCCGGTGGGGCGGTCGAGACCACGGCCTTCGTATTCCCGGCCGTACAGGTACTCAAGTGCCTCGTCGAGCTTCCAGTCCCCGGCGGAAAACTGTGCTTGCGAAAGTGGCTGCGTGGCATAGCGGCCAAGGATCAGCCGCCAGCGACGCAGTGTCGTGTCAGAACTCATTGGATCGGGCAGGTGTCCGGTGCGCGCCAGCCGCCAATAGCCGGACTCCCGTTTGTCATTTTGTGAGTGTAGGAGTCTGCGATTGTGCCTTCTCGGATTTGCCTAGTCCGTGCCTGTTTTCGGGGTAGTGCGACTTTTGCGGCCACAGTGATGCCCTTGTGTCACGTGTGACACGAGATTTTGCCTTTCACCTGAAGGCGGTGGACTTGGCCACTCTGACTGGGCGAAAGCCGTTACAGGACCCTGTGCGAAGCCGATGACGGAGCGTCGTCGACGCGGCTGGGCTTTTCACCTGGGCGATGGTTAGGTCGACGCGCGTACAAATAGCGCCGCCATCTGGAAAGGCCGTGAGCGAAGAGGAATGTTTGCGATGATCGAATCACTTCAGCAAGCGCTTTGTGCTGGCCGAGTTTGATGCGTCAGAGTGTGAGCTGTCGTGCGACGAGGCTTGGGAGCAGGCGACGTTAACCGAGACCTTTGGTGCAGGTGAAGCAGTGGCATTGCCGATGTTTCGCGGGCTGCAGCAGCGCGCGCCCGGGACTGCGCTGTACAACTACGCGCTTGGCACAAGGCTGCTCGATCGCGACGATGGTGCCGGCATTGAATTTGTCGAGCGGGCGATCGAATTGTTCGACAATGCAGCTGAGTCGGGCTTCCAGGCACTACGTGATTACCACTGACGTCATGGCTGGAAGGACATCGCACACGCATGGCGCGTACGACGTTGCTGCAAGAGGCGCGAGACGATCGGCGAATTGCGGCATCTGTTGCACGCCATCAGCCATATACGAGGTGCCTGGCTTGTACGAAAGCGCCTTCGTTACATGCCTGACATGCCGCTCTATGTGCTGGGTTTCAAAACGGCGCGCTTCTTCGCAATGCACCGCGAGAGGCGCGCGAGAGCGGTGCAGCAGCGCATCTTCGCGAACGTGGGTTCTCCCGTGCAACCTCTGTACTCTGTGTGGAAGGCGGCAATATCCGCTTTGGGCACAAGCTACGCTGGTGGTGTGGCGCGCCGTCTAGGGTTTGTTTTCCTTGATGCGCCGTGCCTTGGCGCTCCGTCGTAAGCGCGGCTGGTGCGGGACAGCGTACAAGCCTAGTCCGAGGTGGAGGACAGCCCTGCGACGAACCGCGCAAGCGCTGGGCCGAAAAACAGCACGACGAGGAAGCGTGACATCTGCATCGCCATGACGAAGGGGCGGTCAACATTGCTCGCGGCAGCGATGATTGCAACCGAGTCTGCACCGCCAGGACTGGTGGCGAGATAGGCGGTCAGCGGGTCGATGTGTGCGACCTTCACGAGCAGAGCGGCGAAGCCCATGCAAACGATGATCAGAGCAAGGATGGAGGCGAGTACGCAGGGTAGCGCACGGGCGGCATGGCGTAGGATCGGCCGCGTGAAGCGCAGGCCGATCGTCCAGCCAACAAGCACGTAACTTCCAGCCAGGACGCTGGGGGGCAGTTCGATCGTGAGCATACCCGTAGCCTGAAACGCAGCGGCAAGGATCATCGGTACGAGGAGTCCACCTGCCTGGATGCCAAGGCGGGGTGCGGCGAGTGAACCAATGATGGCAATCGCCAGCGTCCCCGCTAGCGCCGGCCATGCTACCGGCGGAAACCACACGACCTCCGGAACAGGTACTGGCGCGGTGTTCATCCAGATATGGGATACCGCTGACGCAGCCATCGTTACCAGTGCCACGCGAAGGTATTGCATCAAGGCGACGAGGCGTTCATCGGCATCGTGCTGGCTCGACATCAGCATCATGACGGAGGCAGCGCCCGGCGCGAGTCCCCAGACGGCGGTGGTGCCTGGAAGCAGTCGGCCGCGCATCAGGAGCCAGCCGAGCGCGGTACTGGTGCCGACAACCGCCAGCACCGAGAAAGCGAACAGCGGCCAGCGCTCGAATGCCCCCGAGAGCAACTCTGGGTTCAGGCTGCGTGCGATCAGGCAACCGATGACGCCCTGCGCGATGAGGAATAACGGCGTGGGCACCGCGATCCGGCCTTCCCGGAAACTGTTCAGTATCCCGGCGATCATGCAGCCGAGCAGTACGGCAGCGGGCAGGTGTATAGACAGGAAGAGCACGCACAGCGCGACGCTCAATGCGATGAGCAACGCCCATCGCGAAAGGGAACTCATGGCGTGCCTTCTTCCTCTGGCGACTCAGGCAGGGGGCGGCGTGCGGCGAGCACCTTGTCGACCCGCTTGTTGTCCATGTCGACCACTTCGAGTCGCCAGCCTTCCCACTCGGCGTAATCGCCCGTGGCTGGTACTCGTGCGAGTAGCAGCATCATCATGCCGGAGAGCGTGTGATAGCGGCCCTTGTCTTCCTCCGGCACTGTTCGCAGTTCGAGGCGATCCTTCATCTCGGGAATCGGGATCGCGCCGTCGAGCAGCCACGAACCATCCTCGCGCTGTACTGCCCAGGAGTCCTCGGCATTGCGTGGCGTGAATTCACCGGTGACTGCTTCGAGTACGTCATGCAGGGTGATGAGACCTTCTATTTCCCCATATTCGTCGATCACGAATGCGAGTTGGATATTGTTGGCGCGGAACTGTTCGAGTAGTTCCATGCCGGTGAGTGTCTCGGGTACGAAGACGCAAGGATGCAGGTTGGTTGTGAAATCCGGATCCTTGCCTCTCGCCACGTAGGCCAGCGCCTGCTTGGCATAGATCACGCCAAGCAGTTTGTCGAGCCCGCCGTCGCAGACGGGAAAGCGAGAGTACTCGGACTCGATCAGGCGGCGGAGGTTTTCCTCGGACGGCAGCCGGATATCGACAAAGATGACGTCGGAGCGCGGAATCATCAGCGAACCAAGCTGACGATCGTCGAGCCGGAACACATTACGCACCATGTCCCGCTGATGCTGTTCGATGATGCCCGCTTCCGAGCCTTCTTGGAGCATCGCCTGGATTTCCTCCTCGGTGACACTCGATTGCACGGTTTGCCGCACACCGAGCGCACGCAGCAGCGTTTGGGTCGAGATTGAAAGAAGGATGACGAACGGTTTGCTGATGGTGGCAAGCGCAACCATCGGTCGCGCTACGAGACGAGCGATCGGCTCCGGATTGATCTGGCCGATCCGCTTCGGTGCCAGTTCGCCAACGACGATCGATACATAGGTGATAACGACCACGACCACCGCGGTCGCGCCGATCTGCGCGGGCCGTTCCGGCACGCCCCAAGTCTGCAGCAGCTCTGAGAATGGTCCTGCCAGCACCGCTTCGCCGACGATGCCGTTGAGGATGCCGATCGATGTGATGCCAATCTGGATCGTAGACAGGAACCGCGTCGGGTCTTCGCCGAGCTTGAGCGCCACGGACGAGGCTGCGTCTCCATCCGAGGCGAGTTTCGCCAGACGTGTCCTGCGTGCAGTGACGAGTGCGATCTCGCTCATCGCGAAGACACCGTTGAGCAAAATGAGGCCGATCAGGATCAGGACTTCCATGTTGGAACTCCCGTCCCCGTAAGAGGCCGTCGCGGCTGATGCCGGATCGGATGAATCCCGTCAATACGTGCCATGCCCTGTGCAGAAGGCGCTGTGCGGTGATTTGGGCAACTTCGATGACATGAGTTTTCCATGAATGCACCGGCGCACGCCGGTCGTCCTATACGGGAAAGATCCTAATCGTACAGGGATGCGAACGCCGGGGTCCGAGAGATGGCTGAGCGGAAATGCCCCGGCATGGCAGGAAAGCTTCGTGAAGACAATGAAGCGCGATTACATGGCGTTTACCGTCGCCAGAGAGGTTTCAACGGTGTCGGCTACGGAGCTGCTCTTGCTCGGCACCCGGTCCAGACAGTCGGGCACCCGCCTCTCTTCCCGAAACTCCGCCAACCTCTGCGCATACGGGTCCAGCGCGTCCTCCGGTTTCGCTAGCGACAGCCCCACCACCTCTGCAAATCGCGCTGGCGCAATCTGCCCCTGATCCATCAGTTCGTCGACCAGCGCCAGCAGTGCGCCGCGATGCGTCTTGAGCAGGCCCGTGGCTCGTTCGTGCTCCGCCTGGAGCAGCGCTTCGATCGGCGCGTTACTGGCTTCCACGTCGGTACAGAGGTTGTCGTCGCTGTCGTTGGTCACGTCGGTGCGGCTGATGCGCGGGCCGTGACCAAGGTGACGCAGCATGCGGGCCGCCGTCTCGGTGGCCTTGCGAAGATCGCCCTCGGCGCCGCTGGAGCTCAGTTCGGCCCCGAAGACGAGCAGTTCCGCTGCACGGCCGGCGAGCCCGGTGCAGATGGAGTCGAGCAGGTTGCGGCGCGACCATACCTTGCGCGAGGTGTAAGCGTTGTAGCCGCCCTCGAAGCTGGCTACGTGGATCTTGATCTCCTGTGGTGCGCGGCCAAAGAGCAACGCGTGGACCAGGCCGTGGCCGGCCTCGTGCACAGCAAGCAGGGCGCGGAAGTCTGCATTGCTGCGCTGGCGCAGGCCACTGATCTCGAACGGCGCGGTGATGGCGTGCGATTGGCCGCGCCAGTGCGCGACCAAGCTGCGGCCGTCGGCGGTGAGACCCACTGTGTCGCCCGTTGGGGCGCCGCGTTCCAGCGCCCAGAGCGCGGCCTTGGCGAGGCCGGCGCCGAGGATGGCATGCAGCGATGAGAACAGCGGGCGCGTGCCCTGGGCAGGAAAGACGGCGTTGGCGTAGATCTGCTCGCACACGCTGCTCGCCAGCTCAAAGTGCAGGCCGCAGCGGGCCTCGGTCTCACGGGCATAGCGGGTGCAGCCGTGCTCGATCAGTTGCTCATATGCACGGCGCGAGAGCGAGGGGTAGATTATGTGCTCGTTGCCCAGTCGCGCCACCTGCTCTGGCTTGAAGCGCCTGTTGAGCGCCTGCTTGACGTCGATGACGCTCAGCTTCCCGGTGAGCACGTGAAAGATGTCGGCATCGCTGTCGCAGTCGTCCACGCTGGTGGCGAGGTCTTCGTACATCTCGTCGAGATTGCCGCAAATGAAGACAAGCAGACGGCTGTAGTCGGTCTCCCATCGCTGCTGGCCGCTCTCGCGGAAGATCCGCAGGCGCTCCTGTATCTGGTCGGGCGTCCAAGCCATGATCTCCATCAGCGGCTCATCGAGCTTGAGGTTGCGCTGCAGTTCCTGCGCCTCCCAGCTGCGCAGCTTGAAGCGCAACTTGGCATCGCTGTCATCGGCTCGTTCGGCGTCGAAGGCGGCCTCGGCGATGGACGACTCGATGTCGCCCAGGAGCGAGAGCGCGGGCGGCAGACGGCCATCCGACAACAGGGCCCAGACGTCCTGATAGCGCTCGACGCGTAGCTCGCCGCGCTTGCTGTCGATGGTGCGGAAGCGCTGGAACTCGTCGAGCGCGAGGATGCCAGGCTCGCCTTCGCGCACGCCGGACTGCGCCAGCATGCCCGAGATGCTTTGCGCGCCATGCCAGCCTGCGCCATTGGAGAAGCCGTCCATCTGCACTTCGACGAAGCGGTCGTAGAAATCCAGCAGTTGCGCCAGGCGACGCACCAGCTGGGTCTTGCCGGTTCCAGTCAGGCCCCAGAGGCAGACGATTACGGGCCGCGAGACGAGCCCGGGCAGCACGTACCAGGCACGCACCGAATCGATGACGCGGTCGATGATGGAATCGATGCCGAACAGCTCGGTCTTGAGCTGGGCGGCAATTTCCTGCAGCTGTTGGTTTTTCTGCGCCAGCTGTTCGCGCATTGTCAGGGAATCACTCATCCCAATACTCCCGTCGCAGCAGCGCCTGCAGCGCCACGCGATCAGCGCGGCGCTGGGCACCGCGGCCCTGGATATGCTGGCCTGCGCCACGAAAGCCACGCTGCGCCAGTGCACGGGCGACAGCGTCGCGCGCATGGGGGCTCACTTCGAGCACCAGCGTTAGGGGTTGTTTCATGCGGCGCAGGGCCTTGACCCGCCCCTCCTGAAGGGCGCGGGAATGGAGTTGTGCACTCATTCGGTTTCCGAAAAGCAAAAGCCCCGGCTCAATGGCTGCGGAGCTTTGCTTGCCGCGCGGTCTGAGGCCGTATCTGTGGACAGACACGGTTCAGCCGGGGCTCGAGAACCGTGTTCAGTCGATTGCCGAGATGAACAGGTAGGACATATGAGTGATCTCCGTCATGCAGACGCCGTTGTGGGCGCCATCAGCAGTGATGGTTCCAATGATGTGCGAATCGACGCCAGCGCGCAAGCGTCGTTGGCATACCGCGTTGCGGCGCGCCAACGGAAGCGCATATGCTTCCTGGCAAAGCGTGTATTCGTCATTGATGGAGGAGGCGAAAACCGCACTCGCCATCTTGAATAAAGACTGTACTCGGATGTCGGCGTACAGCCTAATCAGGCTAAATCCAGTGATGGCTTTCGTCCAGGTTGCGCCGATTCGTTTGCACTCTGGCAAAAACGCCAATTGAGTATGCGACGCAATATGCTAGATATGCCAAGTGTATCGCGGTTGTCGCCTATGCAACTGTCCTGCGTTCGCAGTTTCGTTCGAGCAGATCCCCGTGGGCTCACTGCGTGCGCTGACGATACACGTAGATCCTCGCGGTCGAAATGTGTAGCACGCGGCGCTACGTGTCAGGCGTTTCCACAGAAAGCCGCGCCAAGTTCATATTTTGGAGATCGTCGAAACCGCGGTCAACGAGGGCGGAACCCCCGCGAAACCCAGTGGTGACGGGGTTTCGCGGGGGGGCTTATAGGTGATTGATTTTCGACTTTTGCCGGGAACACACACCTTAATTACCGGGAACAACAACCCCAGTGGGTTGAACCCGCTGCTTACTCAACCGTGACCGATTTTGCTAGGTTCCTAGGCTTATCCACATCCGTCCCGCGTGCGCAGGCCGTGTGATATGCGAGCAATTGCAGCGGTACGACGTGAAGGATCGCTGATAGCGCTCCGTAATGTTCTGGCATGCGAATCACATGGATTCCAGGGCCGCTTTCAATGTGCGTGTCTGCATCCGCGAATACGTATAGTTCGCCACCGCGGGCGCGTACTTCCTGCAAGTTGCTCTTCAGTTTGTCGACGAGCGCGTCATTTGGGGCAACGGTGACGACTGGCATCGTTGCGTCGACGAGCGCGAGCGGGCCGTGCTTGAGTTCGCCTGCGGGGTAGGCTTCGGCGTGGATGTACGAGATTTCCTTGAGCTTGAGAGCGCCTTCGAGTGCGATCGGGTAATGCAGGCCGCGGCCGAGGAAGAGCGCGTTCTGCTTTTTGGCGAATTCTTCGGACCAGGCCATCACCTGAGGTTCCAGCGCGAGCACGGCTTGCAGCGCGACGGGAAGGTGGCGCATTGCTTTGAGGTGCTGCGCTTCCTGCTCTGAAGTGAGTCGGCCACGCAGTTTGGCGATGGTGAGTGTGAGCAGGAACAGTGCCGCGAGCTGCGTTGTGAATGCCTTTGTGGATGCAACACCAATTTCCACTCCGGCCCGCGTGATATAGGCGAGCTTGCATTCGCGCACCATTGCCGAGGTGGCGACGTTGCAGATCGTGAGTGTCTGCTCCATGCCAAGGCTGCGCGCGTGCTTCAACGCCGCAATCGTGTCGGCGGTTTCCCCTGATTGGGAGATCGTTACAACCAAGCTATTCGGGTTGGGGACGCTTTCGCGATAGCGGTATTCACTGGCGATTTCGACGCTCGTCGGAATGCCTGCGATCGATTCGAGCCAGTACTTGGCGGTGCTGCCTGAGTAGTAGCTGGTGCCACAGGCCAGGATCAGGACTGAATCGACTTGGCGCAGTACGGTTTCTGCGTTGTCGCCGAACAGGTCCGGCGTGATTGCTTCGACGCCCTGAAGCGTGTCGCCGATCGCGCGCGGCTGCTCGAAGATTTCCTTCTGCATGAAGTGGCGGTATGGACCGAGTTCGGCCGCGCCGCTGTGCGCATGGACGGTACGCACCGGGCGGTCGGCGCGGATGAAGGTGTCACCCCCGTTGCGTGCCTCGATCCAGAAGCGGCCAAGCTGAAGGTCGACCACGTCGCCTTCTTCGAGGTACACGATCTGGTCGGTCACACCGGCGAGCGCCATGGCGTCGGAGGCGAGGAAGTTCTCGTTATCGCCAACGCCGAGGATCAGCGGTGAGCCTTCGCGGGCGCCGACTACGCGATGCGGCTCGTCGCGGCAGAATACGGCGATCGCGTAGGCGCCCTTCAGGCGGAGGGTTGCGCGTTTGACGGCATCGAAGAGGTCGCCGTCATAGAAGTGATCGATCAGATGCGCAATGACTTCCGTATCGGTTTGGCTCAGGAATTCGTAACCCTTGCCTTTGAGTTCGACACGCAGTTCGTCGTGATTTTCGATGATGCCGTTGTGCACCAGAGCGATGCGTTCGCGCGAGAAGTGCGGATGTGCGTTATGTACCGCAGGTGCGCCATGTGTGGCCCAGCGCGTGTGGGCGATGCCGGTGAAGCCTTCCACGTGCTCCGCGCGGACCTGCGTGTCGAGCTCCGCCACCCGCGAGGTGCTGCGCGCACGCCGCAAGGCGCCGTCCTGATGCACCGCTACGCCGCAGGAATCGTATCCGCGATATTCGAGGCGCTTGAGGCCTTCGACCAGGATGGGGACGATATCGCGCTTTGCTACCGCGCCGACGATGCCGCACATGACGATGCTCCAATAGTGAAATGGGATACGAAGACTATAGGAGGCTTCGTATGAGGCGGGTTTGCAATAAAGTCACGCAAGTGCAATAAAATTGCGGCGTTTAACAGTGCCGAAATAATCTTTCGCAGAAGGCCGGTTTGTGACAAAAAATTCAAAAATGACGACTACGCCCGAACTCTTGCTGGACGCGACGGATTTCCGGATTCTGGATCAGCTCCAGCATGACGCCTCATTGACCAACGATGCGCTGGCTGGGTGCGTTCACGTGTCGCCTGCGACGTGTTTGCGCCGAGTGCGCCGCTTGGTTGATGCAGGGGTGATCGAGCGGCGCGTGGCGATCGTTTCGCCAGATCGGGTCGGCGCCGGGTTGACCGCGATCGTCGAAATCACGCTTGACCACCAGGCAGCAGAGGCAGTGGCCACCTTTGAGTGTCGTGCGACCGAGGAGATCGCTGTACAACAGTGCTATCGCGTTTCCAGCGGCCCGGATTTTGTGCTGGTCGTTCAGGTGGCTGACATGGAGGCTTACCACGCGCTTGCGCACCGTTTGTTCGGCGGTGAGGCGAATGTGCGCAACGTTCGCACTTTCTTCTCGGTGCGGCGCGCCAAGTTTTCGCCCGCAATCGCACTGCCCCCGCGCTAAGACGTTTCTCGCAATGTGTTCGTACCGCCTTCCTTTGGCCCGTCCCGGTCACGCTCCCAATCTACAGTTTGAGCAGCTATATCGGTTGGCACTCCGGCACCAATTCAACTTACGCATAGTCTCTTCCCTATCGGCGTTCTGACTTCCCACGCAAGGAGACTCAGATGGGCAAGAAGATCCTCATGCTGGTTGGTGATTTCGGCGAGGACTACGAAATCATGGTGCCGTTCCAGGCGCTTCAGGCGGTCGGACATACTTTGCATGCGGTCTGTCCGGACAAGAAGGCAGGCGATTCGGTGGCCACAGCGATTCACGACTTCGAAGGCAATCAAACCTACTCGGAAAAGCGTGGTCATAATTTCACGCTCAATGCGACCTTTGATGATGTAAGGCCCGAGGTGTACGACGCGCTGGTGATTCCCGGCGGTCGGGCACCCGAGTACCTGCGCATGAATCCGTCGGTTATCGCGTGCGTAAAGCATTTTTTTGACACTAACAAGCCAGTGGCTGCCATTTGCCATGGAGCGCAGTTGTTGGCAGCCGCCCGTGTGCTAGAAGGGCGGACCTGCTCGGCATATCCAGCCTGCCGCGCGGAAGTGGAGCTTGCTCAAGGCAAATATGCGGAAATCGCAATCGATGCCGCGGTGATCGATGGCAATCTCGTCACTGCGCCAGCTTGGCCGGCGCATCCCGCGTGGATCGCCTCGTTTCTTGAGGTGCTCGGAACCCGCATCACCCATGGATGCGATGACATCGTTGAGCGTGGGTGACAACTGCGGTCAGAGTAAAAAACGCTGGTGTTTCGGGCCGCTTGTGCCTTGTCCCTCCTGCTGTTCTGCATTGAGTGGTTCGTGGGCGGAGCGGCTCCAACCCAGTGGCGCGTGCTCGATGAGATCGGCACCCGTGATGGGCGCTCTGCGCCGCCGTTGATCGCGCGGCTGTACGACGAACTGACCGAGGCCCATGGCGACGTGGCCGCCTTCAGCGTCTTCCTGCGCGTGAGTTGGCTCCACTACCTGTCGCTGTAACTTGCGGGCGTGATTCCGTGCAACGCGTCGGCCCCTATTGCGGGCCTCGATGCGGGTCATGCGCTCGCCGCCGAGCAGGTGCTGTACCACATCGAACACGCAACGGCCTGGGTGCCAGTGAAGCAATTTCTTGCATTTTCGCCCGTTTTCGATGAGGTGGGCAGGAACCCGTTGTCATGAAGACAAGAGGGGCATCCGTATAATCGACCGCTTTCCTCTCTCCGCACGCCCCCATGGACATCATCCTGCTCATCAAGGCGCTGATACTCGGCGTCGTCGAAGGTCTTACGGAATTCCTGCCCATTTCCTCGACGGGACACCTCATTCTTGCCGGCGAACTGCTTAGCTTCAACGACGAACGCGGCAAGCTTTTTGAGATCGTGATCCAGTCCGGGGCGATCTTGGCTGTGCTATGGGAATACCGGAAACGGCTTTCCGATGCTGTGACGCATGCGATCAGCGACCAGCAGGCAAGACAGTTCCTGGTCAACGTGGCGATTGCTTTTCTGCCGCTTGCGGTGCTCGGGCTGGTGTTCGGAAAGCAGATCAAGGCGCATCTGTTCAATGCGCCCACCGTGGCCACGACCTTCATCCTGGGCGGTTTCGTGATCCTGTGGGCCGAAAATCGCCAGAAAACCTCGGTTCGTGTCGAGAACGTCGAGCAAATGACTTACGTAGATGCTTTCAAGCTTGGCATCGCCCAGGCCTTTGCCCTGATTCCTGGTACCTCGCGCTCGGGCTCGACCATCATCGGTGGCATGTTGTTCGGGCTTTCGCGCAAGGCGGCGACCGAGTTCTCGTTCTTCCTCGCCATCCCGACGCTGATCCTGGCGTCGGCGTATCAGCTCTACAAGGAGCGTGCGCTGCTTTCGGTGGATGATCTTGGAATGTGGGCGGTTGGTTTCTTCGCCGCCTTTGCGTCCGCCTTCCTGTGTGTGCGTTGGCTGCTCCGCTACATCATGTCGCACGATTTCAAGGTTTTCGCCTGGTACCGGATTGCCTTCGGTATCCTGATCCTTGTGACTTGGCAGATGGGCTGGGTCAACTGGGTCGAAAACTGATTCCGCCACGACAGTGATCATCTACCTCCACGGCTTCCGCTCCGGGCCGGCTTCGAGCAAGGCAAGTACGCTCGCGGCCCGCATGACTCAACTGGGTCTGGTCGACCGCCTTTGGCACGAGCAATTGTCGTACGTGCCGCTCGAAGCCATTGCGCAGATCGAGGCGGCGATCCGGGTGGCGCCGGTGCGGCCGACGCTGGTGGGTAGCTCGCTTGGCGGGTTCTATGCCACATGGCTTGCCGAGCGCCATGACCTGCGTGCGGTACTGATCAATCCCGCAGTGTTCCAGGAGGGCTTCGATGCGACGCCGTTCATTGGTGAACACGAGCATTTCTACACCGGCGAGCGCTTCTATTTTGGCCCTGAGCATGTCGAGCAGATCCAAGCCTTGCGCCTGCCCCGGATCGGTAAGCCCACGCGCTTCTGGCTGCTCGCCGAGGAAGACGACGAGGTGCTGGATACGCGCATTGCGATCGAGCACTTCCGCGGCGCCGAGCAGACCGTACTGGCTGGTGGCGACCATAGTTTTACCCGCTGGGACGACTACATCGATCCCGTGATCCGGTTTGCCGGACTCATCCCTTGAGCGTCGATCGGCGTGGCGCCGCCTGTGCGGCTACGGCCTTCTTCATCTGGGGGCTCTCGCCCCTGTTCTTCCGTGCGCTGGCGTGGCTGCCTCCGGCCGAGATCGTTGCGCACCGCGTGCTCTGGTCGGTGCCGTTGCTCGCCGTCTGGCTCGGCTGTGGTGAAGGCTTCGGCAAGATTCGTGCGGTCGTTGGGCAGCCGCGACTTCTGGCGCTCTTGTGCCTGACGACGCTGCTGACAGCGAGCAACTGGCTGCTCTATGTGTGGTCGATCGCCAGCGGACATACCGTCGAGGCGAGCCTTGGGTATTTCATCAATCCGCTCCTGAACGTGGCGCTGGGTGCGCTGGTTCTGGGCGAGCGGCTGCGCCGGATGCAGTGGTTTGCCGTTTCGCTCGCTGCGGCTGGGGTGCTCGCCCGTATCGTGGCTGTCGGTCACCTGCCATGGGTGGCGCTGGCGCTGGCTGCCACGTTCGGTACCTATGGCCTCCTGCGCAAGCGTGCGCCGATCGATTCTGTCAACGGCCTCTTCGTCGAGACACTGATCGCTATGCCGGTGGCTGCGGCCTTCCTTGCGTGGCTTGCTGGCCACCACGAAGTGCATGGCGACGGCGTAGGCTGGGGACTTGTGCTGGTGCCGCTTGCCGGCCTCATCACCACGGTGCCCCTGGCCCTGTTTGCCGAAGGTGCCCGTCGTTTGCCGCTGTCGGTACTCGGTTTGCTGCAATACCTTGCGCCGACGTTGCAGTTCTTTTGCGCCGTTGTCGTCTTTCGCGAGCCTTTCGATACTGGACAGCTGGCGAGCTTCGCCTTGATCTGGCTCGGCCTCGCCGTCTATTCATGGGATGCCTTGCGCGCTGTGTCTCGTCGGAGTTGATCCGGAGCGGGCCCTCGGCGCAGCTATAATCTTTCGTTTGCCACGCAGCCTTCCGCTATGCATGTGTTGTTCGAAGAGGACGGGGCCTTCAAGGCCGGAACCGTCCTGACTCAGTCCGAAGCTTCCCTGCAGGTGGAAACCCCGCACGGCAAGCGCGTCAAGCTCAAGAGTGCCAACGTGCTCTTGCGCTTTACCTCGCCAGACGCGGCTGAAATCCTCCCGCGCGCCGAGCGCGAGGCAGAGGGGCTGGAAACCGAATTCCTCTACGAAGTCTGCGGCGATGCCGAATTCGGCTTTGAGGAACTGGCGGCCGAATATTTCGGCCACACGCCGAGCCCGGTCGAGGCTGTGGCACTGCTCCTCAAACTTCATTCCGTACCGATCTGGTTTCACCGCAAGGGCCGCGGTCGCTATCGCAAAGCGCCGCCCGAAATCCTGCAGGCTGCGCTGGCCGGGCTTGAGAAGAAACGCCTGCAACAGGAACAAATGGAGCGGTTGGCCGCGGAGTTGGCCGGCGGTAGGCTGCCGCCCGAAGTCGCAGCGATCGTCCCGCAACTGCTGACCAAGCCCGACCGTAACAAGCTCGAAACCAAGGCGGTGGAACTGGCCTGCGACCAATCCGGCAAGACGCTACCCCAGTTGCTGCTCACCTGCGGTGCGTTCGATTCGCCCTATGCCTATCACCGCGCACGCTTCCTTTCCGAGCATTTCCCCGAGGGCACGGGTTTTCCGGATCTCGCACCTCCGGTCTGGCCCACTGATCTGCCGTGTGCCGAGGTGCGTGCCTTCTCGATCGACGACGCTACCACCACCGAGATTGACGATGCGCTGTCGGTGGTGCCGCGTGACGATGGCGGATGGCGCATCGGCATCCATATTGCAGCGCCCGGGCTCGGTATCCTGCCGGGATCGCCGCTCGACGCGCTGGCCCGCCGGCGGCTGTCGACGGTTTACATGCCGGGCGACAAGATCACGATGCTGCCCGACGCGGTGGTGGATCGATTCACGCTGTCTAGCGAGCGCGATTGCCCGGCCATCTCGCTCTACGTCGATATCCGTTCCGACTATTCGATCATCGGCTTCGAGAACCGTGTCGAATTCGTGCCGATCGTTGCCAACTTGCGGCATCACGACATCGAGCCGCTGTTCAACGAAGAGACACTGGAGAGCGGCCTGCCGGATTTCGAATGGTGCCGCGAGCTGACGCTGCTATGGGAATTCGCCACGGTGCTCGAAGGCGGACGCGGTAAACCTTCCGCCAACACACAGAGCTTCGACTTCAACTTCTACGTAGACTGGGATCAGCACACCGACGACGGCCCAGGCCGTGTCGAAATCCAGCGTCGCAAGCGGGGCTCGCCACTCGACAAGCTGGTGGCGGAACTGATGATCCTCGCCAACAACACGTGGGGTCGTGCGCTCGCCGACGCAGGCATTCCCGCAATCTACCGGGCTCAGACTGGTGGGAGGGTGCGTATGACGACGGCGGCTGCGCCGCACGAGGGCTTGGGGGTTGATTGTTACGCGTGGTCGACCTCACCGCTGCGCCGTCATGTAGACCTGATCAACCAGCGCCAGCTCATTGCGCTGGTGCGTGGTGAGTCAGCGCCGTTTGCGCGCGGCTCAGCTGAGCTTGCTGCTGCGATGAACGACTTTGAAATCGCCTATGCCGCTTACGCCGACTACCAGCGCCAGATGGAGCGCTACTGGTGTTTGCGTTGGCTGCGGCAGGAAGGCGATGCGGCGCCGACGGCCCATGTCCTGCGCGAGAGCCTCGTCCGCCTCGACGACATCCCGTTCGTCCAGCGCTTGCCATCGTTGCCACCGCTCGATCCGGGAACACGCGTGAGGCTGGTTGTCGAAGGTTATGACGACCTCGCGATCGAGGCCCGGATGCGCTACGTCGAAACACTCGGCATCGATCCTCTAGTCGAGGACGAAGACGAAGAACAGGACTGATTGGGCTCCAGCCGCTAAACTCCTGCAGCAATGTCAGCAAATAAATCCAAACGTCATTCCACGGAGCCTGTTCCGCAGGCTCGAGTTCCGGTGAAGACCCCGTTCCAGCAAGGCAATCCGGGGGGGGGCGACGCTCGTACCGAGCGGCTGCCGCCACCGGGCCGACGCATTGGCAGCGTCGTACTGTTCTGGTCCGCATGGGCGATCTCGGGGTTGCTGCATCTTGGCATGCTCGTGGTGCCGATCGTCGCACCGGACCAGAAGGCAAAGCCTTTTCGGGATAACGCGCTCGAAGTGGTTCTCGTCAATGCCAAGCATGCGCGCGCACCGGAAAAGCCGCAGGTCTTGGCGCAGGCTAACCTGGATGGGGGTGGCAACACCGAACAGAAAGCCGTGCCAACCACGCCGTTGCCGCCGCAGGAGCAGATCCGCGTCGGCGATTCACTGGTGGAGGCCAAGCGTCGTGTCGAACAGCTCGAACGCCAGCAGCGGGAGCTGCTCACCCAGTCGCAAACATTGCGGGCCGCGAAGGTTGATCAAGCGCGCCCCGATGAATCGCCGACCGAGAAGCCCGAGGCCGCCGGTCGCGACCTTGCCGAGTCCGCGCTTGCGATGGCCCGCCAGCAGGCCGTTGTTGACAGGGGGCTGCGCGAATATGCCGAGCGTCCGCGCAAGATGTTCGTCAGCCCACGCGCGGCCGAATACAGATTCGCCCAATACGTCGAGGACTGGCGCCAAAAAGTCGAACGGGTCGGGACACTCAATTTCCCCAAGGACCGCTACGGTAACCGCATCTACGGGACCGTCGGCGTGTACATCGAGATCTACCAGGACGGCTCGCTCTATATCCCGCCCGAGATCCGCCAGAGTTCCGGCAATGCGGACCTCGACCGTGCTGCGCTGCGCATCGTGCAGCTCGCCTCGCCGTTCGCACCGTTCCCGGCGGATATTCGTAAGGACGCGCAGGTGCTACAGATCTATCGTCGCTGGAATTTCGAAAAGGGCGATACGCTGACAACGGTTGGCCGGGAGCAATGACAGGGCTTGTGCGGGCCTAAGGGCCCTGCGGCCGCATTCGTTGGCTATCGCGCTCTTCGCGTGCGGAGCGGGCGTCCGCGCAGAGCACCGTAAGACCATTTCCCGCGGCACCTTGTCTCGATACCTATGGACCGCTACGCCGTTTTCGGCAACCCGATTGCCCACAGCAAATCGCCTTTCATTCATGCGCGATTCGCCGCCCAGACGGGGCAGGCGATGCAGTACGAAGCCCTGCTAGCTCCGCTCGACGGTTTTGCTGGAGCTGTGGAGGCCTTTCGTCAGGGAGGGGGGCGCGGTGCAAACGTTACCGTGCCGTTCAAGCTTGAAGCGCACGCAATGGCTGATCGCTTGTCGGAGCGCGCCAGAGCGGCCGGGGCAGCCAATACGTTGATTTTTGGCGATGGCTTCGTCATGGCCGACAACACAGACGGCGTCGGCCTCATGCGCGATCTGGCTTGGCTCGGTTGCCCGGTCGAAGGGCGCCGGGTATTGCTGCTGGGGGCGGGCGGCGCGGCACGCGGCGCGGTCCTTCCGCTGTGCGAGGCAGGGCCTGCCGAACTTGTGATCGCGAATCGCACGGCCGATAAGGCGCATGCGCTCGCGGGCATCTTCACCAGTGCGCTGCCCGCAATCCGCGCCTGCGGTTTCGAGGCGCTTGTTGGCGGCGCCTTCGATGTCGTGATCAATGCGACCGCTGCTTCGCTGTCGAATGCGGCGCCCACCCTGCCGACAGGTGTGTATGCCGAGGGTGCTTTTGCCTACGACATGATGTATGGGCGTGACGAAAGTGCCTTTATGCGATTAGCGCGTGAACAGGGTGCCGCACGCTGCGTAGACGGGCTTGGAATGCTCGTCGAACAAGCCGCCGAGAGCTTCTTCCTTTGGCGCGGTGTGCGGCCCGACACCGCACCGGTGCGCGAGTTTCTGCGTGCCCAGCTCGCGGAGCGCGCATGAAGCTCTGGGTATGGTTCAAGAACGGCTTGCTGGTATTGGTCCTCCTCGTCGTGGCATACGAGCTGTGGATCTTCGGCCATGTGCTTGCCTGGCGCTGGATCGACCCGGGTGTGACCAGTTTCATGAGTCTGCGTCTTGATGAGCTGCGCGAAAAAAATCCGCAAGCCCAGTTGCGCCATCAATGGGTGCCGTACACCCGCATCGCGGATAACCTCAAACGCGCCGTTGTTGCGGCGGAGGACGATAGATTCGTCGATCACGACGGCTTCGACTGGGAAGCGATGCAGAAGGCAATGGACAGGAACGAGAAGCTCGCCGCACGCGGCAGGCCGATCCGCGGTGGCTCTACGATCAGCCAGCAACTGGCAAAGAATCTCTTCCTGACACCCACCCGAAGCTACGTCCGCAAGATCGAGGAGGCGATCATTACCGTGATGATCGAGGCGCTCTGGGACAAGCAGCGGATCCTCGAGGTGTATCTGAACGTGGTCGAGTGGGGCAACGGCATCTTTGGTGCCGAGGCGGCGGCGCAACGCTACTTCGGCGTTCACGCTGCGCAGTTGTCGGCGGGGCAGGCTGCGCGTATTGCCGTGATGTTGCCCAATCCCCGCAAATATGAAGTGACCTACGGTCCGCGCCTTACGGCGCATGCGGCATCGATCCAACGTCGTATGCGCTATTCAGAAGTGCCGTGACCCGACGTCTCTGGGGGAAGAAGGCAACCCTGTCGTTCATTGCATGGGCCTGCCTTACCGCCGCCTCGCCGGCGGCATTGGCCTGGGGCGAGTCCAGCCACCGCCTCACAGCGGCCATCGCCGAGCGCTTGCTTACCCGCGAGGCAAGTGCTCAAGTGGTACGGATGCTTGCTGGTGAGGCGTCGTTCGGTACGCCGGAGTGCCCTGTAAGCACCTTGCAGGATGCCGCACGCTGGGCTGACTGCGTGCGTCCACTCAAGCGCTATGCGCATACCGCGCACTGGCATTTCGACGATATTCCGATCTGCGGCACCGCGCGGCATGACGTGTATTGTCCGGATGGTGACTGCCTGAGTACGCAGACAAAGCGTTTGATTGGCGTGCTTGGTGACGTAGGTGCCGACCCTGCGGCAAGGCTTGAAGCGCTCAAGCTGGTTGTGCACTTCGTAGGCGATCTACACCAGCCGCTCCACGCGGCGAACAACGGCGACCGTGGTGGCAACGATGTGCCCACCCGCTTCCTTGGTAGCGCCGACAATGATGGGAGGCAGAACCTTCATCGCGTGTGGGATTCGCGGCTGGCAGAAAAACAGTTCACCGGGATGGATGCCGTGGCATCACTGTTCGGCCGGCTTACACCTCTTGAAGGCGCAGCGTGGCGAGAGGGGGATATCGATGACTGGCTGCACGAAACGCATGCCATTGCCGTCGATGTCACTTACGCGGCGCTGCCGCGCCCGCTCGTGTGCAATGCCAAGGGCGGCGACCGCGAACTGCTGGACGCGGCGTACTACGAGCGCGCGGCGCCGGTGGTGGCGCAGCAGTTACTCAAGGCTGGCGTGCGGATTGCAGAAGTGCTCAACCGTACACTGCACTGAGTCGAACAACCATTCCGATCAATCGCTGCCGCTCCGGCGCGCACGCCTGCCGAGCTCCGGAGCTCCCACTGGCCTACGCCCGCCCTCGAAAATGCGTTCAAGCGCTCCCATGAAGCTCTCTGCGTCATTCCCGACGACCTCGGGGGTCTTTGTTTCCGTGAACACCGAGAATCCGTCGCCGCCTTCTGCGAGGAAGGTGTTGATGACCACGGTGTACTTCTGCTGCGAATCCAGCGGCTTGCCATCGATCCGGACATCCACAATCTTTTGCCCGGTCGGTGCGGCAGGTTTCCAGGCGTAGGAAAGGCCGGAAACCTGCAGTTGGTAGCGTGATTCAATGTTGGGACGGTCGAATTGGCGTTCAAGCACGCGGAGGATCTGCTCGCCCGTCAGCGTGACACGCAACAGTTCATTGCTGAGCGGTTGCGCACTGTAGACATCGTCGACATTGATCAGGCCAGGGTGGTCGGTGCGATTGGCGAGCAGGCCGTTGCGCAAGCCGCCTGGATTCATGAATGTGATGTCGCCGCCGCCAGCCTCGCGGTTGGCATCGGCAACCAGATTGCCAAGCGCCGACTCGCCGTTGCGGGTTATCGCGCGCGTGATGTCGGTGGCTATCGGCGCTACCACGCGATCGGTGATTGTTCTTACGCGGGACTCTGCCGTATCGACCAGTACGGCCGCCTCCGGATCGGGTTCGATCCCTTCGTCTGTCATGGGCGGTCACCGCATGCCGTGACACCACGCAAGTCAGATTCCAGGCCGCGACTGGGCAACGTTATTCGAGGCCGTGATCGGCGACAATCTGTAGCCGACTCCCCAGTGCCCTCCGATTCATGACTTTCCAGCACATCCGGTTGCGGGCCGGTTCCCGCGCGTTGGCCCATCTGCATGAATATGGACTTGCGCCGCGCAACATTGCCTGCATTCCTGCCGCAGCGGGCGGACCCAAAGGCCTTGCCCTGATTCCGTTCGACCGCTGGCTGTTCGGCGAATGGCTACCAAAGGCAGGCGCCAAGCCCACATTGCTTGGCGCCTCGATCGGAGCGTGGCGGATGGCCGCTGCCGCACAGCGTGACCCGCTGGCAGCGCTCGATCGCCTCGCGCATGCCTATGTCGAGGGGCAGCGCTACCGCAAGGACGTTGGTCCGGAAGAGGTCGCGGCGGCGATCGTGCAACTCGCCGAGTCTGTCGCCCGGCCTTGGGATCCGGATCCTGCCGTACCGCTGCGTGTGCTCGTCTCGCGCGCCGTGGGGCCGCTGGCCGGCCGCACTTCGCGCGGCGCGTTTGGGCGCGTTATCTTGGCCAATACGATTGCCCGTGAGCGCATGGCACGCCACCTGAATCGCCATGTATTCGCGAGTGGACCGCAGAGTCCGCTCGACGACCTCTGGCAGGACGCCTTTGCTACGCGCCAGCATGCACTGACACGTGAAAACTGTGTCCCGGCGCTGACGGCGTCTGGCTCGATCCCAATGATCTGCGATGCCGTTACCCATATACCGGGGCTGCCCGATGCGCAGTATTGGGATGGAGGTCTGATCGACTATCACATCCATCTGCCCTACGAACGCCTGCCTGGCGTTACGCTTTACCCGCATTTCATCGAGGGGCTGGTGCCGGGCTGGCTCGACAAGTTCTTGCCATGGCGCAGGCAGGGCTTTGGGCGTGGGTCGGCGTGGCTATCCTCGATGTTGCTCGTTGCTCCGAGTGAAGCACTGCTCGCCCGGTTGCCGAACAATAAATTGCCGGACCGCAAGGACTTCTACCATTACGGCACTGACCACCCCGCGCGCGAGGCAGCCTGGCGGCGCGCGATGGGAGAATGCCAGCGCATGGCCGACGAATTCTCGCGCTGGGTCGAAAACCCCGATCCATCCATCGTCCTGCCGCTCTGACCGGCCGGACATCTCGTAGCAAGGAGTCACGATATGTTCATTGGCGATCTGCGTCACTGGGACGAGCAAAAGTGCTTTCTCCCACCGGTTTTCGTCCGTGCGATCGAAGCGCTGCATGAGGGCGACCTGCTCGCCATGCCAGCCGATCGATACGAGATTGATGGCGACAAGGTGTTCTTTACGATCCAGGACGTCGAGACCCGGCCTGCCAACTCGAACCGCCCCGAAGCACATCGTCGCTATGCGGATGTCCAGCTTGTGTTGACCGGCACCGAACGTTTCGGTGTTGCCCAGCACGATCCTGTTCATCTGCCGCCGATTGAGGACATGCGCGACACGCATGATGTTGCGTTTTTTCCCACGCCGAAGAATGAAGCTTTCTTCGATCTCGAGCCCGGCATGTTCGTGATCATCCTGCCGGGTGAGCTGCATCGACCATGCTGCGCGGCGGGTGAACCGGGAGCGGTGAGGAAGGCGGTGGTGAAGATCGATCGGGCGCTGTTCGAGGCGTGATCCAGCGGAGGGTGTGTCGGGGGTTCGGCGGATGCGTCCTACCCTGCCTGAGTTGGGCCAAGCCGCGTGGCGCGATCGTCGCTTTCCCTAGAGATCAGCTGCGCCCAGCTTCCAGATCAGCACGCGCGGCGCGTGGGGCAACGCCGCAAACGCTCGATCCCTGAGCGGTTTGGCGCTTGCCTGCTCAGGCGCCGTTCTCCCATGCGGCAATCGGTCGGTTCATATCGAGTTTGGCCATTTCGCAGCCTCGCTTGAAATCGCGGATGTGGCGGTGCATCCAGAGCTGGGCGGCCTCCGGGTCGCCCTCGCGGATTGCCTCGAAGATTTCAGTGTGGGCTTCCAGCATCCGCAGGCCTGCGCCAGGAAGGCGGTTGAGTACTGCCTGGAAGGTTGGATAGAACAAGCTGGAAAGTGGCTCGCGCGCCAGCATGAGCGCCCGATTGCCGCACATCTGGCCGATCAGCGCATGGAATTCGATGTCGAGGTCCTCCGTCCGATCTTCGCGCGAGAGCGTTTCGGCCGTCCGGGCGAGGTTATCCCGAAGTTGTGCAATCAACTGCTCATCGTGGCGCTGTGCGGCGTGACGAGCCATTGCCGGCTCCAGTGCAATCAGGGCTTCCCATAGCTCGCTACAGCTGACTTCGTGCAGTAGGAGCGCGCGCTTGAACTGGTGGCTGGTCTGTTCGGTCGAGGGGCGGCTGACGACCAGCTTCTTGGCGCTTTCACGTCGAAGAAGGTGGGCTTCCTCAAGGACGCGGATGCCCTCCCGCACGGTCGAGCGATTGACGCCAAAGACCTCGCACAACTGCGCTTCGGTCGGCAGCTGTGCACCTTCCGGCAGGCGGCCATCGAGAATCTGTTCGGTAATCGCACTCGCCAATGCGCGATAGGCGGGTGTTCTCGCAATCTTACTGAATTGAATACTCACAGGAATGGATGATCCGGAACCGCGACAGGGGCGAGAGTGTGACGGCAAAAGACCCCGGCCGCATTGTACGAAATTGTTCGACAAAGCCCTGATCTCGCCGTCTCTGTAAGCGACGTAGTCGCCGAGGGTGCCGATCCTCGTCGGTTATTTGCGATGGGATGGCTTCGTTCCCTGATTCCCGCATCTGCTTGCGTCCGTTGGGTCGTGTGTACGCGAGCGGCTGTGACTTTGCACAGGTAAAACGTTGGTCTGTTTGTCTGATTGTATGTCTTATATGAATCCATCTGTCCGGCCACTATCGAAGGTGGGAGTGGCGGCTCATCACCAGCATGGGCATTAACGGCCCATAAGACGGGTAAACCCGACTGTTCTTCATCGGCGATCTGCTTGAATGTGTCAGACAAACAGACATAAATCGGGTGGCGCGATGGTGGAGGAGGTTGGGTTGGGAGGTGTTCCTGCTGAACAGGCACAGGAATCTGGTGGCTTGGGGGTGTTCCGGCCACAGTCGGAAGTGCAGCAGATGCCGTGGGATCGGCTTGCTACATACTTGGCCACCTACGGCCACCGGTTGTCATCTGAAGTGGCGCCGCGCCAGTTCGCCGGTGGGCTCGGTAACCTCAACTACCTGATCGAGGTGAATGGCCAGCCGCATGTATTACGCCGTCCGCCGCTGGGGCCGATTCCGCCGGGTGCGAACGATATGGCCCGCGAGCACCGGGTACTGGAAAATCTGTGGCGCGAGTTTCCGCTTGCGCCGCGAAGTCTCCTGTATTGCGAAGACCCGGAAGTCCTCGGTGCGCATTTTCTGATCATGGACTACCGCCCGGGCCTGACCATTGGCGGCGTGTTGCCGTCGCGGTTCGACAGTCGCAAGGTTGGCCCGCAGTTGGCGGGCACCATGGTCGATCTGGTGGTGGCGTTGCACAGGGTGGATCCCGCACGGGTCGGACTCGAAGGACTCGGCAAGCCCGAAGGTTTTCTCGTCCGCGCGGTCGAGGGCTGGGCAAAGCGCGCAGGTATCGCCTGCGACGGTGCGCCCGGTACGGTGACCGAAAGCCTCGTCGGCTGGCTGCGTGCGCACCAGGTGCCCGTTGGTGTGCCGACGCTGCTGCATTCGGATTTCAAGCTCGACAACATCGTCCTTGATCCGGTCACGCTCGCGCCGCGCGCGGTGCTGGACTGGGATATGTCGACCCGCGGCGACCCGTTGTTCGACCTTGCCACCTGGCTGTCGTACTGGACCGAGGCGAACGATCCGCCTGCCATGCACGCCCTGGCCCAGATGCCGACCGCTGCGCCCGGCTTCCCGACGCGTAACGAGATGGTCGCTGCCTACGCGAAGCTTTCGGGACGCGATGTGTCCGATTTCCGTTTTCACCGCGTGCTCACGATGTTCAAGCTCGGCGTCGTGTTCCTGCAGCTTCACGCGCGCTACCGCAGCGGCGCGACGACCGATCCGCGCTATGCGGCGTTCGGCACGCTCGGCGATGGCCTGCTCGATTTTGCTCACGAGGTCGCGCAACAGCGCGCCGATTGAGCCTATTTCCTGACTGGAGTTTCCGATGATCGATTTTTCGCTTTCGCCCGAAATGGTCGAACTGCGCGAGCGCACCGCCGAATTCATCCGCACGCGTGTGATCCCGATGGAGCGGGATTCGCGCCGTGATCACCATGGCCCCAAGGACAGCCTGCGCCGCGAACTCAACGCGATGGCGCGTGAGGCCGGCCTGCTCGCGCCGCACGTGAAGAAGGAGTGGGGCGGCATGGGTCTCTCGCACCAGGAAATGGCGGTGGTCTTCGAAGAGGCCGGTTACTCGCTGCTCGGCCCGCTCGCACTCAACTGCGCGGCGCCCGATGAAGGCAACATGAACCTGCTGCAGAAGGTGGCGACGGAAGAACAGAAGCGGCGCTGGCTCATACCGCTCACGGCGGGCGTGATCCGTTCTTGCTTCCTGATGACCGAACCGCACCCGGGCGCGGGCTCCGACCCTGAGCTGCTGAAGACCACCGCGGTCCGCGATGGCGATGACTACGTCATCAACGGCTGCAAGTGGCTGATCACGGGCGGCGACGGCGCGGGCTTCGCCATCATCATGGCGAAGGTGGAGGGCGACGACGGCGGGGCGACGATGTTCCTGTGTGACATGGACACGCCGGGCATCCGCATCCGCCGCATCATCGATTCGATCGATGCGAGCTTCGCCGGCGGCCATGCCGAGATCGGGCTGGAGAACGTGCGCGTGCCGGCCTCGCAGATCCTCGGCAAGCTCGGGCAGGGCCTGCGTTACGCACAGGTGCGGCTCGCGCCCGCGCGGCTCACGCACTGCATGCGCTGGCTCGGCGCCGCGCGCCGTGCGAACGACATCGCGGTCGAGCACGCCGGCCGTCGCCACGCCTTCGGCAAGCCGATTGGCCAGCACGAAGGCGTCGGCTTCATGCTCGCCGACAACGAGATCGACCTTCACATGAGCCGCATGGCGGTGCAGCACACGTCCTGGGTGCTCGATCAGGGCGAGAAGGCGCGCCATGAATCCAGCGTGGCCAAGGTGTTCTGCTCGGAAGCGCTGTTCCGCGTGGCCGACCGCTGCGTGCAGGTACTCGGCGGCCTGGGGCTCACGGCAGACACGGTGGTCGAACAGATCTTCCGCGAGATCCGCGCATTCCGCGTCTACGACGGTCCGTCCGAAGTGCACCGCTGGGCGATCGCGCGGCGAATCATGTCCAATGCGGCCAAGCGGGCGAAGGCATGACGAATCCCTATTTCGACCTGACTGGCAAAATTGCGCTTGTCACCGGCGGCGGCCGCGGTATCGGCCGCGCGATCGCAGAGGGGCTGGCGAGCCTCGGTGCGAAGGTGGTGATCTGTGGCCGTGCGATGCCCGTGCTGGAAGAGGCGGTGGTGGAACTCTCCGCCAAGGGCTTCGATGTGGTCGCGCACCGTATGGACGTCGTGTCCGAGGCTGAGGTGCGCGAAACGCGCGACTGGCTGCGTGATCGCTTTGGCCGGCTCGATATCCTGGTCAACAACGCTGGCATCAACCCGCATTACGCCACGATTGACAAGACCTCGATGGAGGAGTGGGCGCAGATCATTGAGGTGAATCTCACCGGTGTGTTCCGTTGTTGCCGCGCCTTCGGCGAGCTAATGCCGGCCAATGCGGGTGCTTCCGTCATCAACATCAGCTCGGTGGCGGGTCAGATCGGGCTCAAGAAGCAGGTGCCCTACAGCGCATCCAAGGGCGGCGTTGAGCAGCTTACCAAGGGGCTTGCGCATGACTGGGCTGAGCGCGGTGTCCGTGTCAACGCCGTTGGCTACGGCTTCATCGAGACTGATCTCACGACTGCCACGATCGCGCACCCGCACCTTTCGCAGCGGTTGCTTGCCCGTGTACCGATGAGCCGTTTTGGAAAGACCTCTGAAGTGGCGGGTGCGGCGATGTTCCTAGCCTCACCGTCCGCCTCGTATGTCACCGGGCAGACCATCATGGTGGATGGCGGTTGGACAGCCATCTGATCATCCGACCCTCCGCCCATGCAGCCATGCCGGGCGGGGGGGCAGGAAGATATAGGAATAACGCATGACCATTGCCGACACGAATGGAAGCGATTCCGTGCGTCGCCGGATACACCTGCTGCGCCATGCAGAGGTCGGCTATTTCGATGCAGCTGGGAAACCGACCAACCCGAAGCACGTTGGACTCACCGCTCATGGCAAACAACAGGCGTTTGCCATGAGCGAGATGCTGGCCGACGTGCATATCGATCGTGCAATCTGTTCCGGCTTGCGGCGCACGCGCGAAACCGCGGTGTTGGTACTCGGCGGGCGGGACCTGCCAGTTGAGGAACAGAGTCTCTTTCGTGAAATTCGTGGCGGACGACTGCGTGATTTCGCGCCAGCCGAATTTGATGCGAACCTGCGGCACCCCTTTGCCGATGCGGGCTTGATGGACGGATGCTTCCTTGGGGGCGAGCGCTTCGAGGATATCGAGCGTCGCGTGCTTGAAGGCCTACGAGTGCTCCTCGGGCAGCCAGGCTGGCAGCAGCTCCTGCTGGTCGCACATGATGTTGTCAATCGGCTGGTGCTCGCATGGGCGATGGCTGTTCCGCGTGCCGTGATTGCTGCGCTGGAGCAGGATTATTGTTGCCTCAACGTAATTGATGTGCCGGCCTATGGTGAATCGGGGCATTGCCTTGTGCGCACCATGAACTACAGCCCAGGCGACCCTGTCAAGCGACTGACGACGCTGACGAGCCTGGAGCAGGCATTTGCTGCCTGGCGCCCATCGCCCGGGTAAGGACCGGTTACGTCCGCTCAGGTTTGTACTTGGAGTGTGGATTAGACTAAAAGGGCTGACGGCTATGTCCCGGCGGCCCGGACGTCTTGAATGCAGGTTTCCCACATGTCAGTTCTTCGCGAAGCCCTCCCCTTGCAGAAGCCCTATGCGCCTCTGTTGACCCCGTTCCAGATCGAACGGGCGAAGCTTCATAGGGAAATTGGCTGCGCAGCCGAGAACGTGCGCCTGATCGTTCTTTGCGCGCCAGCTGGCTTTGGCAAGACGACGGCCATGCTGCAGCATGCAGCGCGCCTGAAGGCGTCAGGCGTGGCGACAGCTTGGCTCACGCTCGAAGCCACACACAATGATGTCTCGCATTTCATCTCTCAATTGAGCGCCGTACTCGAAGGTGCGATGACCGAGGGCTGCCACGGTTCGTCCGAGGCCGGCATTGTGGAGGTGATAGAGCGTCTTGCCGCATCCCATGAGCCACTCACGCTGTTTCTGGATGACTTTGAAACGATTCAGAACGCCATCGTCTTCGAGGTCATTCGTCAGTTGATCGACCATATGCCTCCAGAGTGGCGGATGGTGATCGGTTCACGCATCCCGCCGGACCTGCGGTTGGGGCGCCTGCGTGCGCGCGGAGAACTTATTGAAATCGACGCTCGGCTTCTGCGTTTTTCACCGGACGAAGCCCGTGAGTTTCTTGTCGGTCAACGCAAGCTGGTGCTCTCGAATGCATTGCTCGAAAGGCTTCAGCAGATCACCGAAGGTTGGGCGACGGCGCTATGGCTTGCTTCCATGGCACTCGAACGCAACCCTGAGCCAGAAAAATTCCTCAAGACTTTTTCTGGTACGGACGCTGCAATTGCGGAATTCCTCGCCGAAGAGGTACTCGACCGCCAGCCAGCGGTGTTGCGCGATTTTCTTCTGCGCACCAGCATACTGGATCAGATGAGTGCCGATGTGTGCGACGCAGTGCTTGAGCAGCGAAACGGAGCTGAGCTGCTAACTCAGTTGTCGCGTGGCAATTTGTTTCTGGTGTCTTCCGATGAATCAGGCTGCTACCGTTACCACAGCCTGTTTGGGGATTTCCTGCGCGCGCAGTTGATGCAGCGTTTCCCACAGGAGGTCCCTGGTCTGCACCAGCGCGCGGCACGCTGGTACGAAGCGCAGGGGCGTCCGGTTCCCGCCATCAAGCATGCGCTGCGTGGAAATGACCAGGCATTCGCAATCCAGCTTCTGCTCGAACACGCACAGAAGCTACTCGACTCCGGCCGATTCCGATTGCTTGCACGCTGCCTTGGCGTGCTGCCGGCTGATTTACTCGATACGCAGCCGCGGCTCCGCGTTGCCCAAGCGTGGGCGCATGCCTTTACGCGTCGCCACCGGCAGGCGCAACTCCTGCTCTCTCGTCTGGAGACGCTGCGGCAGCAGCATGCCGAGCTGTGGGATGAAGAGGTTGAGGCGAGTATCACTGCGCTGGGGCCGATACTGCAGATGTTCCAGGACGAGCCTGGCGCAATGGCCAAAGCGGTTGAGGCACATGCGCGGCTGGAGCGTAGCGGCTTGCCGTATAGCGTGCTGACCAACACGCTTGTCTTTGCTTATGCGGCGTCCAACCGCTACGACGAGGCGCGGGAGTTGCTGGCGAGCGCTCGGCGTTCCCATCGCGAAATTGGCAGTAGGTTCGCCATGGTTTTCGCCGAATGCCTTGAAGGTTCGATCAGCCTGAGACAGGGTCGCCTGCAGGATGCGCTGACCCGTTTCAGGGGGGCAATCAACTATATGGCGAGCGAAGGGGAGCGCCGTGCTGATCGTGATGCCTTGGCTTCGGTGCAACTGGCCGAAGCGCTATACGAAGCGGGCCAGCTTGCGCAGGCTGAACAGTTGCTGGTGGTGAGCCTGCCCCTGGCGCGGGAAACGGGCTTTGTCGACATTGAATTGCGCGGCTACTTTACCCTCGTGCGCGTAGCATGGCTGCGGGGTGAACATGAGCGCGCCTTCAGTCTGTTGGGCGAGATGGAGCGATATGGCCATCAGGACAACATGGGGCGGTTGATCATGGGGGCTGATGTCGAACGGACCCGGCTCGAATTGTTGCGCGGGGATGTCAAGGCGGCCGCATTGAGTCTTGAAAAAGCGGAAGCCACATTCGAGCGCTACATGTGGTCGGATGAGACGCCGCGGCTGCATGATGTGGAATCCTTTGCAACCGCCCGACTGCGCCTGCGGTTGCGTGGAGGGCTGAAGGATGCAGGAGGCCTGGATCTGCTTGTCGTGGATTTGCAGAAGGCGCTCGAACATGCACAGTCACAGCAATGTCACCGGCTGGCGCTACACCTGGAACTCTTCCTGATCGAGGCGTTCCATCGGTTAGGACAAACCCAGCGGGCCGCCGCGCAGATGGCGGAGGTCTTGCTTGCCGTAGCGCCGCAAGGCTTCATCACCGCTTTCGTCGACGAAGGCTTGCTGATCGCGGAACTCACGTTTGCGTGCCTGCAGTCGCGCGCCTTGCGTACGCGGCTTCAGACGATCAACCCAGGCTTCGCTGAACGGCTGGAGACGGCATGTCGTGCTACGGGTGCAGATGCCGAGCACCCGGTGACATTGCCCGTACAGGCCGCGACGCCGCATTCGATGACCTTCATCGTCGAAGGTGGCTTTACCAAGCGGGAGGTCGATGTGCTAAAGCTGTTGGCGCTTGGCAAATCCAACGTCCAGATCGCGAACAGCCTTTTTGTCTCCGAGAACACTGTGCGCACCCATATGCGCAACATCCTTGGCAAGCTCGGCGCGACCAATCGTACCGAAGCGGTTGTCATGGCCCAACAGCAGGGCCTGATCGCCTGAAACCCTCCTCCATCGCTGCGACTTGAGCCGCATGTAGCCTCCAAATTGAAGAGCCGCGAAAGCGGCTCTTTTCCATTGTGCAGCTCCGTTTGTTCAGGTTCTTTCGAAATTCATCCATTCGGGTGAATCGACTGCTGTCCACCAAGCCCAACATTTCACCCATGCCCCAAGCCATCAATAGACAGATGGTCGAGTGGATGCGCGGTCGCATCCCGCAAGGATCCGGAAACGCCATCAATCAACCAAGGAAGGTAATCAAATGTCCAGGAATGTCGTAGTCGCCGGGGTCGGCATGATTCCGTTCAAGAAGCCGGGTACGAGCGGCAACTACATCGAGATGGGTTCGGAAGCTGCGCGCCTCGCGCTGGCCGATGCCGGCATCTCGTATGACCTCTTGCAGCAAGCCTATGTTGGCTATGTGTATGGCGATTCTTGCTGCGGCCAGGCGGCGTTGTATCCCGTCGGCTTGAGCAAGATCCCGGTCGTTAACGTGACCAACAACTGTTCGACTGGCTCCACGGCATTGTTCCTTGCTCGACAGGCGGTCGAGAGCGGTGCGGTGGAGTGCGCGATCGCACTGGGCTTTGAGCAGATGCAGCCGGGCGCGCTGAAAACGCAGTGGACCGATCGCCCGAGCGCGCTGGATCCGCAACTCGAAATTACGCGTGCGGCGAACAAGGAAGCCTCCGATGCGGGCATCCCGATGGCGCTCCTGCAGTTCGGTGGTGCAGGCAAGGAGCACATGGAGAAGTACGGCACGAAGATGGATGCCTTTGCCAAGATTCGCGCCAAGGCCAGCCGTCATGCCGCCAATAACCCGTTGGCGATGTTCCGCAAGGTGGTGACCACCGAGGACGTGATGGCCGACCAGCTGATCTGGCCGGGCGTGATGACACGCCTGATGGCCTGCCCGCCGACTTGTGGCGCGGCCGCCGCGATCATCTGCTCCGAAGCCTTTGCAAAGAAGCATGGTATCCGCACTGACGTACGCATCCTCGCGCAGGAAATGACCACTGATGGTCCGGAGCCGTTCGAGACGCGTTCGATGATCGAAGTGGTCGGCTTCTCGATGGCTCGCGAAGCGGCAAACCGCGTCTACGAAAAGGCCGGCGTTAGCCCGTCCGACATCCGGGTTGCGGAAATGCACGACTGCTTCGCACACAACGAACTGCTGACCTATGAAGCGCTGGGTTTCTGCCCGGTCGGTGGGGCCGAGAAGTTCATCAACGACGGCGACAACACCTATGGCGGTCAGATCGTGACCAACCCGTCCGGGGGTCTGCTCTCGAAGGGGCACCCACTTGGCGCAACTGGTCTCGCTCAGTGCTACGAGCTCACGCACCAACTGCGTGGAACAGCTGAAGCACGTCAGGTCGAAGGCGTGCAACTCGCGCTGCAACACAACCTCGGTCTCGGTGGCGCCTGCGTGGTGACGCTGTACGGCCGCGGCTAAGAAACCAAGAGGAGATACGAGATGGCAGACAAGAGCCTGATCGGCCAGTCCCTCGGCGTAACGACCGCCGAGGTGGAAAAGGGTCGCCTGCGCTTTTTCGCGAAGGCGATTGGTGAGACCAACCCGATTTACTTCGACGAGGCTGCGGCCAAGGACGCCGGCTACAAGTCCCTGCCGGTCCCGCCGACCTTCCTGATGTGCCTGTCCGGCGAAGGCCGCGATATCAATGCGCAGCTGAAGCTCTACAACTTTGACCTCGGCCGCATCCTGCATGCCGAGCAGTCCTTCGTGTATCACAAGCCCGCTGTTGCCGGCGACACGCTGACCTTCGAAGGCAAGGTCGTCGATGTCTACGAAAAGAAGGGCGGCGCGCTGCAATTCGTGGTCAGCGAAATCCGTGTCACCAATCAGGATGGCGAGCACATTGCCGATGTGCGCTCGTCGCTCGTCCAGCGCTAAGGAGCCGTTGAACATGATTCCGCAATACAACGACATCCAAGTCGGCGACGAGATCCCGCTGCTCAAGTTGCCTGCAATCAACCGCACCACGCTTGCGCTCTACTGCGGTGCGTCGGGTGACCACAACCCGATCCATATCGACCTCGACTTCGCCCGCAAGGCGCGCATGCCGGACGTGTTTGCGCACGGCATGCTGTCGGCAGCCTACCTTGGTCGCCTGATCACGAATTGGGTGCCGCAGTCACAAGTGCGTAGCTTCGGCGTGCGCTTCACCGGCATTACCCAGCTCGGTCACGTGCCGACCTGCACCGGCAAGATCGTCGAGAAGTTCGAAGAAGCCGGTGAGAAGCGCGTGCGCGTGCAGATCCGCTGCGGCAACCAGTACGGCGACGAAAAGCTCGCTGGTGAAGCCGTGGTCGCGCTCGCCTAACTGAACAGGAAAGCACGTCGTACCGGTCGTCATTCCCGCGAAGGCGGGCGCCCTTGCGGCCGCCGATTCCCCCCGTTTCGGTGTGGGGTTTCCGCTTTCGCGGGAATGACGGTTTAGCGCGCACGTGCTTCGGAGCTCATCGCTCCCACGTAGGCGGGAGCCTAGTCGGTGGCAGGGTGATTGCGACCGACTGGATCCCTGCTTTCGCGGGGATGACGGAGCAGAGTTTGTGCAGGTTTCAAACCTCATCACTCTCGCTGAGGCGGGAGTGATGAATCGGAAGTCTGATTCAGATATTGAATTGGCATCTAACGAACAGGGGATAAAGGCATGAGAAAGCTCGAAGGCAAGGTCGCATTGGTCACCGGCTCCGGCCGTGGTATCGGCCGTGAAATCGCACTGCAACTGGCCGCTTATGGCGCCAAGGTCGTCGTCAACGACCTCGACAAGGAGCCGGCTGACCAGACCGTGGCTGATATCAAGGCTGCCGGCGGTGAGGCCGTAGCTTGCTTCGGTAGCGTGACCACGCCGGATTTCGCCGAGCGTTTCGTCAAGACCGCAGTCGAGAACTACGGCGGCATTGACATCGTCATCAACAACGCCGGCTACACGTGGGACAACGTCATCCAGAAGATGACCGACGAGCAGTGGTACGCCATCGTCGATTGCCACCTGACCGCGCCGTTCCGCATCCTGCGTGCAGCCCAGCCAGTCATCTCGGCCGCCGCGAAAAAGGAAGCTGCCGAAGGCCGCGAAGTGTTCCGCAAGGTGGTCAACATCTCTTCGGTTGCTGCGTTCGGCAACGCAGGCCAATCGAACTACTCGGCCGCCAAGGCGGGTCTGATCGGCATGACCAAGACGCTGTCGAAGGAGTGGGGCCGCATGAAGGTCTGCGTGAACTCGGTTGCGTTCGGTTTTATCCAGACGCGCCTGACGGAAGCGCTGGCTGGCACCGAGAGCAAGACGGTCACCATCGAAGGTCGTGAAATCAAGGTTGGTGTGCAGAAGGCCCTGATCGACAGCGCGGCTTCGTGGATCCCGCTGGGCCGTCCGGGCACCCCGGAAGAGGCTGCGGGTTCGGTGGTGATGCTTTGCCTGCCTGAGTCGAACTACGTTTCGGGCCAGGTCGTCATCTGCGGCGGCGGTTCCGGCGGCGTGTAATCCCGTGAGGCTTCCGTCCCAAGTGGGGTGGGAGCCTGCATCACAGCAAGATTTCAACGAATTTCGAGGTGTCCGTAATGCTGGAGAATTACCGCTCGCCCTGGATGACCGAAGAGGTCGCCCCGTTCGCCGACAGCGTCCGTCGTCTCGCGGTTGAAGTTCTCGCTCCGCAAGAGGAAAAGTGGCGCGAAGCGCATCGTGCGACGCGTGAAGCGTGGCTCGCCTGCGGTGAGATGGGCATGATCCTGCCGGATGTTGATGTCGACTATGGCGGCGCGGGTGGTACGCCGGCGCACGTGGCTGCTGTCCTCTGCGAACTCGCCTATGCAGGCGTCTCCGGTGTGGGGCTCACGATCAATCACATCGTCGCTCATTACATCCTCGACGACGGCACCGAAGCGCAGAAACAATTCTGGCTGCCGAAGATCGCCTCGGGTGAAGTGATCTGTTCGGTCGCAATGACCGAGCCGGGCACAGGCTCCGACCTGCAAGGCGTTCGCACGCGTGCGGTGAAGCACGGCAACAAGTACATCATCAACGGCGCCACGACCTTCATCACCAATGGCCAGCTTTCCGACATGGTCGCGGTGGTTACCAAGACCGACATGGAAGCGGGCGCCAAAGGCATCTCGATCTTCCTCGTCGACACAAAGCTGCCGGGCTTCCGTCGCGGAAAGGTGCTCGACAAAGTCGGGCTGCAGTCGTCCGACACCTCCGAGATGTTCTTCGACGACGTTGAAGTTTCCGCTGACTGTCTGCTTGGCGGCGTTGAAGGCAAAGGCTTCTACACGCTGATGAAGCAATTGCCCTACGAGCGTGCGCAGATCGCAATTGGCGCGGCGGCGCAGATGGAGCGTGCACTGAAGCTCGCCATCGAATACACGAAGGATCGCAAGGTCTTCGGCAAGCCGGTCGTCGAGTTCCAGAACAGCCGTTTTGTGCTGGCCGACGTGAAGGCGACGGTCCTCGCCAGCCGCACGTTCTGCGACCACATCATCAGTCAGTGGGTCGACGGCAAGCTCGACACTACGCTCGCCTCGATGGGCAAGTTCTGGCTTACCGAGCGTGCCAGCGAGGTGATTGAGAAGTGCCAGCAGCTCTTCGGTGGCTACGGCTACATGAATGAGTACCCGATCGCCCGCATGTGGGCGGATGCACGCGTGGCACGCATCTATGGCGGCGCCAATGAGATTCAGCGCGAACTGGTTGGCCGCTCACTCTAGCCCGCAGTAACCGGGCGTCTCCCATGCTATTCGTGGACAGGTCCTTGGGGCCTGGGGGGACGCTCGTGCTCCGGATCGGCGAAAGCGGGTCCGGATCCCTTTGGGATATGACATGAACACTATGGATCCCCAGGGCGATCGGTCGTCCGTTTCGTTGGTAATCGAAGGTGGCCTTGCCACCATCACGCTTGATAGTGCGGAAACCCGCAATGCACTCAGCGGGCGCTTCAACGACGCGCTCGTGACGGCTCTCAAGCGCTTGTTAGATGCCCCCGACATACGCGTGGCGTTGATCCGCGCAAACGGGAAGATGTTCTGCCCCGGCGCAGATCTTGGCTGGTTGCAGCCTGAAGTACCTGGCGCCGTCGATCGCATCGATGGCGTGCTCAACACGCTCAACCCCTTGCTCGTCGAATTGCGCGCGGCGCCCTTTATTGTCATTGCTGCCGTCCACGGCGCGGTGGCGGGGGGTGGCTTTGGCCTCATGAACATGGCCGACCTCGTCATCGCTTCCGATGACACGCGTTTCAACACCGCCTACACCCGTATTGCAGCTACGCCGGATCTCGGTGCGACCTGGTGGTTGCCGCGCCTTGTCGGTGAACGACGGGCGCTCGAACTCCTGCTGCTCGCCGAAGGTTTCGACGCCGCTCGCGCGCAGGCGATGGGTCTCGTCAACTTCATCGTGCCGGCCGCCAGTTTCGACGTGGAAGTCGAAGCACTGGTTGCACGATTGGTTTCCGGCCCCCGCAGTGCACAGGGGGCGGTTAAGCGCCTTGTTTATCAGGCTGCGTCATGCGGGCTTGCCGCGCAGCTGCAATGGGAGCGTGAAGCGCTCCTTTGCGCGGCCAGGGGTGCCGAGTTTGCCGAAGGCGTGCGTGCCCTTACAGAGAAGCGACCTGCACGCTACTGAATGAAATCACTATTTCCCGCATGGAACGGGCAGAGACAAGGCTCGACCGTCGCGGATCCGGAATCTTTGCATGGCGCATCCAGGCACGGTACGGCGTCAACAGGAGACCGGGGGAGTTCTCAAGGAGGAGACAAATGAGAAGGAAAAATTTGGCGGAGAAATACGCTCGTCGCCAAACGGTCGTCGCGGCGGCCATTGCATTGGCCTTTGCAGGACAGGCTGCGGCGTTTGAAATCGAAACGGGCATCGATGACCTGACGGTGCGTTTCGACAACACGATCCGCTACAACCTTGGCAAGCGCCTCGACTCGCAGAAGTCGGAGATTATTAATAACCCTAACTTGAACGATGGCGATCGCAACTTCGGGAAATACGCCATTGTCGCCAATCGCATCGACCTGCTGACAGAGTTCGACGTCGTCTGGCGTGGCAACTTTGGTGGCCGCGTCAGCGCGGTCTCGTGGTACGACCACGCCTATTCGGGGGGCTTCGACAACACCAGTGCCGCCACCTCGAACCACCTTGAGAACGGTCGGCCGGCCGTCGGCCTGTCCGACTACGCCGAGCGCTATTACGAAGGTCTCTCCGGCGAATTCATGGACGCCTATGTGTTCGGCGGCTTCGACATCGGCGACATGAACCTGCGCCTGCGTGCTGGCCGCCACACGGTTAACTGGGGCGAATCGCTGCTCGGCTCGGGTGCGATCCACGGTATCGCCTATGGTCAGGCGCCGCTCGATCAGGGCAAGGCGCTCGCGACACCGGGCATTGAAGCCAAGGAACTGTACCTGCCGCGCACGCAGCTCTCCGCACAACTGCAGGTGACGCCGACCGTTTCCGTTGGTGCACAGTATTTCTTCGAATGGCGTAATACGCGTATTCCGGAGTCCGGCACCTATCTGGGGTTTGCGGATTACCTTCAGCGCGGTGGTGAGTCACTGATCTTGAACGCGAACCCGAGGATCAATGCGCTGCATGGCGATGACATCACGCCGAAGGACAGCGGCGACTGGGGTGTGATGGGCCGCTGGAGCCCCGAGTGGCTCGATGGCACGCTCGGTTTCTACGTCCGCCAGTTTTCCGACACGCTCCCGCAGACGATCGTGCTACGCGCCAATCCAATAACGAACTCGCGCTACTTCCTGAACTACGGCGCCAATGTCGACATGTATGGCGTGAGCTTGGCGAAGCAGATCGGCGGCGTCAGCGTGGGCGTGGATGTGAATTACCGCCATGACATGCCGTTGTTCTCCGATCAGGTGATCATTGATTCGGCCGCAAAGCTGCCGGCGCGAGGCGATATCCTTGGTGCGCGCGGCAATACGGTGCACGGCGTGCTCAACCTGCTCGGCACGCTGCCTCAGACGGTGCTCTGGGATACGGTGTCGTGGGCGACCGAGTTCACCTGGGCGCACTGGGTCAATGTCACCTCCGATCCGAGCAACGTTTTCAAGGGGCGTGATGGCTACATCGGCATCGACCGCGTGACGCGCAACTCCTTTACCGGCGCCATCAATGTCACCCCGACGTGGTACCAGGTATTCCCGGGTGCTGATCTGTACATGCCTTTGTCCTATAGCGTCGGTCTTTCCGGCAATACGCCGGTCAGTTCGGGCGGCAACGAAGGTGCGGGTGCCTATGCCATCGGCCTGGGGCTGGATCTCTACAGCCGCTACCGCTTCGACCTCAAGTATGTGGACTACTTCGGCAAAGCCAGTTACGCCAACGGCGTGCTGGTCACGCCGAGCGGCACGCAGGCCCTGCTGAAGGATCGCGGTGCGATCTATCTGACCTTCAAGACCACGATCTGACCTGACGGAAATGACGATGATGAAGAAACTGACGATGGCCCTGATTGGGGCGGGTCTTCTTGTAGCCAGCGTTGGCGCCAGTGCCGCCGTGTCGGCGGATGAAGCGAAGAAGCTTGGCACAACGCTGACCCTCTTTGGCGCCGAAAAGGCCGGCAATAAGGAAGGCACGATTCCCGAATACACCGGTGGGGTGACCACGCCGCCGGCAGGTTTTGATAAGGCCAAGGGCATCCGCCCCGATCCGTTCGCCAACGAGAAGCCGCTGTTTTCGATCGACGCGAAGAATATGGCCCAGTACGGCGACAAGCTGACCGAAGGCACCAAGGCGCTGATGAAGACCCATGCAGGGTATCGTGCGGATGTCTACCCAACGCACCGCTCTGTCGCGTATCCGAAGTGGGTACTCGATAACACGGTGAAGAACGCCACGCGCACCAAGACCTCCGAAGATCGTCTTTCGATGCACGACTTCGTAGCCGGTATTCCGTTTCCGATTCCGAAGAACGGCAACGAGGTGATGCTCAATAATGCGGCGCGCTATCAAGGCCAAACCTATGAGACGCCTCGTTTCACAGCCTACAACATCGATGCCAACGGCAAGATGGTGCTGAGTACGCAAGGCTTGTGGGTCTGGGACAGCCCGTACTACGGCAGCAAGTCGGCTGACTCTCCCGTCCTCAACCGCGGGCGGTCAATCTACTCGGGTCCCGCCCGGCGCGTGGGTGAGGCAGTGATCGTCGTTGAGCCAACCGATTGGACCGCCAATAACCGAAAGGCATGGTCCTATCTGCCAGGCCAGCGCCGCGTACGGCTGGCGCCCGATCTGTCATACGACACGCCGAACCCAACCACTTCGGGCATGTCGACCTTTGACGATGCGAACTTGTACAACGGAAACCTTGATCGTTACGACGTCAAACTGGTCGGCAAGAAGGAGTTGTACGTTCCCTATAACGGCTACAAGTTCACTTACCACGACAAGGCGGAAGATCTGTTCCAGCCGAAGTTCATCAATCCGGATTGGGTGCGTTGGGAACTGCATCGCGTCTGGGTTGTCGAGCTGACGCTCAAGGAAGGCAAGCGCCACGTTTATTCCCGCCGTACCTTTTACGTGGACGAGGATAGCTGGGTTGTCGTGGCTTCTGACCAGTATGACGGTCGTGGCCAACTGTGGCGCCCTGGCTTCGCATACCTGACGCCCGCCTATGATGTGCCGGCCCCCTATGGTGTTTCCGGTCACTACGACCTGATTGCCGGAACCTATTACATCCACCTCTGGCCAGGCTCGAACGGCGTGAAGTATTCCGATGCGCTCAAGCCTGATTCTTACTGGACTGCCGACGCCCTCGCTGCACAGGGTGTGCGTTGATGTACCGACAACCGGCCCTCTGGGGCCGGTTGTCTTTTGGTCTTGTTGGAACAGCGAATACAGCTCGAGCGTCGTTGAATTGGTCCTGCAGAGGTCGTTTATTTCTGTCGGATCTTCCTGTGGGGTCTATGAATCATCCATTCGAGTGAAGACCCGAAGCCGGATATGCGTTCACTATCGGCGCCATCGGATATCGGCGCTCAAACAAAAAAGGGGAGACAGATGAAGCGTTTCGACAATAAGGTCGTGATCGTTACAGGCGGTGGCTCGGGCATCGGAAAAGCAACGGCGTTGCTGTTTGCGGAGCAGGGCGCGCGCATTGCGGTGGCCGACATATCGCAGGAAAGCGCGTCCGCCTGTGCGGGGCAGATCGAGGCGCAAGGCGGCAAGGCGCTTGCATTGCGGGTGGATGTTAGCAACGAGGACGATTGCCGGCGCATGGTCGAAGAGACCCTCGCACGCTTCGATCGCGTGGACGTTGCATTCAACAATGCGGGCCTTGGTCCGCAACCGGTCCTCACTGGCGATTGTCCCGTCGAGACCTGGAAGCGCGTTATTGACGTCAATCTCAATGGCGTTTTCTACTGCATGAAGCACGAGTTGAATGCAATGCGGCAGTCGGGCGGCGGCGTAATCATCAACACTGCGTCCATCATGGGTACGCGCGGTACCCCGGGGGGCGCAGCGTACAGCGCTTCCAAGCATGGCGTGATCGGGCTGACCAAGTCAGCCGCCGTCGAATACGGTCGTCATGCCATCCGGATCAATGCGGTCTGCCCCGGCTATATCGAAACCCCGATGACCGACAGCTCGGGCAATGTCCGGTACGAAAAGATGCTGCAGGACGAACTCAATCGCGCTGCGCTGCGGCGCAAGGCGCTGCCGGGCGAAGTCGCCGAACTCGTATTGTGGCTGGCGTCGGACCAGGCATCTTTTGTCACGGGATCCAGCTATCTGGTCGACGGCGGCGTGACCGCTTGCTGATTCGGAGGAAGCAATGAACTACGAAAACTATCGCGCACTCAAGTTTGAGAAGAGCGGCCGAGTGCTGACCCTTACGCTCAATCAACCCGAGTCGCTCAATGCAGTGAGCTCGATTCTGCATACCGAGTTGTCGCGCGTCTTTGCCGATATCGCACAGGATGCCACGGTGGATGCTGTGGTGATGACGGGTGCGGGCCGTGCGTTCTCGGCTGGCGGCGACCTGTCATGGTTCCATGGCATGCCGCAGGAAGACCTGGACAGGCTCTTCGTGGAAGCGCGCAAGATCATCATCGACATGCTTGAACTGCCGCAGCCACTGATCACGGCAGTCAATGGTCTTGCCGTTGGTCTAGGCTGCACGCTCGCGCTCTTTGGCGATGCGGTATTCGCCGCGGATAACGCGAAGCTCTCCGATCCGCATGTGCTCATTGGCGTTACGGCGGGCGATGGCGGCTCGGCGATTTGGCCGTGGCTTGTCGGGCCGGCGCGCGCCAAGCGCTACCTGATGACGGGCGATGTCCTCACAGCGGCAGAGGCCGAGCGCATCGGACTCGTCACAGATGTGGTGCCGGCGGAGGAACTTGTCGAACGCGCACAGGCTCTGGCGCAGCGCTTGGCGGCGGGTTCTCAGATCGCTATCCGTTCGACGAAGGCCTCGGTAAACAAGGTACTGCGCGACACCGTGAACCTCGTGCTCGACACGTCGCTCGCACTCGAGAAGGAATGCTTCACCACGCAGTTCCACAAGGATGCGATTGCCACGTTCCTCGCCAAGAGCCAGTCGGCGAAGCGCGCCTGAGCGATGCGCCCTGGTGGGCGCGCATGACATCGGATTGAGGCGCGAAACGTGACTGGTGGTGTGCCAAGCGCCGAAACGACACAGAACTGATAAGGGAAAACAGATGAGCTACACGTCTCCCTGGATGAACGCTGACCTCGAACTGTTCCGCGACATGGTACGGCGCTTCTTCGCCGACGAGTTCGTGCCGCACCAGGAGCGCTTCTACAGGCAGCATCACGTTGATCGCGAGCTGTGGTACAAGGCCGGCGAACTTGGTCTGCTGGCACTGGATATGCCGGAGGAATATGGTGGAAGTGGTGGAAACTTTGCACACCTTGCGGTGTTCTTCGAGGAACAGACCGCAGTTGGCGACGTCGGCTTCGGCGTGCAGGTGCACCATATCGTTTCACACTACATCCTCAACCACGGCACCGAGGACCAGAAGCAGAAGTACCTGCCGCGCATGGCGAGCGGCGAACTGATCGGTGCGATCGCAATGACCGAGCCCGGCGCCGGTTCCGACCTGCAGGGTATTCGCACGTGTGCGGTGCGCGAGGGCAATGAATACGTCATCAACGGCGCCAAGACCTTCATCTCGAACGGTTCGATGGCCGACCTTGTCGTGGTCGTCACGAAGACCGACCCGACCGCTGGTAGCAAGGGTATTTCGCTGATCATCGTCGAGCCGAAGGAAGTGAACGGCTTTTCGGTCGGCCGCGTGCTCGAGAAGATGGGCCAGCACAACGCCGACACTGCCGAACTTGCGTTCCAGGATGTGCGTGTGCCGGTTGGGAATCTGCTCGGTGGTATCGAAGGGCAGGGGATGCGGCAACTGATGTCCGACCTGCCTTATGAGCGCGTAGGTGTCGCCGTGGGAGCGGTGGCCGGGATCGAGCGTGCCGTACGCCTTGCGACCGAGTACACGCGAGAGCGCAATGCATTCGGCAAACCGCTGCTGGATCTGCAGAACACGCGGTTCAAGCTCGCTGAGTGCGCGACACAGGCGACCGTGGCGCGAATGTTTGTCGACAATTGCGTTCAGCGGATGCTCGACGGCACGATGGACACGGTGACTGCATCGAAGGCCAAGTTGTGGACGACCGAGACGCTTGGCAAGGTCGTCGATGATTGCCTGCAGCTCTTCGGAGGCTATGGCTACATGCTCGAATACCCGATCGCCCGTATGTACGCCGATGCACGCGTCCTGCGTATCTATGCCGGCACGAGCGAGATCATGAAAGAGATTGTCGCGCGTTCGCTGTAATACCTTGAGTCTCCAGACACGAAAGGAATCTCAGATGGTTTCACGCTTGACCGCTGCAGTCTGCCTGGGTTTGTTGACGTTCCAACCGTTGGCTGCCTACGCGGCGCAGGACACCAAGGTTGCCGTTCTCTCAGCCGAGCAGGCGCGCGAGGAGAATGCCTACACGCTTGGCGTGCAGGCCTACCTGTGGGGCTATTCGATGGTTCGCTATGACGCTGGCGGATTGCGCAGTCTGAAGGCCGGCGTGGCACACCAGAATAGCTTTCGCAAGCACACGGAACTGAAGACGGCGAAAGATCGCACGATCGTTACGCCCAACAACGTGACGATCGACGCGTATGCGCGACTCGATCTGCATGCCGAGCCGGTCGTGCTGCATGTGCCGCCGCTGCCGGAGAAGCGCTGGTCGCTCACGCAGGTGGGTAATGCGTTCGACGAAGTCACTGCCAACATCGGTGGCAATGCGGGGCCGCAACCGGGCGACTACCTGATTGCCGGGCCGGGCTATCGCGGCCCCGTTCCAGCGGGCATGAAGTTGATCGAACTGCGGACCTACATTGGCGTGGCGGCAGCGCGAATCAACGCTCCGACACAGGCCGAGATTCCGCTCGCGGTCGAAGCGCAGAAGGGCTTCCAGTTGATGCCGCTCTCTGCATATCTACGCGAAGGCCTCACATACAAGGCACCGAAAACGGAGCTGCCGGCCGAATACGTAACCACAGCGCCGCAGGATGTGCGCTTCTTCGAACTCCTCGGCCACGCGATGCAGACGGTGCTGCCTGCCACCGGCGACCGCGATCAGGCGCTGATCGACATGTTCCGCGTAGTTGGACTGACCACGTTGCGTGGTTTCGACTGGAAGTCGCTTGACGCGGCCACGCTGCGTGGGCTGGCGCGTGCCGCCCAGGTCGCACCGCAGATCATCGACCAGCGCTGGCAGAACCCAGGCGAGTTCACTGACGGTTGGCGCTACTTCATGCTTGGAGGTCGCGCTGGTGCGGATTCCGCTTTGCGTGCGGCGCTGACGAAGAATGTGATCGGTGCGCAGAATGCTGAACAGGTCTTCTATCCGAACACTGAAGTCGACGACAAGGGACAGGCGCTTTCCGGGAAACATCGCTACATACTGCGTTTTGCGAAGGATCGGCAGCCGCCCGCATCGTTGTTCTGGAATCTCTCGATGTATGGGCCCGACATGTATTTCGTTGAGAATGACTTCCGCCGTTACAGCATTGGCAATACGACAGACGGGTTGAAGGCGGATCCCGATGGCTCGGTAACGATCGTCATCCAGAAGGAGCGGCCGGCAGATGCCTCCAACTGGCTGCCCGCTCCAGAAGGCTCGTTCAACCTCACGATGCGCTTCTATGGCCCCGAACCTTCGGTGCTGGATGGCTCATGGCGTTTGCCTGCGGTGCAACGGATGGAGTAGTCGTTTTCGTGCGGATGGCGCGATGGCGTAGGCATATGGCATGCCATGTCATTGCGCGAATCCAAGTTCCCTCGTGGAGGTGGAGTCGTCGCTCCTCTGCGTCTTGTAGCCGGGCTCTTGCCCGGCTTTTTTTCTTGATGCCGCCATGTATGGGTGGTGCGCTTTGCATGGTGGCTGGTGTCACTTTGGAATGATGTCAGGACGATCTATGACAAAGACAAAGAGGCCGACCTGTCCGGCCGACCCCCTCGCGCTTGCTCGTCACTGAATGGACGCAGCCCGTCCGGCGGCGTTCCCTGCTTGATCCGCTCGATGTCGTTCAGCAATCAGCCCTTTGCGATCCCTGTGTGATCGGCACCGTAGCGGCGGAATATCGCCAAGAGCCGTTCTGCCGGAAGTGTTAGGCACAGTGCTGGCCCCCATGCATGAATCCGCGACGACGTGGCGGGCGCTGCGTCGTCGCGAAATGTGCGGATGTTGCGCAGGCGGATGTGGCATCAGGCGATATTGCGTTCCTGGCCCTCCCAGAAGGGCGCGCGCAGATCAGTCTTCTGGATCTTGCCCACGCTGGTCATCGGCAGTGCGCTACGAAACTCAACACTGCGCGGGCACTTGTAGCCGGCAATGCGGTGACGACAGTGGGCAATGATCTCCTCCGCAGTAGCCTGTACGTCGCCCTTGAGTATGATCACTGCATGTACCGTTTCGCCCCATTTCTCGCTGGGTATCCCGATTACGGCGCATTGCGCTACGGCCGGGTGGCTGGCAATCGCGGTCTCGACCTCGGCTGAGTAGATGTTCTCGCCGCCTGACACGATCATGTCCTTGATACGGTCGCGAACATAAATAAAGCCGTCCTTGTCCATGTAGCCGCCATCACCCGTGTGCATCCAGCCGTTGCGGATCGCCTTCGCGGTGGTTTCCGGCTGCTTCCAGTAGCCTTGCATCACGTTTGGGCCGCGCACGACGATTTCACCCGAAACACCACGTGGTACTTCGTTGCCATCGGGATCGACGATACGGACTTCGACGCAGACGGCGGGTTTGCCGGCTGAGTACATTTTCCCGTTTCGCATGCATGCTTCATTGTGGTAGGCGGGGCCGAGCGTCGTGGCGATCGGGGACAGTTCCGTCATCCCGTATCCCTGCGAGAAGCCTGCCGAAGGGAAGGCTGAACGGACGCGCTGGAGTAGTGTCGGAGTGATAGGCGACGCGCCATAGCCGATGAGGCGCAACGAACTCATATCCAGTGCCGCAGCCTCGGGGTGGGCATCGCGATAGTCGAGCAGCATCTGGATCATCGTCGGAGCGAGCAGAATCTCGGTGACCTTCTCGGCGGCGATTGTTTCGAGGACTTGCTTGGGCGTAAAACCCGGCAACACGACGTGCCTGCCGCCGCTGAGAAAGAGCGCATTCATCGCTGCGAAGTCGGCGAGGTGAAACATCGGCATCACATGAAGGAATACCGAGTCGGCGTGGTAGCTGCCGGCATGCAGGACGCCCATCGATGAAAAGCCAAGATTGTCGTGGCTGAGCATCACGCCCTTCGGGAAGCCCGTGGTGCCGCCTGTGTAGAAGATTCCAAGCAGCGCGTCACCTCGCCGGTAGCTGTCCTCGATCGGTTCGCTTTCGGTGATCAGTGTCTCGTAATTGAGCATCCCCGCTGGCGTTTCGCGATCGCCCGCATAGATGAGGGTGCGCAGCGTCTTGGCCTGTTCGATCACCTTCTTGCCCAGTTCGAGGAATGTGTCGTCCACGATCAGGACCGCCGTATCGGAATCGTCGAGCGAATAGACGATCTCGGCAGCGCTCCAGCGGATATTCACCGGATTGAGCACCGCGTCCGCCCAAGGTACGGCCTGGTAATACTCGATGTAGCGCTGTGAGTTAACCGACAGCATCGCCACGCGTTCACCACTGGCCACGCCGAGTTTCCTGAGTGCGCCAGCCAATCGTGCGACACGGTCGCCGAATTCCGCGTAAGTGATCCCGCGGCCGAGGAAGCGGATGGCGGTATCGTCTGGGCGTGCCTGCAAATGCCGATGCAGACCTTGGGTGATGTACATCGTGTGTCTCCAGTTATTCAATGGTCATTTTCTTTGGGGTGCCTTCGGTTCCGGCCTTTCTCGCCTGTGTCGATCGAGACGTCGCAGATGCCGATGACCGGGGGACGCAGTCGGGATCGCCTTCGATCTGATGGGGTGGCGGCAGTTGCATCGCGAGAGGCTTGATTTGGCGGTGATTCGGGGCCCGCTCGTACCAGAGGTGCGCACATGGGCGAATTGCGGGTTTCCGGGTGCGTATGCATGGATCAGAAGCCGGCCTCAACTGCCCGCCTTGCGCTTTCAGTCATGAATGCGTTCTGTGTGGATTGCCTCTTTCATCCCGCCAGGCGCTTCCGGCGCGGACCCGTCATTTCGTCAAAGCCGTGAGTGATGATGGTCGGGTAGCGAATCGGTAGTCCTCATCCGATTGGATGAATTTCCTGATAGGACAGTGGTTGCGAAATGATCTGTGTGCAGCGCAGCAGGAGAGATTCGAGCCCGGGCGCGTCCATATTTTTTGCGAGGAAACAAGGCATTAACAGCTCAGCGCTCTTGGCGGTGAATGCTGCAAAGCAATGCTCTGAGGCAGGCTGGCTAGTCTTATCGTCGAGCGCGCACGTGCAGGTACCGCTGGATGCCCCTGCAAGGCGGCCAGGTGGTGCAGAGTGTTGGCTATGCGTGTTTGACGGCGAGACTCAGCGAGATTGGCTGATTTGTTCCGAGGGACATACGTTCAACTGCGCTTGCTGCCGCATGACAAAGTCTGGTTCATGCGTAGAGCGCCGCTGAGAGCGGCCGCAGACCAACCGCTTTCAGCTTGGCCCAAATAGGGGGCGCAGGTCACGGTAGAACCGACGTAGTGAAGAGGCCGGCCGGATTCGTTGGAGGAGAAATACTTCTCCACGTCCCCTATGCGTCGATCAAGAATTCAGGAAATACAGTGAACTTGTCTTGCACTCCGCGCATTCGCGGAAGAACTTGGGGCCTGCCTTGCGAAGCCGCTCCTTGTGCCCTGCCCGACCGCATCCGAGCTTGATGGGTGTATTGCCCTCACAGTCGCGGCACTTGAAGTAATAGCCGTACGGGCCGTACTCGATGGTCAGCTTTGCAGATCCGCAGGCTCGGCATGCCAAGTGGCTGGTGATGTCTTTGGATTGGGGCTCCGGCAATACCGAAACAGATGCCGAGACGCGTCCGAGCGGTGGCATGGGAGCCGGAGGCTGAGGTGAGTCCAGCGGTGTCTTCAAAGTCTGTGGATGTGATGCTTGCCGTTGACCGGCAAGGCCGAACTTTGCCTCGTAATTGATAGCAATTGGCCGGTGACACGAGATCAGTTTCTTTGCAATTTCCTCATGGGAGCCATTTCTGGTGGCTTTGACCAGACCGCCGAGGAGCCCAAATACGCTGGCATTCGACAGGTCGGCGTCGAAAACTGATAGAAACTGATCGGCCTTGACGACCATTGACGAATCGAATGTCTTGGAGCGAATGATGCGCGCGGTTGGGGCAATCAGTACGAGGGCCTTGATGGTCGGTGCCGGCAGACCGAGACCTTCAATCACCTTCTGCAGAACCAGAACATGTCGTTCATTTTGCTCGATTGGGGAGGGAATACCCTCGTATGTCTTCTTCCAGTCGTTCCAGCGAAGGAATTCACCCTCGTCGGTAATTTTCAGCCCGCGCGAGAAATTTTTTGTTTCCAGAACGTAGAAACGGTAGAGCCGGTGAATCAGGAGATGATCAATCTGGGCGACGCGCCCGTCCGGAAGTTCAAACCGAAGGTCATGCAGGACCAGTACGTTCTTGCTGTCACCCAGGCGAAAGTCGATTTGATATGCGGATTCCTCTTCGCCCCTGATGCCTGATTTCAGGGTCCTGACCTCTCTCTCGATCAGAGGCACTTTGTTCGGTGGAACATGGCCTGTCTTGAGCAACCCTTCAAGTTTGGCAATGAAAGGAAGCTTGTCGTCAGCAGATTTGAGAATCATGGTGAATATCTTTTTTTGAGTCCGTTTTCATTGAGACCCAAAGGTTCCATTGGATACTGCGGACTTGGATTCGAAGATCCTTCCTGATATCCGCATGTTACCGGGACTGGTCGCGATTCTTTCGATGAAGGTCAGTTTGCCTCGTCAATTTTCAGGGAATGCCTCTGGACGCAGGCCATGCCTCGCAGGTCAGAGACGCCATCATGTTGCACGCATAGTTGCCGTTGTCCAAAAAGAGAAGGCCGCGAGTGATCGCGGCCTTCTCTTTTCAGTCCTGCATTGCTGTTCAGTTGGGGATTTCTGGTCCCTTCGCATATGGCCCAGGCGGTAGTGCCGTGGGGCCGAGGTAGAACACCTGCGAGTTCGCCTGATGCACGAGTGGCATGTAGTCCGGGGCTGCACGCTGTATGGCGGCAGAGACGGCGGCAACGACAAGGTCGGCCAGAAGATTGCCAGTGCCGTTGTTTTGCGGCGTATAGACCATTTGCTGGCGCGCCTTCCAGAGCTCCTGGCCGGTCTTGTCGACAATTCGGTACTCAAGGTCCACCGTGGTTGAAGCGCTGATGACGATGTATCTGGTTTCCCAGCGGTTGATCTTCACGTACAGGACCGTGTCTGCTCCAAACATCGCTGCGAGTTTGTCCGCAGCCATGTCTTGTACCTTTTCCGGTTCGTAGAGGCCTTCCTGTTCGAGGACCGTCTTGACCGTATTCACCGGGAATACGTAGTAGCCTTTGTTGGCGAGTGGAATGGTCAAGGAGCTGAGAATGTAGTTCGACGCATCGACGAACAGCGACTGATTGACGGCGGGTACGACGAGGATCGAGTGTGGCTTGGCGGCCAGGAAGGCCGTTTGATCCACTTTCGGCCGGTTTGTTGCGCAACCACCGAGCAGCAGACTCGTGGCGGTGAGCGCAAGCATGATGCGACGGATCATTGGGGCTTCTCCCCCGACGTCTTGCCAAGGGCGGCAATCATCGTGTCCATCAGGTATCTGCTTTCAGGCCAAGCGTTGCGCTCTTTGCCATACCATTGGACTGCCGATGTGCGGTCGCCCTTCTGGAGGTAAAGCGTTCCGAGTTCGGCATAAAGCCCGGGCGGTACTCTTGCGTTGCCTTTCTCCAGCGAGCTCACATGGGTCTCGAGCTTGGCGCGGAAAGCCTCGGAGGTTTCCGGCTTCTCGTACAGCTTGTACAAGCTGCGGTCATAGTCCCCCCACTGATACAGCCCCTTGTTGGCCGCGCACGCGCAGAGCATGAGCGCGAGGCCGGCGATGACGATGTGTCGCATGGGGAGTGCCTTAGTGGACAAGGATGGTCTTCGTGACGCCATCGCTGACATAAATGCGCTCATCTGCGAGAACCGTCCCGCCGCGCACGACACGCACTTGGTGCGTGCCTGGTAGTACGCGCAGGCTGGTGGCGGGTCTGCCTTCAAGATATGACGAAACAAGACCCATATCGAGTCCGTCAACGAAGACAGTTGCGCCATCTGTGCTGCCGGTGATCCTGAAATTCAATTGCGGGCGTAGATCGACCACGCCGGATTTTTCCGTGGGCAGTTGAACGCAGGCTGAAGCGGTCAGACCGAGCATCACAGCCGAGTAGCGAATCCATTTCATGTTGTTACTCCTTGCTCACCACGGTCAGCGCTTCGATCTTCTGGCCGTCGAGCTTTCCCGATACCAGTTTGGCGACCGAGCCTTCATTCGTTTCGTTGTCGCCGAAGTTGCTCTCCACCTGAATCCTTGCAATCTCTGCACCCGGTAGTGTGATCATGAAGCCGGTCTGTGGCGACTTCACCCGCTCGCCGCGTGTTTCGACCGAGAGCGTCATGCCGGGCTTTAGTCCCTGCGACTTGCCGCCGCTGATGAAGAGGCGGTCGCCCTGACGCTGGAGAATTGTGGTCTGCCACGGCCGAGCGAGAAGTTCCGTACTCATTTTGCTGACGATCTCTGAAACTGCGTTGCGCAGAGCTGTATCTCCCAGTGTGCCGTCATAGCTCGCCTGCGAGCCGAAACCCGCAATCGAGGCCGTCTCGGTCGACGCTTCGCCACCACCAGAGACGGCCTTGAAGCTCTGGCCGGTTGCGCTGTCCACGAGGCGTACGTCGAGTTTCGCAAAAGCGACCTGCTTCTTGCTGTCCGAAAGGAAACCGCGCTCACCGACGACCTTGCGGCCGAATTCGGTTACCGAGCCGATAACGAGCGCATCGACTCCGACGAGTTCCAGTTTCGTACCGGTCAGCGCGGCTTCATCCTTCAGCCGGCCGATGTCGGGTCGTTCGAGAACGATGAATGAACCCGATTCGGTTAGTGCTTTGCTCAGCATGTCGGTGACTTGCTTGCCGAGCGGGTCGTCATTGCGATCGCGTAGCAGCGAACGGCCATATGCTGATTCGTTGGTGACGCGGCCGAGTGCGATCTTGCGTTTGAGCGTTGGCTTGGCAGGCGCCTGTGTGCCGATCTCCGCTTGGGCGCGGCGTTGCGCTTCGAGCGACTGTGGGCCTTCCGCCTGGCGCGGTTCGGGGGACTGCGTGGCACAACCGGCAAGCGCCGCTCCGATTGCCAAAGCGATCAAACGTGTTTGTATTCTCTTCATCATCCGGCTTTCTGACGTGGTCATCCTTCTGCGTTCCAAGATAACGGCACTCAGTTGAAAGTCTTTGTAACAAACTGCAAAGCACCTGAAGGTATTTGCCTTCAAGGTTTGAAGAGGTCGTCCTCGGTTAGGTGCTTGAGGAACATCAAGCGTTTGCCGCAGATCTTGATGGGAATGATGTCCGCACGACAATTGATTCGTCGGAGCATAGCGTCCCCCGCCTTCGGACCGTCACTGATGGTCTCCGGTATCAATTTCACCGCAAGCGCTGCCGCTTCTCCGTCGCCGCGGCGACGTTATGAGGGCAGGGCATCCCCAGCGGGCAAACGGGCGAAGGGCGTGGCGGCAATTTCGACCATTTCGTGCTCATTCAGATGCAGGCGCAGGGCGGAGAATGTCGCCATGACCCTGACAAGAGACCGGCGATGTTCAGCTCAGTAGATCACCCTCACCGCCGCTACAACCCGCTGCGTGGGGACTGGATCCTTGTTTCCCCGCATCGTGCAAAACGCCCTTGGCAAGGTCAGCAGGAGACGCCCGACACCTCGGTGCGCTCGACTCATGATCCCGAGTGCTTTCTTTGCCCGGGTAACAAGCGCGTCACGGGTGAATTGAATCCCGAGTACGCGCGCACTTTCGTGTTTACCAACGATTTCGCTGCACTCATGCCCGACACCCCGGCCGCTCCGGTGTCCGACGATCCGCTCTTCCGTGTTCGGGATGTGCGTGGCGTGAGCCGGGTCATCTGCTTTTCGCCTGATCACAGCAAGACGCTGCCAGAGCTGTCGCTGTCCGCGATCGAGGCGGTCATCACGAGCTGGATTGCTGAGAGCGCCGATCTCGGACGGACCTATCCGTGGGTGCAGGTGTTTGAAAACAAGGGTGCGATGATGGGATGTTCAAACCCGCATCCACATGGCCAGATCTGGGCCAACAGTTTTCTGCCGAATGAGGCGACGGCAGAGGAAAAGAATCAGTCCGTATATTTCGCCCGACACGGCAGCCGGATGCTGCTCGACTACGTTCGGCGCGAAGTCGAGGACGGTGCCCGCTCGGTGGTCGAGACCGAGCACTGGCTTGCCGTCGTTCCGTACTGGGCTTCGTGGCCGTTCGAGACGCTGCTGTTGCCGAAGTCGCACGTGCGGCGGATCACTGAGCTTTCCCCCTCGCTCCGGGCGGATCTGGCCGTTGCCTTGAAGAAGCTGACCAGTCGTTACGACAACCTGTTCAAGTGCTCCTTCCCCTACTCGATGGGCTGGCATGGGGCACCGTTTGGGCAGATCGACGATGCGCACTGGCAACTACACGCCCACTTCTATCCGCCGCTGTTGCGCTCGGCAACGGTGCGCAAGTTCATGGTCGGATACGAGATGCTGGCCGAGGCACAGCGTGATCTTACGGCGGAGCAGGCTGCGGAAAGGCTGCGCGCGGTGAGCGACGTGCACTACCGCGAAACCTGAACCGGCTGCCGAGCCACCTGTGGCTTGAACTCGTTTGGCTATGTGTGAGGTTCTGGTGGTCCTGGGTCACTCTTGCCACAGGCTGGGCACCCGCTTTCGCAACGGGGTATCCAGTCGGGCGCAATTTCACCCGTAATCGACCTCAATGTCCGTCCGCGCAGGCCTAGCCGAAGCACGATACAGAAAACGCTGTGGCATGACGCCCTCGACATACGCCTATTGCAACCTGCAGCACAATACCCAGGCAGTTCAAACCCGAACCCTTAAGCAACACGGAGTCCGACGAATGAATCTCAACGCCCCGTTGCCCCGCGCTCGCGCTGCCTTCGAAAAAGCCTTCGGTCATTCTGCACCGCTGTCGGTGCAGGCGCCGGGGCGGGTCAATCTGATCGGTGAACACACGGACTACAACGATGGCTTCGTACTGCCTTGTGCGATCGACTACCACACCGCCATTGCCGCCGCTCCGCGCGACGACCTGTTGGTGCGTGTGGTGGCCGCCGACTACGGTGACGCGATCGACGAATTCACCGTCGACGGCGAGATCGTGCCGCGCGATGACGCGCAATGGGCCAACTATGTGCGAGGTGTGGTCAAGTATTTGATTGCGCGTGGCGTCGGGAAGCAGGGAATGGAAATTGCGATTGCCGGCAACGTCCCGCAAGGGGCGGGCTTGTCGTCATCGGCGTCGCTGGAGGTGGCAATCGGCATCGCATATGCCGACGTGGCGGGACACCACATGGCGCCGATCGACATTGCGCTCGCCGGCCAGGAGGCGGAGAACAAGTTTGTCGGCTGCAACTGTGGAATCATGGATCAGCTTATTTCGGCGCTCGGCCAGCGTAATCACGCTCTTTTGATCGACTGCCGTTCGCTTGAAACGCAGCCCGTACCCGTGCCGTCCGGATTTGCGGTGATGGTGATTGATTCGAAGGTGCAACGAGGTCTCACCGAAAGTGAATACAACACACGCCGCAAACAGTGTGAGACGGCTGCCGCGCATTTCGGTGTCAAGGCATTGCGGGATGTCGATGCGGCGATGCTGGATGCGGCGAAGGGCAAGCTCGACCCGATCGTGTATCGCCGGGTCCGCCATATCGTTACCGAGAACGCGCGCACCGTGGAAGCGGCCGAAGCGCTGGCGGCAAACGACCTCAAACGGGTCGGCGTACTCATGGCTGCGTCGCAAGCCTCGATGCGAGATGATTTTGAAATCACGGTTCCCGCAATCGATGCACTGGTCGAGATCGCGCAGGGCGTGATCGGCGAGGAAGGCGGCGTCCGTATGACGGGCGGTGGTTTCGGTGGCTGTGTCGTGGCGCTGGTACCGCGCGAACGTGTCGAGGCGATCCAGGCTGCGGTGGCTGAACGCTATCCGGCCGTAAGCGGCGGACTCGTGGCGCAGGTGCATGTGTGCCATGCGTCGGAAGGGGCCGGTATCGCCTGAGAGTCAGGTTGAACGAAAGGGACGGTGCAGGTGTCCTAGAGTCGCCTCACTGTCCCGGACCTATTCCGTCATGCGAACACAGTATTACGCTGCCGCGAGTCTCGACGGTTTCATTGCCACGCCCGACGATTCACTGGAATGGCTCTTCCCGCTCGGCGATGTCAATGAGACGAGCTATCCCGGTTTCATCGCGGAGGTCGGGGCGCTGGCCATGGGCTCGGCAACTTACGAATGGATGTTGCACCATGTAATCAGACCCGGTACGGAGCAGCCAGGGTCGTGGCCCTATTCGCAGCCGACCTGGGTGTTCTCGAGTCGTACGCTGACCAACATTCCTGGTGCGGACATCCGTTTCGTCAGGGGTGACGTCCGCTTCGTGCATGAAGCGATGCGTATCGCAGCGGGCAATAGGAACATTTGGCTCGTCGGAGGAGGCGAGTTAGTCGGACAGTTTTACGACGCAGGACTTCTCGACGAACTCATTGTCCAGGTCAGTTCGGTCACGCTTGGTGCCGGTAAGCCGCTCTTTCCGAGGCAGATTGTCTCGCCACCGCTCAGACTTGTGTCAGCACAGCGGTTCGGGAACGGATTTGCCGAATTGCGTTACGAGGTGCCGCGGTCCGTGTGACGGGTGCCGTTTTCAATCCGGCCGGGTGTGATACGTCAGCCACCCCGGTTCCGCTTGCTCCTGTTCAGGACGGTTGCGCAGCCAATCGAGGCGGCGGCTGATTTTCTCGCGCCAGGCCGCGTTGAGTCCCGGCTGGTTGAGGAGGCGTTCCAGCTCCGATATCGGCGGCCGATGATCGCGCCAGAGCGAGCTGAGTTGCGCCAGCGAGATCGAATGGGCTGGTCGTTCCACCAGCGCCAGTGCATCGTCCGGATTTACCGTTCCGGGCACTATCACGCGGTAGTACCAGCCCGTGCGTCCCGTGATGCCGACGTGACGGGAAATGTTCATGTCATCACCCGCGTCCTCCACGCCAAACTTCGCATTGATCTTCCAGCAAGGCGAACGCGGCTGGCTTACCTGGAGGCGCGCGTTGCCCAGCGAGAAAACGTCGCCCAAATGGACGTTTTCCTCGGTCCATCCCATGGTTGAGATGTTCTCACCGAGTGCGCCGCGAATGAATGCACCAGAAAGTGAGGGGAACTGTGCGGAGAGATTGGCGTAATGCTCGGAGGGGAAGTGATGCACCGCCTTTTCCGGCCCGCCATGAACACGTCGGTCGGCCTGGGCGTCGTCCGCGAATCCTTCGGATCCGAGCGTAACTGGTGTTGCGACTGCGCGCTTGTAGATGCCGCTGGGTGAGCCATCTGGAAGGGCTTGGATACTGCCGATGAAAAGCATCACGGGTGTCGGGGAGGGATTCGGGGGCATGACGGATTCCTGCGCTATGTTCGAGCGGATTGCAGCGGTGCAGAGTCGATGGCCGTCATGAGTTGTCCCGCAAACGGCTGCCGAAGAAGGGTCATTTTCCGTGCAAAACGGATGACAGACCAGCGCGTCCTGCGCGAATGGACGGTTGTGCTGCGGTGGGGGCCGCAGATGCACATTTTTCCTGCGCAAGGGCGACATGCATCGTCCGAGTTCTACGCTTCCTGCCGTCTCATCCTCGCGTAGGGGACCCCATCGATCATCGTCTTTCCGTACCGGCACAGTGCCGGAGCGTCGTAAGGTGCCCTGCAATGAGCCCAAGAAAGCACGATTCCTGCAGGGGACATGGAGGACTCGACAAGGGCTTGTATCGGTATCGACACTTGGTGGAAATGCGCTGGTACGACCCAAGTAGGATGGGGCCGTTGCCCTAGTTGCATGTCAATGTATCGGTCACCTCCTGCCGCGTATGATGAGCCCATGCTGCTGTCGCAGAGCGGTTTCTTTGGGGAGGTTCAGATGAATAAGACCGTACTTGTTGCTGGAGCTGTGTCCATTGTATTTGCGGGCGCCGTGCTTGCTCAGCAACCTGGTTTGTTGCGTACGCCGCTGCAATCTCAAGAGCTTAGTGCGCCTGGGCGTGTCGCAGTGCAAGTTCGTGCCGAGTTCGAGCCTGGCGCTGCCGCGGGCCGCCACACGCATCCAGGAGAAGAGTTGGGCTATGTGATGGAGGGTCAGTTGGAGCTACGTGTCGAAGGACAGCCGTCGCGAATCATCAAGGCTGGCGAGACTTTTTTTGTCCCGGCGGGTGTGGTGCACGATGGCGTCAATATGACCGAGAGCAAGGCAAAGATGCTGGGGACTTATGTGATAGAGAAAGGAAAGCCTGTTGCGACGCCAGCCCCTTAATTTGTAGCTGTATTGAAGCGCCTCCGCTCTTGCTTCGCTTGATAACCTGACGAAGGTTTGATGCTTTAGGAGCCGCTAACAAAATTTCTGCATGCTGCGTTTCGTACGCCTTGCCTGCACTGCTGCGCCGGGTCTTGTTAGCGGGTCTGGCCTCTTCAACTTTACGAGAAGCGACGAAGGCCGAAATGCGAATGGCGCTAAATTCGGTCATTCCCGCGCAGGCGGAAATCCAGTCGATCGCAGTCTATTCGGCAATCGACCGTGCCTCCGCCTTGCCAAGGCATGATGTGCTGGATGTTTAGTCTTCGAGCGCCTTACCCACGATTTCCGCCACGTCTTTCGACAGGCCATTCTTGCCTTGGATACGCAGCAACTGCTGACGTGCAAGTGCCTGCCGGCCGGCGTCGACCTTCTTCCAGCGGTCGAAGCAGCGTGCAATACGCGAAGCAACCTGCGGGTTGAGCGAGTCGAGGTCGATGATTGCATCGGCGGCAAAGGCGTAGCCCGAGCCGTCGGCGGCGTGGAAGTGCTTTGGATTGGCGGCGCAGAAAGTGCGGATCAGCGCATACACCTTGTTCGGATTGCGGATTTCGAATGCCGTGTGCGCCAGCAGTTCGCGCACCCGCACACCGGTGCCCGGCAAGCGGGAAAGCGCCTGCGCCGAGAGCCATTTGTCGACCACCAGCGCTTCCTTCTTCCAGCGTTCGAGGAAGGTATTGAGCGCTTGTTGACGACGTTCGCTTTGCATGTTCGACAACGCATTGAGTGCGGCGATGCTATCGGTCATGTTCGTGGCGCTGTCGAATTGCGTGCCGATGAGTGCTTCGGCCTCCGCGTCGTCGAGTTCGGCGAGATAGCCCATGCACGCATTGCGCAGGGCGCGTGCGCCGGCCTGCCTTGCATCGGGGGAATAGGGCGCATCGATCGCTAGCTCGTTGTATGCGGCAATGAACTGCGCCTTGAGCGCATGGGCGAGATGGCGGCGCAGCGCCTGACGTGCGGCATGGATCGCATCGGGGTCGACTTCGCCGTCGATTGCTTCGGCGAGGATCACTTCCGATGGCAGCACAAGGGCTTCGGCCACCAGCGCGGGGTCGCCTCCTGCCGCAAAGGCCGAGACAAGTAGGGCTCGCATGGCGTCGGCATAGCTGTTTGGAATCCAGGCGAGTGTGTCGCCGGAGCCGGAACGA
>JAVBUM010000067.1:0-37253 GCA_031555325.1 Niveibacterium sp. | reverse complement strand
GAGCCGAACGATGCACACGGACTTTGTTCTCGACGCGCTCGAGCAAGCCCTGTATGCCCGGCAGCCCGATCGGGACGCACTCATTCATCATTCGGACCGTGGCGCGCAATACGTCTCGCTTCGCTACAGCGAGCGTCTAGCGGAGGCCGGCATCGAGCCCTCCGTAGGCAGTAAAGGTGACAGTTATGACAACGCGTTGGCTGAAACCATCAACGGTCTGTACAAAGCTGAAGTGATTCACCGCCGCGCCCCCTGGAAGACCAAAGAGGCCGTCGAACTGGCTACGCTTGAATGGGTGGCATGGTTCAATCACCACCGCCTGCTCGAGCCCATCGGCTACGTCCCGCCAGCCGAGGCCGAAGCCGCTTACTATCGTAGTCAGAGTCAGCAGCCGGTTGCGGCCTGACTCAAACCAAATGGCCTCCGCAAAAACCGGGGCGATTCACTCCAGACTCGGACGCGAGAGACTCCAGGACGTTTGCTGCAACCAGAGTCGTGCGCATACAATGCGCATGATTCCTTCCGGGAGCCCTTGTCATGAAGACCAGTCTTGGCCCGTCCCAAAAGCGGCCCGTCAATCTGCTTCTGTCCGATGAAACAGTCAGGCAGGCTAGGCAGCTTACCGACAACCTTTCAGCGACCGTAGATCAGTTGCTCTCGGACTTCATCGCCCGTCATAGGGATGACCTTGCTGCCCGGCGTCAGACCGATGATGCGATTGCTGAATATTGGAACCGGTTCGAGGACACTCACGGATCATTTGCGGACGAGCACCAGATCTTATGAGCCAGTTCGATGTTCATCGAAACACCGGGAAGCACAGTGCAACGATTCCGTACGTCGTCATTGTTCAGTCGTCCCGATTCGAACGGTCTCGCAGGCGGGTTGTTGTGCCGCTGGTTGCCCTTCAGGCGACCGGATCTGTGGGCAAGCCACCGCGTTCTGTGCTGAATGGAGTATTCGAGATCGAGGGAAATGCAGTGGTTCTTAATCCACTGGAGATTTCGTCCGTAGTGCTCAATAGCCTTGGCGAAAGGGTTGGCTCTCTGGCGGAAGAAGGAGATCGGATCATCTTGGCGCTGGATGAACTGTTCTCACGTGCTTGGGATTGATATAGCAATTCTCTGAGGTAGGAAATGAAACGGGGCGCTGCAGCGCCCCGTTTGCATTGAGCCGTTGCAAATTCATACCGTCCAGCGTTGCAAGGGAGTGCGCTGAACCGGACCTATCCTTGATGCATCGGAGCTTCTGGCAAGGCACCTTCCAGTATGGTTTGGCGCATGGTCGTTCAGCGAACAAGCATCGTATTGGCGGTGGCATTCTCTCTGGCGGGGTTGCTTGCAGCGGACGTTGGCGCGATGCCCACACAGGGCGGGCATCGGCAGTCTTCAACGGTACGCGCGGCGAGTCTGGTTTCGGCCGCGCGTGCACAGATCGGTGTGACGCGCTTCTACGACGGCGCCTACGCCAAGCTCTCCTATCCGAACGGCGATGTCGCGCAGGAGCGTGGCGTGTGCACGGATGTGGTTATCCGGGCGTATCGCAAGGCGTTCGGCTATGACCTGCAGAAAGCGGTTCATCAGGATATGGCGAGCCACTTTTCCGCCTATCCAAAGTTCTGGGGCTCGAAAGCCGTCGATGCCAACATCGATCATCGGCGGGTACCCAATCTGCAAGCCTTTTTCTCGCGGCGTCACGCGCGGCTCGAAGTCTCCGACGCGCCTGACGCTTACCTGCCCGGTGATCTGGTGACGCAGATGGTTTCGGGCCGGTTGCCGCATATCGTCATCGTGTCGGATCGGCGCAGCGCGGATGGCCGGCGGCCGCTGATCATTCACAACATTGGTGCGGGCGCGAAGGAAGAAGACGGACTATTCGGCCATCCCATCACCGGGCATTACCGGTATTTGCCGTAGATACCGCGTGATGACGGGCGAATGATGTGACTCGTCGAATCGATGAGTGCTTGATTATTGGTTCGGGATTGATAACGAAATGGGGCGGATAAGTCCGCCCCGTTTCGTTTCTTGCTGCAACAGGCTGTTTCAGGCTAACCCACGCTTCTCCATGCTTTCCTTTTCCTGCGGCTTGAACTGGTTGAACCGTGGCAGAAACTTGTCCCAGTCGATGATGTGGCCGTCAATCTCGGGGCCGTCGACGCACGCGTGCTTGCGTACGAGCTTGCCCGCGATATTCACTGGCACCATGCACGCGCCGCACATGCCTGTGGCATCGACCATGATCGAGTTGAGACTCGCGACAGTCTTTGTGCCGTAAGACCGTGTGAGGTCGCAGGTGGCACGCATCATCAGTGGGGGGCCGATGGTGACGACTTCGGCAATCTCGCGGCCGTCCTTCGTTTTCCCGGCCTTGAGGATTTCCTCCAGCGGGCCGGTGACAAAGCCCTTCAGGCCGAAGCTGCCGTCGTTGCTGGTGTAGATCACGTCGAGCAGGTCGGGGAACTCGGCGCGCAGGCGATCCATGCGGCCGTTTTCTTCGGTCCAGAACTGCAGGTTTGCCGTGCGGAAGCCGGAGATCAGCGTGACGTGGTTACCCATGCGCAGGTGCTCGCGCATGATCGGGAACACCGGTGGCAGGCCGACGCCACCTGCGGTGAATACGACGGTCTTCTGGCCTTCGTAGCGGTGCAGGTCGCTCGCCAGCCCCAAGGGGCCCGCGATACCGGCAAAAGCGTCGCCGACCTTCATCTGGTTCATCGCCATCGAACTCGCACCCACGCCCTGGATGACGAGACAGATGGTGCCGGCCTTGGCATCCCAGTCAGCAAGCGTGAGGGGGATGAGTTCGCCGCCGATCCATGGCAGTACGCGTACGAACTGGCCGGCGCGGGCAGCGCGGGCCACCAGCGGTGAGTGGACGATGAACTCGACGATCCCGCCAGCGAGTTCGATCTTCTCCAGGATCCTCTGTGGCTCGGCGCCCAGCTCGGTGTAGGCCTGGGCACGGGCGACCCTGTCGCGGATCTCGTCCGCCGGAAGGTGAGTGCCGAGGCCGACGATCTCGCGCGCCGCGGCCTGGCCGTCGCCCGCTGCGTTGATGGCGGTGGAGCCGCCGCGCGAGGCGTCGCCGCCCGAATACACGCCTTCGATCGAGGTCTGTTGCGACCCCTTGGGTAGGTCGATCGTGCCCCACTTGGTGGTGCGCAGTTTCGGCTCGGAGTCCTTGATGATCGGGTTCGGTGAGTTACCGAGCGCCATGATCACGAGGTCGACGTCCATGGGTTCCTTCTTGCCGGTGACGACCGGGCTGCGGCGTCCGGAGGTGTCCGGCGCGCCGAGTTCGATCACGTCGAGCACCGCCTGGCGCACGAAGTGCGTCTTGTCGTCGCCGACGAACTCGCAGGGCGAGCGCAGCACCTTGAGCGCGATGCCTTCTTCGAGCGCGTGGTGCAGCTCTTCCACGCGTGCCGGCATTTCGGCCTGTGTGCGGCGATACACGATCGTCACATTGCCGCCGAGCCGGCGTGCGGTGCGCGCGGCGTCCATGGCGGTGTTGCCGCCGCCGATAACGATCACGCGCTTGTTCTTCACATAGGGCAGCGGCGTGTCGAAGCCCCGGTGGCCCTGCATGAGGTTCACGCGGGTGAGGAACTCGTTGGCCGACATGATGTTGAGCAAATGCTCGCCCGGCACATTCATGAAGCGCGGCAGGCCCGCGCCGGAGCCGACGAAGATCTTCGCAAAACCAGCGCGCTTGAGGTCTTCCAGCGTTGCGGTCTTGCCGACGATGAAATTGGTGACGAACTTGCCGCCGAGCAGGCGGATCTTTTCGACCACGTCATCGATCAGCTCGTTGGGCAAGCGGAATTCCGGGATGCCGTAGCGCAGCACGCCACCCAGCTCGTGGAAGGCTTCGAGCACCGTGACCGGGAAACCTTCTGCCGCGAGCAGGTAGGCGTTGATGAGGCCCGAGGGCCCGGAGCCCACCACCGCGATCGGTGGCTTTGTGGCCATCTTCCACGGGTCTGGATAGTCCGCGAAGCGGGTCTTGGCGTTGTCCGGGTCGATGAGTTTGGCGCGCTGCGGCAGATACCACTCAAGCTGGCCGATCTCGATCGGCATTTTGTTGTGGGTGCATACGCCCTGGCATTGCAGCTCCTGCGGGCAGACGCGGCCAGTGACGTTGGGCAGCGGGTTGCAGGTCTCGATGATTTCCATCGCCTCGCGGAAGCGGCCCTCGCCGAGCAGCCGCAACATCTGCGGGATGTGGATCTTGACCGGGCAGCCGCCCTTGGTGCGCTCGTCGGAGCCGTCTTCGCAGGCGCCCAGCTCGCAGGGCGCGTCCTCGCACTGCTTGTCGCGCAGCGCTTCGAGCCAGACGAACATTTCGACTTCGCGTGCGGTGTATCCCACCGACATGTAGCCGAGATAGCCTGTGTTGACCAGCTCGAAGTCCTCCGAACGCTCCTCGGCGCTGCGCACGTATGGCGGGATGCGGTTTTCCGCCGGCCAGCCTTCCGACAGCCCCTTGAACATCGGGTAAACGTCGGACAGATGCTGGTCGATGGCGCGGACGAACTTGCGCTTGAACTTCAGCGGTACGTCCCACACAAAGCGCATCAGCATGCGGCTGGCATCATCGTCGCGCAGCATGAGATCCCACAGCTTGCGCGTGAAATCGGGGTCCAGCTCGTCCTGCTTGAACTCCCACACAATCGCGTTCGAACCGTCGGCGATGAACATGTCGCGGAACGCGCGCGGATCGCTGAGGAGCCGCCGTTGCAGGAGGTCCATCTGGTTGTGGAAGGTGCCGACCGTTTCGGTCTGCTCAAGCGCCTCGACCTGCGCGGCGGATGCATCCAGCGTGGCACTGGCCGTCATGTACCGCTGCAGCAGGCTGTCCCTGTCCGGGCGGTTGATCTTCGTGCTCATTGGTGAATGATCTCCGCGTCGCAGTTGGCAGACACCCGCTTGATGCGGGCCTTGAGTTCTTCAGTCACTTCGATGCGATCGAGTACGCCGGGGATGATCTGTGCCACGTCGCGCGCTTCACCATTGATGACGACACGGATCTTTTCGAAGATCTCCGGGGCGTCCTGGTAGCAGGTCTTGCAGTCGGTGCACTTGTCCTGATCGGCAGGGTCGAGCGTGACGATCTGCGCCGTGGCGGTGGCGGTTGCCGCCGCCGTGGGGGCTGCCGAGGCCGGGGCGCCGCGGACCGGAATGATCGGGATCACGCCGGGCTGTGCCTTGCTGGCCGACGCCAGTTCGGACATCGCGCGGGCGATGTCGTCGAGCGAGGCTTCACGTGCTTCTTCGGCCTGCTTGTACTGCGTCATCAGCTTGTCGAGCTTGGCCTTGTGGCTGGCTTCGAGCTTGGCGATGTCCTGGCCGGCGAGGTATTGCAGCATCTGCCAGTAGTTGCGGCGTTCCTCCACGAGCTGGACTACCGGCTCGGCGACGGCGAGCTTGACCAATTGCTTCGATTCATCGATCGCATAAATGAACGGTATGCGGGCCGCACGCATCGTGGCGGAGAGGTCGATGTAGTCCTCCACCGGCACGGCGATGCTTTCCTGATCGGCGCTGAGCGGGTGGAACTGCTTCTTGAAACGGTTCTCGCCGTAGGCGAACACGGCTGGTGTGAGCGGCACGTCCATCAGTTGCAGCTTGCCGTCGGCGTCGATGAATTCGAGTGTCGTCCTGGCCCAGGTCTTGTCGACATCCGGGTTGCCGTCGAGTGCGAACTTCTCGCGCAGCGTGGTGCCGCGGCGCGGATCGTGCACGAACACCGGGTTCATGCGGGATTCCACCGCAAGGCGGCTGTGCTCATTGGCTGCCGCGTCGGCGATGCCCTGCTCGGACTGGCACGGCGTGTAGACATCGAGCACGGCGGGGAGGTCACTGCAGTTCAGGAATTCAAGCGTGTTCTTGAGGAAGTGGCCTTGCAGCGATGCGCTGGCCGAGCAGACGAACACATTCGGATGGAACGAGGCGATCAGGCCCAGTTCCTTGCGTGCCTCGTGCTTGCCGTGGTGTGACTTGCCGTAGCGCGAGAGGTCGGAATCCTGGCCGATGAAGCTCGCGGTCGAGGCCTGTCCGCCCGTGTTCGAGTACGAGCCAGTGTTGAGCACCAGCACCTTGATCGGCGTTCCGCTGGCGAGAATCCGCGAGAACGCGCCAAAGCCGATGTCATACGTTGCGCCGTCGCCGCCGATCGTCAGGATCGTCGGCAGCAGGTTGCGTTCCTCCTGCGTGAAGCCCTCCCACGAGAGGTAGCGCAGCGCCTGTTCGTGCTTCGCCGGGTCGTAGGCGTCGCTCAGTTCAAGGCGTGCCACGCGCAGTGCACGGACGTCATCGACGAGCTGTGCCGAGATGCCTTCGAAGATGCCCTTGGCAAGCGGCTGCGCGTCCTGGAACAGGCTGTTGACCCACGGATCGCTATAGCAGTTGAACGGGAAGGTCGAGGCATAGACGCTCGAACAGCCTGTTGAGTTGGCGATCACCGCACCGGCGGGGCCGTTGCCAGTTGGGCCGGATTCATAGAGGTAGAGGCGCTTTTCGAGTGTCTCGATCAGGCCGCCGATGCGTTCGCGACGTTCGCTTTCGGTGACCGAGAGGGCGTCCTTCTTTGCGTTGAGTTGCGCGAGCAAATCTTCCAGTTCGTCGATGTGCTGGAAGCGGCGTTTTTCGGCGATCGCGCGGTTGGTCGAGGTGACAAGCCGGATCGCGGTGACTTCGCCGCAGCCGCGGCAGCCGCCGTGGCCGCCGGTCATCGAATAGTAGTTGTCGCGATCGAGCAGCAAGCGCTTGATCTCGCCGCCGGCCTGCACGCTGTCCTCATAGAAGCGCGCGGCAGTGTTCGGCGTTGCGCTCATGAACTCGAAGCGGCGTTGCAGCGTGTTGAGCAGTGTGGCGTCCTGCTCGCGTGGAACAAGTGCATCCGGGCCGCATACCTCGATGCATTCGAGACAGCCCGTGCACTTCCACGGGTCGATCGTGACCGAATAGAGACCGCCGCTTGCGCCGCTCTTCTCTATCGCGTCGAAGAAGGGGCGTGTACGTGCAACGGGATAGCCGTCCAGCTCTTCCACGAGCGTGTTGAAGTTGCGCAACAGCGTGGGGTCCTTCGGGGCGTTCCTGGCGACCGCTTGCGCCACCGCGTCGTTGAATGCACAGGCATCCTTGCTCTGGCGATAGATGTCGCGAATCGTGTCGACCATGCCATAGACATGCGTGCGCATCGCCTCGCGCTGGCTCGGTGTGATGTTGAGCCGGTTGATGCCGGTGAGCAGCAGTTCGTGGATCTCATGCACCGAGTTCGGGATCGCGGCGTCCGGACAGACCAGCGTGCATTCCATGCAGCCGGTACACAGCTCAGGCTTGAAGACCGGTACCGTGCGGCGGAACAGGCCCTTGTCCTTCGCACCCGCCGAGCCGGCCGGCATGAAGAGGCCGGTGCCCGGCATCACCGGTGCTTCGCTGATCGTGCCTTCGCGGAATGGTCGCGCGATCATTTCGTCGTAGTACTGGCGGTCGAACAACCCCGCGTGGCCTGACGAAGCCGAGTGGCACATACCGGCGGAAAGCGACACGTTGCGCAGCAGGATCGGTGCCGGCTTGGCGTCGATCTTCTCGAACTCGGGCTGCGTGTAGTCGACCTTGCGGACGGCTTCGATACCGTCGTGGATGACGGACATGTTCGAGTCGACCACCGCGCCGCCCTTGGCACCGAACTTCTTGCTGATCTGTTGGCGGATCTTGTCGAGGATCACCTCGCGTGTGGTGCCCGCGAGCACGCGGTCCACGTGGCCGGCGACGGCGCCAATGAAGGCGATGCCCATCATGCGGGTTTCGAGCACGGGCAGCGGCGCGTGTCGCTTGGCCACTGCAAAGGCGTCGACGATGAAGAACTTGATCTGCCGCTCGCGGATCGTCTTGCGCGCCTGGGCGGGTAGCTCCGCCCAGACATCTTCGGGCGAGAGGTTCGACTGCATGATGAACGTGCCGCCTTCGGCCAGTCCGCGCAGTGGGTTCGCGTGGTGGAACACCTTGTGATCGGGCGAGATGATGATCTCGACGTCTTCCAGCTCGGCGTTGGTGATCTTGATTGGCTCGGGCGAGAGCGTGATGTAGTAGTTGGTCGGTGCGCCGCTCTTCTCGGAGCCGTACTTCGGTGCGGCCTTCGAATGCAGATCGAGTACGCCGGCCAGGATATCGGTCAGCAGCTTGCCCGAAGCGATCGTGCCGTAGCCGCCCACCGAGTGGAAACGGATGCGGAATGCGCCCTCCGGCAGCAGGTTCGGGTTCGGGCCGGTCTCGAGCGCCATCATCTCGGTCTCGGGATAAGCAGCCTTCAGGCGTGCCTGCAGCTCGGCCATGTAGGGCGTGGGGTTCTTCGAGAAGAACTGTGAGCCCAGGTAGATGAGCGGGGCGCCTGTGCCTTGCTGGAGGTGCTTGAAGGCGGCGATCAGGTGGCGCGGCTGCAGGTCATGGCCGCCGAGACCGAAGATCGCGGTCGTCAGGCGCGGCATCGTGGCGAGCGCGGGGATGCCCGCGTGGCGCAACTGATCGGCGTTCTCGCGGCCTTTGAACAGCGCATGCGTGACCATTGTGGTGAGCGCGGTCTGGTCGGAGCGTTCAAGCACCATGATCGCCTTCTTGCCCGCGACAGCGGCAACGAAGTCGGCCTCCGGGAATGGCTGCAACTGCTTGATCGCCACGAGGCCGACCTTCTGGCCTTGCGCGCGCAGATGCGTCACCACTGCTTCGACGTCATCGCAGACGGAGCCCAGGCCGACCATCACAACCTCGGCATCGTCGCTCATGAAGGTCTGCACCGGCAGGTAGCGGCGGCCAGTGAGCGCGTAGTACTCGTCCATCGCTTGGCGCACGATGGCGGGCACCGCCGAGACGAAGTGCGTGCGGTGGTCGGCTGCGCCAGCCTGGAAGTCGGGCTGGTTCTGTACCGCGCCCGTCAGGCCGGGGTTATGGATGTCGACCAACGCTGGGACGAGCTGGCGCGTGCCCTTTTCGAAGGCGTTCAGCCACTGCCGGCGCCACTGGCCGTGCAGTTGTTCGGGCAGCCAGGCGAGCGTTTCGGCGATCTGCGCACCCTCGCTGTCGCGTTCGATGGCTTCGGCGTTCCGCTCCAGCCACGTGCGCAGCTTTTCGAGGTGCGCACCATCGATATCGGCTTGCTTCTGCGTGAGGTACTGGTTCAGCTGTGCAACGCGGCCCTTGGCGCCGTAAAGCATCTCCTGCGCGAGTGTCGGCGCCTTGATGCGGCCGGCTGGATCGCCCAGATATTCGAGCAGGAGTTCGGGTTCCGGCATCAGGGCTTCGGAGAGCATGTGGCTCGTCGAGAAGCCGTCCATCGAGTTGGCCACCGGGATCAGCGACAGCGAGGCCGCGCGGTACGAGATCGCCGCGAGGTCGGCCGCTTCCTGCGGATTGGCACCAAAGAGGATCGTGTAGCCGGACGAGAGCAGGGCGTAGATATCGTCGTGGCCCGCCATTACGTTGAGCGAATGCTTCGACACCACGCGTGCCGCTACCTGCAGCACGAAGCCGCCGACCTTCTTGCCGACGGTGACGAAGTGAGATTCGAGCGCATAGAGAATGCCTTGGCTCGACGACGCATTGGAAATGAACTGGCCGCCGGTGAGTGCCGCGCCGAGCGCGCCGCTCTGTGCCGAGTGCTCACCTTCGGGCTCGAAGAAGAATGGGTGCTTGCCCCACACGTTCACGCCGCCTTCCGCACGCGTCGCCTCGAAAATCTCGGCGATTTCGGTGGAAGGGGTGATCGGATACCCGATCACCCCGCCGCATACGTGACTCATCACGTAGGCGACGGCGCCATTACCGTGGATCACGTTGGGGATGCCCGGATACTTGAAATTTGTGGTCATGATGATGTGCCCGACAGAGGGAGACTCAATGCGCCGTGGCCCCAATGCAGACCAACGAACGCACCCAATACGCTCAGGAACGGGTCCCGCATTGCGGGGCGATAGCGGCTGGCAGTGAAAGCGCTACGTGCCGGCATGCGCGAGCGTGCCGGCCGCTTCCACCTGCACATCGTTTTCGCCCGGAACGAGGGAGTCTTTCCGCGGCGCCCGACGTTGAAAAATTCGGCATGAATTGCGCGGGATGGGGCCATCTTCCAGGGCCGCATCCCGCTTCATGTCTTCGAAACACGGCTTAACCCTAGACGCAACAAGAAAAATCACCTTGATTCGACACAAGGGGGGGGCGCTTTAGGAATGCTCTTCCGGCCGTGGGTGGAGAACGGCATCACGCCATTTGCGGTGCATTTCTCTGGTCCGTGCGGAATGTCACTTCAACCGGCCATTTGGCTGATGGACAAGCGGCGCAATGGAAAATCCATGCGAATCGAATTGCGCCGAATGAGAATGCGAATGAATCGCCGGGGGGCGACAAGACACGTGATGTGCGGCCAAAGGGGTGCAATACCTTTTCGGCCGCATTCAGGTCGTGGAATTCAGTATCGGGTCTTGAAGCGATCCGACTGACGGTAATTGCGCATGAAGTGGCCCATATACACCTTCGCCAGTTCTGGGTTATCCCATGCCACCAGCACATTTTCGGAGTTCCTCTGCGCAGCGGCCGCCGAATAGTTGAACGAGCCCAGTTCCACCGTACGGCGATCGGCGCAGATCACTTTGTCATGGTGGATCGCATAGGCTTTGATTGTGCGTACCTCGGCGCCGGCAGTGGCCAGTGCCGCCAGGGCACTGCGTGCCTTGCCTGAGCGGTCGTCCGTAATGTTGTTGCGGTAGTCGGCGACGACGTAAACGGCGACACCGCGGTGCACAGCACGGAGCAGTGCGGCAGTCACTGTGGGCGACGTGAAGCTGTATGCGAGCACGGCAAGTTCTTGGTGCGCCGAATCGATGACCTTGACGACGAGGTTTTCCGCGCCTTCGTCGGGTGAGAATGCAACCTCAAGCTTGCCCGTGGCCGGCACCACGAAGCTGTGCTGGTTGCTGATCGATTTGGCGACGGCTTCGATGGCGTCGCCAACGGAATGGCGGCTGCCAGCCTCGGTCGGGCCTGCCAGCAGCGCGGTGCACAGCAGTGCGGGGATCAACCATGTCTTCATCGGGTTCCTGTGTCGTGTCGGGGGCGCCGGAAGTGCGCCGGAGCGCGATTGTGCCCGAACGTTCGCGGCCGAATCGGCGGCGCTGTCTATGCTTGATGGACCAGAACGCCCGGCAAGTACCCACCAAGGAGAAGACGCGATGGCCAATTCGATCACCGATACGCTGCTCGATCACAACGCGCGCTATGCACGCGGCGAGGCACTGCACAATGCCGCGCACCCGGGGCCGAAACCGATCCGCCCAGCGCAGCGCGTCGCCGTGCTTGCCTGCATGGATGCCCGGCTCGATGTCGAAGACTTGCTCGGCCTGCAGACCGGCGATGCGCACATCATCCGAAACGCTGGCGGTATCGTGACCGAGGACGCAATCCGCTGCCTGATCATTTCTCACCACTTGCTCGACACGCGCGAGTTCGTCCTCATCCACCACACGCGTTGCGGCATGTTGGCCTTTACCGACGACTTGCTCAAAGCGGGGCTGGAGGGGGATCCGGCGGCGGAGAAACTGCTCGGCCAGGCGACCGGGCGGGCCTTTGTGAGCTGCGGTGCCAGCTCGGCCTCACCGTCAGCGTTTCACGCGTTCCGCGGCCCGCTCGAACCGCTCGACGCCCCGCCGGCCGCGCAGAGCCTCGACAGGCTTGCCTGGGACGTGCGCCGTGGCATGTCGGCGATCCTCAATCATCCATGGATTCCGACGAAGGGGCCGGATGCCGTGTCGGTCCGGGGCTTCGTGTATGACGTGGATACCGGGAAACTCACAGAGGTGAGCTATCCGGGAGGCATGGGGTCGATCGGCTGAGTTGCCCAAATCTGCGGCAAAGAAAAAGGCGGCCATTGCGGCCGCCGTGCATTTCGCTACTGCCCCGAAATGCGCTTGCTCAGTTGAAGGGCTTGGGCTTCGGTGTCGCGTCGGTCGACGGCGGCAATGCTGGCAGCTTGAAGTCGGGTTGCTTGCCGGTCAGCGTCTTCAGGAACGCCACGATCTGCGCGTTTTCCTCGGACGTGAACTTCTTGCCCAACTGCAGCCGGCCCATCGTGTCGACCGCGTCGGAGAGCGTTGTCGCCGCGCCATCATGGAAGTACGGATAGGTGAGTTCGACGTTACGCAGCGTCGGTACCTTGAAGTTGAAGCGGTCGGTATCGTTGCCGGTCACCGCGACACGCCCTTCGGCTGGGTTGTCGGTCTTGTACGCTTCGACCACGCCCATCTTCTGGAACGAATTGCCGCCGACGGCCGGCCCGTTGTGGCATGCCACGCAGCCGCTGTTCTTGAACAGGGTGTAGCCGGCGAGTTCCTTCTGGTTGAGAGCCTTCCGGTCGCCCTTGAGCCACTTGTCGAAACGCGAATCGGGCGTGACGAGCGTCTCTTCGAAGGCGGCGATGGCCGTGGTGACCTGGCCGATGTCGAGCTTGTCGTTGCCATAGACCTTGCGGAAGGTCGCAACGTACTGCGGGATCGACTTGAGCACATCGATTGCCAGCTCGTGGGTAAAACCCATTTCCTTTGGATTGGCGATCGGTCCGCCCGCCTGCTCCTTCAGGTCCTTCGCACGGCCGTCCCAGAACTGGGCCAGCATCATGCTGGAGTTGAGCACCGTCGGCGCATTGATCGGACCCTGTTGCCAGTTATGGCCGATCGAGGTCTTCAGATTGTCCGTGCCGCCCATCGAGAGGTTGTGACAGGAGTTGCAGGAGATGAAGCCGGACTTGGACAGGCGCGGGTCGAAGTACAGCTGCTTGCCGAGCTCGACCATCGCGGGGTTCTTTACGGTGGCGGGCTTGATTGGCTGGATCGGTTCGCTGGGTGCCTTGGCGGCCCAGCTTGCAGCGCTGGTGGCCAGCACCAGTGCGGTTCCAAGACCCAGAGACAGAATTCGGGTACCCATTCAGCAGCTCCTCTTGTGAGTCGGGCATGACAGGGTGATCCGAAGACCACCTTGTGCGCCCGCCTGGGGCGGGTCAGCAGCCCAACTTGTTTGTTGGAGCATCCATTGGACCGCCGGGAACCGGCCTCGCCACTGATCGAGGTCAGCTGCCGCAGTAACTGTCGGTCATTGGAGCCTGACTGTTGGGCCTGTTCCTATTCCACTGGTGCAAAAAATGAAAACGTGCTCCAGGGGAAAAGAAGAGCAGGCCCAGGATTGGGGGTCACTCGAAGGCCCAAAGTTGCTTGCTTTCGAGCATCAGGCGATACCGACTTTCCAGCGCATCGATGCGGGCCAGCCCTGCTTGTGTGGCGGCCGCGCGGGAAAGACGCCGTGCGTTGAGCAGCGTGGAGAGGTCCGATTCGCCCAGTTCATAGGCGCGCGACTGGATCCTCGCGGCTTCCTCCATTCTTGTCGCGGCGCTGCGATTTTGAAGCCAATTTGCATACGATCGCTGCGTGCGCTGCCACGCCACCGTCGCCTGGGCGCGGCGTTCGCGGTCGAGTTGCATGGCGCGTGCAGTCGCGACCGTTGATTCGGCCGCGGCAATTTCTGCGTCGGCGCGTCGCGCCGCACCGCCGAACGGGACTCTTACGAATACGCCATACAGTGTGTCGCCGCCGTTGCGTTCGCGTGTGTAGGCAAGCCCCACCGTCGGATCGCCTGTCCGTTCGAGCTCGCTGCGACGTGCCTGCAACTTGCCGTGCTCGGAGGCAAGTCGTGTCGCCGCGAGCGCCGGGTCGTTCTCCAGCGTTGCTTCGATCCATTGGTCGCGCTGTCCGTCCAACGCCTCGGGTTCGCCGGCGGCGGGCTTTTCGGGCAGCGGGAGCCCGGGGTAGAGCGATGTGAGCAGCTCGCGCGTGGCCAGTCGTTCGGTTTCCTGCGTCGTCAGATTGGCTTCGGCCTGTGCGAGGGCGGCATCCGCTTGGACGGTTTCAAGACGGGCTGCGTCGCCGAGCTGGGTGCGGCGCCGGACGGCCTGCGCATCGCGTGCAAGCAGGTCGCGCTCCTCGCCGGCCTGCTGCCAGCGCACTTCGCTGCGCAGCCATTCGAACCAGTTGGAAAGCAGCATCCGTGCTGCATCGAGCCGAGACTGCGCCGCGTTGGCCTGCGCCAGTGCGAGCGACGACTGGCCGAGCTCGCGGTCGAGCGATGACTTACCGGGCAGGCGGAACGGCCGCTCTACACCAACCGACCAGTCTTTCGAGTTTCCGCCGGGGTCCGCATCCGATTGCGCCGTGCGCCGCCGTGCTGCTTCGAGGTTCAGGTTCCATTCGTATGGACCCACTTCCAACCTGCGTTGCTGCGCCTGTCCCGCGGTGATGAGTCCGCTGCTCACGTGCGTGGCGGGCGATTCGGCTAGCACGCGGCGCACGATGTCCTCGGGAGGGAGATCGGCAGCGAGTGTCGCAGGCACGAAAGCGCCCATGAGCGTAGCCGCAACGGCATTGAGGATTCCACTTTTCATTCTAGCCTCCCGCCTTCCAGTACCGGCATGATCCAGTAGAAGAGGTTCGTGCCCGCGAATTCGCCTTGCAGCAATTCGAGGATGTTCCCTGCCACGCTGCGATCGTTACAGAACGAGTCGAGTCGCAGCCTGTCGGCATAACCGCGTACCCGTTCACCCTCCTCGACGAGCCTGACTGCGCTGCCGTGTCCCTCGATGTGGCTCATCGAAAAGCCGGCGGCGAGATCGGGCCGCGTGAGCAACAGGTCGACCACCGCTTCGGCGAGTTCCTGGGGGACGAATACCGTGAGCAATACCGGGGTGTCATTCATGACCGTTCACCTTGCGGAAGGGCTTGACCGGCGTAATGCCGAAGCGGCGATAAAGAATCGGCAGGATCAGCAGTGTCAGCGCCGTTGATGTGATCAACCCGCCGATCACCACGATCGCCAGGGGGCGCTGCACTTCCGAGCCCGGGCCGCTGGCAAACAGCAGCGGCACGAGACCAAAGGCCGCGATATTGGCGGTCATTAGCACCGGACGCAGCCTTCGTCGCGCACCCTCGACGACCACATTGGCGATTTCAATGCCTTTTGCATGCAGTTGATTGAAGTGCGTCACCATCACCACACCGTTCAGCACCGCGATGCCGAGCAGCGCAATGAAGCCCACTGACGCGGGTACCGATAGGTATTCGCCAGTAACGAGCAGCGCGAAGACGCCGCCGACCAGCGCGAATGGAATGTTGGACAGCACCAGCACTGCTTGCCGCACCGAGCGGAAGGTCGAGAACAACAGGAAGAAGATCAGCGCGAGCGCCATCGGCACCACGAGTGCGAGCCGCGCCGCCGCGCGTTGCTGGTTTTCGAACTGGCCACCCCAGGTGATGCTGTAGCCGGCGGGCAGTTCGACCTTGCCAAGCACTGCGGCCTTGGCGTCTTCGACAAAGCCGACGAGGTCGCGCCCACGCACGTTGGACTGCACGACCACGAAACGTGCCGCGTTCTCACGGTCGACCTTCAAAGGCCCTTCGGCACGTGTGATCTGTGCGAGGTTAGACAGCGCAACACTGCCATTCGGTGTGGCGATCCGGACGTTCGAGAAGTCCGCGACGCTCTCGCGTAGGCCGGGTGTGCTGCGGATCAGGAGCGAGGTCTTGCGGCCTCCCTCGATCACCGTGCCCACGACCCGGCCTTCGAGCAGGCTCTTGAGCGTGTCCTGCACGGTTTCCACGTCGAGTCCAAAGCGCCCGGCGGCGAGTCGGTCGACCGCCACTTGCAGGTATTGCACCCCCTCGTTGCGTACCGTGTAGGTGTCCTCCGCGCCGGTCACGCCCTTAATGGTTGTTTCCACCTGTGTTGCGAGGCGATTGAGCACGTCGAGGTCGGGCCCATAGATCTTCACCGCGAGCGCACCGCGCACGCCGGTGAGCATTTCGGATACGCGCATGTCGATCGGCTGCGTGAAGGCGTAGCCGACGCCGGGGTAGTTCTCCATCACCTTTCGCAGCTCGTCTTCGAGCCACGACGGGTCGGGCACGCGCCAGGTGTTGCGCGGCGCCAGCACGAGGAAGGAGTCGGTCTGGTTCAGGCCCATTGGGTCGAGCCCCAGTTCGTCCGCGCCGGTGCGGGCGACGATGGCCTTGACTTCAGGGACCTTGGCGAGGATGTCCTTCTGCACGCGGGTGTCCAGTTCGAGGCTGGATTCGAGTGTGATCGAGGGCAGCTTTTCGAGCTGCATGATCATGTCACCCTCATCCATTGTCGGCATGAAGGCCTTGCCGAGCAGCGTGTAGGCGCCACCTGCTGCGACCAGTGCCGCCACGCAGCCCGTCAAGAGAATACGGCTGTGCGCCAACGCCCACGCGAGCAGTTTGGTGTAGACAGCGTCGAGCTTGCGCATAATCCATACGTCATGATGCGCACCGCGCTTGAGCAACCACGAGCAGAGCACGGGCACTACCGTGAGCGAAAGGACCAGCGAGGCCGACAGCGCGAAGACGATGGTCAGCGCGACCGGGCCGAACATCTTGCCTTCCAGTCCCTGCAGCGTAAGCAGCGGCAGGAATACGATGACGATGATCAGGATGCCCGAGGCCACAGGCGTGGCCACTTCGCGCGCCGCACGGTAGATGAGGTGCAGCTTCGGCAGGCTCTTCTCGCCTTTTGAAAGCTCCGTCTCGACGTTCTCCACCACTACCACCGCTGCATCTACCAGCATGCCGATGGCAATTGCAAGGCCGCCGAGGCTCATCAGGTTCGCCGACAATCCGAAGGCCCGCATCATGATGAAAGTGGCGAGCGCGGAGAGCGGCAGCATCAGCGCCACGACAAGTGCTGCGCGCAAGTTGCCAAGGAAGACGAGCAGCAGCACGACGACGAATACGATCGCTTCGAGCAGCGCCTTCGAGACGGTCTGCACCGCGCGGTCGACCAGATTGCTGCGGTCGTAGAAGGGCTCGATTGAAACGCCAGACGGCAGCGAAGGCTTGATCGCCTCCAGCCGTGCCTTCACGCCCGACACGACGCTGCCGGCATTCGCACCGCGCAACCCGAGCACCAATCCCTGCACCGCCTCCCCCTGGCCACTGCGTGTTACCGCGCCATAACGCGTGAGGCTGCCGATCTTTACCGTGGCAATGTCGCCGACACGCACCACGCCGGTCGGTCCGCTCCTGACCACGATCGCCGCGACGTCGCTGGTGTTTCGGATGGCACCTTCGGCCCGCACGAGCAGTGTTTCTTCGCCATCGTTCAGGCGTCCCGCACCATCGTTGCGGTTGTTGGTCCGCAAGGCGTTCTGCAGGTCCGTGATCGAAAGGCTGCGGGCCCCCAGCGCGACGAGATCCGGCACGACTTCGATCGCGCGCACGAGGCCGCCAAGGCTGTTGACATCCGCTACGCCGGGGACCGTGCGCAACTGTGGGCGGATCACCCAATCGAGCAGGCTGCGCTTTTCCGCCAGCGGCAGATCGCCTTCAATGGTGAACATGAACATCTCGCCCAGCGGTGTGGTGATCGGTGCGAGTCCGCCGGAAATGCCGGGCGGCAACTGGTCCATCACGCTGGCGAGCCGCTCACCGACCTGCTGGCGTGCCCAGTAGATGTCGGTGCCATCCTGGAAATCGATGGTGACGTCGGTAATGGCGTACTTCGATGTTGAGCGCAACAGCCGCTGGTTGGGAATGCCGAGCATCTCCTGCTCGATCGGCACCACGATGCGGCTTTCGACTTCCTCCGGCGTCATGCCCGGCGCCTTGAGGATGATCTTTACCTGCGTGGTCGATACGTCCGGGTAGGCGTCGATCGGCAGACCCATGAATGCACGTACGCCGAGTCCGATGAGGGCCAGTGCGAGAACCAGCACCAGCAGGCGCTGCGTGAGTGAAAAGCGGATCAGGCGCGCAAGCATCACTCGCCTCCGCCGACCAGCATCGACTTCAGACCGGCCACGCCTTGCACCGCGATGCGCTCGCCGCTCTTCACGCCTTCGACAAGAAAGCTGTCGCCGATTTGCCCGAGCAGCTTGACCGGCCGCGCTTCGAAGCCTGACGCGTCTGCGTCACCCGTGGCGACGAAGACAAACACCTTGTCGCCGTCGCGCACCAAGGCGTGGTCCGGGACCATCCGCCCCGCACCTGCCGTGGCGTGGATGTCGGTCTCGACGACCTGCCCTGGGGCGAGACGCTGTGTGCCTGCCGTTATTTCGGCGCGCAGCATGACGTTCTGGGTGGCCGCGTCGAGCGCGCGGCCGACCGCGATGATCTTGCCCGTCACGCCAAGTGCCGGTACGTCGATCGCATCACCTGTCTTGACCTGGATTGCAATGCGCTGCGGCGCCTGGATCTCCAGCCAGAGCGGCGAAAGACGACCGATTCGTACGATGGGCGCGCCTACGGCAAGGTGGTCACCTGCCGTGGCGAGTTGTTCGAGCACGATGCCATCAAGCCGCGAATGGATCTCCAGTATTGGCTCCATGTGGCCGGGCGCTCCGCCCGAGAGCGTCAGTGCGCTGCGGCTCGATGCCAGTTGTGCGGCCGTCTCGCGTGCATTCATGCGCGTGGTTTCGAGCCGGCTCTTGGGGATGATGCCCTCTTCGAACAACTGGCTGTCGCGCTTGAGTGCGGCACGTGCCTGCGTGTCGCGTGCGCTTGCTTCGGCATGGGCAAGCTGAAGCGCCAGCGCCTGTGGCGCCACGAGGCGCGCTACTGTCTGGCCGTTCCTTACCGGCATGCCTGGTGCAACCGGCACGGCTTCCAGCGTGCCTTCCAGTGTCGCCACGACCAGTTGCATCTGGCCCGCTGGCACCTCGACCCGTGCCGGGAAGTTCTTCAGCACCCCGCCTTCATCGCCGTTGACCTGGATGGTCGAAACGCCAAGACCGCGCATCTGTTCAGCGTTCAGCTTGAGTACCTGCGCGTGGACATTCCCGAGCGCGGCCCACAGCAGGGGAATGACGATCAATAGGTACTTTTTCATTGCGGCGCCTTCCTGAGTGTGGTGAGTCCACGCTAGGGCCGGCGCCTTAAGGGCGTCTTAACCACGCGCAGGATTGAGCCAAATGCCCCGCGTGGTACGGGTATATGCCGATGACGTGTGCATCGGAATGATGCGGGCCGCAGGGGGCCCGCGATAACGGTGTCAGGCCTTCTTGACGAACTCCGACTTCAGCTGCATGGCGCCGACGCCGTCAATCTTGCAATCGATGTCGTGGTCGCCATCAACGAGGCGGATGCTCTTCACCTTGGTGCCGACCTTGATGACCAGTGATGAGCCCTTGACCTTGAGATCCTTGATCACGGTGACGCTATCGCCGTCGGCCAGCGGCGTGCCGTAGGCGTCGCGCACGACCTTCTCCGCTTCAACGGATGCGGCTTCTTGCTGGGTGGCCCATTCGTGCCCGCATTCCGGGCAGTTATAGAGGTTTCGGTCTTCGTAGGTGTAAGTGGAGCCGCAGGTGGGGCAGGGCGGAAGTGCGCTCATTGTCGAGTTTCCTTGCGAGATTCGGGATGGCCCTTCGCGGACCGGGGGCGCAATCCTGAGTGGTTGGCGGGTGAGGGGGGTTGAAGCAGATCAGCGTGTGCGCGGAAAAGGTTGGGGAACAATCGGGCACGGCACCGGTTGCGGGCACCGTATTGTCGGGCCATGACCGGTAGCGGGACGAATGCTGGGCGTGGCGCCTGCTCGAAGTGTATTGGCGCCGAGTTCATGAAATCGAAGGCAATGCGGAAAAGACGGGTGGTTACGGTTCTCGTGCTCAATCGTATCGATGGGTATGCGCGCATGAGCTGCACGAGACGCTATCCGACTAAAGAAGTGACCGTTTTGGGCAGGAGGCGTGCAACGCAATGCATCTGACGAAGTGGTACATGGATCTCGTCACCGAGGATGGCGAGGTATGCCTCGGCTATGCGGCCACCCTACGTTTATACGGATTGCCGTTGGCCTATTCCGCGATACTCGAGGGCTCGCGGAACAGGCCCTTCTTCGAATATCACGCCCTGCGCGGGCTATTGCCGAAATATGACAATCGGAACCTGCGGTGGCGCAACGATGCGCTCGGCGTGCAGGGGGTCTGGCACCGCCTTGGCGCTATCCAACCTGAACCGCTTGTGCTCGACGCGCAGGGCGAACGGAACGTGGTCTGGCACAACGTTGCGCCGCGCGCTCAGGTCGAAATCCGCACGCAAAACGGTATCCGTTGCGGCTTTGGATACGCCGAATGCCTCACCATGACGCTGCCGCCGTGGCAGCTCGGCATGCGGCGATTGCGCTGGGGGCGTTTTGTTGCGGAGACTCATGCGTTGGCCTGGATCGAGTGGACGATGTCGTCCCCGCATGGGGAGGATCGCCGCTGGCTTCTTGTCGAAGGCCAGCCACAGCAAGGCTTTCTGCTTGAGCCGGAGCGCCTTGCGTGGGACGGCGGCGAGCTGCTCTTCGGGGCGGACCACGTCATCCGCGACGGCGTCATCCGCGATACGGCACTTGCCGATACGCCGTGGCTACGCTTCCTGCTCCCCGACCGTGTCTGTGGCATCCATGAGGTCAAGCGATTCGCACCGGGGACGCTGCGGATGCCCGACGGCCATGAAACGACCGGCTGGGTCATCGATGAATATGTGCACTTTGGGGAATGAGTCATGACGGATTCGCTGCTGGGCAAGATTGCCTATGGTGCGTCGTTCTGCATCGGGCTGCCCTTGCTGCTGTGGGCTTGGGCGACACGCCTGGACCGTCTCCTGCCCGGCCTGCCATCGTTTGAGGCCGGGTATTCTGGCGTTGTCATGCTCTGCGGCGGTATTGCGTTGATGGCGACCGGGATGTTGTCGCTCTGGCGGCGCGGCGGCGGTCTGCCGATGAACGCCTTTCCGCCGCCGCGGCTTGTGCGCCTTGGGCTCTATGACTGGCTTGCGCATCCGATCTATCTTGGCAGCGCGCTCGCGCTCGCCGGCGGATTCCTGCTTGGCAACCTGGAGGCCGGGATCTGGATCGTCCTACCGTGTTTCGTTGCTGGGATATTCGCGCTGCTGCACGGCTATGAAGTACCGGAACTCAAGCGCCGTTTCCGCGAACGCTATCGCTCGCCGTGCCTTTGCCTGCCCGAGGACAGCCGTGCGTTGCCCGAGCCGGGGCACCGGCTTGCGGCATTGCTTCTGGTGCTGCTTCCGTGGGCGATCGGCTACGAATACCTCGCAGTCCTGCTCCCTGAAACAAGCCCTCGGCAGACCTTCATGCCGTTCGAGCTCCGATGGCCGGTGCTCGAATGGACCGTCGTGCCCTATCTCTTCACTTACGTCCTGATCGTCGCAACGCCGCTCCTGGTTACGACGCGGCGCGATCTGCGCGACTTCATGGTCGCCGGCTGGATCGGCACGCTGCTTGGGCTTGCATGCTTTGCTCTCTTTCCGCTTACGGCGCCGCCGCGACCCTTCGTACCCCAGGGTGCGCTCGGTGATTGGCTTGAACTCCAGCGGATGCTTGATACGCCGGCCTGTGCCTTCCCGTCCTTTCATGTCTTCTGGGCGCTTCTCGCCGCCTGGGTACTGCGACCACGCCTGTCCAGTTTCGTCGCATGGAGTCTTGCGATCTTGCTGTGCGCTAGTTGCGTGACGACCGGCATGCATTCGCTCCTCGATGTGGTCAGCGGTTTTGCGCTGTTCGTGCTCGCATGCCGCCACCACTTGATCTATCGCTGGACGCTGTCCTGCTGCGAGGGTATCGCCAACAGTTGGCGCGAGTGGCGGGTTGGGCGCGTGAGAATCATTAATCACGGTCTCTACGTGGGCATCGCCAGCGCAGTGGGCCTGTATCTGGCAGGCGCACTGCTGCCGCATGCGACGCCATGGCAGGTGTTCTCGATCGGTCTGGCAGGACTGGCTGGCGCCTGCGCGTGGGGCCAATGGCTCGAAGCATCGAGCAAGCTGATGCGGCCTTTCGGCTACTACGGTGGCTTGTTCGGCGGCATGGCGGGGCTGCTCCTCTTTGGTGGCGCTGCGTTCTGGCCGTTTTTCGCCGCCTTTGCCTGCGTTGCGCCGGTCGTGCAGGCGATCGGTCGGCTGCGCTGCCTTGTGCAGGGCTGCTGCCACGGCCGCCCGTGCGACGTACGCCACGGCATCCGCTACCGACGCGAACCCAGCCGTGTCGTGAGGATCGCCGGCTGGCACGATGTGCCGCTGTATCCGACGCCGTTGTATTCGATTGCGGGCAATCTCGTGCTGGCGATGGTGTTGTATCCGCTGGCCCGGTATGACGCACCCGCCTCGCTGATTGCGGGTCTGTACCTGTTTCTCAGTGCCTGCCTGCGTTTCGTGGAAGAGCAATTCCGCGGTGAGCCGCAGACACCCTTCGTTGTCGGCTTGTCGCTCTATCAGTTGCTCGCGCTCGGCTGTGGGTTCGGGGGTATCGCGTTGAGCATGTTCCCGTCGCCGGACTTCAATGGCGATCCGGTCTGGCGTCCGGACATGATTAAGCCAGCGCTGCTGCTTGGCGTACTGAGCATGCTGGGAATGGGCGCAGATCTACCGGAATCCTCGAAACCGATGTCGCGGCTCGCTTAGTACGCTTGGGAGGCAATTGAGCCCGGCATGTTCGTGCTGGGCCGGCAGGGTCCCGCCCAGCAAGAAAAAACGCGGCGCCGGATGCGGGCGCCGCGTTGGCTACTGCGGTCGGAGGGCTGCGCCAATCAGGATTTCACTGGGCCGCCCGCACATCGAAGCGGTCCAGATCCATCACCTTGGCCCAAGCTGCGACAAAGTCATGGACGAACTTCTGCTGCCCGTCCGCGCTGCCATAGACCTCAGCCAGTGCGCGCAACTGAGAGTTCGAACCGAACAAGAGGTCGACCCGCGTGGCGGTCCACTTCGGATTGCCTGTCTTGCGGTCGCTTCCTTCAAAGACGTCGCAGGTATCCGACACCGGCTTCCACACCGTGCCGATGTCGAGCAGGTTGACGAAGAAGTCGTTGGTCAGGGTTCCTGGACGCTTTGTGAACACGCCATGCCGCGTCTTGCCGTGGTTGGCATCGAGTACCCGCAGGCCGCCGATCAGCACGGTCATTTCCGGCGCTGTCAGGGTTAGCAGTTGCGCCTTGTCGATCAGGAGGTGCTCCGCGGCAATCGGGTACTTCTCTTTCAGATAGTTGCGGAAGCCATCGGCGAGTGGCTCCAGCACCGCCATGGCTTCGACGTCGGTCTGCTCCTGCGAGGCATCCATGCGGCCCGGAGTGAACGGGACCGTCACCGCAACCCCTGCTTTCTTTGCCGCCTCTTCGATCGCCGCTGCGCCGCCGAGCACGATCAGGTCGGCCAGCGATACTTTCTTGCCGCCCGCTTGGAAGTCGCTCTGGACGCCTTCTAGCGCCTTGAGCACCTTTGCCAGTTGCGTCGGCTGGTTGGCTTCCCATTCCTTCTGCGGTGCGAGCCGGATACGTGCGCCGTTGGCGCCGCCACGCTTGTCCGAGCCACGGAAGGTTGAGGCCGAGGCCCATGCGGTCGATACGAGCTCTGGAATCGACAGCCCGGAGGCCAGGATCTTCGCCTTGAGCGCGGCAATGTCTTTGCCATCGACCAGCGGGTGATTGACCGGCGGGATCGGGTCTTGCCAGATCAGTTCTTCCTTTGGGACTTCCGGGCCCAGGTAGCGAGCAAGCGGCCCCATGTCGCGGTGCGTCAACTTGAACCAGGCACGTGCAAAGGCGTCAGCGAACTGGTCTGGATTTTCATAGAAGCGCCGCGAGATCTTTTCGTAGATCGGGTCGAAGCGCAGCGAGAGATCGGTGGTCAGCATCGCTGGGGGCTTGCGCTTGCTGGGGTCGTGCGCGTCCGGGATGCTCCCAGCCCCGGCGCCATGCTTCGGTACCCACTGATGTGCGCCCGCCGGACTCTTCGTCAGCTCCCACTCGTAGCCGAACAGGTTCCAGAAGAAGTTGTTGCTCCACTTTGTGGGTGTGGAGGTCCAGGTGACTTCCAGGCCGCTGGTGATCGTGTCGCCGCCATGCCCCTTGCCAAAGGCATTTACCCAGCCCAAGCCTTGCAGTTCGAGGTCGCCTTCCTCTGGATTGCAGCCGACGTGGGTGGCGGCGGCTGCGCCATGTGTCTTGCCGAAAGTGTGGCCACCAGCGATCAGCGCGACGGTTTCCTCGTCGTTCATTGCCATGCGCGCGAAGGTTTCGCGGATGTCCACCGCGGCGGCAATCGGATCCGGGTTGCCGTTGGGGCCTTCCGGGTTCACATAGATGAGGCCCATCTGCACCGCACCGAGTGGATTTTCGAGGTCGCGCACGCCGGAGTAGCGCTTGTCGTCCAGCCAGGCGGTTTCGGTGCCCCAATAGACGTCGAGGTCCGGCTCCCACACGTCCTCACGCCCGCCCCCGAAGCCGAAGGTCTTGAAGCCCATCGATTCGAGAGCGACGTTACCCGCGAGGATCATCAGATCGGCCCATGAGATCTTGTCACCGTATTTCTGCTTGATCGGCCATAGAAGGCGGCGGGCCTTGTCGAGACTGACGTTATCGGGCCAGCTGTTGAGTGGGGCGAAGCGCTGCTGGCCGCGTCCGCCGCCTCCACGGCCGTCTCCCGTGCGGTAGGTGCCGGCGCTGTGCCATGCCATCCGGATGAAGAGCGGCCCGTAGTGGCCGAAATCGGCTGGCCACCACTCCTGTGAATCGGTCATCAGGGCGCGAAGATCAGCCTTGAGTGCATCGTAGTCGAGGCGCTTGAATGCACTGGTGTAGTCGAAATCTGCGTCCATCGGATTGGACTTGGACGAATGCTGGTGAAGCAGGTCCAGGCGCAACTGGTTTGGCCACCAGTCACGGTTCGATGTACCACTGCCTGAGGTGTGACTGAAAGGACAGCTTGCTGCGGTCTTTTCATTGCTCATGGTGCGGCTCTCCTCTGGAAAAAGCGGGTGTGTCCGGGTGCGGCCACGCTTAGCCCGGCTCGTCGGGGCAGGGTCCGTCGTGTGCTGACTTTATTTGTGCTTTTTCATTCTGGTCAGCGTTTGGTGCAAGGGCCAATTGGCTGAACCAATCCCCGCGATGCGGCTGGACTATGCAGGGCTGCGTCGGCGATTGCTTCCAGGTGTCGGTCTGGTCCGACACGGTGACGGGTGCAATGCCGACGGTTTTCGGGACAGAGGCTCCCTAGCCTTGGGGTGTCGCGTTCGAATGCGCGCCGAGGTTGCGCGCGCGACGATCCCAACGGATAGGAGACCATCATGACTACCCGGATTTCTCCGCAGCTGAAGACACTTGCCGCCTCGTTGTGCGCCCTCGCGGCGTTGACGGCCTGTAACAAATCGGATGAGCCGAAGCCCATTGCCGAATATGGCCAGCCTGCAAACACCGCGCAGGCCGATGCCGCCGAAGCGCGTGAAAAAGCACGTATGGCCGGTAACGAAGCGGGCAGCACCGTGAACAACACGCTCGATGAAGCGAGGGCAAAAGCGAAGGAAGCGGGCGATACGTTGGCCGCCAAGGCGACCGACGCTGTGATCACGACGCAGGTTAACGCCAAGCTTGCACAGGACCCGGAGCTCTCGGCAGCGAAGATCAATGTCGATACGAAGGACGGCAAGGTCCAACTGAAGGGTACGGCACCGGACCAGCCGGCGCGTGAACGGGCGACGCAACTGGCAATGGGCGTTGAAGGCGTGGTTGACGTCGACAACCAGTTGGTGGTGAAGAGCTGATTTTCCGCTGGCGATCAAGCCGGTTCCTGCCAGGGCGGCCACTGCGGCCGTCCTTTCATTTCTGCCGTGTTTCTGCCAGCGTTTGAATTGCAGGAAGCCACCTACAGCAACTCCCGCAAGCGTCCGACCGATGCGGAGCGGAGCAGGGCATACATTGAAATCGCAGGTGATCGGCGGTGCTGTTTCAGGGCACGCTTCGCACGCGTCGTCGTCACCGGGTTCCGCTTCCGCGAGGCGCCTCTATCGGGCGCCTCGCTGCGCGATGGATCCACCATTGGCGGAATCAACGACGCCGCCCCCAGGACGCTTGAGGACTCGACCATGACAACAGTCGTGCGCGTGCTCGTTTCTCCGAATCGCTTTGTTCGTGAGCAGACGACTGCATTACGGCGTCATCTGGAACAGTGCGAGATTGCTCGTGGCCGCTTTTTTTCGGCAATGGTTGTCGCCGAGAGCGTCCATGGTTTCGTTGTGCCACGCTTTGTCAGCACGATTGCACTGGTGACGCTGTTTATGCTGATCGCATGCGGCGGGTGGTGAGATGGATCGCCTCGCCGTCCTGAGGGGAGAGCCGGAAGCGCTGTCGACCGTGTTGGAGCCACCGATTCGCTCGGTGCTGTTCGGCGAAGCGCGCTTCATGCAGCACGGCGAAAGCCTTGCGCGCACCCACGATGTGGTCGAAGGCGCTGCGCGGTCGCCTTTTTTTCCGAGGCTGGAGGAAAACGTGCGGGCCTTGCGGTCCGCCTGCCTGCGGCTCCAGCAGCATGCCGAAGAGGGCTACTACCTCGGACCCGCCGCGCAATGGTTTCTGGACAACGCAGCGCTCATTGACGAACAGCTCTCGACGATCCGCCACGATCTGCCGCACGGCTTCTTCCGCCGCCTGCCACGTCTGCGCGATGAACCGCTTGCCGGCTTGCCGCGCGTCTACGGGGTGGCCTGGGCCTGGGTGGCACATACCGACAGCGGTATCGATGCGGGACTTCTTGAGGCGTACCTCAGGGCCTATCAGGACGTGTGCCCGCTGACGCTTGCCGAACTGTGGGCGCTACCGACGACGCTCCGCGTCGTGCTGATCGAAAACCTGCGCCGGCTTGCCGAGCGGATCGTGGCACAACAGGATGCGCGCGATGCCGCACGGCGTTGGTTCGAAGTGGAACCACAGATGCGTACATGCGAAAGCCTCGACGCGCTGTTTGTCCCCTTCGTTGCGCTCGGAGTGGGCGAAGCGTTCCTGTTGCAGATTGAGCAGCAGGTCGAAGAACTCCCGGACCCGCAGCATGCCGAGGTGGGGGCGTGGCTCGGCGACCACCTTCCAGAGCCCACTGTGGCGCTGGCCCGCCAGCAGCATGGCGCTACCGAGGATCAGCAGAGCGTGCGCAACGCCATCACCAATCTGCGGCGCATTGCCGCACAGGACTGGCGGGGCATCTTCACACGCACAAGCCCGACGATGCGCACGCTCGCCCGTCTGCCGGTGCATGTTGCCGAGGACGAGGAGACGCAGTCGGCCACCCTGCGCCGGATCGAACGGATGGCCCGCCGTGCACGCTGTACTGAACAACACGTGGCGGAGACGCTGCGCGCGCTGGCGGGTGGGATCACCGATCTGTCGGATCCGCGTGCGGCGCCCGGTCACTGGCTTGCCGGTGAGGGTGAGCCACACTTGCGCACGGTACTCGGCATCGCTGCGCGCAGCCTCCCGCGCGCGGGCAGCGCGCGGGCGTGCATGCTCGCCACCGCAGCCTATCTTGCGATTCTTACCCTGTTGGTGACGGTGGCTGTGGCCTGGCTGATGACTCATGGTGATGACGATGCCTCGTTCCTCATGCGTGGCGTAGCGGCGCTGCTGCTTTTCTTCCCCGTGAGTGAGGCCATCGTCGCGCTGGTAAACCGCCTGATCGCGGAGTCGCGCAAGCCGCAGCGCCTGCCGCGCCTCTCCTTTGGGCAGGGCATCCCCGAGGATGCCCGTGTACTCGTTGTGATTCCTGCGATGCTGACCGGCGAGACCACCGTACGGGAACTTGCTGCGCAGCTTGAACAGCACTATCTGGCCAACCCTGAGGCCGAGGTTCAGTTCGCCCTTCTGACGGACTGGGCGGATGCCGCACGGGCCTCGATGCCTGACGATGCGCGTCTGCTCGATGCGGCGTGTGCGGCGGTCGGGGAGCTTAACCTGCGCTATCCCGCGCCGGAGGGCGCCGCGCTCCGTTTCGTGGTCCTGCATCGCGCCCGCGAGTGGAGCGAGAACGAGCAAGCGTGGATGGGCTGGGAGCGCAAGCGGGGCAAGCTCGAACAACTTCTGTGCCGGATCGCCGAGCCAGCGGCGGCGGCACCGTTTCTCGATCTTGGCCCGCTTAGCATGCCCCGCGAGGGGACGCGTTATGTCGTCACGCTCGATGCTGATACCGACATGCAGCCTGGTTGCCTGCGCGCGCTGGTCGGGATTGCTGCGCACCCGCTCAACCTGCCCGCGGTCGATGCCATGAAGCGGCGAGTGACGCGTGGCTACGCGATCTTGCAACCGCGCGTGGTGACGCCCCTGCCTGTCGCTGGCGAGGACACGCCGTTCCGCTGGCTGTTTGCCGGGCAGTGCGGCATTGATCCCTACAGCGCGACGAGCTCAGAGGTCTATCAGGACTGCTTCGGCGAAGGTACGTTTGTCGGCAAGGGTCTCATCGACGTGCAGGCGGCCCATGCCGTGCTCTCGCAGCGCCTGCCCGCCGGGCGTGTGCTCAGCCACGACTTGCTCGAAGGTGCGCTCGCCCGCTGCGCGAGTGTTTCCGACGTGAACCTGTTCGAGGATGCGCCAGCGCACCCGGACGTCGCGGCTTCGCGCTTGCATCGCTGGACACGCGGCGATTGGCAACTGCTGCCGTTCCTGTTTTCGCGCCGCTACGATTTCTCGGCGATCAACCGCTGGAAGATGCTCGATAACCTGCGTCGCTCGCTTGTCGTACCCGCTTCCGTGCTGTTGCTGATGCTCGTCTTTGCCACGCGCGTGCTGCCCGTGCCATGGGGTGTTGCGGTGGTCTTCCTTGCGTTCTGCGCGGGGCCGCTGCTGGGAGCGCTCTCCGGTAGCTCGCCGCGGAGCGATGATTCGGCGCTCACCGTGTTCTATAGCCACGCGGTCAAAGCGCTGGTCCGCGCGATGCTGCTCGGCATCTGGCACTTGGCCATGCTGCTTGATCTCGCGCTTATGTATGGCGATGCGATTGCCCGCGCGCTGTATCGGCAGTTTGTCTCCCGGCGCAAGCTGCTGCAGTGGACCACTGCCGCGGCGGCGCAGGCTGCGGCCCGGCACGACCTCGCGGGACTCGCGCGTGAGCATCGGCAAACGATGTTCACGGCGCTTGCGCTGCTCTGCATCAGCGTTGCGGTCATGGGCCCGCTGGCAGCCACGGATGCGCTGCTGGCCCTTGTATGTGTGTGGGCTGCCGCACCGCTGTGGATCAGGTTCGTCAGCCTGGGCATCCTGCCGCGTGGAGAGGCGCCGCCTGCGGGCAGTGACAAGGCGTACCTGAACGGTGTGGCGCGCGACACTTGGCGCCTCTACGAACGCTACGTAGTCGAAGCCGATCACAATCTGCCGCCTGACAATGTGCAGCACAGTCCTTGCGTGGAGGTGGCGCATCGCACTTCGCCCACCAATATCGGGCTCTATCTGATGGCGACCACGGCGGCTTGCGCGCTGGGCTTCATCGGTCGCGGTGAAATGGCGCAGCGCCTTTGCGCCACGCTTGCCACGATGGAGCGCCTACCCCGCTATCGCGGCCACCTCTATAACTGGTACGACACCCGCTCACTCGTGGTGCTAAACCCGGCGTACATCTCGGCGGTGGATAGTGGCAACTGTGTTGCGCATATGTTGGTCGTGGCGCAGATCTGCGATGAGGTGGCGGCGGGTCGGGCCCTACCGATGCCGGCCGCCACTGCCTTACACCGTTCGGCGCATCGGCTGCGGGCGCTCCTGCCGTGGCTCGAAGTGCAGGAGGGCTGCGGACATCTCGGCGAGTTTGCTGCCGACGCACTTCCCGCGCCGAGCGCTGAGACCGTAGATGATCTTCATGATCGGCTTGCGCGGGCACGCGGTGAATTGGCGCGGCTGCAAGGCCTCGACGGCACGGCACCCGAAACGCACTTCACATTGCTGCGCGAGCATCTTGATTGCGCCACCTCGCATCTTGCCGATCTGCGAGCCCCCGCTGGACAACTTGCCGAGGCCCTGCGCGGCATCGCCACCCGTCTACGCCGCCTGGCGCTGGAGGCGGACTTCGGCCTGCTCTACGACACGCGCCGGCGCCTGCTGCACATTGGCTATCGTGTCGAATCCCACGAGCTCGACGACAACCACTACGACCTGCTCGCGAGCGAGGCACGCCTGACCGGGCTCATTGCCATCGCCAAGGGCGACATCCTGCCGGAGCATTGGGGACGGCTTGGGCGGCCGTTCTTCGCCCAAGGTACGGATGTGATCCTCAAGTCCTGGTCCGGATCGATGTTCGAATACCTGATGCCTTCGCTGGTGCTCGAAGAGCCCGAAGACAGTGTGCTTGGCTATGCGGCGCGCGGTGCGGTGGCCGCACAGCGCGCCGAGGCTGTGGGACGTGGCACGCCGTGGGGTATCTCGGAGTCCGCAATCGCCGTGCGTGACCATACGCTTGCCTACCAGTACGGGCCGCAGGGGGTGGCGCGGCTGGCGTTGCGCCGAGCGCCGCGTGACGAACGCGTGCTCGCACCCTACGCCACGGCACTTGCGCTGCTGGTCGCGCCGCGCTCGGCAGTCGACAACCTGCGCATGCTGGAAGCGCGTGGTGCACGCGGTGAGTTCGGCTTTGTCGAGGCACTCGACTACACACCGCAACGGCAGGTCGAGGGCAGCGAGTTCGTTAAGGTGGAGACCTACATGGCGCACCATCAGGCGATGAGTCTGCTCGCGATGGCACATGTGCTGACCGGTGGCGGGCTGCGCCGACTGGCGATGGCGTCGCCGCACCTGCGCGCTGTCGCGCCGCTGCTCCACGAATGCCTGCCGCGCGAACTGCCGCCGCTGCACGACCCGGTGCCCCTGCCAACGTCACGCCGTGTGCGCGCCGCACAAATGCTCTGCGAAAGCGAGCCGCTCTCCGATCCACTGCCGCCCACGCAATTGCTTACCAACGGCCGCTACGCGGTCTTGTTGCGTAGCAATGGGGCAGGGTATGCGAGCCTTGATGGCGCTGCGCTCACACGCTGGCGCGACGATGCGCCGCGCGACGCATTCGGCAGCTTCCTGTATGTGGAGCGCAACGGCGAATATGCATCGCTTACCGCGCATCCCGCGCCCGCGCAGCGCGCCGAATACCACTGCCGCCTCCAGCCCGATCGCGCAATCTTCGAGATGCGCGACGGTGCACTGGAGAGTTATGTCACGGTCTGGATTAGTCCGGAGGATGACTGCGAGCTGCGCCAGGTCGAGTTGCGCAACACTGGCAGCCGCGCCATCGAACTGACACTCATCTACAGCGCGGAGGTTACGCTCGCGCCGCTCGACGCCGACGAGGCGCATCCGGCGTTCTCGAATCTCTTCATCGAAGCCGCATGGGACCAGAGCGAACAGGCTCTGCATTTCCGCCGTCGGCCGCGTCTGGCCGATGAGGCGGGACTCAATGCTGCGCACTTCCTCGCCTGGGCCGATGGGCCGGTCGGCGTGGTGGAACCTTGTGTCGACCGCGCCCGCTGGCTTGGTCGCTACGGCACGGCGGCGGCCCCGCGAGGCCCGCGTGGGGTGCGGCCGACGCAGCAAGCAGGCGGGCAGCAAGGAGAGCCGCTCGATACGGGCCTTGATCCGGTCGCGGTGCTCTCTGTGCCGCTGGTTGTGGATGCGGGTTCCGCGCGCAAGCTCGTCTTCGCCGTCGCGGCGGCGCCAGAAGCAGAGACGGTGGCGGCATTGATTGATAAGTACCGCCAGTCCAATCATGTCCTGCGTGCGTCGAATATGTCGCACACGATGGCCGCCATCCGCTACGGCGAGATGCAGTTCGATGCCGAATCCTGGCAGGCGTTGCTGCGGCTCAACACGTTGCTTGGTGCGCTGATGCCGCGTGAGGCGCCAGGCGGCGGACGTGCGGCAGCGCGCTGTGACCGTCGTGCGCTGTGGCGCCACGGCATCGGCGGCGACCGTCCGATTGTGTTCGTTTCGATCAGCCACGAGGGAGGATTCCCGGTCGTACAACAGTTGAAAAAGGCGCTGCGGCTATGGACCGCGGCGGCCATGCCGGTCGATCTGGTGGTCCTCAATGAGGAGCCGGTGTCATACCAGTCGCCGGTGCGCCATCTGCTCGACCAGTTGCGCGAGCGCCATCTGGCCCAGCAGGACGAACACATCCCGGCGCATCGCTGCGCCGCGCTCCACGTGATTGGTGCGCAGGATCTCGATGTTGGGTCACGGCAGACGCTCAATCTGCTCGCCCGTGTGCGCCTGCAGGCCGAAGGGCGCCCACTCGCACAGCAGCTTGAACGCTTTGAGGAGGCGCTTGTGCGTGCCGCCGCCACACGCAAGGCTGTGCGCCGCTGGCAGGTCAAGGAGGTGCTGCCGCGCGTCCGCCGACTTCGTGCCGGTTCGCTGCCGCCCTACACGTTCGACGAAGCCCAGGGCGATTTCCGCTTTCGCCTTGATGCCATGACCTACCCGCAGCGACCGTGGCTTCAGGTGCTCGCCAATCCGCGCTTTGGCTGCCTCGTATCGGAAGTTGGGGGCGGCTGCACGTGGTTTCAGAACAGCAGGATGTTCCAGCTTACGCGGTGGTCGAACGACCCACTGATTGATCCGCCCAGCGAATGGCTGTTCCTGCATGATGTGGATCGCGCCCGTGTCTGGCCGCTCGGCCGCCAGCTCTTTGAGGACGCCCCGCGCAGTGTCACGCATGGCATCGGTTACACGCGGATGGAGCAGCGGGTGGCTGGGATGGATGTGGCGCTCACTTGGTGCGTTGATCCGGAAACAGCGGTCAAGCAGTTGAGGATCGTGCTGCGCAACGCTGGCGATGAAAAGCGCTGGCTGCGTATCGTTGCGCTGGCCGAATGGCAGCTTGGCAGCACGCCGCGCGAGCGCCTGTCGATCGTGACCGGCCGTGCCGATGGTGTCTGCGGTGTGACCGCGATGCAGGCGGATGCGCTGGGTGGCTTTGGCGGTGCAACGGCTTTTCTTGCTTTGCAGGGGCGTGGCGCACATGTGGCGGGTGAACCCGATTGGACCTGCGACCGGTGTGAGTTTTTCGATGCCGCAGGTCGCATGGTGGTGCCGGAAAGGCTGGGTCGTCGTGCGGGTGCAGGGCTTGACCCCTGCGGCGCGGTGGCGCTGCGGCTCGTGACTGCGCCGGGCGAATCGGTCGACGCGACGTTGCTGCTCGGCTGCGCGCCGTCAGCGGATGAAGCGCGCGTACTGCTGTCGAGTGCGCTTGCACAGGATCCGGCGCAGCGCCTTGCGCGGCAGCAGGCGCAGTGGCCGGCGTTGATTGGCGGTACGCGAGTACGCACGCCGGACACGCTATTCGATGCGCTGGTCAATCATTGGCTGCCTTATCAGACCGTCGTTTGCCGACTCTGGGCCAAGGCTGCGTTCTATCAGGCCGGCGGCGCTTTCGGTTTCCGCGACCAGTTGCAGGATGCGGCGGCGCTGGTCACGCGGGCGCCGCAGCTGCTGGCCGAGCAGATCCGCCGCAGTGTGGCGCGCCAGTTTCCGGAAGGTGATGTCCAGCACTGGTGGCACGAGCCGGGCGGCGCGGGGGTACGGACACATTTCTCCGATGATCTTCTGTGGCTGCCCTGGACGCTTGCGATGTACGTGGAACGCACCGGTGACGCTGCGCTGCTCGACGAGGAATTCCCCTTCCTTGCGGGGAGCCCAGTGCCGGAGGGCGCTGAGGATATCTACGAAACCCCGCTGCCAGGGGCGATGCAGGCGAGCGTTTACGAGCATGCCGCGCGCGCGATCGATCACAGCCTCACGCGCGGCAGGCATGGTCTGCCGCTCTTCGGTACCGGCGACTGGAACGACGGTATGAACCGGGTCGGTCATCAGGGGCGTGGTGAGTCGGTGTGGCTCGCGTGGTTCCTCTGCGACGTGATCGACCACTTCGCCCCACTCGCGGCGAAGCGCGGCGAAACGCAGCGCGTACAACGCTGGCGCAGTGCGCGCCGGCGCTGGATCAAGGCGCTCGAAACGCAGGCCTGGGATGGTGCCTGGTACCGCCGTGGCTTCTTCGACGATGGCACGCCGCTGGGTTCCGCCTCCAGCGAAGAATGCCGCATCGACCTGATTGCGCAGGCTTGGGCGGTCCTCACAAGCGCTGGTTCGGTAGAGCGGGCCATGCAGGCGATGACCAGTGCGTCGGAATATCTTTTCGATCATGAACACGCCTTGCTCAAACTGCTCACGCCGGCGCTGCGATACGCGCAGCCTGTGGCCGGCTACATCCAGGCCTATCCGGCCGGTGTGCGCGAGAACGGTGGCCAGTACAACCACGGTGCGGTGTGGGGGCTCATGGCACTGGCGAAGCTGGGTCGCCGGGAGGCGGCGTGGCGGGCATTCGAGGCGCTGAGCCCAGCGCACCGCTGGCGCGATCCGGTGCATGGCGCGACCTATGCGATCGAGCCCTACGTGATGGCGGGCGACATCTACGGCGAAGCGCCCTGGGCCGGACGTGGCGGCTGGAGCTGGTACACGGGATCGGCGGGGTGGCTGCTACGCGCGGCGGTCGAATCGATCTGCGGTGTGACGCTCGAGCGGGGTCGAGTGCGCATACGGCCTTGCTTTGCTCCTGGCTGGCAGCGTGCCGAGGTGCTCATCCGCCATGAGGGGCACGAGCATCGCTTCGTTATCGTTGCGACGGAGGCGATCGCGGCGGAGGTTGCGAAGGCGCTGCCGCATGCACGCCGTGGCCGGTGTGGTGTGCTGATCGACCTGAATGGACTCAAAGTGGCCTCGACATGGATTGTCGCTCTCGAGCCACGCATCCCGCCAGCGCAGGAGCTGGCGATCGGGCTGGTTGGTGACGAAGCCGCACGAGAGTGAGCGCCAGGATTTTGCGACACCGATGGTGGCAGGAGAGATGGCGTGCCGTGCGGGGGTGAGGCTCAAATGGAGGAGCGCGGCACGCCGGGGCTGGACTTGATGCTAGTCGTCCGTGGCGCTCGGCACCAGAACGACGGGGATTGTTCGCAGACTAGTCATGAATCCGCGCTCGCGTATTGAACTCGGCCAAATTTGTGGCTCATCGGTTGCCTAAAACAAAGAAAGGGCGGCCGCCGGGCGGACGCTCTTTCCCTTGCGGCTTTTCAGTCCTTACCAGAAGGGAAAAGGCGGTGGCTGTGAGGTCTTCGACCGGTGTGGTCATTCGTGGAGCCCTGCAGAGGGTCGAGCGGGGCGCAATCGAAGGCGCACAAGATTCCACCCAGTCAATCGCGTGCGGTGCGGCAACGACGTGTGGGTAATTGCGTCCTTGTCCGTAACGGAAAGGATGCCTGCGGGATGGCGAGGAGCCATCCTCAGCACGGCATGCCGTTCAGACGTTGCGCGATAGCGCAGTCAGCTGACCTTGGGTGTTTCGATCCGCCGGTGCTTTGGCCAGATCACTTCGAGGATCTTTCCATCCAGGCGATACGGGTAGCACGTGCCCGCCACCAAGGGGCGTGGAACGGGACCGTCGCCTTCCAGGTGCTTATGCCGACCTGGCCTGGTGCGCTGCAGGGCGAACACCGCTTGGAACGCTGTGGTTGCGAGGGGGCCGAATAGTTCCGTCAGGTGCGTGCAACCCTTGACATCACCCACCCGCTTCTTGAGTTCGAGCGAAAAACCGCCACCGATCTTGAGCCCGGCAAGCGAGGCATAAGCCGATGCGATCTCCGGGCAATCCGGCGTCGGCGCCGCGAGCGTGTCGGCCTTGACGGACCGTATCACCAAGTCCTCACCCACGGTCATCACGATCCGCATGTGGTGGATCAGTCCACCCGCTTCCACCTGCTTGTATCGGAGTTGGGTGCCATCGGGCGAGATATCGCGAATCTCGCCTTCGACTTCAATGAGACCGTCGCGGCGCTGGTAGGCATTGCACTCGACGCGACGGGTGTGGATGAGCTTGCGCTCGTCATCTTCTTGATTCATTGGAAACTGTCCTGTCGGGTTTAGATGCGGGCCGGTTGCTCCTGTTTACCGGATCGCCGTTTGTTTGTGTGTCGTTGCAGTGACTGCCTGACACTCGCGAATCGGCGGTACATCGCCGATACTTGCCATCCTGCCAGATCTTTCGTCACTTCCGTGAAGCTCCATTTCGACCTCTTCGACCTTCGCCTCTTTTGCAATGTTGCCGAGGCCAAGAGCCTCACGCGAGGGGCGGACAAGTCCTGCATCTCGCTCGCAGCGGCGAGTGCGCGGATCAAGCAGATGGAAGAGAGCGTCGGCGCGAAGCTCCTGCATCGGGGCGCGCAGGGCGCTACGCTGACCGCTGCGGGCGAGACCCTGCTTTACCACGCCCGGCTCGTACTGCAGCAGATGGAGCACCTGTCCTGCGACATGCAGGACTACGGGCGCGGCATCAAGGGCCATGTGCGCGTGTTCGCCAACACGACCTCGATCAGCGAGTTCCTGCCCGAGCGGCTTGCCGGCTTCCTCACGCGGCATACCGAAGTGCAGCTCGACCTGCGCGAATACCTGTCCGAGGAAATCGTGCGTGCCATCGCGGCCGGCGAGGCCGACATCGGCATCGTTGCGGGCGACGTGGCCACGGGCGACTTCGAGGCAGCGGCGTTCGGGCGCAATGAGCTCGTGCTCGTGGTGCCGCGCGGCCACCGCTTCGAAGGCGCCGTATCGGTGGCCTTCATCGACACCCTGGCCGAGCAGCATGTCGCACTCCATCACGGCAGCGGCATCCATCGCTTCCTGCAACTGCGCGCCGAACTCGCCGGGCGCGACTACCACCCGCGCGTTCAGGTCAGCAGCTTCGAGGCGATCTGCCGGATGATCGAGGCGGGCGTCGGCGTCGGCGTCCTGCCGGTGAGTTCCGCACGACGCAATTCCCGCGTGATGGAGATCGCGCTCGTCCCGCTGTCCGATGCATGGGCCGAGCGCGAGCTGAAGGTCATCGCACGCGATCGCGAGCAACTGCCGGTATCGGCGCGCGCGCTGTTCGATCACCTGAGCCTGCGCGAGGCCTGACTCCCGCTATCGCGTTGCGGCGCGCAGCAGCGACTGCGCCTTGAGCACGACGGGCCGGTCGACCATCTTGCCGTCGACCGCCACCGGCGCGCCGCCGCTGGCCGCATCCGCCTCGACCACGCGCCGCGCCCATTCGAGCTGCGCGGCCGAAGGCGAGAAGCTCGTATTCACCGGCTCAACCTGCCGCGGATGGATGCAGAACATGCTGCCGAAGCCCTGCCGGCGCGAGCGCAGCGCGTGCGCGGCGATGCGCTCGACGTCGTTGAGTTCGGTGGTGATGCCATCGACCGGCCCCTGCAGCCCGGCAAGCTTCGAGGCAAGCACGACCTGGGCGCGATACGGTGCAAGTTCGTGTTCTTCCTCGTCCGGCTCAATGTCCAGTTCGGCCTGGAAATCGATGCTGCCGAAGGCCA
>JAVBUM010000010.1:0-86980 GCA_031555325.1 Niveibacterium sp. | reverse complement strand
AGGCGAAGTTGATGCCGAAGAACTTCCTGCTCAGATTTCCATTCGAGAAGCTCTCTCAGTTTCCGCGTTATCTGAAGGCGATCGGCGTGCGCATTGACAAGCTGCGTAACAATGCCGCGCGTGACGCTCAGTTGATGGCCGATTGGAAAGCGCTTGCGCAGCCGTTCGAGCGTGAAGTCATCACAAAGGCCAAGGCCGGAGTGATTGATCCGCAGCTCGAAGAGTTCGGCTGGCTGCTCGAAGAGCTGCGGGTAGGGCTGTTTGCGCAGGAACTCAAGACCCCCATGCCGGTCAGTGTGAAAAGGCTGCAGAAGATCTGGGATAGCCGGCCACGCTGATCGACAGCCGTGGCTGGCGTATGCTGCACGTAATGACAACAGATTGAAGCCCGTTGGAACGGGCCAGCCAACAGAGAGGGTACAAATGGGCAAGCCGGTACTTCTGGTCATCGATATGCAGAATGGGCTGTTCGATGGCGAGCCTTCGCGCTATGACGCGAACGGCGTCGTAGCGCGAATCAATTTCCTGTCTGAGTTTGTGCGAGCGCACGGTGGGCAGGTCATATTTGTGCGGCATACCAATCCGGATGATGGTCTAGCCGTCGATAGCAATGCGTGGCAAGTGATGCCGTCACTGGTGCAGGATGCGGCCGATGCGTATGTCGAGAAAACGGCGTGCGATGCGTTTCTGAACACGCCTCTCAAGGCCCTGCTCAATGTCGCGCAACCGGGGCCCCTGATTGTCACTGGTTGCGCGACCGATTTCTGCGTCGACACGACATTGCGCGTTGCGGCTTCGTTGGGCTATCCGGTGTGCGTGGCGAGCGATGCCCACACGACACGCGATCGGCCGCACCTGAACGCCGCTGCGATCATCCTCCACCACAACTACATGTGGCAGCACCTTATCGTGCCGGGCAATCCAGTGCGTGTAGCCACGGCGGCGTCGCTTTGCGCGTCGCTCTCGACGCGGTGAAGGAAGGCGTTTGGATGGCGGCCGAATTGCCGCCCGATGCGGACAGGCGCTTCGGCCGCGGCTACCTCGTCGCCTTGCCGGTTGGCTACCATGCCGATGTCGCAAGGCAGTGGCCGCTTGTTCTGTTCCTGCATGGACGCGGAGAGTGGGGCGAAGACCTCGCGCTGGTGCGCAGCCAGGGAATCGGAGCACTGGTCGATGCCGCACGAATGCCGGAAGCGATCGTCGTCGCGCCGCAGACGCCAGAAGGCCAGTACTGGCATCCGCTGTTTGTCGATGCGGTGTTGCGCAAGGTCGAAGATGCTTTTCGTATCGATCCGACACGACGCTACCTGACCGGCCTTTCGATGGGCGGATTCGGAACGCTCGCGACCGCGCTCGCCTTTCCGAACCGATTTGCCGCGATCGCGCCGATCTGTGGCGGCATGCCGAACGATTTTGTCGCGGCCGAACGGGGCGTGGCGTTCTGCGATGAAGACATACTGCAGCCAGTTGTCTCTCGTATACGTCATCTTCCGGTATTCATCGCGCACGGTGAGGATGATCCATTGGTGCCGGTGGAAATGAGCCGACGGGTGGTTCGTCTACTCGAAGCCAGCGGCAATACACCGGAACAGCGCTGGCTCGATGGCGTCGGGCATGATGCGTGGACGCCGATCTACTTTGACGAGCCTGCGTTCTTTCCATGGCTCATGCGCCACCAGCGCTCCGTCAATTTCTCTGAACCTGAATGTCATGCGGTCGATACGAGGTTGGCCGGCACTTACACGATGGTTGGTGCGCGCGCTGAGGTTAGCGTGGTGGATGGAGATGTGCTGCTGAATTGGAGTAATGGCAGGTGTGACACGCTTTTGCCGCTCGACGACGGTTGGTTCATCGGACCAGGGCTTGTCCGGATTCACTGCGGCCCGACTAATGGAATGCTGCTCGATATTCCAGGTGTTGGCAGATTTCGGCGAGGTTAGGCGCTTCTTTGAAGAGTCCGCTGGCCACGGCGTTGCATGTATGCAGATTGCTAAGCCAAGGCGCTTCAATCGTCGCTGGTGACATGAAGCGCCTGCCTGACGATATCGGTGAGACGCCGCGCTTCGTCTTCCACACGCTCCAGCCATTCGAATAGGGCTAGCGCGGACTCGGGTAGCACGGGCAGGCTGGTGTTGGTGGCTGTGGGAGCCGGAGATTCGCCTGCTAGGGCGGAGAGGATCCGCTGGCGGGCGAGTGCGAGATGCAGCGTGATTTCGTCAGTCGTGTAGCCCGGTTCGTCGCGCCGGGCACGCAGATGGACCTGGGTGGATGCGAACTGGGCGGCCAGCAGGTTGGCCGAGCCGAGCAGGCGTTCGAGCGCTGGTACGTCCAGTCGCCGGCTTTCAGGTTCGGAGAGCATTCGCCGCAGGGCGCCGGAAAGCAGCGAGATGGCGTCGATCATGCCCTTGCGGGCGAGGCGGTACCGATTGGGTTCGCCATCGAGCCGTAGCGCCTGATCGGCGTAGTTACGCGTTGCGCGGTTGAGCGCTTGGACCAGTCCGGGCATGTCGTGCGCTTCCCAGTGCGGCAGCACAAATGAAAAGAACCAAGCGATCCCGGCCCCGATGACGCTGTCGAGCACGCGCTGTTCGATGAGAAGTCCGCTGCCCGGTGCAAGGTAGTGCAGCAACAGCAGACCCATCATGCAGCCGGCCATGGAACTGATCCGGTAGGCGGTCAGTGCATAGACGCGAGTCAACCCGACGCAGATGACGCCCACCACAGGCACCGATGCGGGTGCGAAACGCAGCAGGGCGGCAGCGGCGAGGCAGCCGAAGAGATCGCCCAGCACACGGTCGGTCCGACGCTGGCTGGACATTGCATAGTTGGCGCGCATGGTCACGGCGATGGTCAGCATGATCCAGCTTCCGTGCATCGAATACGGCAGAACCTTTGCCACCAGGAGGCCGGCGACCATTGCGAGCGTGAAGCGGATCGCAAAGCGCAGGATCGGCGATCGGAGTGCAAATTGGGCGCGCAGGACGGCGAAGCTGTATCGCGCGGGGAGCAGGAATGCGCGTAGGTTGATCGCGGCGAGCGTGGTGCGCGCGGCTTCATCGTCGGCAAGCATTTCCTGCATCGTGTGCATCTGTGCCGCGGCGTGGCCGAGCTTGTCGAAGGCTGCGCGCAGGTTGTTCCGGTGCGTGAGGGTGTCAGCGTTGGCGGCCGGTTCTGCGTTTTCGGCATCGAGTGCTTTGGCCACTTCGGACAGCAATGCGGAAAAACTGTCGGCGGGTGGCGGCAAGCCGCGGCGCAGGGTGGCTGCATTGCGTTCAGCGGTTGTCGCCGTGGCCCTCACCAAATCGATGAGCCGGTCCAGCGCGGCTCCGCGCGGACGATTGCGTAGGGCGATGGCGTTCCCATGGATTGCCAGCACGGTTTCATGGATGTCGAACAGCACGACGAGGGCGGCGGCGAGCCGCAGTTCGCGCGGACCACGCATCTGACGGAACAGTAGCTCTCGGGCCTGCTGCAGCACGTCAATGAGTACGTCCTGGCGCTGGATTACGAGGCGCAGGCTGGCGTCTGTATCACTGCCCGCCGCAAATAGTTCAGCACGTGCCGACTGGTAGGCGGCAAATGCTGAGAGGGCTTCGGCCAGGGCCAGGCGTCGCGTACGGTAGGCGAGCAGATACGCCGTGGGCACGGCATAGAACACATAGATCAGGCCCCCGAGGCCGAAGAGTCCAGCGTGCCGCAACGCCGATAGTGCGTCGGGCGTGGGTGTGCCGAGCGTGAGGATCAGCGGTAGCAGGAGTCCGAAGCTCACCGGCACCGCCTTGCGGCCGAATCCGTGGAGCAAGGCCGTGGAGAAGCTAAGTGCCGCGATACACAGCATGGTTGTACCGACATGGGCCGAGGCAAGCCCGGCCAGGAGCGATATCAGCGAACCGCCTGCGAGCGCGACACCGAGTTCGACCGGCTTATGTCGCACCGGGCTTGCTGCGGTATCCGCAATGCTGGTGCACATCGCGCCAAGGCCGGCAGCGGCAGCCGCCGCGGTGGTGCCGAAACCGGCTACGACAAGCAGGACGATCGTGAGGCCAAGGGATACGACAGCGCCGTTCTGATAGTTCAGGCCGAGCAATTGCTCTCGCCAATTCCGCAGGGCGGGAGCGAGGTTTACGATGGGCATCACCGGGTGCTCCGGTGGAGGAGGGTCGAGCGCCGCATGAGGCAGGAAAGGATATCGGGGCCGGGGGGCTAAGCCTAGCTGAGGTGCGGTTTTCGATGTCGAGCCTTGCGACGCACGTCGGCCTCAATCGGAGCTGTCGTTTCAGTTGCTGCCCAGCGCAGCGGCGTGTTTTGCTGGGTTTGGGCGCGGGCAGGAAGGGTATCCCGATGTGCTCCGGATAGGGCTAAACACCTGATATACTTAAAAGTTAGCTTTTTTCGTCCAGTCCTATTCGGAGCATCTCATGGCCATCGAACGTACCCTGTCCATCATCAAGCCCGACGCCGTTGCCAAGAACGTCATCGGCAAGATCTACCAGCGCTTCGAAGACGCGGGTCTGAAGGTCATCGCCGCCAAGATGGTTCATCTGTCGGAACAAGAAGCCGGCCAGTTCTACGCCGTGCACAAGGAGCGTCCCTTCTTCAAGGATCTCGTGTCGTTTATGACGTCCGGCCCGGTCATGATCCAGGCGCTCGAAGGCGAAGGCGCAATCGCCAAGAATCGCGATCTGATGGGCGCCACCGATCCGAAGAAGGCTGCCCCGGGCACGATCCGCGCCGATTTCGCGGAATCCATCGACGCGAACGCGGTCCACGGTTCGGACGCGCCAGAAACGGCCGCCGTCGAAGTGGCGTTCTTCTTCCCCGGCATGAACGTTTACAGCGGACGCTAAGGCAGACGGTGGCTGTGCGGGAAGCTGGCAGCGCCGCTTCCCCCGCAAACTCACCAAGGTAGTTGAAATGCAGAACCTCCTCGATTTCGATGCACAGGGCTTGACCGAATGGTTCGCCGCACAGGGCGAGAAGCCCTTCCGCGCGCGTCAGGTGCTGCGCTGGATTCATCGTTTCGGGGAGACCGACTTCGGCAATATGACCGATGTCGCCAAGTCCCTGCGCGCGACGCTGGCCGAAAAGGCCTGCGTCGTCGCACCAGTGCCTGTGCGCGACAGCGTGTCCTCGGACGGCACGCGCAAATGGCTGCTCGACGTTGGCAGCGCGAATGCGGTCGAAACGGTATACATCCCGGAAACCAGCCGCGGCACGCTATGCGTGTCTTCGCAGGCCGGATGCGCGCTCGATTGCGCGTTCTGCTCGACCGGAAAGCAGGGCTTCAACCGCAATCTTTCTGCGGCCGAGATCATCGGCCAGCTCTGGCTCGCTAACCGCCTGCTCGGCGCCACCGCCGATGGCGAACGCATCATTAGCAACGTCGTGATGATGGGCATGGGCGAGCCGCTCGCGAATTTCGATAATGTCGTCGCCGCGCTCAACCTGATGCTCGATGACAACGCCTACGGGCTTTCCCGCCGCCGGGTGACGGTCTCCACCTCGGGCATCGTTCCCGCCATGGACCGATTGCGCGAGGTCTGCCCGGTCGCACTGGCGGTTTCGCTGCATGCACCCAACGACGCACTGCGCGATCGATTGGTGCCGATCAACAAGAAATACCCGCTGGTGGAATTGATGGCGGCCTGTCGCCGCTATCTGGAACGGGCGCCGCGGGACTTCATCACCTTTGAATACGTGATGCTCGACGGGGTCAATGACCTCGATGCGCATGCGAAGGCGCTCGTTGCGCTGACGCGTGACGTGCCCTGCAAGTTCAATCTGATCCCGTTCAATCCGTTTCCGGACTCTGGCTTCAATCGTTCGCGACCTGAACGCATCCAACGTTTCGGCAAGATCCTGATCGACGCGGGCATCGTGACGACGGTCCGCAAGACCCGTGGCGACGATGTTGATGCAGCTTGTGGTCAGCTTGCTGGCCAGGTTGTCGACAAGACGCGCCGCACTGAGCGGCGCACCATTCCGCTGGTGGAGGCGAAATCTTGATTCGGAGACTGATGCTGGGGCCCCTTTTCGCGCTTGTCCTGCTGTCGGCTTGCGGCACGCCGGGATTGAATGCGTCATTGGGAGGTGTGGCAGAGCGGCCCGAGGCGGACCAGCCGGTCAGGACCGAGGCGCGGCGCATCGCGCGCTCGCATGTGGAGCTTGGCACGGCCTACCTGCGGGCGTCCAAGTTTGGCACTGCGCTCGAAGAAGCGCGTGTGGCGATTGCGATCGATCCCGGTTATGCGCCCGGTTATCACCTGCTCGGTCAAGTCCATATGTTCCTGGACGAGAAAGATGCGGCACAGAGGGCGTTTGATGCTGCGCTTTCGCGTGCGCCGGGCGACCCAGAAATCAACAACACGTACGGCTGGTTTCTATGCGCCAGCGGGCGTGAACAGGACGGCTTGGTAATGCTTGCCAAGTCGGCCCAGAACCCCTTCAATCAGCGGGCGACGCAGCCTTTGACAAACGAAGGTCTCTGTTACCTGCGCCTGAAGGATGAGAGGTCTGCTGCCGATCGCTTTGCCAAGGCGCTTTCGATCGATCCGACCAACACCGTGGCGATGTACCAGCTCGGCGAGATCGCTTACCGCCAAGGCGATTACCAGCGTGCCCGCGATATGGCCACCGAACTCAACCAGAGTGGCGAACCCTCGGCTGAGTCGGTGTGGCTTGGCTTGCGTGCCGAGCGCAAGCTCGGCAATCGTGAAGCGGAAGCGACCTACGTTGCCCAGTTGCGGAACAAGTTCCGCAACTCGCGGCAGTACCAGGACTATCTGGCAGGACGATTTGAGTGAGCGCTGAGTCCATGGAACCTGGCTTGAACCAGGAAGTTACAGAATCTACCCCTTCTCCGGGTACGGTGCTCAAGCAAGCGCGCGAGGCTCGGGGCATCAGCCTCAACGAAGCCGCGCGCATGCTCAAACTTGCGCCGCGTCAGGTTGAGGCCATCGAGAGCGGAGAATTCGACAAGCTGCCGGGCCTAGCCTGGGTGCGCGGCTTCGTGCGTAACTATGCGCGATTCGTTGAACTCGATCCTGCACCGTTGCTGGCCCAAATCGAGACACCCATCAGAGCTGCGATGCGTTTGTCTCCCGAGTCCAATGTGATCGGCTCGGTTCCGAATGTGCCGGAAGGCTATCGCAGCCATACGCCGGTCGCGGCGCTGGTCTTGGCGTCGATCGTGGTTGTGCTCGGTCTGCTGGCATGGCATTTCGATCTCGGTTCGCTGATCGAGCGTAAGGCCGTACCGCAGTCGACCGAACCGGTTGCCACCGCATCAGAGCCCGCATTTCCGCCGCATACCGACGAAACGGCTGTCGTGACCGCGCAGACGGAAGAGGTTGCGGGGGGGCTGACGGGATCGTCGGATGCTGTTGCATCCGTTCCAGAGACGGCTGCGTCGCTGCCCGCGGCGGCGGCTTCACTTCCTGTTACGACCGCCGGTGGCGGGGCGGTCGTTGGTGCGGGCGAAGGCTCATTGATGTTCTCGTTTTCGCAGGAGGCATGGGTCGAAGTGCGCGATGCGTCGGACAAGATCATCTTTTCGCGTTTGAACAAGGGGGGCGATCAGCAGGAGGTGCGCGGCACACCGCCTTTTACCCTGGTTATTGGCAATGCCCCCAGTGTGACCCTGACTTTCAACGGGCAGTCAGTGGATCTCAAGTCGCGCAAGGTCAGCGTGGCGCGTTTTTCGCTCAGGTGAGTAACGATGTCGCTCGATAATGCAGTTACTGCTTCAGCCTTGCCGCGCCACGCGACTCGCCCTGTTTACATTGGCAAGGTTCGCGTTGGGGGCGATGCGCCCATCGTCGTCCAGTCGATGACGAATACGGACACGGCTGACCATATCGCCACGGCAATTCAAGTTGCTCAGCTTGCCCGTGCTGGTTCGGAACTTGTGCGGATCACGGTCAATAACGAAGAGTCCGCTGCTGCGGTACCGCGCATCCGCGAGCAGTTGCTCAAGATGAATGTGGAGGTGCCGCTCGTGGGCGACTTCCACTACAACGGCCACCGTTTGTTGATGCAGTATCCCGAGTGCGCCGAAACACTCGACAAATACCGTATCAATCCAGGCAATGTCGGCGCTGGCCAGAAGCGTGATCCGCAGTTTGCCGCGATCGTCGAACTTGCCTGCCGGTACGACAAGCCGGTACGCATTGGCGTCAACTGGGGCAGTCTGGACCAGAGCGTTCTTGCTCGGATCATGGATCAGAACCACGAGCGGGCGGAGCCGCTGGACGCCGGCTCGGTGATGCGAGAGGCGCTTGTTACGTCGGCGCTCGAATCGGCCGTCAAGGCCGAGGAATTCGGTCTTGGTCGGGACAAGATCATCCTGTCGGCCAAGGTGTCGAGCGTACAGGATCTGATCGCGGTGTACCGGATGCTCGCATTGCGTTGCGATTATCCGCTGCATCTGGGGCTGACCGAAGCCGGGATGGGCAGCAAGGGAATCGTTGCCTCGACGGCGGCGCTGGGCGTACTGCTGCAGGAGGGAATTGGCGATACGATCCGCGTTTCGTTGACGCCCGAGCCGGGTGGGGCGCGTACGCAGGAAGTCGTGGTTGCGCAAGAGATCCTGCAAAGCATGGGCCTTCGAGCTTTCACGCCCATGGTCACGGCGTGCCCGGGTTGTGGCCGCACGACGAGCACATTCTTCCAGGAGCTTGCGCAGTCGGTCCAGACCTATGTGCGCGACAAGATGCCCGAGTGGAAGACTCAATACGATGGCGTAGAGAACCTGACGCTCGCCGTCATGGGCTGCGTGGTCAACGGACCCGGCGAGAGCAAGCACGCGAACATTGGCATCTCCCTGCCAGGTACAGGTGAGAGCCCTGCTGCGCCGGTTTTCGTCGATGGACAGAAAACCGTGACGCTGCGCGGCGAGAACATTGCGGCAGAGTTTGTCGGCATCATCGACGATTACATCGCTGGTAAATACACAAGGAAGGGCTGAACCTGGTTCAGCGATGCAGGCTCAAAGGCCGCGGACAACAACGGAATCTATGGCACAACAACTAATCCAGGGCGTGCGGGGCATGCACGACATCCTGCCCGAAGAGGCCGAACGCTGGGAGCTCTTCGAGGAGCTGGTGCGGAGCTGGCTACGCGACTACGGCTATCGGCCGATTCGCACTCCGATCGTCGAATTCACACCGCTTTTCGTGCGGGCGGTAGGCGAGCATACGGACATCGTCGAGAAGGAGATGTATGCCTTCGAAGACCGGCTTAACGGTGATCGCCTCGTTTTGCGGCCAGAGGGGACAGCTTCCTGCGTGCGTGCAGTACTCGAACACAATCTGGTCAATGCGGCAGGGCCGCAACGGTTGTACTACCACGGCCCGATGTTTCGCCATGAGCGTCCGCAGAAGGGCCGGCAGCGGCAGTTTCATCAGGTTGGCGTCGAGGCAATCGGCTATGCCGGTCCCGATATTGACGCCGAGCACATTGTCATGTGCGCGCGCTTGTGGCGCGATCTGGGGCTCGAAGAGGACATTTCCCTTGAGATCAACTCGCTTGGCTCGCCTCACGAGCGTGCGACACACCGCAAGGCGCTGATTGATTACTTCGAGGCGAACAGCGAACAGCTCGACGACGATGCTCGGCGGCGGCTGCATGCCAACCCGTTGCGCATCCTCGATACGAAGAATCCCGCGATGCAGGCGTTGGTCGAGGGCGCACCGAAGCTCGTCGACTATCTTGGTGACGAATCCCGGGCGCATTTCGAAGGCGTGCAATACCTGCTGCGCGAAGCGTCAGTGCCTTACCGGGTCAATACGCGACTGGTGCGCGGGCTGGACTACTACAACCGCACCGTGTTCGAATGGGTCACGGACAAGCTTGGCGCGCAAGCGACAGTGTGCGCCGGGGGGCGCTACGACGGGCTGATCGAGCAGCTCGGCGGCAAGTCGACGCCAGCATGCGGTTTTGCCATGGGTATGGAGCGCCTGATGCTGCTCTGGTCCGAGATGCTGGGAGATTCGGCAGGGCCGGAACCGGATGTGTACTTCGTCCATCAGGGCGAAAAGGCAGCGGCATACGCGTTCCGTCAGGCCGAGGCGTTGCGTGAACAGGGTTTCGCCGTGGTCCTGCATTGTGGCGGCGGTAGTTTCAAGTCGCAGATGAAAAAGGCTGACGCCTCGGGTGCTGCGGTGGCGGTGATCGCGGGCGACGACGAAGTCGCGGCCGACGAACTTAGTTTCAAGCCGCTGCGCGAAGGTGGCGAACAGTATCGGGTTTCGGCGGCCCTGCTTGGCGAAACGCTCGCCGAGATGCTTTATAACCTGGAAGAAGACGATGGCAGCATTTGACCTCGAAGAACAGGAGCAACTCGCCGAGATCCGTGCTTGGTGGGACAAGTGGGGCAATCTGATTACTGCCGCTGCGCTGGTGGTTGCGGTGGCTGTCGTGGGTTGGCGCGCCTGGAGCTGGTACAGCGACGGCAAATCGGCCGACGCGAGTGTGGCCTACAGCGCCCTGATCAAGGCGGTCGAGATCAACGACACTCAGAAGATTCGCGAAGCTTCTAGCCTGCTGGCCGAGAAGTTCGGCGGCACGACCTACGGCGAGCTTTCCGCATTGCTGGCGGCAAAGGCTCAGGCTGAAGGGGGAGATAAGGCGAGCGCGAAGAGCAAGCTTGAGTGGGCGGTAGACAAGGCGTCCGACCCACTGATTCGTGATCTTGCGCGCCTTCGGCTGGCGGCGCTATTGATTGACGAGAAATCATACGATGCGGCGATCAAGCAGCTCTCGACGAAGCCCGCCGATGCATTTGTGCCTCGCTACGCAGACCTGCGGGGGGATGCTTTGGTTGCATCGGGTAAGCCGGTCGAGGCTAAGGCTGCTTACAAGGAAGCTGTCGAAGCCCTTGCCAAGGACTCAGGCGGCCAGCAAATGAAGGGCATGGTCGAGCTGAAGCTCGACGCGCTCGGAGGGGTTTGATGTCACTGTCCCGCATGCGTCTTTTGCTGCCCTTGGTGGCAGCCATCTCTCTGTCCGCCTGCTCGTCCTGGAAGTTTTGGAGCAAGGGTGACGACGACAAACCCGCTGAGCTGACGCCGATCACTGCGTCGGCTCAGCTTGATCAAAGCTGGAAGTTCAGTGCTGGCAAGGGCGGTTCCGCCTATCTGCAGCCTGTCCAGGTCGATGAGGCCGTCATCGTGGCCAATGAGGACGGTGACGTCTATCGCATCGAAAAGGGACATAGCGTTTGGCGCGCCAAAACGGGGGCGGACCTTGTTGCCGGCGTGGGGGCTTCGCGGGATCTTGTAGCGGTCGGTGCGAAGCACGGAAAGATCTTTGTCTTCGAGGCTGCGACAGGAAAACTCGCTTGGCAGAAGGATCTGCTCGGCGAGATCAGTTCCCCGCCCTTGGTCAATGCGAGCGGTGTACTCGTGCGCATTGGTGATTCCCGGATCGTCTTGCTCGATGGCGCGAACGGCGCTGCCAAGTGGACCTACGACCGCGTGACTCCACCGTTGTCGCTGCGTGCCTACAACGAATTGCTCCGCTTTGACACGTATGTTTTTGGCGGATTCGCCGGCGGCAACCTTGCCGCGGGCAACGGTGGTAACGGCCAGCTGGCGTGGGAGGGGGGTGTTACCATTCCGCGCGGCTCGACTGAACTGGAGCGCCTATCCGATGTGGTAGGTGTACCCGTGCCTGTAGGCAAGCAACTTTGCGCCGGCTCCTACCAGGGCAAAGTGACGTGTTTCGACGTGACGCGCGGCGTTGCGATCTGGAGCCGTGAAATTTCCACGGCCGTTGGCATTGATGCCGACCAATCCCGCGTGTATGTCAGTGACGATCGAGGTGCTGTCTACGCGCTCGATCTCTCGACAGGGGCGACTGTCTGGAAGCAGGATGCTCTGAAGTTGCGTCAGCTCGGCCGGCCGCTGGTGGTCGACGCCGGTGTTGTTGTCGCTGATCTGGAAGGCTGGGTCCACTTGCTCGACAAGAAGGATGGCCAATTCCTTGCCCGCGCACGGACCGATAGTTCGGCCGTTTCGGCGCCGCTGCTGCGCACGGATGACGGCGGTTTCGTCGTGCAGACGGCAGACGGCGGTGTATTCGCCTTTCGCGCGCACTGAGAGTACAAGTGAAGCCAACCCTAGTTCTCGTCGGTCGCCCTAACGTTGGTAAGTCCACCCTGTTCAATCGCCTGACGCGGTCGCGTGATGCGCTCGTCGCAGATATGCCGGGGCTGACGCGTGACCGCCATTACGGAATCGGTCGTGTCGGGGATCGCGATTATTTCGTTGTTGATACCGGAGGCCTTGAGCCCGCGGCAAAGGACGGCATCCTCGCAGAAATGGCAAGGCAGGCCGAGCAGGCAATTGCCGAAGCCGATGCTCTGTTGTTCTTGGTTGATGGCCGGGCCGGCCTGACGCCGCAGGATAAGGAGATTGCCAACCGACTTCGTCGAGTCGGCAGGCCGGTGCATTTGATCGTCAACAAGGCTGAGGGCATGGACCGTGCGGTCGTGTCATCCGAATTCCACGAATTGGGATTTGGTGCGCCTTGGGTGATCTCTGCCTCGCACGGCGATGGCGTGACCACGGTTGTTAACGAGATCCTCGGTGAATTCCCGACGGAGGAGCCGGAAGAGGGCGCGGGGAAGCAGGGGCCGAAGGTTGCAATCATCGGTCGCCCCAATGTGGGCAAGTCGACGCTCGTCAATACGCTCCTGGGTGAAGAGCGCGTGATCGCGTTCGATATGCCGGGCACCACGCGGGATGCAATCGAGATTCCCTTTGAACGGGGTGGGAAGCACTACGCGCTGGTCGATACTGCGGGTCTGCGGCGCAAGGGTAAGGTGTTCGAGGCGATCGAGAAGTTCTCGGTCATCAAGACGCTCCAGGCTATAGAGCAGGCGAACGTGGTTGTGCTGGTGCTCGATGCAAGCCAGGATATTTCCGAGCAGGACGCGCACATTGCCGGCTTTGCTCTGGATGCGGGGCGCGCAATGGTCGTTGCAGTAAACAAGTGGGATGCCGTTGACGATTATCGTCGGCAACTGCTCAAGAACGATCTCGCCCGCAAATTGAATTTCCTTGGCTGGGCACGCTTCCACTATATCTCGGCGCTGGAAGGCGATGGCATCGGGTCGTTGATGCGATCAGTCGATGCCGCCTATGCCGCGGCAATGATCAAGTTGCCCACACCCAAGCTCACGCGAGCGCTGCAAATGGCGGTGACCAAGCAGGCGCCGCCGAGGCATGGCGCATTCCGGCCCAAGATGCGTTATGCCCACCAGGGAGGATCGAATCCGCCGATCGTGGTGGTTCACGGAAATGCGCTCGAACACATTCCTGTGTCCTATCAGCGGTACCTTGAACGTAGCTTCATGGACGCGTTCAAGCTGCAGGGAACTCCGTTACGGATACAATTCAAGAGCACTCACAATCCGTTTTCGGGAGGTATGTGAGTGTGGCATTTCCCCTTCCCGATCTCTACCCAGAGCGTTGAAATAGCAGTACAACATAAGAGGACAAACACATGAGCAACAAAGGGCAACTTTTACAAGACCCATTTCTTAATACGCTGCGCCGCGAACATGTCCCGGTCTCGATTTACTTGGTCAATGGCATCAAGCTGCAAGGTCAGATCGAATCTTTCGATCAATATGTGGTTCTCTTGAAGAACACGGTTACACAGATGGTCTACAAGCACGCAATCTCGACGGTTGTGCCCGCCCGTCCGGTGTCGATCCAGCAGGATCATGCTGGAGATAAGCAGGATTGATTCCCCCGTTCTTTTCGAGTCGCTTTGACGGCGGCTCTCGCAGCAATGTTTGAACGTCCGGAATCTGGGAACCGGGCGCTCATCGTACAAATCGATTTCGGGGAGCCAGATCAGCATGAGCGGCTCTCCGAGATCGTGCTGCTCGCCGAATCCGCAGGTGCCGAAGTGCTTGGCACGATTCAGGCAAGGCGGCGCACCCCCGATCCGGCAATGTTCATCGGTCGGGGCAAGGCTGAAGAGATCGGGTTGATCCGCCAAGAGCGCGAGGCCGACCTGATTCTCTTCAATCATGAGCTCTCACCCGCACAGCAGCGTAACCTTGAGCGCGAGTTCAAGTGCCGTGTGGTCGATCGCACCAGCCTGATCCTCGATATCTTCGCGCTGCGCGCCAAGAGCCATGAAGGCAAGCTGCAGGTAGAACTCGCGCAGCTTGAGCATCTGGCGACACGGCTTGTTCGCGGCTGGACTCACCTCGAGCGCCAGAAGGGCGGTATCGGCTTGCGGGGCCCGGGTGAGAAGCAGCTGGAAACAGACCGCCGCCTGCTTGGATATCGTGTCAAGGCGCTCAAGGAGCGTCTCGCTCAGTTCGAGCGTCAGCGCAAGACGCGGCGGCGTGCGCGCGAGCGCCGTGAGGTTCCGACGGTATCGCTGGTCGGATATACCAATGCGGGTAAGTCCACGCTCTTTAATGCGCTGACCAAGGCCGGCGCCTATGCAGCCGACCAGTTGTTTGCAACCCTTGATACCACTTCGCGCCGTGTATTCCTTGGGAATGGCAATGTTGTGGTGTCGGACACCGTCGGGTTTATTCGTGATCTGCCGCACTCGTTGGTTGCCGCGTTCCACGCAACCTTGGAAGAAACCGGGATGGCGGATCTCCTAGTGCATGTGGTCGATGCGGCAAGTGAAGATCGTGATGGCCAGATCGAAGTCGTCAACAAGGTGCTGGCGGAAATCGGGGCCGCCGATGTGCCACAGATCATCGTGATGAACAAGATCGACCTGACACCGCTCCAGGCAAGGGTTGAACGGGATGCCTGTGGTAAAATCTGCCGCGTTTTTGTCAGCGCGCGGACGGGCGCAGGTCTCGATAGTTTGCGTGAGGCATTGGCCGAGACGCTTCTAGGCGAAACGTCTGCCGCACATGCGGGCTGATTTCTCCCTGGGCCTTGCCCTCCTATGCTCATCACCGGAATCCTCATGTCTCTGAACGATCCGCGTTGGGGTAACAATAATCAAGGTGGCGGCGATCGTGGTGGCAACCAAGGGCCGCCGGATCTCGAGGAAGTCTGGCGCGATGTCAATCGCAAGATTTCCGGCCTCTTCGGTCGCAAGGGCGGCTCAGGTGGCGACGATGGGGGCGGCGGTGGTCCGCCGACTCGGTCATCGGGTCGTTTTGGCGGCGGCATCGGCCTCATTACGGGCGTGGTCGCGGTGCTGTGGCTAGCCAGCGGCTTCTATATCGTCGATGCCAGTCAGCGGGGCGTCGTGCTGCGATTCGGACAATACTTCCAGACTACCGACCCTGGTTTGCAATGGCGCTGGCCCTATCCGATCGAAACCCACGAACTCGTCAATCTGACTGGTGTGCGGACGGTGGAAATCGGCTATCGCGGTGGGGAGCGCAACAAGGTGCTCTCGGAAGCGCTGATGCTCACTGATGACGAAAACATCGTGAACATCCAGTTCGCGGTTCAGTACATCCTTAAGGACCCCGAGGCTTACCTCTTCAACAACCGCGATCCGGATGCGAATGTCACCCAAGCTGCGGAGTCTGCGATTCGTGAAATCGTCGGCAAAAGCAAGATGGACTTCGTTCTGTATGAGGGTCGCGAGCAGGTGGCGGCCAATGCAGCGAAGCTTATGCAGGAAATTCTTGATCGCTACGAGGCTGGCATACTGATCAGCAAGGTCACGATGCAGAACGCACAGCCGCCCGAGCAGGTACAGGCCGCGTTTGATGATGCCGTCAAGGCAGGTCAGGATCGAGAGCGGCAGAAGAGCGAGGGGCAGGCGTATGCCAACGATGTGGTGCCGCGGGCTCGCGGTACTGCCTCCCGCTTGATGGAGGAGGCCGCCGGCTACGCCCAGCGTGTGGTGGCGAACGCAGAAGGTGATGCGTCGCGCTTCAACAGCATTGTGGCGGAATATTCAAAGGCGCCCGAAGTGACACGCCAGCGCATGTATCTCGAGACAATGCAGCAAATCTTCTCGAATACATCGAAGATCGTGGTCGATACCAAGGGCAGCGGGAACTTGCTGTATCTGCCTCTCGATAAGATCCTGCAGACTCAGGGCGCAAGTTCAGGGTCGCCGTCTTCCGCTGACAGCGGTGCGGCCACCCGTCCGCAAGTGCCGACACCAATCACCGATGCACCACCACCCCGTGTGGATGTGCCTGAGCCGACCGACTATAGAAATCGCGAAGCCATGCGCAGTCGCGAAAGGGGAGAACGCTGATGCGCGAACGCCTGCCGCTCTTCGCGGGTCTCTTGCTCGCGGTCATCGCGATTCTCTCGATGGCCCTCTTTACGGTTGATCAACGCCAGTACGCGCTCGTCTTCCAGTTTGGCGAAGTCAAGAACGTCGTTACCAAGCCCGGTCTGTATTTCAAGATCCCGATGTTGCAGAACGTGCGCTACTTCGACCGTCGCATCCTGACATTCGAAACGGCGGATCCCGAGCGCTACATCACGAGTGAAAAGAAGAACGTGCTCGTGGACCTTTACGTTAAATGGCGCATCGCGGATGCGAAGCTCTATTACATTTCGGTCGGTGGCGACGAGGCGCGTGCGCGCACCCGTCTCGAGCAAACCGTAAACGCCGGCCTACGTGAGGAGTTCGGTCGTCGTACGGTGCATGAAGTCGTTTCGGGTGAACGCGACAAGATCATGACCGACATGCGTGTCCGGGCGGATCTGGACGCGCGGAAGATCGGCGTTCATATCGTTGACGTGCGTCTCAAGCGCGTGGAATTGCCAGCGGAAGTCTCGGAAACGGTGTATCGACGCATGGAGGCCGAGCGCAAACGGGTCGCCAACGAGTTGCGTTCCCTAGGAGCCGCCGAGGCGGAGAAGATTCGTGCGGATGCGGACAAGCAGCGTGAAATCATCGTTGCCGAGGCTTATCGCGATGCGCAGCGCATCAAGGGGGAGGGTGATGGGAAGGCAACAGCGATTTATGGCAGTGCTTTTGGCCGTAACCCTGACTTCTATGGCTTCTATCGCAGTCTCGAAGCCTATCGGCTGAGTTTCAAGAATCGTAACGACCTGCTTGTCGTCGATCCTTCGAGCGATTTCTTCAAGTACTACCGCGGGAGCACAGCCATCGGGAAGGGCACTGGCAAGTAGCCATGTCCGACACCTTGCTTATGGCCTTCGCGCTGATGCTGGTGCTCGAAGGCCTGCTTCCTTTTGTGGCGCCGGCTGTGTGGCGACGCATTTTTCTGCGTGTCGCTGAGCTTGCTGACGGGCAGATCCGCTTCTTTGGGCTGACCTCGATGTTGCTCGGCCTGATCTTGCTACTTCTATCGCATTGAATACCATGGCTTCGCCGCGCTGGGTCCTGCCGGACCATATCGAAGACGCACTGCCGGAAGAGGCTGCCCGCATTGAAGCACTGCGGCGGCGCCTCCTTGATCTGTTCCGGCTTCACGGCTATCAGCTTGTGATGCCGCCGCTCATCGAATATCTTGAGTCGCTCCTCTCTGGGACCGGGAAGGACATGGGCGAGCATACTTTCCGCATGGCGGACCCATTCACTGGGCGGGTTCTGGGCCTGCGGGCAGACATTACGCCACAAGTGACACGGATTGATGCGCATCTGCTGAACCGGGGTGGCGTGACGCGGCTCTGTTATGCGGCCAGCGTGGTGCGGACGAAGCCGCGCTCGCTGTTGGCCAGCAGGCAACCATTGCAGCTTGGCGCCGAAATCTACGGGCATGCGGGGATTGAAGCCGATATCGAAATCATCCGCCTGTTGGCAGCTACGCTTGAGGCTGCGGGCGTGGGGGCTTCAAGAATCGATCTTGGTCACATTGGCTTGTTCCGTGCACTGACCCGACTTTCGGGTTTGTCTTCCGACGCGGAACGTGAGCTCTTTGCCATTCTCCAGAGCAAGGATGTTCCTGCCTTGCAGGTGTTCGTGGCTCCATTGGCGCTCGATGTCCGCACCGCGCTACTTGCCTTGCCAACACTCTATGGCGGTGTCGAGACACTTGATCACGCAAGAGCGTTACTTCCGCAGGACGCCGAGATATGCGCGGCGCTTGACCAATTGGGCGAGATCGCTCGCGCACTTCCGGACCTTCCGCTTTCATTCGATCTGGCCGATCTTCGGGGCTACGACTATCACAGTGGCTTGGTGTTTGCCGCATTCAGCGCTCGTTCGCCGGCGGCGGTGGCTTTGGGTGGTCGCTATGACGAGGTGGGGCGCGCATTTGGCCGGGCACGGCCAGCAACGGGGTTTTCCGTCAACGATCTGCGTGACCTGATCGATCGCGACGTCGCAATGGTGTCGCGTGGAGCCGTGCTGGCTCCTGTCATTGATCGTGACTCGGGGCTTGCAGAGGCGATGCACAGGTTGCGCGAGGATGGGGAAGTCGTTGTACAGGAACTTCCTGGGCATGCAGGGGCCTGGATTGAAGCTGGCTGCGACCGGAAACTGATTTTGCGGGGCGATCGCTGGGTGGTCGAACCGCTCCAAGGAGATGAATGATCATGGCAAAGAACGTCGTCGTCATCGGCACCCAATGGGGCGATGAAGGCAAAGGCAAGGTCGTTGACTGGCTAACCGACCACGCGCAAGGCGTCGTCCGTTTCCAGGGAGGGCACAATGCAGGCCATACTCTGGTCATCCAGGGCCAGAAATACGCGCTCAACCTGATTCCATCGGGCGTGATGCGCGAAGGCGTGCGCTGTTACATCGGCAACGGCGTTGTGCTCAACGCCGAACACTTGCTGACTGAGATCGACAAGCTTGAGCTTGGCGGCATTGAGGTCCGCAATCGTTTGCTGGTGAGCGAGGGTTGCCCCCTGATCATGCCGTATCACCAGAAGCTGGACGTTGCGCGCGAGGCGAAGCGTGGCGCGGCGAAGATCGGTACGACAGGTAAGGGCATCGGGCCGACCTACGAAGACAAGGTCGCCCGACGTGCGTTGCGCGTGCTTGATCTTTACTACCCGAACGCCTTTGCCGAGAAGTTGCGTGAGAACCTCGACTATCACAACTTCGTGCTCGACAAGTATCTAGGCAGTGAAACGGTCGATTTCCAAGCTACTCTCGACGGTGCGTTGAAGACGGCAGAGCGTGTGTTGCCGCTTGTTGGGGATGTCTCTGCGGCGCTCTACTCCGCGCATCGTCGCGGCGAACACCTGCTATTCGAAGGCGCGCAGGGTTCGCTGCTTGATGTCGATCACGGTACCTACCCGTATGTTACTTCGAGTAACTGCGTGGCCGGCGCAGCTGCACCGGGTGCCGGCATCGGCCCCAACATGCTGCACTACGTCCTGGGCATTACCAAAGCCTATACGACGCGTGTTGGCAGTGGCCCTTTCCCGTCTGAGCTGCCAATCGAGGAAGAGGGCTGCGTTGGCTACCATCTATCGACGGTCGGTCATGAGCGCGGTACGGTAACCGGGCGTGCACGCCGTTGTGGGTGGTTCGATGCGGCGCTTCTCAAGCGCTCGATTCAGATCAATGGTGTTTCAGGGCTTTGCATCACCAAGCTCGATGTACTGGACGGTTTGGAGGAAATCCGGATCTGCGCGGGATACCGCCTCGATGGACAAATCATTGACCTGCTCCCGATTGGTGCTGACCGGGTTTCGCGTTGCGAACCGATCTACGAAACCATGCCAGGCTGGTCTGAGCCGACCGTAGGGGCGAAGACCTATGAAGCACTGCCGGCCAAAGCGCGCGCTTACTTGCGTCGTCTGGAAGAGTTGTGCGGTGTGCCGGTCGACATGATTTCGACTGGCCCGGATCGTGAGGAAACCATCGTTCTCCGCCATCCGTTCAAAGCCTGAGCGCCGCATGTCCCTGGCTCCAGGCGTTAGCGTTACCGTGTCATACGGTTTTGCGCCGCGCTTCAATACCGGATTGCATACGGAAACGCCTGTGAGCTTTAACTGGAATGAAGGGCGGGGCCAAAGCAGCGCCCGCCCGATTTGAATCAACCGAAGCAAACTTGCCCTACAAACAATGTGCCCCGTTCGCCAGTGCGAACGCAGAAAAACAAAAAGCCCGCTCTATGAGCGGGCTTTTCAGCGAAATTCTTGGTGCCCAGGAGAGGACTCGAACCTCCACACCTTGCGGCACTAGTACCTGAAACTAGCGCGTCTACCAATTTCGCCACCTGGGCAATTCACTGCAGGGCAGTGAGCAGAGAATTATAAATAAAGGATCAAACTTGTCAACACCGCCAAGAAAACCAAACCGCAGGAAGGTTGAGACCGCCGAAACTGCTCCGGCCAACAAGCCTGCACGTCCTCGAGCGCTAGCGAAGGCAGATACTCCCGAGCCGCGTGCGCCGCGCGTATCCAAGATCCGTCGCGCGGATCCCTTCCTCGAACGCGAGTTGGAGAAATACGAGTCACCATTGCCTAGTCGCGAATATGTCCAGCAGATCTTGACTGAGGTGGGCATGCCTATGGGTCTGGACATGCTCGTCGAAGCTCTCGATATTCGCGTTGAGGAGATCGAGCACTTTAGCCGTCGTCTCTCGGCCATGGTTCGCGATGGCCAACTCATGCGCAATCGGCGTGAGGCGTACATCCTGCCGAATAAGGCTGATCTGATACCAGGGCGTGTCGAAGGTCATGCCGATGGCTATGGATTCCTCAAGCCTGATGACGGCGGCGATGATCTGTTCATCGGGCCGCGCGATATGAAGGAAGTCCTGCACGGTGACCGCGTGCTTGCGCGTGTTTCCGGGCTCGACAATCGCGGTCGCCGCGAAGCGCGCATTGTCGAAGTGCTTGAGCGTGCGAACACGCGCATCGTCGGTCGAGTAGTTGTTGAGCACGGTGTCCATTACGTCGTTGCAGAGAATCGCCGTATTAACCAGGAAATTCTTCTGGCGCGTGAAGGCCGCACAAAGCTACCGGTTGCTGGACAGGTTGTTACGATTGAACTGATCCAGCAGCCAACGAGGAACACTCAGCCGATCGGCAAGGTCGTCGAAATGCTCGGAGGGTACGCCGACCCCGGGATGGAGATCGAGATTGCATTGCGCAAGCACGAACTCCCATTCGAGTTCTCGCGTGCCGCGAAGGCGCAGACCGCCCGGATTCCCGATGCCGTACGTGAGAAGGACCATGCCGGTCGCGAAGACATCAGGCCCCTGCAGCTGGTGACTATTGACGGTGAGACGGCAAGAGATTTCGACGATGCCGTATATGCTGAACGAATGGGTAAGGGGTGGCGTCTACTCGTCGCGATCGCCGACGTGAGTCACTATGTTGGTGCTAATACAGCGCTTGATAAGGATGCCTATGACCGCGGTAACTCGGTCTACTTCCCACGTCGCGTGATTCCGATGCTGCCGGAAAAGCTCTCCAACGGTCTGTGTTCCCTTAACCCCGAGGTTGATCGGCTTTGCATGGTGTGCGATATGGCGATTGCACCGACTGGCAAGATCCAGCGCTACCGCTTTTATCCTTCTGTGATGCATTCAAGGGCGCGTCTTACCTATACGAAGGTGGCCGCTGCTCTGTATGACAAGGATGAGGCCGTGCGTGCTGAACTCGAGCCGGTGTTGCCGCAACTCGAGGTGCTTGATGAAGTATTTCGCGTGTTGCTCAAGGCACGCGCGCGACGCGGTGCGATCGACTTCGAGACCAGCGAGACGCGCATGATCTTCAACGATCAGGGAAAGATCGAGAAAATCGTGCCGGAACAGCGCAATGATGCGCACCGACTAATCGAAGAATGCATGCTGGCGGCCAACGTCTGCGCATCGGAGTTTCTCGAGTTCAACGAGCAGCCCGCGTTGTATCGGATCCATCAGGGGCCGAGTCAGGAGAAGCTTGAGCGCCTGCGTACATTCCTTGCGGAGTTTGGGCTCGACCTGCCTGGAGGAGATGATCCTGCTGCGAGCGATTTCGCTCGGTTGATAGAACGGATTAAGGCGCGTCCGGATCGCGAACTGCTACAAACGGTCATGCTGCGGTCATTGCGCCAAGCAATGTACAGCCCTGACAACGTAGGTCATTTTGGGCTTGCCTATGAGGCGTATACGCATTTCACCTCACCGATCCGGCGGTATCCGGATCTTATTGTGCATCGTGCCATCAAGGCCGTGCTCGCACGTCAGAATTCGCGAAAGAAAAATGTCGAGGCCGAAGCACTTGCTGCGCTTGATCTCGACGAGGTCGGCATTCACTGCTCTGCGACGGAACGCCGTGCAGATGAAGCGACGCGGGATGTGGAAGCGTGGCTCAAGTGCTTCTTCATGCAGGACCGCGTTGGAGAACAGTTCACTGGAAGCGTGTCAGCCGTTGTGCCTTTCGGCATTTTTGTTGCACTTGATGACGTATTCATCGAAGGGTTGGTCCATATTTCCGAGCTTGGTTCCGACTACTTCCACTTCGAAGAAGCGCGTCACGAACTGGTTGGTGAACGCTCAGGGCAGCGTTTCCGGCTCGCCGATCGGGTCCAAGTTCAACTGGCGCGGGTTGATCTGGAGTCGCGCAAGATCGACTTTCGACTTGTTTCGGCGGTAGCGCCCGTTACACAGCGTGCAGGAAAGACGGGGCGCGATGCCGTGAAGAAAAAAGCGGCTCAGAATTCGGACGATGGGGAATTCTTGAGCTGGCGCGAACTGCAGGGTATGAAGGCTGCAGCTGAACCCGCGAACCGGAGTTCGGCAAAGGCTCGGAAGTCCTCCGGGACAGGCGCAATATCTCGAACTGGCGAATCGGGTCGTACGTCACGGAAGGCCGCTCCCAAGGCGCGTCACTCCGCTTCGAAGGCCAAGCCGGCCCGCAAGGCGGCCAAGAAGAGCGGAGGCCGCCGTGGCTGAGTCGCGCTACATTCATGGCTTTCATGCGATCGGCGCAAAGCTGCGCCAGGATCCGGAAGCGATCTTCGAAATCTTCGTTGCAGGGCAACGCAGTGATGCACGCGCCAAGGATTTGGTCGCACGTGCTGAAATGGCCGGTGTTCGTGTATTGCCGGTTGACGCGCAGCGGCTCGATGGCATGGCCGGAACGCATCGCCATCAAGGTGTGGTTGCACGCGTCGATGCACGTCAGCGTGCGCTTAAGGTTGCCGATGTGATCGATGGACTTAGCGAGCCTGCCTTGCTTCTGGTTCTCGACGGTGTGACGGACCCGCACAATCTCGGTGCGTGCCTGCGCGTTGCTGACGGTGCCGGAGCTCACGCCGTGATCGCGCCGAAGGACCGTGCGGTTGGCCTCAATGCCACTGCAGTGAAGGTTGCGAGCGGTGCGGCGGATACGGTTCCCTACATCACCGTGACGAATCTTGCGCGCACCCTGCGCGAGTTGCAGGAGGCGGGGATCTGGTGCGTGGGGGCGGCGGGCGAGACAGACAAGTCGCTCTACACCATCGATCAGCGTGGTCCACTTGCCTGGGTGCTCGGCGCCGAGGGAGATGGCTTGCGTCGACTTACACGTGAAACCTGCGATGAGCTTGCTCAGATTCCGATGTATGGTTCAGTCGAGAGCCTGAACGTGTCTGTGGCAAGTGGAATCTGCCTCTTTGAGGCGCGGAGGCAGCGAATCGTCACCTGATCGCTTGTTCGACGTGCATCACATCATCGCCAGGGAAAACGAAGAGCCTGTGCTTTCCACGGGCTCTTCGTCTGTTTGAAAGCCTACGTTGTGCAGGGTTTGTTGCGCGATGGATGCAGGCCACGGGCTTTTGCGTCTGCTTCCGTGAGGTACTCTCCCTGCTTGGTCATGCCGTAGTGGCGGTCACCATGGCAGTGGTAAACCTTGCTGCCAGAATTGGCCCAAACCTTGTCGGGACCTCCCCCTGGCGCCGGATCGGTGGTCCTCTTGGTGGGGGCGGCGCGCGCAGTTGTTCCCTGCTCGGCCTGAGCAGCAAAAGATGTCACAGCAAGACAGGCGATAGCGAAAAGGCTCAAGATCTGACGATTCACGAAACTTGCTCCATATGGATAAATGGGTCATCAAGGGCGAACACGGACGGAGATGCCTTCGTGACCCGCAGAGGTGGCTTGCGTGACATCCTTTCGATCCTCCGATGTATCGGCATCGGTGACGCGTTGCTGTCCGGAGCGGAACGATGTTGCGCGTGAGATGCCTTTCATCCGGGATGACGTCTTTGGGTGGGCCTCGCCGCCGTGTCGCTTTGCGACCGTAAAGGCCATGTTCCCAAGGCAACATATGGATTTTCCGAATCAGCCATCACGTTGTTCTGCCGAGAATCGGAGCTGGGTCCTGGGCCGTGGTATCATTCTGCGTGGCGGGTCTCCTCGCATTGCAGCGTGGGAATCTGGTCAGGTCCGGAAGGAAGCAGCCATAACCGCTTCCTGTAAGTGCCGAGGGTCAGGCTCGCCACCCTGAATGTCCGCTTCAGATCAACCCCTCTTTAGGGGGATTTCGGTCTGGAGCGAAAGTCCAAACGGGCGGAGCATCGTGTGATGCTTCGCCCGTTGCTTTTTCTGTGTCTGGACCGTGGCATTCTGTTCATGCCGCGATACTCCGGGGCTGTAACAACCCCTCTGCTAGAATCCGCCGCATGAGTTATCTGGTGTTGGCGCGCAAATGGCGCCCCAAGAGCTTCGCAACGCTGGTCGGGCAGGAGCATGTGGTTCGCGCGCTTTCGCATGCGCTAACCACTGGTCGGCTTCACCATGCGTGGTTGTTTACGGGCACACGTGGCGTGGGAAAGACAACGATCTCGCGAATTCTCGCCAAGGCGCTGAATTGCGAAGCGGGTGTTACGGCAACTCCGTGCGGGGTCTGTCCGGCGTGCCAGGACATCGATGCTGGTCGCTTCGTCGATTACGTTGAGATGGATGCCGCGAGTAATCGTGGTGTTGACGATATGGCGGCACTGCTTGATCGAGCTGCCTACGCGCCGACCCAGGGCCGCTACAAAGTGTACATGATCGACGAAGTGCACCAGCTGACGGGTCATGCTTTCAATGCCATGCTCAAGACGCTCGAAGAGCCTCCCGAGCACATGAAGTTCATTCTTGCGACGACGGATCCGCAGAAGATCCCGGTGACCGTGCTCTCGCGCTGCCTGCAGTTCAACCTCAAGCAGATGCCGCCTGGTCACATCGTTGATCACCTCTCTCGTATCCTCGAAGCCGAGAGCGTTCCGTTCGAGGCGGGTGCATTGCGTCATCTTGCACGAGGCGCCAACGGTTCGATGCGGGATGCGCTCTCATTGCTTGATCAGGCAATTGCCCACGGCGCGGGTCGCATCGAAGAGGCCGGCGTGCGTGACATGCTTGGCACGGTGGGTGAAGATCAGCTACTTGACCTTGCGGCCGCGCTCGCGGAACAGGATCTGCCGGCCATGCTTGTGGTTGCTGATGCGATGCAAGCCAGGAGCCTTAGCTTCGAAGCCGCGCTGCAGGCGTTTGCAGGCTTGCTGCACCGCCTCGCCTTGACGCAGTTCGCGCCGCTGGCTATTGACGACATTGCCGAACGCATGCAGCTTGAAGCGTTGGCGGCGCATTTCGACCCGGAATTTCTCCAACTCGCCTATCAGATCGTGATTCACGGTCGCGACGAACTTGCTCTCGCCCCGGATCCCTATACCGGATTCACGATGACGCTTCTACGCCTGCATGCATTCAGGCCGGAGAGCCCAACGGAATCCCGCATCGGAGGTCGGGCGCCAGCCGGCGGTACAGTTGTGGCGAAGCCGATGCCAGCCAGCCGACGGGATGTACCGCCAAGCGGTGCGCCTGACATCGAGTCCCGAGCTTCGCCGTCAGACATGCTCCCGGAGGCGACCCGTGCGCTCGTGGAGAATAGGCCGATAGAAGTGCCAACGCCGCCGTCCTCAGATGTAGGCGCGAGCGTCGGACAGGGCGTTGAAGGGCCTCCGTTCGATCCGCCATACAACACCGTTGGCGAGCCGCCGGCTACAGCGCCCGAGATGCTGGTTATCGAGCCTCGACATTTGGTCGAATCCGTGCAAGCGCAGCCGTCGCCAACTGCTGTTGATGAACGAGACTGGCACGGTATGGTTGCCGCGATGCAGGTCGGAGGGCTGGTACGCGAACTTGCGCAACAGTGCGAACTGATTGTGATTGAGCCTAGCGTGGTGCGCTTGCGTCTCCCTGAGGCGCATAAGCACCTTGCAGCGATGCAGAATACGCGTGACAAGCTGCAGGAGGCGCTTTCCCTGCTTCTTGGGCGCGCAGTCAGGGTTGCGATTGAAACGGGTGAGGTGCGGGGTGAAACGCCAGCGCAGCGCAATCAGGTTGAAAAGGAGCGCAAGCACACCGAGGCTGTTGCCGCACTCGAAGCCGACCCGTTCGTACGGGAAATCATCGAGCGGTTTGACGCGACGCTGATCGAGGCGTCGGTCAAGCCTCTGCTCTGAGCGTCCGTGGCTAGTCGTCCTGCCGCTTGCCTCGGTTTCGAAGCCGCGACGCTTGTACTGCGTTGGCACGCCAGCGTTTCCCGCTGTGCTTCTGAGACGCTCCAGATCCTCTGACGGGCACCAATCAATGCTTGGCGCCAATGTCCGGCGCCGCGAGTCGAACCTTCTTTTCGAGGAGTAGCAAAATGTTCAAAGGCGGTGGAATGGGCAATCTGGCCGGGCTGATGAAGCAGGCCCAGCAGATGCAGGAAAACATGAAGAAGGCGCAGGAGCAACTGGCCCTGATCGAGGTCGAAGGCGCGTCCGGTGCTGGCATGGTCAAGGTCCAGATGACCTGCAAGTACGATGTTCGCCGCGTGACGATCGATCCATCCGTCATGGATGACAAGGAAATGCTGGAAGATCTCCTGGCGGCCGCGGTGAACGATGCCGTGCGCAAGGTTGAGGCAACCACCCAGGAGAAGATGGCCGGTTTCACGTCTGGTCTGAATCTTCCTCCCGGCATGAAGCTGCCTTTCTGAAATCTTGCGCATGTTCTTGTCGCGTGTGCCGGAGTCGAAACTGCGATCCGCGCCGTACCCGATGTACGGTTGTATTTCTCCCCTCGATTTCTGGTTGCTCGCGCCGTAATTCTTCACGAGACCTTGAGCCTGGCTTGCAATGCCTGCACCACTCGAAGCTCTGATCGAAGCCTTGCGCTGCCTGCCTGGTGTTGGGCCGAAGTCGGCTCAACGGATGGCCTACCACCTGCTCCAGCGCGATCGCAATGGGGCGCGGAGACTTGCCACGGCGCTTGATGAAGCTTTGGCGAAGCTGCGGCACTGTGGTAGGTGCAACAGCTTCACACAGGCTGATATCTGCGAGCGGTGTTCCAGTGCAAGTCGCGATCCGGAACTGCTCTGCGTGGTCGAGATGCCGGCTGATCTGGCGATGATGGAGCAGGCGCATGCCTTCCGCGGACTCTATTACGTGCTGATGGGACGAATCTCTCCACTCGATGGAATTGGTCCGCGTGAACTCAAGCTCGACCGGCTGCTGGCACGAGCGACCGACGGCATTGTCCAGGAGGTCATACTGGCGACGAATTTCACCAACGAAGGCGAGGCGACCGCACATTATGTCGGTGAGATGCTGCGCGCTCGGGGCCTCAAGGTGAGCCGTCTTGCGCGTGGTGTTCCGGTCGGCGGCGAACTCGAACACACGGATGTGGGGACGATCGCCCAGGCGATGGTTGAGCGCCGAAGTCTTTGATAGCTCCGATGGACCTTCAATGATTCGACTGACTGGACCTCGTCGCGTGGGTGGCGCCTCTTGTGACTTGCCTGAACAGGCAAATGCGCCTTTGGCTGAAGCCGGATTTCATCCTGCAGCACCGCGTATCTTGGGAGATGCTCTGCCTTGCGTCGCATGAACGAAGACCACTTCATCGAACTGCTTTACCAGCGTGCCAGCCGACCTTGGGTAACCGTTGTGCTGATTGCCGCCAATGTTGCAGCCTACGTGTGGTTGGTTCTACATGGCGGCAGCCCGATGCGTTTTGATGGTGCGTTGCTGGTCGCATCGGGTGCACTGTCGGGGCCAGTCACGTTGCAGGGGCAGTGGTGGCGGGTGCTGAGCGCCGTGTTCCTGCACGGCGGGCTTCTACATATTGCGATCAATATGTTTGCCCTATGGCAGGTCGGTGCGCTGGTCGAGCGCCTTTTTGGCCATCGCAACTATCTCCTCATCTATCTTGGCGCCGGTGTTTGCGGATCGTTCGCAAGTCTCTGGTGGAAGCCATCGGTGCTTTCTGTGGGAGCGTCCGGAGCGATCTTCGGTCTTTACGGCGCGCTGTTCGGTTTCATGCTCGCGCAGCATGAGGTCATGCCGCGGGGCCTGATGCGTGAACTGCGTTCGAGTGCCTTTGCGTTCATCGCGTTTTCTCTTTTCGCCGGTTTTGCCATGCCTGGCATCGACAATGCGGCCCACTTGGGTGGGCTTGCGGGTGGCGGCGTGCTTGGTGCTGCGTTCGCACGGCCCCTCGATCGGACCGAGCGGGTTTCGGACCTGTTGCGCGCGCTGATAGGCGTCATTGTTGCTGCCGCGGTGTGCGCTGTGGCGTGGGTCTCCGTCCAGCCCGCAGCCAAAGCGTTCCGGCGTGCGGAAGCGGTGGCACGGTCGGCGCAGGCATTTGCTTTTGCCGACGACTCGTTGGCGCGCCGTACCAGCAGTCTGTTCGATGCGTTTCAGCGCGGAGAGATCAACGCGGCCAGCGCGCTATCCACGATCGAACACGAACTCATTCCTGCGTGGGAAGAGCAGATCAACAGGCTTGCCTCGCGGCCCGTCGGTGATCCGACACGCGATGATCTTCTGCGCTATGCCGAAGCGCGTCGCAATGCCATCGTCCTGCTTGCTCGTGCGATCCGTACCAAGGATCAGCATTGGATCGACCAAGCAACCAATTGGCAGCTGCAGGCCGAGAATATCCTACTGACCATCCAGTTGCGGCAGGCAACGGCATTGAAGGCCGAATCACGCTGACTGGCTGCGGTTGGGCTTTCTGTCGCCGCCAAGGCGAAGGCGATCCGTGGGCAGATTATGCGTATGGGAACGCCATGATCTGCTATCCCTAGCGATGAGATCGTCCTTTTTCCGTGGCAGGCAGGGTTTCATCAAACCCTGTGCATCCATTATCCTCACCGAGGATGGCGCTTCGGGGGAGGACTGCGGTGCGTGTGCTGATGGTGGCAAATCCAAAAGGCGGTGTCGGTAAGAGTACGCTGGCGACCAACCTTGCCGGAATGCTTGCGCATAGATCATTGAGCGAACCGCTCAAGGTCATGCTTGGCGATGTGGATCGGCAGCAGTCGTCGCGTCAGTGGCTTGCGCTCAGGCCTCGTGAGATGCCAAAGATCTACGGCTGGGAACTCGATCCGAACACGCTTGCGAAGCCACCAAAGGGCACGACGCATGCCGTGGTCGATACCCCTGCTGGCTTGCATGGCGAAAAACTCAAAGGATTGCTCAAGCGCGCGGACGCCATTCTTGTGCCAGTTCAGCCTTCCTTGTTCGATATTCTTGCAACGCGTACTTTTCTTGATGACCTGCTTGAGCTTCGTGCCGCCAAGGGCATCTCGATTGCGCTGGTCGGCATGCGCGTCGATGCGCGTACGCGCGCAGCGGAGACGTTGCACCAATTCACTGATAGCGTGGGCTTACCAGTCCTTGCATGGCTTCGCAATACGCAGAACTATGTCCAGCTCGCTGAGCGTGGGCTGACCCTCTTCGATGTGGCGCCGGGCCGGGTCGAGAAGGATCTTGCGCAGTGGGGGCCGATTGATCGCTGGGTGCGTTTGATCGAACGCCAACACGGCTAGCGTTGATTCCGGGGCACGGACAGCACGGCTTCGGAGGCCATATCGTGCCAACCGAGTGCAGTTTCAGATGGAGCCACAGGCGACTATGAGCGGCGAGACGCCCTGCGGGGCCGGGCTGGTCCGCCAGTACCGCCACATCCTGCTTTGGCCGTTGCAGCTGCGGGTCGAGGCGGAGCTGAAGGCACATTGTGAGCCTTGGAGGCTGTTGACGGAATCGTGTCGCGATATCTGGCAGCCGGTCGAAGACGAGTTCACGCTCGACCCGGACGAATTCCAGGAGCGTCACTACAAGGAGTTCGTCGCCTTCCTACCGTACGTCCAGCGCTTCCTGTACGGGGAAATGCGCTGCGCTCGTACCAAGCGCGACGCTGGACACGGGGCATCGCCGATGCACATCATGCGTCGGCGTGACGTGGCGGCGCTACGTGTCTGGCTCACTCCGGATACGCAGCCCTTCCAGCTGACTGTGGTTCACGCCGACCTCTACTTTTTCCACGACATGGATGTGGTGCTGCTCAACGTGGAGCTATCCGCGGAGGATGTGCCGCTACCGCTTGCCCAGCAGATGCTCTATCGGTTTGGACGTGCCTATCCATCTGGCTGGCATGCGTCTGGACAAGGCTTGCACAACACCTGGCGTAGCGAGTGGCTTGGCGCCAACGGGAATGTGTTGATGAGTTCAGATTCGAGCCAGCGCGAGCGATTTCTGCGCTTCGTTGCGGAACATCGTGCGCCGGCGATCTCGTCACATTGGGCATTTCTGCTCCAGCCGCTGGTGCAGGACGCTGCGCCGGACGAAGGGCAACTGCGCTTCCGCCAGATTGAATACCACCGGATGCCGCTTCTGGCGTATCTGGCGCTGGACAACCCGCGGGCGCTGGCCGCCGATGATTTCGTGCGGTTGGGGCTTATTACCTCGTTAAGGCCGGGCGATGCGCTGCCTCGGCGTGATCCAGCCATCGCCGAGTTCGAGCAGCGTTACTGTGATGACCGTTACTGGACCGATACAGACGAGGGGCCTAACACGCGTTTCATCTGTACTGGCGGTGCCCTGATTGTCGTCGGTGATGCGGGCTCACGTTTCTTTTGCGACGTCAACAAGGGCTTGCTCTCCCAGTTCCGCCACCAGTACTTCCTGCTGTTCCTGATCGCGCACTTCCATCGAGCGGTGTTGCTGCACTTTTCTGGACTTCTGGTAGAAGCGATCAGTGCGCTGGAGGTCAGCGACAATGACTCGGTACGTCGCTTCAAGCGGCGAATACGCTCGCACTTCGAATCGTTCCTGCGCTTCTCGCACCGGTACTGGTTCCACGAACTGTCCGAGCGCGGGCAGGTCCAGTCGCTGTTCCGCCGTTGTTCAGAGCAACTCGGCAATGACCGACTCTTTGCCAAAATCAAGGACGACATTGGTGAGATGAGCCGTTACCTCGATAGCGACAGCCAGCGTCGCCAGTCGAACACGGTGGTCCGGCTCACGGTGGTGACGATCTGCGGGCTCGTCGCAACGATCGTGACCGGTTATTTCGGGATGAACGTCCTCGATTTCGGTCAGGCCCCATTGATCCATCGCGTTTTCTATCTGATCGCCGTTACGGGGATCGCGCTGATGCTTACGGTCTTTGCGATCGCCAAGTCAAAGCGACTGTCGGATTTCATCGAGGCGATTGCCGATGAACGTATGAGTACGGCGGATCGAATCAAGGCGCTACGTGAAGTCGTCCGCCGTCGCCGTCCGGATGATGATATCTAGGCGGATTCGCCGCCAACTCCCATGGGAGCATCGCCGCCACGCTAGAACTCGGCCTGGATGCTGGGCGACCATTCGATGCGCCAGCTGCCTTGGTTGCCTGCTTGTGAAGCGCCTGCGTACCAGAGGGCGCTCCCCTCGTGATAGATCACCGGAATTACGTCGCGCCACCATGGCGGAACGCCATGCTCGCGCGCGAGTGTCTTAAGGTCACGTGTGGGGCGGCGAGCGTCGGGACGGAGCCTTTCACCACCGACCCGCGCGTGCAATTCGGTCTTGCCGGGCGTAAGTGCAAGGCCAGCACCTTGGACGGGCAGAAAGCGCAATCTTGCGATCCCCCACTCGAGTTCCGGCTCTCCCTGCCAGACTATGGGACCCACGGGAGCGAGGGGAAAATCGCCTGGTTCAAGCCAGACTTCATCGTCCTGTACGCAGAGTGCCCAGTGGTGAAAGCGCGCACGCCATGGCGGCGGTGCTTGGTGAAGTTGCCGGATGGCCTCACCAAGTTGGCTCGCGTCGGGTGCTGGCCAGTTGTGGGCACTGATCCGTTCGCGCAGGAGATTCGAGATACGGGCGTCGGACAGGGCGAGCAGGGCTCTGCGATGGGCGCGGGTGCCACGGATCACCGCATTGAAATCGATGCGCGCAAGTGCCGAGAGCAGTTCGGATGCTTCGAGAAAATGCCCTGCTGCACGTGCAAGCGCAGCTTCGGCGCCGGGAAAGCGGCTATTCAGCGGGGCGAGGATTTCGTGACGAACAAAATTGCGGCTATAGCTGGTATCTGCATTGGAGGGGTCCTCTATCCAGACTAGCCCGTTAGCGTGGCCCCACGCTTCGAGTTCGCATCGCGGTTCTCCCAGCAATGGCCGTAGCAATCCCGGTGGCCCGCTGCGCATATCGGAGATCCGCATCCCCGCAGCACCCTGGACGCCTGAACCGCGCGTGAGCCGGTGTAGCAGGGTTTCGGCCTGATCGCCCCGATGATGGGCGAGCGCCAACCACTCGCCGCCAAGATTGCGCAGGGCGCTGTGCCGTGCTGCCCGCGCGGCGGCCTCGATGCCTTGGATGTGGTTCCGGTCCACCTCCACCTGAAGCACTTCGAACGGTATGCCAAGCTGGGCGCAAACTTCTTCGCAATGTGCAGGCCAAGCGTCCGCCACGGCTTGTAGCCCGTGATGCACGTGAGCAGCTCGCACACGGAATCCGAGTGCCGGTGAAAGTCGCGCCAGCAGATGCAGCAATACCGTGGAATCCAGCCCACCGGAAAAGCCGACCGTGACGCAGTCGTGGGCTGATAGATGACGGGTCAGTGTTGCGCTGACCCGCTGTTCTAAGTCAGGCGATGGCCTGCTCCTTGAAGCGGCCATAGCTCATGATGCGTTCAAAGCGTTTTTCGACCAGTTCGGTCGTCGAGTAGTCCGACATCAGGCGCACTGCGTCAGTCAGTGCGCGCTTGAGCGACTGGGCCATTGCACGATGGTCGCGGTGAGCGCCACCGATCGGTTCGTTAACAATACGGTCGATCAGGCCCAGCGATTTGAGTCGCGAGGCGGTGATGCCCATCGTTTCTGCTGCCTCGGATGCCTTTTCTGCGCTCTTCCAGAGAATCGACGCGCAGCCTTCGGGCGAAATGACTGCATAGGTCGAGTATTGCAGCATCAATGTCTGGTCACCGATTGCGATCGCCAGCGCACCACCTGAGCCGCCTTCGCCGATGATCGTGCAGATCAGCGGTACCTTGAGCTCGGCCATCACGTACAGATTGCGGCCGATTGCCTCGGACTGGCCGCGTTCCTCCGCATCAACGCCTGGATAGGCGCCGGGGGTGTCGACGAACGTGAAGAGCGGCAGGCCGAATTTCTCGGCTGTGCGCATCAGGCGTTCGGCCTTGCGGTAGCCCTCGGGGCGAGGCATGCCGAAATTGCGCAGAATCTTTTCCTTCGTGTCCCGGCCCTTCTGATGGCCGATCACCATGCAGGCTTGGCCATTGAATCGCGCAAGACCTCCGACGATTGCGTGGTCGTCCGCAAAGGCGCGGTCGCCATGCAGTTCCTCGAAGTCTGTGAAAAGATGTTTCACATAGTCGAGTGTGTAGGGGCGTTGCGGATGCCGTGCGACGAGCGCGATCTGCCATGGGGTCAGCTTCGCGTAGATGTCCTTGGTCAGCGTCTCGCGCTTGGCCTCAAGACGAGAAATCTCCTCCGAGATGTCGACCGCAGAGTCATCCTGCACATAACGCAACTCTTCGATCTTGCTCTCAAGCTCGACGATCGGCTGCTCGAAATCCAGGGCAGTGGTTTTCATATGACCGCTTTCTGAAGGGTGCGCGATTGTACCCGATGCAGATACTGCCATGGCCTGCCTAGGCAGTAACGCCAGTCTTCTCGACACTGACGACGTGATAGCTGCGGACCTCGTGGTCGCTCGTGTGTTCAAGCACCGCGACTGGATTGAGTCTTACCGTCATCTCCTGGGTCGAGATGGAGAGCGGCGCAGCGCCGCCCAGCTGACCGGAGGGTATGGCAAGGCGTACCGTGGCGGTCTTGTGCGGTAGATCGAGCAACAAGACCTTGCTCTGTTGTGTTCCGTCGTCGGCCGCTGCCAGTTCTGGATGCCAGCTCATGAACGAGGCGCCGATAAAGGCACGCTCCTCGGCGATCCGCATCACTCGGCGTACTACGGCGACGATGCGCTGGTCGTTGGCGCCTTCGAGGCCGACCATCATGCCAACCCGCAGTGGATGTGTTTCCGACAGCCATGCTTGAGCGCCCAATCCCTGCAAATTCACATCGATCTGCTCCCAGCGATTGAATGCTGATGGTTCGTTGCCGGCGAACCATTCAAGCAGATCCGTCATGCCTTCAACCACGCGAATGCGGGCCGGCATCGGATGTCGCCAGTAGCTGCGTACTGGAGGTTCGGGCGACCAGTATTCGATCAGGTGATGGAGCATTGGCTCAAAGCGCAGAGCTGCTTCCGGGGCGCTTACATCGAGCGCTTCGGGAAGCGTGCCTGCACTCAGGGCGCGCATGAGTTCGTGGAACGTCCCAATCGCGCGTGGCGCCGAAAAATACCGACGAGAGTGGCTGTCGTCGCCAAGTGCGGCACCGCGTACGGGGGCGCACCCGTCGACGGGGTCGATGGAGTAGATCGTGTCGGGGGTACTCGTGCGCCGTAGTTCCAGTGAAGGAAGCAGCAGATGGATCAGACGCCACATTTGCTCGATCTGAACCTCATCAAGTGCCTCGGGGGCCGAGACGGCAAACGCAATGGCACGCAGGTATTCTCGCTCGACGCTGGTTTCAGTCGGGCGTGCGGCTCGTAGACGTACCGGCAGTCGTTCCACGCCCGCCGCAGCGAGCAAGGCTTGACCGATACGGTTCCAGTGCCGCCGCTCGAACGGGCCGTAGTGAAGGGCATCCCATCGTTGGCCTTCGGTACTGGCGCGAATCAGCCGGGCACATAACTCACCACGCTGTTCGCTGGTTGGCGGTGTGTCGGCCGCTTCGAAGGCGGCAAGCAGATCGGCGAAGCAGTCCGCAAGCTGAGCCCAGAAGTGATGGGCTTGCAGGAACATGACATTCCGTCCTTGCTGCGGGAATTCCTCCAGATAGTTCGTGACGAGATGGCGAGTATGCAGATGACTCGCCTCGTCCAGCGCAGCAAGCAGTTGCAGTGCCGCAGGCGGATCGACGTCGACGACCGGGCTGAGTGCTTCGAGCGTCTCGGTAATCTCACGGATCGCTTCTTGCGGCGGAAGGCCTGCAATGCTGTCGAGCGCCTTCTGGATCTGGGGACTATCGCTGCAGGGCTGGTCTGCCGCAGAGGAAAGGAGCTTCAGCATGGCAGGTCCCGTACGGTTCACTAATATGATTCTACTCGCCGATCCAGGGGCAAAGGCGATCTGCCTCGGCCCGGCGGGGCTGGACCGCTACAATGCCACCTTGTTCGACCCCATTCGCCAGACTCATGCGCCAGTACCAAGAACTCATGCAATACGTGCTCGAACACGGTCACCGCAAGGCTGACCGGACGGGCACGGGCACCCTGTCGGTCTTTGGTTGGCAGATGCGTTTCGATCTCGCCGACGGGTTTCCGGTGGTGACGACAAAGAAGCTCCACCTGAAATCGATTATTCACGAACTGTTGTGGTTCCTCCGTGGCGAGACGAATATTCGCTACCTGAAGGACAACGGGGTTTCGATTTGGGATGAATGGGCGGACGAAAACGGCAATCTCGGACCCGTCTATGGCCACCAATGGCGCCATTGGCAAACAGCCGACGGCCGCGAGATCGATCAGATCGTGCAACTGATCGAGGGATTGAAAAAGAATCCGGACTCGCGCCGCCATATGGTTTCGGCATGGAATCCTGGCGACGTTGGCCGCATGGCGCTGCCGCCGTGCCACGCCCTGTTCCAGTTTTATGTCGCCGATGGCAAGCTGTCTTGCCAGCTCTACCAGCGTAGCGCCGACATCTTCCTCGGCGTGCCGTTCAACATTGCCAGCTATGCGTTGCTGACACGGATGCTTGCGCAGGTCTGCGGCTACGAGCCGGGCGACTTCGTACACACGCTCGGTGACGCACATCTGTACCTGAATCATCTCAATCAGGCGAAGCTGCAGCTTTCACGCGAGCCGCGCCCGCTACCGACGATGCATATCAACGCTGAAGTGAAGAATCTCTTCGCTTTCCGGTTCGAGGACTTCCGCCTCGAAGGCTACGACCCACATCCGCATATTTCCGCTCCGGTGGCTGTGTGATGGCGCGGCCCGAGCTTTGCCTGATCGCGGCTGTCGCGAGGAACGGCACGATCGGTCGCGATAACGCGCTGCCTTGGCGACTGCGCGAAGACATGCGCCACTTCAAGGCTACGACGCTCGGCAGCCCAGTGCTGATGGGCCGCAAGACCTGGGCGTCGCTTGGCCGGCCGCTGCCGGGGCGGCGCAACCTCGTCGTGAGCCGGCAGGCGGGACTCGCACTTGATGGCGCGGAAGTATTCGCCTCGCTTGACGAGGCGCTGATAGCCTGTAGTAGTGGTGCGCTGCGTGTGTTTGTGATCGGTGGTGGCCAGTTGTATGCCAAGACGCTGCCTTGCGCCGATCGCCTGTTCCTTTCTGAAATCGCCGCGGATGTGCCGGGCGATACCGGTTTTCCATCGCTCGCCGGACTGCCATTGCGGGAGGTGTCGCGCCGGCATGTTGCGGCCGACGAATTCAACGACTACGACTTTGATATCGTCGAATACGAGCGAATCGGCGAGTAGGTCAGCGTCCCTTCGGCAGCAGCGGGGGAATCAGTTCGGCAAGCCCCCCGAACAGGATTTCGATGCCGATACAGAGCAAGACGAACGCGGCTAGCCTCAGCAGTACTGTAGTCCCCGTGTCGCCGAGCAGCTTAACGATGCGGTCGGCAAAGCGATAGCAGAGGTAGATCACCAGGGCTAGGACGAGCACGGCAAGCACTGCGGAAATCGGCGCCGCAAGTGGACGGAGGCCGCTCTTGTCTTGGTAGATGCTGGCTGCCAGCGTGAGCGCTACGGCGATAGAGCCTGGTCCCACGGTGAGCGGAAAGGTCAGCGGGTAGAATGCACGTCGTTCGGCAACTTGGCGGCTCCAGTCCGCCGAGGCGGCAACCGCGCCATCCTGCGCCTGATCGTCCGCTTGCAGCATTTTCCAGCCGAGCGAGGCGACCAGCAGGCCACCGGCAATCTTGACCGTACCGGTCGAGATGCCAAAGTACTCCAGCACGTAGGAGCCAATGAACATCGCGACGATCAGCACTGTCACCGAATTGAGCGCGATTCGGCGCGCAAGGAAGTGGCGTGTCTCGGGCGAGGCCCCCTGGGTGATGACAAGGAAGATCGGTGCGCCACCGAACGGATTGATGATTGGCAGAAGCGCAGCGACGATCAGCAATGCGTTCTTGATGGTGTGGATGAGGATTTCGACAAAGGGGTCCATCAGCGGCTTTCGAGGGCATGCTTTGGGAGCCGAGAGGGGTGCCATGCTCCTGCGGCACCCGCATTCCTCCCACCAGGGGAGACGCTATTATCCTGCCGCATGCGCCATGAGTTCCGGCTTTGGGTACCCGGCTATTTCCCCGGGTGATCGCTGTCGGGCAAGGGAGTGCGTTGGCTTGCACTTTGCGTGGTGCGGGATAGTCTCCAATCATGGTAGTTCGCAATCTTTCAGGTGACGAAACCTTATTGGGTTGGGCTTAGGGAATGCTCTTATGTGTGCCGCGATTGATGGCAGTCAAGTCTAGTTGCTGGAGTTGTCAACGCGGATGGTGTGGCGTCGTAACAATCGGAGTTCGCCAATAGTTTGAGGTTCGTTTTTGGCCTTGGCGAAATCAAAAAAATACAGCCCAAGGATGGCGCCGATCGTACCTAGTGCGCACTCCACGGTGCGCAGGAAACCTTGCTGAGGTGGGGTCTGGTTGGGGCGCTACCACTGAGCGAGGACGAAAATAGATGGTTGTTGATCGACGCCTTGACCCCCTGAGGGCGAAATTGCTGTCCCCCTTGCGAAGGTACTTACCAAATCAAATGGTGCAGACAGAGCCAAACAATTCCAGCGCAGGGAAAGGTGCCAGTGCGGGCGGTGGTCAGCCGTTGAGCACACCGCCGAAGACACGCATGCCGTACCGGAAATCGGGTATCACCCGTTTTATCTGGCCTTTGATCTGCGTCGCGGTGCTTCAGGCGGTGCTCATCGTCGTAAGTCTTGAGACCCTTTCCTCCCTTCGTGCGTACGTCAATGGTGAAAGCCTGTGGACGAAGGGGTTCAAGGACGCCGTGTTCTTCCTGGACCGTTATACCGAGACTCGTGACGAACGGTTTTTCCGGCGCTACAGGGATGCGCTGGAGCTACCGCTCGGTGACCGCCGAGCGCGCCTTACGCTTGAGCGACCCAGATACGATTACGACATTGCTTTTGCCGGTTTTCGCGCCGGAGGCAATCATCCAGAGGATGTCGTTCGCGAGATCTGGATGTTCCGGTGGTTCCAGGACGTCAGCTACATGAAGAACGCAGTTCACCATTGGCGCCTGACGGACAAGGACCTGATGCGCCTCTCGGCCCTGGGGGACGACATCCGCGCGACGCTTTCTCGCTCCGAGGCGAGCCCTGTGCGGATCGCGCAGTGGCGGCAAGAAATTCGCGAGATCAACGAAAGCCTGACGCCACTGGCGTGGGCGTTTTCCAACTCGCTTTCGGAGGCCTCCCGCAAGATCACACAACTGCTCATCGGTGTGAACATCGGTGCAGGCCTGTTATTGATTTTCTTCGGACTATGGGGGACGCGGAAGCTCTTGCGTCAGCGTCAGCTTGCTGAGCGTGCGCTAGCCCGGGAACAGCGTCGTGCGCTGGCTATCTTGGCTTCGATAGGTGATGCGGTGGTAACCATCGATCGCGATGGTCGTGTCGATTACATGAATCCCGCGGCCGAAAAACTCACCAATCGCACTTGCGATGAGGTCGACGGTGTCCCACTGGGAACGGTGTTTGCATTGGTCGACGAGCATTCGAACGGTGATCGGCTGAATATTGCGAAGGAACTGCTCCACGGGCGCTCTGAGGAGGTCCTCTCGAATACGCAGCTTGAACGCAGTGATGGTTCGCGCGTGACCGTCTCGCTGGTCGGTACGCCGCTGCGCGATGAGGATGCGGAGGATGGTGCCGTGCTGGTCTTCCATGACATGACGCGCGAACGGCAATATGTCGCAAATCTGTCGTGGCAGGCGACTCATGACACGTTGACGGGTCTGCATAACCGCCGGGAGTTCGACCGCCGGCTGTCCCGTTTGCTGGAGCGGTTGGAGGAGCTGGGCGGTAATCATGCGCTGCTCTATGTCGACCTCGATCAGTTCAAGATCGTGAACGACACATGCGGGCACGAGGTCGGCGACCAGTTGCTTTGCCAGGCTGCCGCGCATTTGCAGCAATGCCTGCGTGAGGGCGACACGCTTGCACGCCTCGGCGGCGACGAATTCGGCATCCTGCTGGAGAATTGCCATGCCGAGCCTGCGCTGCATATTGCCGAAAAACTGCGGCAGGTGATCGAGGACGTGCACTTCGTGTCGGACCAGCGCAAGTTCACGATTGGGGCCTCGATCGGCCTTGTATGCCTGACGCCCTTGCAGTTTAGTCTTGCCGAGGCACTGCGGGCGGCCGACATGGCTTGCTACCTTGCCAAGGAAAAGGGTCGTAACAGGGTTCAGATGTACCGTGCGGAAGATGCTGAGCTTTCGTCTCGCTTTGGAGAGATGATCTGGGTTCAGCAGATTCAGGAGGCATTGAGCGAGCAGCGTTTCTGCCTCTATGCGCAAGATATTGCAAGCAGAGGCACCCCCACCGATGCCGGGGTGCATGTTGAGCTCCTGCTGCGCCTGCGCGACCGGAACGGTGAAATCGTGTTGCCTGGGGAATTCCTGCCTGCCGCCGAGCGCTACGGATTGATGCCTCAGCTTGATCGTTGGGTGGTGGCGAATGCTTTCGCCTCGCTGGCGGAGCGCCAGCGCCTTGGCGCCCCGGTCGCGCACTGCGCGATCAATTTGTCGGGCGCCACGATTGGTGATGAAAGTTTCCTGGGGTTTCTCCGCGAGCAGTTCCATAAGTACGCCGTGCAGCCGGAGTCGATCTGTTTCGAGGTGATGGAGACCGTCGCTGTTGCGAACTTCGAGAAGGCCGTGCGCTTCATTCCGGAGTTGCAGCACCTCGGATGCCGCTTTGCTCTCGACGATTTTGGCGCTGGAATGTCGTCCTTTTCCTACCTCAAGCACCTGCCGGTTGACCTGCTGAAGATCGACGGCGGCTTCATTAAGGACATGCTTGCGGATCCGGTGGACAGCGCGATGGTCGAGATGATTTCGCGGCTTGCTCACATGATGGGCAAGAAAACGGTCGCGGAGTTTGTCGAGACCAAGGAAATTCTCAATGCGCTCGCGCCGATGGGTGTGGATTTCGTGCAGGGGCATGCCATCGCAAAGCCGCAGCCGTTCTATATGCCGACGATACTGTCAGACAATAATCATCCAGGCTGAATGAAAAAACCCGGGCGTTGCCCGGGTTTTTTCCTGCTGCGCGAGTGTGTTGGTGCTTAGCGCGATTCGGCGACGTAGATCTCCACACGGCGATTTCGCGCACGGCCGTCCGCCGTGTCATTCGATGCGATCGGCTCGCGTGATCCGCGACCGTCGATGGCGATGCGGTTGGAGGCGACGCCCCGGTCCACCAGATAGTCGCGCGCGCTTGCTGCGCGATTGACCGAAAGCGGATTGTTGATCGCATCGGAGCCCGACGAGTCGGTGTGCCCGACGATACGGATCGTCGTGACGGGATTGTCCTTCAACGTTTGTGCGAAACGGTCAAGGATGGAGCGGAAGTTCGGCCGGATATCGGCACGATTGACGTCGAAGGAAATGTCGCTCGGGATGTCGAGCTTGAGTTGGTTGTCGGCGGTTTGCGTTACGCCGACGCCGGTCCCCGCAGTTGCTTGCTCCATCGCCCGCTTCTGGTCTTCCATGTGCTTCGACCAGATATAACCGCCCAGAGCGCCGACGCCTGCGCCGATCGCCGCATCACGGCCGACCTTCTTGCTGCCCGTCGTTGCTCCGATGACTGCACCTGCTACCGCGCCGCCGCCGGCACCGATCGCCGTGCCCTTCTGGGTTTCGGTCATGTTTGCACAGCCGCCGAGCGCAATGGCTACAGCACCCACCAGGCAGATCAGTCGTTGCTTGGCTTGCATCTGGAGTCCTTTCTTGAATCGATGACCACGCCGTACGGACATGTGCGGCGCATCGTCGTATTGAGCCACTTGCCTGTCCTACGGTTCCATGGAAAAAGTCGGGACTTGTCCTGGATCAGCGCAGACATCCCTGGCTGCAAAATGAAAGAGCGCCACGATGGGCTTCTGCCGTGGCGCTCCAGCGTAATGTTGTTTGGTTCAGTCCTGCTTCACACAATCAACAAAGTAGCGCTTCTTGCCATCGACCAGATCGGCGACAAGCCCATGTACATCGGTCTCGAAACCAGAGAATCGTTCGTTGAAATCACGCACGAATCTCAGGTACCGCACGATCGTGGCGTTGAAACGCTCCCCCGGAATGAGCAACGGGATGCCGGGAGGATAGGGTGTGACGAGCATTGCGGTGATGCGGCCTTCAAGCTCATCGATTGGCACGCGTTCGATCTCGCGGTGCGCCATCATCGACCAGGCTTCATGCGGACGCATTGCCGGCTCCATGTCCGACAGATACATCTCGGTCGTCAGGTGTGCGACGTCGTACTCCTTGTAAAAGCTGTGGATCTGGTGGCAGAGATCCTTGAGGCCGATCTTTTCGTAGCACGGATGCTTTGCGATGAACTCCGGCATGATCCGCCACAGCGGCTGGTTGGAGTCGTAGTCGTCCTTGAACTGCTGCAGCTCGGTCAGCATCGTGTTCCAGCGGCCCTTCGTGATGCCGATCGTGAACATGATGAAGAATGAATAGAGGCCGGTCTTCTCGACGATGATGCCATGCTCGGCGAGGTACTTTGTGAGCATGTTGGCCGGAACGCCCCAGTCGGCAAAGTCGCCGTCGACATCCAGCCCCGGGGTGATGACAGTGGCCTTGATCGGATCAAGCATGTTGAAGCCCGGTGCGAGATCGCCGAAGCCGTGCCAGCGCTCGCCAGCCTTGAGCACCCAGTCCTCGCGCTCAGCCATGCCGTCGTCCTGGAGGTAATCCGGACCCCAAACCTTGAACCACCAGTCCTCGCCCCAGTCCTCGTCGACCTTGCGCATCGCGCGGCGGAAGTCGAGCGCCTCGGCGATCGATTCCTCGACGAGCGCAGTACCGCCGGGCGCCTCCATCATCGCCGCGGCCACATCGCAGCTCGCGATGATCGCGTACTGCGGCGAGGTCGAGGTGTGCATCAGGTACGCCTCGTTGAAGGTGTGATGGTCGAGCGCGCGCGTCTCGGAATCCTGCACGAGGATCTGCGAAGCCTGCGACAGGCCCGCCAGTAGCTTGTGCGTTGACTGCGTCGAAAAGACCATCGACTCCTTGCAGCGTGGGCGACCTTCGCCGATCGCGTGGTAGTCGCCGTAGAACTCGTGGAACGCGGCATGCGGCAGCCAGGCCTCGTCGAAATGCAGCGTGTCGATCTTACTGTCGAGCTCTTCCTTGATTTCCTCAACGTTGTACAAGACACCGTCATAGGTGCTCTGAGTGATCGTGAGCACGCGCGGCTTCGCGGTCTTGTCCTTGATGAATGGATTCTTTGCGATCTTCTTCTGGATGTTTTCCCACGCGAACTCGCTTTTCGGGATCGGGCCGATGATGCCGTAGTGATTGCGCGTGGGCATCAGGAAGACGGGGATCGCGCCCGTCATGATGATCGCGTGCAGGATCGACTTGTGGCAGTTGCGGTCGACCACTACGATGTCACCCGGTGCAACGGTCGAGTTCCAGACGATCTTGTTGGATGTCGACGTGCCGTTGGTGACGAAAAACAGGTGGTCGGCGTGGAAGATGCGGGCGGCGTTGCGCTCGGAGGCCGCCACCGGGCCGGTGTGGTCGAGCAACTGGCCGAGCTCGTCGACGGCGTTGCAGACGTCGGCGCGTAGCATGTTCTCGCCGAAGAACTGATGGAACATGTGACCCACGGGGCTCTTCAGGAAGGCCACGCCGCCCGAGTGACCCGGACAGTGCCACGAGTACGAGCCGTCAGCCGCGTAGTGGGTCAGCGCCCGGAAGAATGGGGGAGGAAGTGAATCAAGGTAGGACTTTGCCTCGCGCACGACGTAGCGCGCGATGAACTCGGGCGTGTCCTCGAACATGTGGATGAAGCCATGCAGCTCGCGCAGCACATCGTTCGGGATATGGCGGCTGGTGCGGGTCTCGCCGTGGAGGAAGATCGGGATGTCGCGGTTGCGATGGCGGATTTCCTGCACGAAGGCGCGCAGTTCGGCGATCGTCTCCTCGGCCTCGTCGGAGACGAGTTCCTCGTCATCGACGGATAGGATGAACGCAGAACCGCGGCTCTGCTGTTGCGCGAAGGAGGACAGGTCTCCGTAGCTGGTAACCCCCAGCACTTCCATGCCTTCCTTCGCGATCGCGTCGGCGAGCGCGCGAATGCCGAGCCCCGAGGCATTTTCCGATCGGAAGTCCTCGTCGATGATGATGATCGGGAAATGGAAGCGCATTGCGCCGACTCCTGCTGCCAAAAAGATAAAAAGGGGCTGGTGCTGAACAGCACGCCCCCAAGAAGTCGCGGATGATAGCAGCCCTGCTTCAAACGGGTATTGCGGAAAACGCCGTTCCAATGAGCGGGGCGAGGCGTTGTTCTCGGGCGCTTCATCGCACCGCGCTGGCCTACGGTTCGAACGGACGTGGGGGCCTCCAAAAGTGACCCGGCGCTGTGCCGCAATCCACTTCCTGGGTGTTGGCGAGAGGCTCAGCCTTCGCCGGTGACGCCGAATTCGGCGGGCAGCCGGAGCCAGGGGAGAGATAGATCCTCGGCAGCGACGCGTGCGATGAGTGCCGCCGCCTCCTCGTTTGTTACAACGAATCCGACTTCGACCGGTACGTCACCTGCCAGTTCGAAGAAGTGCTGTTCGCGGAGTGTGCGACGGCGGCCGAAGCCGGCCAGCGCTCGGAATGCGGACCCGCCCAGGAGTCCCATGTCGCGGCCCGTTTCGAGCAACCATTCATAAGCGAGCTTGCCGTGGTGACGACGGCCTTCGCGAACATAGAACTTCAGATAGCTGAGCTGACTCATTGCTGAATGGCCTCCCGCAGGTCAGTTGCGAATGATGATCGCGTTGGTGACAAGCATGCCGAGAGCGGTCATCGCAAACGATCCGAACATGTGGATCGATGCCGTTGTAGCTGCCCAGAAAAACTGCTGTCGCACCATCAGGCTTACGACCTCGGCGGAAAAAGTGGAAAACGTGGTCAGCCCGCCCAGAAAACCCGTAATGGCGAAGAGCCGCCATTCAGGCGCAAGGCTTGCGTTGTGCATGAAGAACGCGGTTGCGACGCCGATCAGGAAGCCGCCCACGATGTTCGAGGCCAGCGTGCCGAGCGGCAGCGTCGGGAAGACTGGATTGAAGGCGATACTGAAGGCCCAGCGCAACAGCGCGCCAAAACCTGCGCCTAGGAAGACAGCGAGGGCGGGGAGGAATTGCATGGCTCCTGATTCCTGGTTCATATGGTCAGGGAAACGGAGAGCCCGAAACGAACACCTACCGCTTCCCCGTGTGGGAAGGCTGGTAGGCATCATCAGCCAGAGAACCCGGCGGTTGGGGCGGCGCATCGTGCAGCCCTTGGAGGCATGCCATCTCCAAGGATTCCAATTCTAGGAGGCCAAAGTGTTTTCTGCCAAGCGGGCGCCGTGTTCTGTGGAACCGTGAGCGCCACGAAGGACTCCGACTACGAGATCGAGTACTGGCCAGGAATACGGGCGAGAATAAGAGATGGCCCTGCGCGCCGTGATTGAGCGAACACAGGCAAGAACGACCAAGCTGCGAGACAATCTGATGCTTCCTCATGGTGCCCGGAGACCTTGATGATCAACCCCTTGCTTCAGAGTCCGGCCGGCGATCCGTTTTCGCCCTTGGCCCAAGGCTATGTGCTGTTCCGGCCGCGCTATCCGCGCTCCCTCTACGACTATCTGCTTGCTTTCGTGCCAAACCGCAAACTCGCGTGGGATGTCGGCTGTGGCAGCGGTCAGGCCACGCTGGACCTTGCCGAACGCTTCGAGCGAGTGATCGGCACCGATATCTCGGAGGCCCAGATCGCTGAGGCGCCCAAACATGCCAACATCGAATTTCGCACTGCGCCTGCCGATCAGAGTGGGCTTGCCGATGGGAGCGTGGATCTCATCACCTGCGCCCAATCGCTGCACTGGTTCTCACTAGGAGCCTTCTACAGCGAAGCACACCGCGTACTGGCGCCAGGCGGTGTGATTGCTGCGTGGGCCTATAGCAACGTGGAGGTCGAAGGTGAGGAGATTGACGCAATCATCCAGCGTTTCCGAAGCCAGACGCTCGGACCTTACTGGATGCCCGAGCATCGGCACGTCGATACGCAGTACACCGAACTCGAATTCCCGTTCGATGAGGTGCCGGTTCCGCCCTACACGCTGTCGGCGGGCTGGACGCTTGCGCAACTTCTTGGATATATCCACAGCTGGTCGGCTACCGGACGTTACGTCGCCATGTTCGGCAAGAGTCCCACTGAACTATTGATGGACGAGTTGCTGCCACTGTGGGGGCATCCCCAGACTGTGCGTGAGGTCAGCTGGGCCCTGACACTACGGATCGGCCGCAAGGTTTGAGTGGCAGAGCGGACATGGTATGTGCCACGTATTGCCGTGCCTGACGAAATGGCCATGACCCGCTTCGTCGGGTTCTTGGCGTCCGTCCGCATGCTGGCCGGACCACAGATGCGTTCGGCTGCATCGCCGTCACCAGATGCGGCAAATCCGGCGATTGACCATCGCATCGCCTGCCTTGCATGAGAATGCCTTTGCGAACGCCGGCATATTCGAAACCAGTCCGTTGACCCGGTACTTCCCGGGGGAATGGGGATCGGTGCGCGCCAGGATGCGGGCGTCTTCCGGACGTACGCTGTTGCAGGCCCACTGCGCGTTGCCGACGAAGAAGCGCTGTTCGGGCGTCAATCCGTCGCGTGCTTCAAGCGTCTTGTTGGCGGTTTCTGCTTTCCAGGCCGACCACGCGAGGATCAGCCCGCCCAGATCGGCGATGTCTTCACCTAGAGTGAGCTGGCTGTTGATGCGGATGTCGTCGATGACTACGTACTTTGCGTACTGCTTGACGAGGCACTGCGCACGTTCCTTGAAGGCTGCCGCATCGCGTTGTGTCCACCAGTTCTTAAGGTTGCCCCGTCCATCGAACTGGCGACCTTCATCGTCGAAGGCGTGTGTCAGTTCGTGGCCGATGGTGCCGCCAGTGTTGCCGTAATTTGGCGCGTCATCCATTTTCGGGTCGTACAGCGGCGGCTGCAGGATGCCGGCCGGGAAATTGATGTCGTTGAGCTGCGGATCGTAATAGGCGTTGATCGTCGGTGGCGTCATGCCCCATTCGCCGCGGTCGACGGGCTTGCCGATCTTGCCGAGCTGGCGCTCCGTCTCAAATCGCTGCGCGCGTGCGACGTTGCCCGCGAAGTCGTCGCGTGAGATCGCCAGTGCGTCATAGTTCCGCCATTGATCCGGATAGCCAATCTTGTTCGCGATGGCGGCGAGCTTTTCCTTCGCGTGTCTCTTTGTCGCAGGGCTCATCCAATTGAGACCGTCGAGGTCGCGCGCCATCGCTGCTTCGATCTGCGTTGTCATGTGGCGCGTGGCAGCCTTCATTTCGGGGCTGAACGCACGTGCAACGTATTCTTGGCCGAGCGCCTCACCGAGCTGCCTGTCGGTGAGTGTTACGCAGCGTTTCCAGCGCGGTTGCTGTTTGGGCACGCCACGCAGTGTTTTGCTGAAAAAGGCGAAGTGCTCATCCACCATTGCGGGGGCCAGGTAGGGTGAGTTCGAGTGTGCCACCTGCCAGCGCAGGTAGTTGCGGATGTCAGCCAGCGTTGCTCTCGCGGCGAGCAAATCGAAGCGCTTGAAGAAAGCAGGTTCGGTGACGTTGAAGGTGTCCAGTGTCTGCAAGCCGTAAGCCGCCAGGAAGGGTTGCCAGTTGAAATCCTGCGTGAGCTTCGCCAGTGCTGCGGCGTTCATCTTGTGGAACAGCTTGTACGGATCGCGTTGCTCGACACGGGATAGCGTTGCCCAGGCCAGTTCGGTTTCCATCGCCAATACGATTGCCGCCTGCTCACGGGCATGTGCCTCGTCATCGCCAAGCAGCACAAATGTGCGTGCGATGTGCTCGGCATATCGGGTGCGCAGTATCTTCGAGCGTTTGTCGTTGTTGATGTAGTAATCGCGGTCGGGCAGACCCAGACCGCCGGCGTCGAGTATGGCGATCACGCGGGTGGCATCCGAGAAATCCTGCGCTGAGCCAAAACCGAAGAACAGATTTGCGTCTGGCGTATCGCGTTGTAATTCGGCCAGCAGCGCGGGCAGGTTGCGGCGGTCGTTGAATGCCGCGATGCGCGCGAGTGCCGGTTCGATCGGACGAATACCCTGGCTTGCCACGCGGCGCTCGTCCATGCAGGCGGCGAAGTAGTCGCCAAGCTTGCGCTGGAGCGGTGTGTGGGCGTCATCAGGCTTTGCGAGATCAGTGAGGATGCCCCACTGGAAGCGCTGGCTGTCGGCATGCAGCTTGCGATAGACGTCCCAGCGCGATTGGTCCTCCGGGATGGGGTTGCGCCGCACCCAGCCGCCGCAGGCGTATTCGTAGAAATCCGTGCACGGATTCGCGTCGCGGTTCATTGCGCTCGGATCGAGGCCCGGCGTGTAGGGCATCAAGGCCAGTGGCGTATCGGCGGGTTTGTTTGTATCGGCGCGCGCGGTAGCGCCGGAGAGTGCAAGGAATGCGCAGGTCGCAAGGGCGGCGAGTCTCTGCATGGCTGGGGCTCCGTTCGGGTGGCGCGGAGCGCATTTTGCGTGCGCTCCGGACAGGAGGCACGGATTATCGGCCGTTGCGGGGCTTGTGAAATACCTGGATGCGATGGTCTTGCACCAAGCCGGCGCTTCGTCGCGTAGCGCCGGCCGTCGAAGATTATTCGAGTGCGTTCAGCAGGATGTCGGCCACGATGGCCGTGCCGATTGTAATCAGGACCAGATCGGTTCCGTAGATCCGCCACTCGTAGCCGGAATAGTGCGGCAGGTGTTCGAGATAGCGGGGTGGCACGGTTCGTGCAGCGAGTCCCGGAGGCAATGGCTTGCCGCGTGCCATGTTCTTGCGGATGCCTGGTGGCAGGCGTTTGTAGTCTTCGAAGCGGATGTTGTTCTGGTGAGCGATCTCGCGTGCGTCGCGCGACGTGATACTGGCCCGTGGGAACGCATGTTCATCACGATGTGGGGCGCGGCGATCATTGTGACGTTGATCCTGCCGACCATCGTAGCGGTCATCATGACGTTGGTCGTGCCGGTCGGCGCGGCGATCGTCATGGCGTTGATCATGCCGGTCGTCGTAGCGCTCCTTGTCCTTATGCTTATCGTGGTGTTTGTCCGGGCCCTTTCCTGGCGAGGGATCGGCCAGCACCGGTCCTGTGGCGATACTGCCGGCCACAAGTACTGCGAGCAGACGGGTGATGGTCTTGTTCATGGCGTCCTTCTCCTGTGAAGCGCGAGCCCGAGAGTTTTCTGCGTTGTCGTCCATCGGTCGTTGCCCGAAGTCAGCATCAACGGAAGTTGGGCCTACAACGTAAGCCCAATGCGTGACGTAACGGATGCTTCTGGGGGCCGCTTTACACCGGAAATCCGCCGGCGTTACCGGAAAACTCCACGTGCTCACTACAGGAATGGCACTGCGCGGACAAAAACTTGATCGCCTACATGCCTCAAGGATCGGGCGTCCCCATTGGAATCAGCGGGTATTTCTTCGTGCTGGCTTCGAAGGTCTGGATCATCTTCAGCATCGGTCCGAACGCCCAGCCAGCGAGTGCCCGCTTGCCTTCGTCTTCCTGCGGATTCGTGTACAGGTCGATGAGCAGTGGCACAGGAAGCTTCACCGGCGGAGACGTCATATTGTCTTGTTGATAGAAATGCAGCTTGAAGTTGTGCCACTTCACCGCCTGAAGCCGGTTATCCACCCAGATCAGGAAGCCTTCGCGCGCAGACTTGTTGGTCCTGCCTTGCAGAAAGGCGGCTTGGTCCACGCCATCGATCGGTCGGTCATCTGGCACGCGCGCACCAGCGATGTGTGCCAGCGTCGGAAAGAGATCCACGCCGTGCACGATTTCGTCGCTCACGCGTGCGGCCGGCACCTTGCCTGGCCAGCGGACCATGAATGGCACGCGGATGGCGCCTTCCCAGGCTGTGAAGTATTGACCGCGCCAGGGGCCGGCCCAGCCGTCCCAGGGCTTGAGGAACTCGGCACCGTTGTCGCTCGTGAAGATCACGATCGTGTTATCGCGCTGGCCGAGGCGCTCGACGGTGTCGAGCAGGCGGCCAACGTTATCGTCCATTTCCGCCAGCATGTCGGCCCAGTCACCGTGACCCGTCTTCCCCGCGTACTTTGGGTTCGGCAAGGTGGGGAAGTGCGGTTGGGTCAGCGAGACGAAGGCGAAGAAGGGCTTTCTCGCTTTGACCGAGCGTTCCATGAACGCCGTCGAACGCTGCGTGATCTCGCTGTCGATCACTCGCCGTTGTTCGATGTCGTAGGTCTTTACCTCGCGGCTCCTTTCACCCTTGCGCCCTTCGAGGATCGGTTGGGGTGGAAGGTATTCAGGCGAATAGCCGGGATAGGCGGGGTAGAGCACTTCGTTAGTCGTGCGCGGGATGCCGTACCACTCGTCGAAACCCTGGTCGTTCGGCAGTCGGCCCTCTTGGCTGCCGAGATGCCATTTGCCATAGAGGGCCGTCGCATAGCCTGCATCCGATAAAGCTTCGGCGATCGTCACTTCCCACCGCGTCATGCCTTCGGGTTGGCCGCCGTAGGGCACCGCGTAAGTGCCCGAACGGATCGCGTAGCGTCCAGTGAGCATGCTCGAACGGCTCGGCGTGCACTGCGGCTCCATGTTCATGTTGGTGAAGCGCATGCCTTCGGCGGCCAGCCGGTCGATGCGCGGTGTAGGGGCGCCGCGTGTGGTGCCGCCGCCGTAGACGCCAAGCTCGCCGTAACCGAGGTTGTCGGCAAGGATGAACAGGATGTTCGGTTGCTGCGGTGCCTGTGCAGCGGCGGGCAGCGCACACAAGAGGCCCGCCGCAAAGAGTGCGGCGGCCGAAACCCATGCGCTGCACCGCACCGGTGCAGGGGAAAACGATCTGGCGGAGACGCGAACCGCTTTCCGCCCACTACCGGAATGCTGCATGGGCTTCTCCTCGTTAGGCGCCGCGCTTGAGATAGCAGACCACCGCCGTGCGGTCCTCCGCTTTTTCAAGGCCGGCGAATGGCATCGCCGTTCCGGGGAAGGCGGCGGCCGGTTCCTTCAGGAACACGTCAAGCAGCTTCTCATCCCAGTTGGCATTCTGCGAAGCCAATACCTGCGAGAAATCGAAGCCCGCGGCCTTCCCGATCGGACGACCGATGATGCTGCGTAGATTGGGCCCGAAAGTGTGCGGCTGGTTCTTCCCAACCGTGTGGCAGATTGCGCAGCGCGACTCGAACACCTGATGTCCGCTGGCGCGCAGTGCCTTGTCCGTATTGCAGTCGGCTTGTGCTGTGGACGCTGCCAGCGCCAGGGCGAGCGCCGCACCAAAAGTGTGGAACTTCATTTCTCTGACCTTAGCGGACGCCGCGACCGGCGAGGTTGTCCGGGCTCCACGACGACTCGGACTGCAACGCGTCGGAGAACTTGATGCCTGCCTTGCCTGGCCACGTGTTCATGTAGTACGAACCGGCGATCAGGTCATAGTGGCCGCTTGCGATGTTGTTCGGAGCCGGAACGTCGTAGCTCTGCGTGAAGTAGCTGAAGCCAGGGCGCCAGAGTTTGCCAAGCCCGTCGTACTGGTCCACCGCGAGAACACTCCAGCTGTCCTCATCCACATAGAAGGTACGGCGCGAGTAGATGTGGCGCTTGCCGTCCTTGAGCTTCGCATCGACTACCCACACGCGGTGGAGCTCCCAGCGCACCGCGTCCGGGCTGACGAAGCGTGGCTGCAGTGCGTCCTCCGGCTTGTCAGCGTAGGTGAAACGGTACGTGTTATAGGGCACGTACATTTCCTTCTTGCCGAGGAGCTTGAAATCATAGCGATCCTGCTTGCCGTTGAACAAAAGTACGTCGTCATACGTCGACATGCCAGATGTACTGGAATTAGGCGTGTCGTAGCCGATGTCTGGTGCGAGGCGGACGCGGCGTTGGCCTGGCAGGTATTGCCACGCGCGCGATTCGTGCGACGTGTAGTTCACCGGTTCGATGGAAAGGATCGCTTCCCCGTTGCGGCGTGCCGGGCCCGTGTAGTTGGCACGGGCGCGGTAGAGCATGGGGATGGTGTCATCCTTCCTGGCAGGATCGTAATACGGAGAGTCCTGAATCCAGATGCCCTGTGCGGACAGCGAGGCTTTGCCGCCACTGTCGACGTTGTAGGCCGAATACTTTGGCATGGTGAATGCCACGCCTTGGTAGTTCGCCACGTAGTTGAACATCACTTCGTGGCCATTCTTCGGAATCGGGAACGGGATTCCAGCCGCCGTACCCTCGACGCTCAGGCCGTTTTCCGAGAGCTTCGCATGGGTGGCGTTCTTGAGCGTGTTGTCGAGTACCTTCTTCGGGTAGGCTGCAGTGCGATGCGTCGGATAGACATCGATGCGGTATCCCGGATAGGTCTTGAGCAGCGCCTTGGCGCCTTCGGTCAATTTGTCGGCGTACTTCTCGACGTTCTTAGCATCGATCGAGAAGAGCGGCTTCTCGCTCGCGAACGGGTCAGGGCGCACGTTTGTCGACTTGTCGAAACCCGCTGGCGGCGTGACGAGGCCGCCGGTGTACTCGGGGATCGTGCCGTCCTTGTTGCCGGCCTTTTCCGCACCGACCTGCGTCAGCGTCGTGCCGAGCTTCTTTGCCTCTTCCGCCGAAACTCCAGCCAAGGCGGCATTCATCTGCACGGCGAGAATGCCGGCGCCAATCAATGCGAGTGTGAGCTGTTTCATTTCTGTCCCTGTCAGAGCGTGGTCTTGAAGGTGAAATAGACCGCGCCGCGGTCCTTCAGCAGCGCGTTGTCGCCGTTGTTCTGATCAACGACGCCCGCGCTGTCGGTGGTGTATTTGCCGTAGTAGTCGACGTACTTCAGATCGAAGCGATACCTGCTATAGAGATCCAGGCCCAAGCCAATCGAATAGCTCCCCGACTTTTCGCTGCCGCCGCCCAGCACGGCCGAATTGCCGGATACGCCGTAGCTCACTGCGATTGGCAGGGAGAGATCCGCCCCGGCGAAGACCTGGAACCACTTCGGCGTGAAGTCGAAGCCGACGCCGAAGTAATCGCGCGTTGCCGTGTCGATGCCTTCGCGGCCGGCGCGTCCCTGGAATGCGTCGTTCGGGTCACTTGAAACCGACAACAAGTGGGTCCAGGAAGCCTCGGCGATCACCGAGGCGCTGTCGAACAGCGGCGTCTTCTTGATCGAAGACATTGCGTTGAGTACGCCGTGCATTGTCTTGCCGCGTGCGCCGAGGATCTCGCCACGGTCAGGCAGTTGTGCGTCCGACATGATGACCACCGCGTCGCTTGCAAGCGGCATGTTCTGGCGGTAGTTGAGATCGAGGCCGACAGAGACCCCCGCGATCTGCTTCGAAAGACTCAGACCGTACAGGTCGATGCCGGAGGCATAGTTTGTGTGGTACTTCATCGTGCCGAGGTTCAGGATGAACTGCGGCAACGTGTCCGAGAAGCGCCGCGCGTAGAAACCCAGCGTGCCGTCGAGCCATTGCGGACTCCACCGTGCCGAGACCCCCCACTGGCCTGAGTCCTTCGGTGTGATCGACTGACCCTGGGTGGCGAAGACGCCGGGCCCGAGAATGTAGGTTTCACCCCCGCGGAGGAATGGGTCCAGGTCAGCCAGATACGAACCCGATTCCGGGAAGCGCGTGGCGTCCCATTTGAAGAAGTACTGGCCAGCGAGCGAGAGTTCCGGTGTTGCCTGCAACTGCATGGAGAGTTGCGTCACTGGGCGGAACAGTTCCTTGGCCTCGACACCCGGCGTCGACACGGCCTTGCCGAAATCGAGCGGCGCCTGGGCGTAGGCGTTGCTGTTGACCGGGTCGAGCAGGCTCTCGCCCCAATACACTGAATGGCGTCCTGCGCGGAACGAGAACGGCATATCGCCGATATCGAACGCGCCGAACACGAAGACGTCGAGCCATTCGCCCGACGGGCCACGGTAGTAGCGTTTCGTGTAGTCGGACAGGCCCACTGCCGGTACACCGTTCTCAAGGTGATTGGACGTGCTTGGGCTGGTGTTGTCGAGCGAACCCGAGTACGCCTGGTCGTACCAGGTGGCGGCGCTGATGCGGGCGCCGAAGTCCTTATACGTGACGTCGAACTCCGTCAGAATGTCGATGCGGTTCGTGACGATACTGTTGCGCTTGAAGTTGCGGTCGCCATCGTCGTAGTTCGGGTTGCCGATGATCGCCGGATTCTGGCTTTCGGTACGCAGTCCGAGGTTGTAGCGGATTGTGTTATCGAAATTGATCTTGACGTCGTCATTTCCGGTCGGGATTTCGAAAGCTTGTGCGTTGCCATACAGGCCGGCACACAGAGCCGCGATGGCAGCTGCGAAGGCGGTGGGACGCAATGCGCTCAAGCGCTTGTCATGAGAGTTGGCCATGCTTTCCTCAATTGTTAGCCTAGACGGGCCTTGACTCGTTGTGCCGCACCGCCGCCAGCGCCGATTGCGCCGTCGATGAACCCGCGCCAGCCTTCACCGTGATCGCCTTGGCCGAAGAAGATGCGGCCACGGTCCTTCTGGAAGTGCTCGACGTACTTGCCGAACCAGCCTGGCCGGTAGTTGCACCAGGTGCCCTTGCTATAGGGGTCCATGCTCCACGGATGGAAATGGACCTCCTCGACTTCGGCCTCGGGGAAGTAGTCGCGCAACGCCTGCTGCACGGCAGCCTTGCTCGCGTAGTTGATGCGGTTCGGATCCGGGCCGAACATGACGAGGATGGTGTGGTCTTCGGCGACCGCGTACGTCGCGATCAACGGCAACGGATGCGTGGTCGGGCCCAGTGCGTTGACGCGTGTCTTCGCGAGGCGGCCCTTGACTCTCATCATCAGCTTGACGCCGACACCCGCATGCCGTTCGCGCCCAGCCTCGACGACGCGCGCATCGAGCGCCGGTGAGAACTCAACGTTCGGCAGCACGTTCATCGGCAGCGCAACAATCACCGCGGCCGCCGTCACACGCTTGCCGTCCGCCGTCGTGATGACGACGCGGTCGCCACGATCTTCGACGCGCTGCACCGGCGTTGCCAGACGGACCTCAGGCTTGCCGTCGTCGATCATGCGGTTGATCAGCGCAACCGTGCCGTCCTTGATCCGGTAGCGACCGCAGGAGTCGTGCAGTGCCGTCATGTTGTTGCCCGGCAGTGCCCACCAGCGGTTGACCTCGACATGCGAGCCTTTGTCGATCGGGCTATGCATCAGGCCGGAGAGATAGGCTTCGAGCGCAACCCGCTGAACTGGCGTGAGATCCATCTTGCGCGCGGCGTCGAGGGTGCTGAGGTTGTCGTTTGCGAGGATCGTCTTTCGGGTGAAGGCGGAATCGTAGGGCCGTTCCCAGATCGCCTCGGAATCGCTGAAGTACTTGTTGAATGCACCGAACACGGCGCCGAGCTTTTCGGGCGTATCGAGGTGCTCGCGTTTTCCGTCGACGAGTACGACGATGTTCGAGCCAGGTTCGACGTTCTCGTTCGGTGTCTCGACGACGTCGAGCTTGTAGCGCTGGACTTCGGACCAGACGAAGGGCTGCGTCCAATGGATCCAGGTACCGCCGAGTTCTATGTGATGGCCCGCGAACTCGGTCGAGAATGTGCGTCCGCCCAAGCGGCCGCGTGCTTCGAGAAGAAGCGTGCGGTAACCGTTCTTGCTGCTGTCGCGTGCGGCCGTGACGCCGGCAAACCCCCCACCGAGCACGATCACGTCATAGTCGACGCCCTTGGTCTTTGCGGCACGCTGCTGCGACTTCGGTGCGGCCTCGACTGAAGCCGCGCCCATGACACCCATTGCTGCGAGGCTGGCGCCAGCGCTCGTACGGCGGATGAATCCACGACGGCCCGAGTTCTCGGGTGTGCCGACCTCGTTTGAGATCTCGTCCTTCATTTGTGCTGCTCCTTCTCGATTGGTCTAACGAAGTTAGGGCAGGGCACAGCAAAGGCGTTATCCAAAATCGGCACACCGTGCAGCGAATTAATGAAAATTGCATGGACGGCGGAACGAGACGCCCGAACCCGTCGTGGGCGGATCGTTTGGGCGCAACGGATTCAGGAGTTCTAGTCCGCCGAGCCGGATGAATTGCATCGGATCAACGTGCTGCGCGATTCGGCACAAGTCCAACGATTCGCATCATTCCTGCGAAGGTGGGAGCAACGATGTTTCTTGGCTTGGCATTGCGGATGAGCGTCGGTGCAGATCCAGGGGTTCGCTGGCCTACGGACGCAATGTCTGCGACGGGCGTTCGCCGAAGAGCTGCCGGTAGTCGTTCGCGAAGTTGCCGAGATGGAGAAAACCCCAGCGGGTAGCGGCGTCGGCGATCGACAGATTCTCTGCCGGCGTGGAACGCAACAGGTGGCGTACGCGTCCGAGGCGCACATGGCGCAGGTAGGCGGAGGGCGGGTGCCGCGTGACGGCGATGAAGCTCTTTTGCAGCGTGCGGCGGCAAACGCGAAGCTGGGTGCACAGATCGAGCACGGTGATTGAGGCTTCCGGATTGGCCAGCACGTAGTGGTGGCTGCGCTTGACGATGTCGCGGTAGGTCAGTTCGGTGAGATTCGAATGGCGGAACGGTTCTGATTCGCCAAACAGGTTGCAGACTGCATCAAGGATCTGTCCGCGCAGTGCCTCGCGCGCTTCGCCATTCAGAAGGTGCTCGCGATGGAATACCAGCGCATCGATCGCCGAGCGAAGTGTTGCAAACGCCTTGCCGCCCTGGATGAAGCGCGCCTGCCAGCGCTTGCGCTCCTCCACCGTCGAGTCAAGGCTTTCGAGCAATCCATCGAACTCATGTTCCGGAATCGAGATCCCGGCGACTTCGGTGCCCGGTGGCAGCTGGATCATCCAGTCCCTGCCGGAACGTCGGTAGGCAAATGGCCAGTTGTTCTGCACTTCGGCTGCGGATGCCGCGGGGGGCACGATCCACCCGATGGCCACGGTACCGGGGCGCGCACGACCGCACTCGGCAATTTGGCGATTGGCTTGTTCCGAGAACAGGTTGACCCCATCAAGTCGGATCTGTCGTAGCGTGCTGTGGAAGGATCCCTTCTCGATCTGGTAATAGCTCTGGCCGAAGTCGCTCAGGCTCAGTGCGTGTTCGTCCGCGTCAAAGAACTGCTTGACGGAATAGATCTGGTTCATGGCTGCCGTGCCGGTTCGGATTCCTGCCGGCGGTTTGGCGGCCACAGGATCTGGATCGCTTCGCCATCCTCGCGATACGTGTGGCAGGAGTCCACCAGACGCGGGCGCGGCATGGGTTCGTCGCTTTCAAAGCGCCACTTGCGCCAGGTCTGGTCGTGCCTTTCCATTCCCAAGCGGGCCTGAATGGCCGTGGTGGCCATCGGTCCGAGCATCTCGGTCAAGTGCGTGCACCCCTTTACGCCCCCGACACGCGCCTTCAGGCCGAGCATGAAGCCGAGGCCGATTTCGAGGCCAGCAAGTGAGTCATACGCTTTTTCGATCTCACGGCAGTGGTGCGACGGGGCTTCGTGGGTTTGTGCCCTAACGGAGTGGATGACGAGGTCGGTGCCGACCGTCATTACGATCCTCATGTGATGGATCGGGCCGCCGGGCGCGACCTGGCGAAAGTACAGGTCGGTGCCATCGGGCGCGATATCGCGCATTTCACCTTCGACATCTATAAGACCGTCCTCGCGCAGAAATGCATCGCAAATGACGTGGCGCGTGTGGATGGGCTTGCGGCCAATCGGGGTGGCGGAGTTGCAGTGGTTCATGGACGGGCTAGGTCGCCAGAGGTACGCAATTCGATGGCCGCAGGATAGGGCGGCCCGCAACCGCCATTGCCCCCTCCTTAAGGGGGGAAAAGGCCGTAGGGGAAAGTGATTAACTCGCCGCTGACATTCGAATCGGAACGTGTCATCGCACGCCAACGGGACAAAGGAACCAGAATGACAGCGCACTATCAGGTCCGTGACGGCATTGCCGTCATTACGCTCGACAATCCCCCGGTCAATGGACTTGGCCACAGCACGCGGGTGGGCATCATCGAAGGCATGACCCGTGCGCTCGACGACGCATCGGTAAGTGCCGTCGTGCTTACGGGCGCTGGCAAGGCCTTCTCGGGAGGCGCCGATATCCGCGAATTCGGCAAGGCCGACGCAACGCGCGAGCCGAGCCTGCATACGGTGATCCGCACGATCGAGAATTCGGCGAAGCCCGTGGTGGCTGCAGTCCATGCGGTAGCGATGGGCGGCGGGCTGGAACTTGCGCTGGGGTGTCACTATCGCGTTGCTGCCAAGGGCACGCAGATCGCGTTGCCCGAAGTAAATCTGGGCCTCCTGCCGGGGGCCGGCGGTACCCAGCGGCTGCCGCGTGTGGTTGGGCTTGAGCGGGCGCTCAACATGATCATCTCTGGCCAGCCAGCCCGTTCCGAAAGCTTCTCCGACACGCGGCTCTTCGACGAAATCGTCGAAGGCGACGTGCTGCCTGCCGCGCTGTCCTTTGCCCATAAGGTCGCAGGCGAGCCCGGCCCGTACCCCAAGGTGCGCGACCTCAAGGTCGAGTACGAGAACGCAGAGGGCTACCTTGGCTTTGCCCGCCAGACGCTGGCGCCCGGCGCAAAACTGTTTCCCGCGCCGCTGAAGTGCCTCGAAGCGGTGGCGGGTTCGCTCAAGCCATTTGAGCAAGGCCTCGCCGATGAATGGGCTGGCTTCCAGTACCTGATGGGGACTTCGGCTTCACGTGCGCTGCGCCACGCCTTCCTTGGCGAGCGAGCGGCAAGCAAGATTCCTGACGTGCCGACCGATACGCCGACGCGCAAGATCGAAAAGATCGCGGTGATCGGTGCCGGGACGATGGGCGGCGGTATCAGCATGAACTTCCTCAATGCCGGAATTCCAGTTGTCATGCTGGAGACGAAGGCTGAAGCGCTCGAACGTGGCGTGGCCACGATCCGCAAGAACTACGAGGCCAGCGCGAAGAAAGGCAAGCTCACGCAGGAGCAGGTCGAACAGCGCATGGGCCTGCTGGCCACCACGCTTTCCTACGCGGACATCGGTGATGCGGATCTCGTCATCGAGGCCGTGTTCGAAGACATCGGCGTCAAGGAAACCGTGTTCCGCCAGCTCGACGCCGTGGCCAAGCCCGGTGCAATCCTCGCGTCGAACACCTCCACGCTCGACGTGGACAAGATCGCCGCCTTCACGAAGCGCCCGCAGGATGTCGTCGGCCTGCACTTCTTCAGCCCGGCCAACGTGATGCGCCTGCTCGAAGTGGTACGTGGCAAGGAGACCGCGAAGGACGTGCTCGCCACCGTCATGCAGATGGCGAAGAAGATCAAGAAGGTGGCAGTCGTCGCCGGCGTGTGCGACGGCTTCATCGGCAACCGCATGCTCGAACAGTACAGCCGCCAGGCGGGCTTCCTGCTCGACGAAGGCGCGCTGCCGGAACAGGTCGACCGCGCCGCCGAGGCCTTCGGCTTTGCGATGGGGCCGTTCCGCATGATCGACATGGCCGGCAACGACATCGGCTGGGCGATCCGCAAGCGCCGCTACGTCGAGCAGCCCGAGTTCACCTATTCGAAGACGGGCGACCTGCTGTGCGAGCTGGGCCGCTTCGGTCAGAAGGTCGGTGCCGGCTGGTACGACTACAAGCCGGGCGACCGCAAGGCCTACCCGAGTGCGGCAGTCAACGAAATGATCATCGAGAACTCGAAGGCGCTTGGCGTTGCGCGTCGCAAGATCAGCAACGAAGAGATCGTCGAGCGTCTGGTGTTCGCAATGGTCAACGAAGGCGCGCTGATCCTTGAGGAAGGCATCGCATCGAAGGCTTCCGACATCGACATGGCCTACCTCTGTGGCTACGGCTTCCCGAAGCACCGCGGCGGTCCGATGCTCTACGCGGACGAAGTGGGCCTCTACAACGTCGTGCAGGCGTTCCGCAAGTACGCGAAGGGCTATCAGGGCAATGCCTGGCGCGTCGCGCCGCTGCTGCAGAAGCTCGCCGATGCGGGCAAGGGTTTCAACGACTGAACGCCTCGTTCAGCAAAAGCAAAGCATTCAAGGGGATTTCAAATGAACGAGGCAGTCATCGTTTCCACCGCACGCACCGGTCTGGCGAAGAGCTGGAAGGGCGCATTCAACATGACGCATGGCGCCACCATGGGCGGCCATGCGGTGAAGCACGCAATCGAGCGCGCCGGCATCGAGGCCGCGGAAGTCGAAGATGTCCTGATGGGCTGTTCCTTTCCGGAAGGCACGCTTGGCAGCAACATCGCGCGGCAGATCGCGCTGCGCGCCGGCTGTCCGGTGACGGTACCGGGCGCAACAGTTAACCGCTTTTGCTCCTCCGGCCTGCAGACGATCGCGATAGCCGCGCAGCGCGTGATCGCCAATGAAGGCGACATCTTCGTCGCGGGCGGTGTCGAGAGCATTTCCTGTGTGCAGCCCTACACCAATCTGCACATGGCGGAAGAGGCGTGGCTGAAGGCCAACAGGCCGGCGATCTACTGGGGCATGATGCAGACCGCCGAAACCGTGGCGAAGCGCTACAGCATCCCGCGCGAGCGCCAGGACGAATACGGTGTACGCAGCCAGCAACTGGCCGCCGCCGCGCAGGCTGCTGGCCGCTTCGATGCCGAGATCGTACCGATGACGGTGAAGATGGGCGTCGTCGACAAGAACACCGGCCGCATCGAGACGCGCGAAGTCACGATCGCCACCGACGAAGGCATCCGCGCCGACACCACGCTCGAAGGTGTGGCGAAGATCCGCACCGCGGTGCCGGGCGGCGTCATCACCGCGGGCAATGCGTCGCAGTTTTCCGACGGCGCCTCTGCTGTGGTTGTGATGAATGCGCGCGTGGCTGAGGCGCGTGGCCTCAAGCCGCTTGGCGCCTTCCGTGGCTTTGCGGTGGCCGGCTGCGAGCCCGACGAAATGGGCATCGGCCCGGTGTTCGCGATTCCGAAGCTGCTGAAGAAGACCGGCCTCACCGTCGGTGACATCGGCCTGTGGGAACTTAACGAAGCCTTTGCCGTGCAGGTGCTCTATTGCGCCGACACGCTCGGCATTCCGATGGAGCGGCTCAACGTCAATGGCGGCGCGATCGCCGTCGGCCATCCGTACGGCGTGTCGGGTGCGCGGCTCGTCGGTCATGCCCTGATCGAAGGCAAGCGGCGCGGCGTCAAGTACGTGGTGGTCACGATGTGCATCGGCGGTGGGCAGGGCGCTGCCGGCTTGTTCGAAGTGCTCTGAGGACTGGCGCCATGTCACTGATCCTCTCACGCCGCGATCTCGACTTCCTGCTCTACGAGTGGCTTGATGTTGAAAGCCTCCGTCACATCCCGCGTTTTGCCGAACATTCACGCGAGACCTTCAATGCGGCGCTCGATACCTATGAGCAGGTCGCTACTGAACTGTTCGCTACGCATAACAAGAAGAACGACCAGCAGGAGCCTCACTTCGACGGAGAGAAGGTCACCATCATTCCGGAAGTTGGCGTGGCGCTGGAGAACTTCGCCAGGGCGGGACTGATCGCGGCGGGACAGGACTATGACCTCGGCGGTATGCAATTGCCGTTGGTGGTCGAGAAGGCCGGTTTCACCTACTGCCTCGGCGCGAACGTCGGCACCTCGACCTATCCGTTCCTGACGCTCGGCAATGCAAACCTGCTTTTGACTTACGGTACGCCAGCGCAGGTGGATACCTTCGTTCGGCCCGAGATGGAGGGTCGCTTCTTCGGCACGATGTGCCTGTCCGAACCGCAGGCCGGCTCGTCGTTGTCGGACGTGGCGACGCGCGCCGACTACGAATGCGAATCTCCGCTCGGACAGCGCTATCGGCTGCGCGGCAGCAAGATGTGGATCTCGGCGGGCGAACACGAACTGTCGGAGAACATCGTCCACCTCGTGCTCGCCAAGGTTCCGGGCCCGGACGGCAAGCTGGTGCCGGGCGTGAAGGGGATCTCGCTGTTCGTGGTGCCGAAGTACCTTGTGAACGAGGATGGTTCGCTCGGTGAGCACAACGACGTGACGCTTGCCGGCCTCAATCACAAGATGGGCTATCGCGGCGCGACGAACTGCCTGCTCGCCTTTGGCGAGGGAACGAAGTACCACCCCGAAAACTGCGCGGGCGCGGTTGGTTATCTCGTTGGCAAGCTCGGTGAGGGCTTGGCCTACATGTTCCACATGATGAACGAGTCGCGCATTGTCGTTGGGCTTGGCGCGGTCGCACTTGGCTACACCGGCTACCTCCACGCGCTTGACTATGCACGCAATCGTCCGCAAGGGCGTGCGACCGGCCCGGCGGGCAAGAATCCGGCGAGCCCGCAGGTGAAGATCGTCGAGCACGCCGATGTACGCCGGATGCTCCTGGCCCAGAAGAGTTACGCGGAAGGCGGGATGGCGCTGCTGCTGTACTGCGCGAAGCTGATCGACGAAATGAGCGGCCTGAGCGCGGACCAAGGCGAAGCGCGTGCGCGTTTGTCGCTCTTGCTCGATATCCTCACGCCGATCGCCAAGAGCTGGCCCTCGCAGTGGTGCCTCGCAGGCAACGATCTTGCGATCCAGGTGCATGGCGGCTACGGCTACACGCGTGAATACAACGTCGAGCAGTTCTACCGCGACAACCGCCTCAACCCGATCCACGAGGGCACGCACGGTATCCAGGGGCTTGACCTGCTCGGGCGCAAGGTGGTGATGCAGGAGGGCCGGGCGCTCGGTCTCGTCTGTGAAGTGATCGGCGCGGCCACTGCGCGTGCGCGCGCGACGGACGACGCATTGCTGGGCACTTGGTCGCGCGAACTCGACGGCGCCGTGGCACGCCTCAACGAGGTGACGCGCGTCTTGTGGGGCGCTGGTGATCCAGCGCTCACGCTCGCCAACGCCTCGGTCTATCTCGAAGCATTTGGCCACGTGGTCATGGCGTGGATCTGGCTCGAACAGGCGATCGTCGCGCAGGAAGCCCTTACCGGCGCAAGCGGGGATGAAGAGGCGTTCTATCGCGGCAAGCTTGCTGCGGCGACTTACTTCTTTCGCTGGGAGCTTCCCTGCACAAGCGCGCAGTTTGATTTGCTCGCGTCACTCGATCGCACCACGCTGGACATGCAGGACGAATGGTTCTGAGGTTGGAACCGAAGGAAATGAAAATGCGAAGTACGCGACAACTTTTCGACCTTGACGGCCGGACGGCGCTCATAACCGGCGGCTCGCGCGGACTCGGCCTGCAGATTGCGGAAGCGCTCGCCGAGCAGGGCGCGCGGGTGATGCTCTCGGCACGCAGGGCGGATGAACTGGATGCCGCGGCAAGTAGCCTGACGCGGCGTGGTTTCCTGTGTGACTGGATCGCTGCCGATGGCGGTCGCGAGAGCGACATCGAGCGTCTTGCCGATGACGCGATCGCACGGCTTGGGCAGGTCGATATCCTGGTCAACAACGCGGGTGCCACCTGGGGTGCGCCAGCCGAGGATTATCCGATCGAGGCATGGGACAAGGTGATGAACCTGAATATCCGCGGCCTCTTCCTGCTTACCCAACGCATTGGCCGGCAGTCGATGATTCCGCGCCGCCACGGTCGAATCATCAACATTGCCTCGACCACCGGGCTATTCGGTAATGCACCCGGCACGATGAAGACGATTGCCTACAACACGTCGAAGGGCGCGGTAATCAATTTCACGCGGACGCTGGCGGGTGAATGGGGTGAATACGGCATCACGGTCAATGCGATTGCTCCAGGCTTTTTCCCGTCGAAGATGACGCACGGTACGCTCGATCGGATCGGTGCAGAGAAGATGTGTGAAGACATCCCTTTGCACAGACTTGGTGACGATGAGGATCTGAAGGGTGCGACGGTGCTCTTCGCGAGCGATGCGGGCAAGCACATCACAGGGCAGATTCTGACGGTGGATGGCGGGGCGACGGCAGTGTCTTGATCGCCGCTCTGGTGTCGAAAGGCTGGCCTGCCTCAGCACTTGGGGCAGGCCGATCGTTGTCTGCTCCTCGTCATGCCCGTGAAGGCGGGCATTCCGTTGGCTGTAGCCTTATCTGCAAACGTACTGGGCCCCGCCTTCGCGGGGGCGGTTGGGCCCCTCCGCGCGTGTTATCCGGTCCCTCTGCTCAGAACGTCCTACTCAATCAGGCCGTTGTTGCGCGCCCATACCATCGCGTCATAGCGGCTTGATACCCCGAGCTTCGCGAAGATATTCCGCAGGTTCCACTTCACTGTTTCCAGCGTGATGTTGAGTGCTAGCGCGATGCGCTTGCTCGACATCGCTTGCGCCACGAGGGCGAGGATCTCGATCTCGCGCTTGGTCAGCACGGCCTGTGTCTTTGCGACGTTGACACGGCGGGCGGCGCTGCCAGCTTCGGCGACGCCTGCGCCGGTGAGCTTTTCGAGCAGCTCTTCGGCGTAATGCAGTGCGTCACCCTCAAGCACGCCATCGCGGACCGCCCGCGTCAGCGGCTTGGCTGCCAGTGCGCCTTCGTCGACGAATGTCCGGACGAGGCCGAGCCGATGGCCTGTTTTGACTGCGGCGACGAGCCGCTCCATCGCCTCGGTAGGCCGCTTGAGTTCATCGAGGATGGCCGCACTGAGCAGGTCGACCTGGGCGAGCAGACGGTTGCGGCGGAAGGCGAGCGCGTATTCCCGCACCGTTTCGAGTGCGAGTGATGCCCTCTCCGGGTCTTCGGTCCACAGCAGGCGGGCACGGGCCAGCGAAGCCACGGCCGGCAGTCCGGCGAGCAGCCCGTTTTCTTTGCGGTGAGCCGCGGCGTACTCGTTGAGGGTGGCCGAGATCTCCTCCGCACGGGTGCGGCTGCCTTTCTGCAGCAGTACCTTCACTTGTTCGCCGAGCAGGTTTGCCACCGCGCGGGCTTGCCCGAGGCTACGCAGCTGAGCCGTTTGCGACTGCAGGAATGCCAGTGCCGCGTCCGGACCCTTCTGCAGAAGATCGAGCCGTGCCCGGCACAGGTTGGTGCGAACGATCACATCGGGTACCGATGCACGAAGCAGGCCGAAGCGGTTGGCGATGGTTTCGCGCGCGTCGTCAATGCGGTCGAGTTCGTAGTAGGCGTCGGCAAGCGCGCCCGCGCACAGGTTGCCGCTGATCGAGCGGTGGCCGTCGATGCGGATCGAACGTTCCAGCAGCGGCGTACCAAGGCGCTCGGCCTCGCGTACTTCCCCCGCGATCATCAACGTCAGCACGTAGCTGGCCTCGGTGACCTGTGCCATGTCGTTGTTCCGGTCGACGGCCGGGATCGGATAGGTTTCGAGCAGACGGCGGGCGTCGTCGTAACGCCCGGCCGCGCTGTAGCCCGAGGTGAGTTCCGCCAGCAGCATGTAGTGCAGGAACGGGTTTTCCATCGGTACGTCGCGGATCGGCTCCAGCAGATCGACGATCGAACTCGTGTCGTCCTGCTGGATTGCGATCGCTGCACGGATCAGCGGCAGGCTGCGTACGATTTCCGGATGGGATTCCACATCGCTTGCTTCGAGCCGCGCGAGCCAGCTCATGGCGCGCGTTGGGCGAGCGGTCAGCGCTACCGTCAGGCATGCGAGGAAGAGCAGTCGTTTGTGCTTGAACAGGACTTCTTCGGGTAGCCGGCCGAGCAGGTGCAGCGTCGGGCTCAGGTGGTCGAGGCTCCAGGTTGCGGGGGCAGCGCGTTCGATGACGGCGGTGGCGAAGTCGATATCCTCGCCGAGCGTTGCGTGGCGCACAGCCTCGGCCAAGAAACCGTGCTCGGCGAACCAGCGGCTTGCACGGCGGTGCAAGTCACGCACAGGTTCAGCGCCACGACGCTCCAGTCGTGTGGCGAGGAATTCCGCGAATAGTCGGTGAAATCGGTACCAGCCCAGCCGGTCGTCGGAGTCGACGCGGCTGATGAGCAGGTTCTCGTCCTCCATCCGTTTGATGAGCTCTCCCGTGCGCTTGTCGCCAGTCACATATTCGGCGAGCGAGGGGTTGAAGCGGCGGAAGATGGACAGTGTCTCGGCAAAGCCGGTCAGCTCGGTTGGCAGATGCGCCATGACCTCTTCACTGAGGTAGCTTTGCAGATCGCTTGAGCGCCATACCAGGTCATGTAGCACCGAGCGTGAATCCGGCCGGTTCTTGAGCATGATGACGATCAGCTGAAGGCACGAGGGCCAGCCGCTGGTGACTTCCTGGATCAGGCTCAGTTCATCCGCGTTGAGGCGCCCTGCTCCGAGGTTCTCCTCGATAAAGCTGCGTGTCTCGGCAAGGTCAAAGGGCAGGGTGGCGCTTTCGACCTCGATGAGCTGATTCATCATCCGAAGCCGGGAGAGGCTCAGGAGTGGCATCACGCGTGATGCGATCACGATGTGCAGGTTTCCGGGCCCGTGGTCGATCAGCTTTTGCATCAGCTTGTGCGCTGGCGGCGCTTCGACGTGGTGATAGTCGTCGAGGATCAGATAGAGCTCTTTGCCGATCTGGTTTGCACCATCGACGACGGTGGCGACGATCGCGTCCATCGCCATTGTGCTGGTGTCCTCCAGCAGCATGTCGAGTTCGATCTTGATGCCGAGCCGGCCGATCGCCGCCAGCAGGGCACTGCAGAACGCGTCATAGCTCTTGTCGTCGGCTGTCAGAGAAAGCCATGCGACCTCCGCGCCAGACTTCAGACACGCTTGGCGCCATTGCGCGAGCAGCGTGGTCTTGCCATAGCCTGCGGCGCCCGTGACGAGCGCAAGCCGACTCTGCTGCATCTGCTTGAGCTGGTCGAGAAGGCCGGTGCGCACCACATGGCGGATCCCGATGCGCGGTGGAGAAAATTTGGTCGACACCAAGTGTCTTGCGAATTGAGTCGTCACGTCGTTCCTCTGCCATCGGTCGATGAGGAACTGCGGCAGGCTGGCTTTCTAACTGCTGCGGCCGAGTGGTCCTAGGGGTTCCCCGATCGAACGCATGTTCGGATCTGGTGGATCGAAAGCTAAGCATGATCCATCCAACCGAGACAGTCCTCAGCCTGATTTTGTCGCTAAGGCGACAACTCTGCCAGTGTTCTGCATGTCACGTCTCGTAGGAGTGAATCCTGCGGCAAGGGGGGGCTATCCCGTCCCCCCAAAGAAGGAGGGGGATGTGCGGACCACCCTTTCCTATCATCCGCGCCATATGGCTTCGGCTACGGATCGCATCAACCAGAAATCACGGAGGAGTGGCATGGCGCACAAAGTTGTTGTCGCGGGTGTGGGGATGATCCCGTTCAAGAAGCCCGGTACGAGCGAAACCTATGACCTCATGGGCGCGGAGGCTGCGCGGATTGCGATGCGCGACGCTGGCGTCGAATACACGGAAATCCAGCAAGCCTACGCCTGCTGGATTTATGGCGATTCCACCGCGGGCCAGCGGGCGCTTTATCACGTTGGGATGACGGGTCTGCCGATCTTCAACGTCAACAACAACTGTTCGACCGGTTCGACCGGTCTGTTCCTGGCCCGGCAAGCGATCGAGGCGGGTGCGATCGATGTTGCACTGGTGGTCGGGTTTGAGCAGATGAATCCGGGTGCGCTCGGCACTTATTTCAATGACCGCCCCCTGCCCTCCGACCTGTTCCTTGCCCAGTGCGACAAATTTGGAGTGCCGGATCTTCCGCCCGCGCTGCGCATTTTCGGTGGCGCCGGAATGGAGCACATGAAGCGCTTCGGCACCCCGGTCGAAGCCTTTGCCAAGATTCGTGCCAAGGCCAGCCGCCATGCGGCCAACAACCCGATGGCCGTGTTCCGCAAGGTCGTGACGACCGCAGACGTGATGAACGAACAGGTCCTGTGGCCCGGCGTGATGACGCGCCTCATGGCTTGCCCGCCGACCTGCGGTGCCGCAGCCGCCGTGCTGTGCAGCGAGAGCTACGCGAGGAAGCATGGCCTCGATACGCGTGTGTGGATTGCTGCACAGGCCATCGTGACCGATCGCTCTGAATCGCTGTATGGCGACGACCTGCGTCATGTGGCCGGTTTTGGCATGGCGAAGGACGCCTCAGCGCAGGTGTACGAACAGGCCGCCATCGGCCCGGAGGACGTCGACGTCGTTGAACTGCACGACTGCTTCGCCCACAACGAACTCATTACCTACGAAGGGCTTGGTCTTTGTCCGGAAGGCGAGGCCGCCAAGTTCATCGATGATGGCGACAACACCTACGGCGGCCGCTATGTGGTTAACCCCTCGGGTGGCCTGCTCTCCAAGGGGCACCCGATTGGTGCGACGGGCCTTGCGCAATGTACCGAACTGGTCCAGCAGCTGCGCGGCAACGCCGACAAGCGTCAGGTCGAAGGTGCGCAGGTTGCGCTGCAACACAACGTCGGTATTGGCGGCGCCTGTGTTGTAACGATGTACCGGAACTGAGCGAGGCTGACCATGGATTTCACGCCTGACGCCGGGCTCGACGCCTTCCGCGAGGAAGTGCGCGAGTTCCTGCGCGAGAACCTGCCGGCCGACCTCGCTGGCAAGCCTGTGGGCAGCGTCCGCTCGATGCGAGCGGACCTCCAGCGTTGGCAGGCGATCCTCAACCGCAAGGGCTGGAGCGCGCCGTACTGGGCCCGCGAGCATGGCGGCACCGACTGGTCGGTGCTGCAGCGGTTGGTGTTCGATGAAGAGTGCGTGGCTGCGGGTGCGCCGACGCAGGATGGCTTCGCGCAGAAGCTGTTCGGCCCGGTGCTCAACGCCTTTGGCTCGCCCGAGCAGCAGGCCGAGCATCGTCCGCGGATCCTGTCTGGCGAGCGGCTCTGGTGCCAAGGTTTCTCGGAACCGGGCTCGGGCTCGGACCTCGCCTCGTTGCGCACGCGCGCCGAGCGTGATGGCGATCACTACGTCATCAACGGGCAAAAGATCTGGACCAGCTATGCGCATGAATCCGACTGGATCTTTATGCTTGTGCGCACGGACCTGGAGGTCAAGAAGCAGGCTGGCATCAGCTTCCTGATGGTCGACATGAAGACGCCCGGCATTACGATCCGGCCGATCCGCAGTATCGACGATTGCCACCACCTGAACGAAACCTTCTTCGACAACGTGCGCGTGCCGATTGCCAACCGCATCGGCAATGAAGGCGACGGCTGGAAGATCACCAAGTTCCTGCTTAACAACGAGCACGCGAGCGCGGCCGATCTGCCGATCCTCAAGCGCTACATGATGCAGTTGCGCCGCCTCGCGGCTACGCAGCGTGTGGGTACCGGCGTACTGATCGAACAAAGCAGCTTCGCCTTGAAGCTCGCGCGCCTTGAAGCCGAGGTGACGGCGGTCGGCACGATGGTGAGCCGTGTCGCCGCGCTGGAGCAGGACCACAGTCCGGCGGCGCATGCGATGGGCTCAATGCTCAAGATTCGTGGTACCGAACTGCAGCAGCGCATCAGCGAGCTCGTCGTTGACGCGCTCGGCGATCATGGTGCCGTGGCCTACCCGGAGCCGCATGACGACTGCCGGGGCGAGCCGATGCCGCAACAGGACATTGCGCGCGGACTTGCCAACGAGATGTTCTTCCGCCGTGCTTCGACGATCTACGGCGGAACGAGCGAAGTGCAGCGCGGCATCATCGCCAAGATGCTGTTTCAACTCTGAGCGGCGCGATCGAACATGGACTTCCAACTCAATTCCGAGCAGCAGATGCTGCAAGACAGCGTGCGCCGCTTCGTCGAGAAGGACTACAGCTTCGAGGCCCGCACTGCCATGCTCAAGACCGGCGGTGCGGGGCACTGGCAGGACTTCGCCGACAACGGCTGGCTCGCAGCCGCATTGCCGGATGACTTCGGCGGCCTGGGTGGTTCGCTGACCGATACTGCACTGATCGCGCACGAATTCGGTCGCGGTCTCGTGCTCGAACCCTTTGTCGGCTGTGCCGTCTTGGCTCCGCAGACGCTGCTGGCCACGAGATCGGTGGCGCACTGCGAACACCTTCTGCCTGTGTCGGCCGATGGTTCGAGCAAGCTTGCGCTCGCTTACAGCGAGGCCCGGTCGCGTGGTTTTGCTGAGCCGATCGAGACGCGTGCAGAGCGTGCCGGCTCCGGCTGGCGGATCACGGGGCACAAGACGCTCGTCCTGGGTGGTGCGGAAGCCGATGCGTTTATCGTTTCGGCCGTGATGCCCGATGCTCAGGGCATCACGTTGTTCATCGTCAATGCGATGAGCATGGGCCTCTCGCGCCGTAGTCTGCCGTTGCATGACGGTACTCGCGTCGCAGAACTGGTGCTCGATGGCGTGGTCGTGAGTGCCGACGCGCTGGTTGGCGAGCCAGGCCAGGGGCGTGCAGCCATCCAGCAAGGCCTTGCGCATGGTGTGGCAGCCCTGTGTGCCGAACTTGTTGGCGGCATGGAGCGGGCGATCGAGATCACCGCCGAGTACCTCAATGTGCGCAAGCAGTTTGGGGTGCCGATCGGCAGCTTCCAGGCGCTCCAGCACCGCATCGCGGACATGGCTGCGGAACTTGAGGTTGCGCGGTCGATGCTCTATGCGCTGCTTGCCTCGATCGAGAACGACGAGCCCGCCGCGCGTCAGCGCACGGTTTCGCAGGCCAAGGCGTTGATTGGCCGGGCCGCCCGCTTCGTGTGTGGGCAGGCGATTCAGCTCCACGGCGGCATTGGTATGACGGAGGAATACTCCGTAGGCCATTACTACAAACGTGCCGTGGTCGCCGATATCGTGTTCGGTAGCAGTGACTGGCACGAAGCCGTCTGTGCGGCGCAATTGCAGGAAAGCCTGCTTCGCTAAGCCCTGGAACGCATTCCCGGATCGCATACGCCACCCGCTCACGGTGCGGGTGGCGGGGCGGCTTGCGCCCGGTGTCCGGGAATGGGACCTGAATTCGATATCGCCGGCGCGCATTGCGCCAGAAGGAAACGGAAATGAAACTGGATAACAAGGTTGCCATCGTCACCGGAGCCGCATCTGGTCTCGGACTCGCGACCTGCAAAGCGCTCGCAGCCGCGGGTGCGAAAGTCGTGGGCTTCGATCTGGATCAGGCGAAGCTCGATGCTGCGATGGGCGCTGGCATGCGTGGCATCGCGGTCGACGTGTCGAATGAGGAAAGCGTAAAGGCCGGCGTTGAAGCGGTCGTACGCGAATACGGTCGCCTCCATGTGGCAGTGAATTGCGCGGGCATTCTTGGCCCCTGCAAGACGATCTCGAAGGGTCAGCTTTTCCCCACAGACCTGTGGAACCGTGTGCTTGGCGTCAACCTTACCGGCACCTTCAACGTGCTGCGCCACGCCGCGCTGGCGATGACGGCTAACGAGCCGGAGGACGGCGAGCGTGGCGTCATCATCAACACGGCGTCGGGTGCCGCACGCGAAGGCCAGATGGGGCAGGCCGCCTACAGCGCGAGCAAGGCTGGCGTCATCGGCATGACGCTGCCGGTCGCACGCGATCTGGCCGAGCATGGCATCCGTGTCGTTGCGGTCGCGCCCGGCCTGTTCGAGACGGGCATGTCATCCGGCATGCCGCCGAAAGTCTCCGAAGGCATCATCAATACGCTGCTATTCCCCAAGCGCATGGGGCGTGCAGAAGAGTTCGCAGGTCTCGTGCGGCACATCGCCGAGAACGGATATCTGAACGCTGTCACGCTCGATATCCACTGCGGCATGAAGTGAGGAGAGAGCCGTGAAAGTGCTTGTTGCAGTGAAGAGGGTGGTTGATGCCAACGTCAAGGTCGGCGTGAAGTCTGACGGCACGGGTGTGGATATCGGCAACGCGAAGATGTCGATGAACCCCTTCGACGAAATCGCCGTGGAACAGGCGATACGCCTTAAGGAAGCGGGTGTGGCGACGGAAGTGGTCGTTGTGTCGGCAGGTCCGATCGCCGCGCAGGAAACCCTGCGGACGGCGCTTGCGATGGGTGCGGATCGGGCCATCCTGGTCGAAACCGACGAAATCCTGCAACCGCTCGCCGTGGCCAAGCTGCTCAAGGCCATCGCCGACCGCGAAGCGCCTCAGCTCGTGATCCTGGGCAAACAGGCGATCGACGACGACGCGAACCAGACGGGCCAGATGTTCGCCGCGCTCGCGAACCTGCCGCAGGCGACATTTGCGTCGAAGGTCGTTCCCGGCGACAACAAGATCACCGTGTCGCGCGAAATCGATGGCGGCATGGAAACCGTGGTGCTCAAGCTTCCAGCTGTCATCACCACGGATCTGCGCCTCAATGAGCCGCGCTACGTCACGCTGCCGAACATCATGAAGGCGAAGAAAAAACCGCTCGAAACGGTGAAGCCGGCGGATCTGGGTGTCGACGTCAAACCGCGTCTTGCGACGTTGAAAGTGGCCGAGCCGCCCAAGCGCGCAGCCGGTGTCAAGGTGCCCGACGTGCAGACGCTGGTCGCGAAGCTCAAGACCGAAGCCAAGGTGCTGTAAAGGGAGTAGAAGCAATGACGATTCTGGTGCTTGCAGAACATGACAACGCATCGCTCAACGGTGCCACGCTCAATGCAGTGGCGGCGGCTCAAGCGATCGGCGGCGACATCCATGTGATGGTCGCGGGTCACGGTGCGCGCGGTGTGGCCGACGCTGCGGCGAATGTCGTAGGCGTGGCGAAGGTGCTGCTGGCTGATGCGCCGCAGCTCGAAACGGGGCTCGCGGAAAATGTCGAAGCGACGGTGCTGACGGTTGCGCGCGGCTATACGCATATCGTTGCGGCGGCGACCGCGAACGGCAAGAACGTCCTCCCGCGTATCGCCGCGAAGCTCGACGTTGCACAGGTCTCGGACATCATCGCGGTCGAATCGGCCGATATATTCCACCGCCCGATCTACGCGGGCAACGCCATTGCGACCGTGAAGTCGTCCGATCCGATCAAGGTCATTACGGTCCGCACGACCGGATTCGATCCGGTTGCTGCCGAAGGTGGCTCGGCGACGGTGGAAACGATCGTTGCAGCGCCCGATGCCGGTGTCTCGCAATTCGTCAGCCGCGAAGTGACCAAGCTTGATCGCCCGGAACTGACTGCTGCCGACATCATCGTTTCGGGCGGCCGGGGCGTGGGCAGCGGCGAGAACTACCGTACCGTGCTGGAACCGCTTGCGGACAAGCTCGGCGCGGCGATGGGCGCCTCGCGTGCTGCAGTCGATGCCGGGTTCGTGCCGAACGACTACCAGGTGGGCCAGACCGGCAAGATCGTGGCGCCCCAGCTTTACATCGCGGTTGGTATCTCGGGCGCGATCCAGCATCTGGCTGGCATGAAGGATTCGAAGGTGATCGTCGCGATCAACAAGGATCCGGATGCACCGATTTTTCAGGTGGCCGACTACGGGCTCGTGGGCGATTTGTTCGCCGTGGTGCCTGAACTGGTCGGGGCTGTTGGCTAAGGGAGACGCGACGCCATGAGCTACGCCGCACCACTGCGCGACATGTTGTTCGCGATGAAGGAACTTGCCGGGCTGGACAGGATCGCCGCATTGCCCGGGTGTGAGGATGCGGCCGAGGACACGGCGCGTGCCGTGCTCGAAGAGGCCGCGCGCCTTTCCAGTGAGGTACTGGCGCCGCTCAACGTCGTCGGTGACCGCAATCCGGCGCAGTGGAGCGATGGTCGCGTGACCGCCTCGCCCGGTTTCGCCGATGCTTTCCGCCACTTCAAGGAGGGTGGCTGGCAGGGCCTCCAGCATCCCTCTGAGTACGGCGGGCAGGCGCTGCCGCGGTTGATCGCGGCGCCGTGTCTCGAAATGTTCTTTGCGGCGAATCTCTCGTTTGCGTCGTGTCCGTCGCTGACGGACGGCGCGATCGATGCACTGGTGACTGCGGGCAGCGAGGCCCAGAAAAGCAAGTACCTGCCGAAACTCGTTTCCGGCGAGTGGACCGGCACCATGAATCTGACCGAGCCGCAGGCCGGGTCGGATCTCGCGCTCATCCGCACGCGCGCCGAGCCGAGCGAGGACGGCACGTATCGAGTCTTCGGCACCAAGATCTTCATCACTTGGGGCGAGCACGAGATGGCCGGCAACATCGTGCACCTCGTGCTGGCGCGCATTCCCGGTGCGCCGGAAGGCGTGAAGGGTATCTCGCTCTTCATCGTCCCGAAATTCCTCGTCAATGAAGAGGGATCGCCCGGTGCGCGCAACGACGTGCAGTGCGTGTCCATCGAGCACAAGCTCGGCATCAAGGGCAGCCCCACGGCCGTGCTGCAGTTTGGCGACAACGGCGGTGCGATCGGCGAGCTGATCGGCGAGCCCGGTCGCGGCCTTGAATACATGTTCATCATGATGAACTCGGCGCGCTTCGCGGTTGGCATGCAGGGTATCTCGCTCTCGGAGCGTGCCTACCAGAAGGCCGTCGCCTACGCAAAGGAACGCGTGCAGAGCCGTCCGGTGGATGGTTCATCCAAGGCCGCGGTGCCGATCATCCGCCATCCCGATGTGCGTCGCATGCTGACGACGATGCGCGCATTGACCGAGGCTTCACGAGCGCTTTCCTGCGTGGCTGCCATGCACCACGATATCGCGCACGCGCATCCCGAGGCGCCTGTGCGTGCGAAGCATGAGGCGATCTACGAGTTCCTCGTGCCGATCGTCAAGGGCTGGAGTACCGAGCTCGCTCTCGAAGTGACAAGCTTGGGGGTACAGGTGCATGGCGGCATGGGTTTCATCGAGGAAACCGGTGCTGCGCAGTACTACCGTGATGCCCGCATCCTGCCGATCTACGAAGGCACGACCGCGATTCAGGCAAACGATCTCGTTGGACGCAAGACGGTGCGCGACAACGGTATCGTGGTTCGCGGATTGCTGGAGGGGATCGATGAAACGCTGAGGATGCTTCGGGCGAAGCCTGAAGCACCGTTCCGCGCCATGCATAGGCATCTGGCTCATGCGCGTGCGGCACTGGCGTCGTCGGTGGATTATCTGCAGCTCCAGCATTCGAGCAGTCCGGTGGCGGTGTATGGCGTGGCCGTGCCTTACCTGATGCTGTCGGGAATCGTGCTCGGCGGCTGGCAGATGGCGCGTGCAATGCTGGCGGCATGTGAGAGGCTCGGCGAAGACAAGGCGTTCCATGGCGCGAAGATCGCCACTGCGCAGTTCTATGCTGAACACATCCTGCCTCGTGCCGTGGCACTTGAAGCCACGATCTGCTGTGCCAGCAGTGAGTACGGTGCGATGGCGCTTTCTGACGACCAGTTCTGAACGGAGCGGCCCGATAGACCAGCAGGACTGGGTCGAGGTTGGGATGTGCGTGCTGGAGAAGGGCTCCGAGCTCAGCGTGCATAGCCTTTCCGGGGTGCTGTGATGGCTAGCGGCGGGCCGAACATGCAAGCGCCCGCATGTCCAATATACGAGTGAGGCATCCGATGAAGCCCTTTGGTTTCCAGACCGTTCCCAACATCATTTGTGTCTCGGGTGCTGCGCGCCAGCTGGGTGCGACCCTGCGCTCGCGCTATCCGGAACTTGCGCGCCTGTGCCTGGTGACGGACGGGTTTCTCCATTCGAGCGGCCTGCTTGATCCGGCGCTTGAAGACCTCGCTGCGCACGGGTGGCGCGTTGAGCTCATCGACGACGTGATCGCCGATCCGCCTGAGAAGGTTGTGCTGGCCGCGTTGGAGCGTGCACGTGCGGCGGGCGTCGAGATCGTGCTCGGGCTCGGTGGGGGCTCTTCGATGGACGTTGCGAAATTGCTCGCCGTGCTGATTCCCGGCGAGCAGGCGCTGCGCGACATCTATGGCGTTGGCAAGATCAATGGCCGGCGGCTACCGCTGGTGCAGGCACCAACGACCGCTGGTACCGGCTCGGAAGTGACCGCCGTGTCGATCGTGACGACAGGGGAAACGACCAAAACCGGTGTGGTCTCGCCGTATCTCGTTGCGGACCTTGCCATTCTCGATGCCGAACTTACGCTGGGCCTGCCGCGTGCAGCCACGGCGGCGACAGGCATCGATGCAATGGTGCACGCGATCGAGGCCTACACATCGGCGCATCTGAAGAACCCTGTGTCCGACATGCTTGCGAGGCGGGCCCTGGAACTGTTGTCGCGCAATCTGCTGCGCGCTTGCACCAACGGTGCGGACATTGCTGCCCGTGAGGCGATGCTGCTTGGCGCGATGTTCGCGGGCCAGGCTTTCGCCAATGCGCCAGTGGCGGCGGTCCACGCGCTCGCCTATCCGATCGGCGGCATCTTCCATGTGCCCCACGGCTTGTCGAATGCGCTGGTGTTGCCGCATGTGCTGCGCTTCAATGCACCTGCGGCACACCAGCTCTATGCTGAACTTGCCGACGTGCTGGTCGAAGGGGTAAGTGGCAGCGATGAAGCAAAGACCAACGCACTGATCAGCCACCTTGAACGCCTCATCGGGGCCACGGGTATCCCGCATCGTCTCGCTGATGTCGGGGTCCAGCGCCAAGACTTGCCACGCATGGCCGCCGACGCGATGCTGCAGACGCGCCTCTTGGTGAACAATCCGCGCTCAGTGGAAGAGGCGGATGCACTCGCGATCTACACCGCAGCGTACTGATTCTTTTTGGAAAGACCATGTCCACACTCCTGCATCGTCTCAACGACCCTACGCTGTTCCGTGACAAGGCCCTGATTGGAGGCGCCTGGGTCGCGGCGGTTGACAACGAAGTCTGCATCGTCACGAATCCGGCGACCGATGAGGTTCTTGCCGAAGTGCCCAACATGGGTGCGGCCGAAACCTCTCGTGCAATCGCCGCAGCAGATGCGGCGCTGCCCGCTTGGCGTGCGAGAACCGGCAAGGAACGTTCGAACCTTCTGCGCCGCTGGTTCGATCTCATGATGCAGCACGCCGACGACTTGGCCGCGATCATGACAGCCGAGCAGGGAAAGCCGCTCGCCGAAGCGCGCGGTGAAGTTGTCTACGGTGCATCCTTCATTGAATGGTTCGCCGAAGAAGCCAAGCGCGTCTCGGGCGATGTGCCGGCCACGCCGTGGGCCGATAAGCGGCTCATGGTGCTCAAGCAGCCGGTGGGCGTATGCGTGGCGATCACGCCATGGAACTTCCCGATTGCGATGATCACGCGCAAGGCGGGTCCGGCGCTTGCTGCGGGCTGCACGATCATTGTGAAGCCTGCGGGTCAGACGCCGCTGTGCGCATTGGCGCTAGCCGAGCTCGCACGCCGCGCAGGGATTCCGGACGGTGTGTTCAACGTGGTGACCGGCCACGGCCGGCGCTCATCCGAGATCGGCGCCACAATGTGCGCATCGCCTGTCGTGCGCCACTTGTCCTTCACCGGCTCGACGCCGGTCGGTAGCTTGCTCATGAAGCAATGCGCGCCGACGGTCAAGAAACTCGCGCTTGAACTCGGCGGTCATGCGCCGTTCATCGTGTTCGATGACGCCGACATTGACGCTGCTGTGGAGGGCGCGATCATTTCGAAGTACCGCAACGCGGGCCAGACGTGCGTGTGCACCAACCGCTTCTATGCGCACGAAAAGATCTATGACGCATTTGTCGAGAAGCTTGCCGAAAAGGCCGCCGCGTTGCGGGTTGGGGATGGTTTCGGCGAGGGCGTGGTGCAGGGGCCGCTGATCGACGACAAGGCCGTTGCGAAAGCACGGGAGCATATCGATGATGCGATCGCGAAAGGCGCGCGGCTCGTGACGGGAGGCGAAACCGTAGGAGGGTTGCCGACACGCCGCTTCATGCAGCCGACTGTGCTGGCCGACGCCACGGCCGAGATGCTGATTGCGAAGGAAGAAACGTTCGGTCCGGTGGCCGCGGTGTTCAAGTTCCGCGACGAGGCCGAAGTGGTCCGGCTCGCCAACGACACTGACGCAGGGCTTGCGTCCTACTTCTACAGCCGCGACATCGGCCGCGTGTGGCGCGTTGCCGAAGCACTGGAATACGGCATCGTCGGCATCAACACGGGGCTGATTTCGAACGAGGTCGGACCGTTTGGCGGCGTCAAGCAATCTGGCCTGGGGCGCGAAGGCTCGCGCTATGGGATCGATGAATACCTGGAGCTGAAGTACCTCTGCATGGGCGGCATAGACGCTTGAAGTGTTGTGGATGACGGCCCGAAGCGCTCAATGCTTACGTCATGTAATGGGCGGCGCGTACAGCCAATGCTCGTCATTCCTGTGAAAGCGGGAATCCGGTAGGTTGTCGGAGAAGCAGAAGTGATTTGGCTTGGGGGCCACACTCATCGTGGCACCTGCTACGACCGACTGGGTCCCCGCCTGTGCGGGGACGACGTGATCAGTGGGGCGCAATGTTGAGGTGATATTGCGTGTAGCGCACGCTGCCTGCTAAAACGTTTTATTCCCGCGCAGGCGGGAATCCAGTGGGTTTGCGAAGATGCAATCAATTCAATGCGGCCGCCCGACCTGCTTCATACGCCCGCATACCACGCCACGCCCTTGGCATCGATCTCCATCACAGCTTCGTTCCGATGCAGCAGGTAGTTCAGGTGCGCAATGCTCTCGCCCGTGGCAAGTCCCAGCAGCATGGGGTTGTCGAGTGAAATCGGCCGGGAAAAAAGTGCGCCGAATACATCGATCACACGCTGCGGCGTGCGCAGCGTTTCGCGCAGGCGATCAAGCGCGCGAAACTGACTTGCCTTGAGATGGTCGAGCCGCGCGTGAAGACCATGGAAAGGCTCGTTGTGCGCGGGCAATACGAGTACGTCGTCGGGTACGCGGGTGCGCAGCTTTTCGAGCGAGACGAGCCATCCATCGAGGGGGTCGGCATCGGGCTCCGTGGGGAATACCGATACATTCGACGAAATCCTCGGTAGTACCTGGTCGCCGGAAATGAACAACTGCTGCGATGCGCAATAGAGGCACGCGTGTTCGGGCGTGTGGCCGATGCCGGTCACGACTTCCCAGTCCCGGCCACCAATGCGCAGTACCTCACCGTCCTGGATGCGACGATAGCTGTCGGGGAGCGGGGCGGTCATCTTGCCGTAGTTGCCGAAGCGCGAGCGGTAGTTTTCGATGGCCTGCCTGTCCCACCCGGCGCGGCGATAGAACGCTACGGCCTCTTCAGGCGCACGGCGGCCTGTATCGCCGATCAGCACACGGCAGTTCAGGTATTCGAGCTGTGTCATCCACAGGCGACAGCTGAAGCGGCGTGTCAGCCAGCCAGCGAGCCCCATGTGGTCCGGGTGCATATGGGTGGCGATGACGCGCCTAAGCGTCTTGCCTGCCAGTGGACCGGCAAAGAGATCGTTCCACGTTGCCACGCTTTCGTCGCTGTTGAGTCCTGCGTCGATTAGCGTCGGCCCACCTTCGTCTTCAAGCAGCCAGAGATTGATCCTTGCCAGCGGCCCCGTCAGTGGCATAGCGATCCAGTGCACGCCGTTGGCCACCTCATGGAGCTGTCCGAGTGCCGGTGGCTCGCCGCAGGGGTAGTTCAGTGCGCTTGCGCCTTGGTTGCTCGTCATTCGTGTTCTCCCAATGTTGGGCTCCCGGCCGGGAGGGAGCCCGATGGCGTCTATTTCGGGGGGCTTTCCTCATTTCCGCCCCCCCGTGTTTAGGGGGGGGCGGGGAGGGAGGGGGGCTGGCACCTTTGCTCCAACCGCCGGATCGGTCGTCTTGCCCAAAAGGTGCGATGGATTGGTCAGCGTCGATTGGAGGAGCGAGGTTCAAGAAAAAGCAGCCGGGCCGCGTGGATGCCGAGTTTTTTGCCGGTATCTCCCGAGCCCTGACTACGAATACGGGGGGAGACATTTAGATGCCGAATCACACTCAAAGAGGCCGTTCGATGGCGGGTCATGCCGCGGTGCGCGCAACGGTCGCTGCAGTTCTCGTTGCATTGTATGGCGCCAACGCCGGTGCGTTCGAGATCGACACGGGCAATGAGGACATCCAGCTTCGGTTTGATAACACGATCCGCATCAACCTGGGCATGCGTGCGCAGGGACAGGACGAGGCGATCCTGAAGAATGCGAACAACGACGATGGCGATCGGAATTTCGACAACGGCAGCCTTATCAACAGCCGTATCGACCTGCTGACCGAGTTCGACATCATTTATAAGCGCCGCTACGGTGCGCGTGTCAGTGCCGCGAGCTGGTATGACGCGGCCTATTCCGGTGGTTTTGACAACACCAGCCTGAGCACCTCCAACCATCTCGAAAATGGTAGGCCGGCGTTCGGTCTTTCCGATTACGCGAAGCGCTACTACAGGGGACCGTCCGGCGAGTGGATGGATGCCTTTGTGTTCGGTTCGTTCGATATCGGCAGCGCGCTGCTGTCCGTGCGTGCCGGCCGCCACACGGTGAACTGGGGCGAATCGCTGCTCGGTTCCGGTGCGATCCACGGTATCTCGTACGGCCAGGCGCCGCTCGACCAGGGCAAGGCGCTGGCGCTCCCCGGTATCGAGGCGAAGGAGCTCTACCTGCCGCGCACACAGCTTTCGATGCAGCTGCAGGCCACTCCAGAACTTGCCTTTGCAGGCCAGTATTTCTTCGAGTGGCGTAACTCGCGGGTTCCGGAAGCGGGCACCTACCTGGGCTTCTCCGACCTGTATCAGCGTGGCGGCGAAAGCATGATCAATGCGGGCTTGCCAGGTGGCCGGGCATACCACGGTACCGACATTACCCCGCAGAAGACCGGTGACTGGGGTGTCATGGCGCGCTGGAGCCCGCATTGGCTCGACGGCACCTTGGGCTTCTATGTGCGCGAGTTCTCTGACACGTTGCCGCAGACCATTCTCCTTGCCGGCGCGCGCTCTCAATACTTCTTCAACTATGCCTCCGGCATCAACATGTACGGCATGAGTTTGACGAAGCAGGTGGCGGGCGTCAGTTTCGGTATGGACCTGAACTATCGCCACAACATGCCGCTCGTCAGCAGTGCCGCGACGGTGACTTCAGCCGCCGCGCTGCCGCAACAGGGTGAGATCCTCGGTGCGCGCGGCGATACGTTGCATGGCGTCTTCAACGCGATCGGCTCGCTCGGCTCGACGCCTATCTTCGATAGCGCCTCCTGGTCGGGCGAACTGACCTGGAGCCACTGGGTCTCGGTTGAGTCGGATCCGAGGAATCTTTTCAAGGGGGCGGCGTACGCGGCCCGATTGCCTACCAACATCGATGCGGTCACGCGTAACGCCTATGGCCTTGCATTGAACTTCACGCCGACCTGGTACCAAGTGCTGCCGGGTGCCGACCTGTCGATGCCGCTGAGCTATTCGGTCGGTCTTTCGGGCAATTCGGCAGTGGGCTCGGGCGGTAACGAAAATGCCGGCTCCTTCGCCGTGGGCCTCGGGCTCGATCTCTACAGCAGGTACCGCTTCGACCTGAAGTACGTGGGCTATTTCGGCGACTTCTCGACGAACGCGTCCGGTGCGGCATTGACACCGAGCGGGAGCCAATCGCTGCTGCGTGACCGCGGCGCCGTTTTCTTCACCTTCAAGACCACTCTCTAAGGAGATCGACACCATGAAAAAACTGGCCAAGGCATTGATTTGTGCCGGCATGTTGTCCGCATATATGGGCGCTCTCCATGCTGCCGTGTCGGCGGACGAGGCGAAGAAGCTCGGTGCGGAACTTACCGCTATGGGCTCCGAGAAGGCGGCCAGCAAGGACGGCGCAATTCCCGAATACACCGGCGGTCTCACGACGACGCCCGCCGGCTTCGTCAAGGGCAAGGGTGTTCGGCCCGATCCGTTTGCCAATGAGAAGCCGCTGTTCTCTATCGACGCAAAGAGCGTGGATAAGTACGGCGACAAGCTGACCGAAGGTGCGAAGGCGCTGCTGAAGAGCTATGCCGGTTTCCGGATGGACGTCTATCCGACGCACCGTACCGTTGCCTTCCCGAAGGCGCTGCTTGATGCGACGGTGAAGAATGCAACGCAGGCAAAACTGTCCGACGATGGACTGAGCCTGATTGGCGGCCGGGGCGGTATCCCGTTCCCGATTCCGAAGATCGGCAACGAGGTGATGTTCAATCACCTCGCGCGGTATATGGGTCAGCAGATCGTGCTTCCGAAATACTCGGCCTACAACGTCGACCGCTCGGGCACGCTGGTGCTGAGTACGCAGGGCATCTGGATCCAGGATCTTCCGTATTACGACAGCACGCAGAAGGCTGACACGACGGTTCTGTCGCGCGCACGTGCCAACTATTCCGGCCCTGCTCGCCGCGCGGGTGAAGGCATCATGACGGTCGATTCGCTTGATTCCGACAAGGGGCGTCGAGCCTGGCAATACCTGCCGGGTCAGCGTCGCGTTCGCTTGGCGCCCGATCTGGCCTATGACACGCCGAACCCCAGCACGGGCGGTATGTCGACCTATGACGACGTCAATATGTTCAACGGGAAGCTTGACCGTTTTGACTACAAGCTCGTGGGCAAGAAGGAAGTCTACGTCCCGTACAACAACTATCGCTTCACCTATCACGACAAGCCCGAAGATGTCTTCCAGCCGAAGTTCGTGAACCCGGACTTTGTTCGTTGGGAGCTGCATCGGGTCTGGGTTGTGGAGGCGAAGCTCAAGGAAGGCAAGCGTCATATCTACTCGCGCCGGACCTTCTATTTGGATGAGGACAGCTGGTGCATCGTTGCGGTCGATCAATACGACGGCCGTGGCCAGTTGTGGCGCCCAGGCTTTTCCTACCTGACCGCAAACTATGACGCGGCATCGGTCAGCGCCATGGCATCCGGTCACTATGACCTGATCGCCGGCAGCTACTACATCAACCTGTGGGCTGGTGCTGGTGGCCTCAAGGTGACTGATACGGTGCTGCCTGATTCGAGCTGGACCGCCGATAACCTCGCGGCCCAAGGCGTCCGTTAAGCCCGCGACGGCGCATCCGAAGGCTGCCGGCCCTGTGCCGGCAGCCTGCGTTGGCGCCGCCTTCCTCCTCTTCTTAAGCAGAGAGCGAGCAGTGTCAGATAGAGCTCAACTTACCCCATTTGGACTTGCACTTGGGGTCGCCTTGATCGCGGGTTCGGCTTTGGCAGAGTCTGGTTTCCAGCCCCCGCGCGCTGTCGCCGCGCTGCAGAGCGAACTGGCGATCCATGTTCCAATAAATGCGCTTGGCATGGCGGGGCCGCGGATCGTTACTGCCGGACAGCGTGGTCATATTCTCTTTTCCGACGACGGCAAGCGCTGGACGCAGGCCGTGGTGCCGGGCAGCTCCGACCTGACCGCCATGTCCTTCCCCAGTACGCAAAAGGGTTGGGTGGTTGGCCATGAAGGGGTCGTGCTGCACAGCGCCGACGGTGGTGCAACGTGGTCCAAGCAACTCGACGGTGCGCGTATTGCCGAGCTGCTCGTCAAGCAGTACGGGACGCCCGCCAATCCGGACGACCCGCAAGCGCAGCAGCTGCAGCGCGACGCTGAGTTCGCGGCAGCGCAGGGTGCCGACAAGCCATTGCTCGATGTGTGGTTCGAAGACGAACAGCGTGGCTTCGCGATCGGTGCCTTCAACCTGATTCTGCGCACGGAAGACGGTGGCAAGACATGGGCGCCATGGCTCGACCGCATCGACAACCCCAAGGGCCTGCACCTGTATGCGATCCGGCCCGCCGGTGGCAGCGTCTTCATCGTCGGGGAGCAGGGGCTTGTGCTCAAGCTCGATGGCGCAAAGAAGCGCTTCGTTGCCGTCGAATTGCCGTACCAAGGCACGCTTTTCGGCGTTGTCGGCACGCCTCGAATGACGCTTGCTTTCGGCCTGCGCGGCAATGCGTGGCGCAGCACCGATGGTGGCGCCACCTGGAGCAAGGTCGAGACCGGTGTTGTCGCGGGCCTTGCCAGTGGCGTCGTGCGCAGCGATGGCTCGGTTGTGCTGACAAGCCAGGCGGGGCAGGTGCTGCTTTCAACCGATGAGGGTGCGACCTTTCGTCAGATTGCCGTAAAGCATCCCGCGCCTACCTTCGCGGTGGCCGATGCGGGACAGGGCGGGGTCGCACTGGCTGGCTACGGCGGCGTACGCGTCGAAGTGGTTCGCTGAAAAGAGCAAGTGAGACAGAGATGGCAACGAATCATTCCAGCGACTCGCTGCTGACAATCAGCGATATCAAGGCGTTCAACCGCAAATCGGGCAGCCGGCTCGAGCGGATGATCTTCAATAACCGGCTTATCGTGGTGCTGCTTTGCGCAATCGCCACCGTGCTGCTCGCCTTCCAGGCCACGAACCTTACGCTCAACGCGGCCTACGAAAAGACGATCCCGCACAACCAGCCGTACATCAAGAACTTCCTCACCTACCGCAACGAACTCAAGGGCCTCGGCAATGCGGTGCGCGTGGTGGTCGAGAACAAGTCCGGCGATATCTTCGATCCGGGCTACTTGCAGGTGCTCAAGCAGATCAACGACGAGCTGTTCCTCACGCCGGGCGTCGACCGGCCGAACGTCAAGTCGCTGTGGATGCCCGTCGTGCGCTGGAACGAAGTGACGGAGGAGGGTTTCTCGGGTGGGCCGGTGATGCCGGACAACTACACGGGCTCTTCGCAGGACATTGATCAGCTGCGGCAGAACATCGCGCGTGCGCAGATCCTGGGCAGTCTGGTCGGCAACGATTACAAGTCGAGCATGATTTTCGTACCGCTGCTCGACCGCGATGCCAACACGGGCGCCGCGCTCGATTCGTGGGAGCTGTCGAAACGGCTCGATACGATACGCGACAAGTTCAGCGGAACTCAGGGTAATGCCCAGGTCGAGATCCACATCGTCGGTTTCGCCAAAGTCGTTGGCGATCTGCTCGATGGTCTCAACCAGATGATCGTGTACTTCGGTGTGGCGGCCCTTATCGCGGCCGTGATCCTGTTCGGGTGGACGCGCTGCGTGCGCAGTACCGTGCTTGTGCTCTCATGCTCGGCGATCGCGGTGGTGTGGCAGCTTGGTTTCGTAGCCAAGCTTGGCTACGAGCTCGACCCCTATTCGATCCTGGTGCCCTTCCTCGTCTTCGCAATCGGCGTGAGCCATGGGGCGCAGAAGATGAACGGCATCATGCAGGACGTGGCGCGCGGTACGCATAAGCTGGTTGCTGCACGCTACACGTTCCGCCGCCTCTTCCTCGCAGGCGTCACGGCGCTGATTGCTGACGCCGTGGGTTTTGCGGTGCTGATGCTGATCGACATCCCGGTCATCCAGGATCTGGCGGTCACCGCATCGATTGGTGTTGCGCTGCTGGTCTTCACGAACCTGATCCTGCTTCCGGTGCTGTTGTCCTACACGGGTGTCAGCAAGCGGGCCGCGGCACGCAGCCTCAGGGCCGACCAGCGTGAGATTGGTGGCGTGTGGGCGTTCCTGCTGCGCTTCACCGAGCGTCGATGGGCCGCGCCAGTCCTCGCGCTTTCGGCTGTTGTGACGGCGGGTGGCCTGGTCGTCAGCCATCAACTGAAGATCGGTGACCTCGATCCCGGTTCCTCGGAGCTGCGTCCGAACTCGCGCTATAACCTCGACAACGCCTACATCACCAACAAGTATTCGCTGTCGACCGATCAGTTTGCGGTGATCGTCAAGACGAATCCTGAAGGGTGTCTTGCCTATGAAACGCTGATCGAAGCGGACCGCCTGGGCTGGATGCTGCAACAGGTGCCGGGCGTGCAGAGCACAGTGTCGCTGGCCGACGCGGTACGCAAGATCACGGCGGGTACTTACGAAGGCAGCAACAAGTGGCTGACGATTTCGCCGAACCAGGACGTGCTCAACTATGCCGCGCGCACTGCAAGCACCAGCAACCCCGAGCTGTTCAATAACGAGTGCTCGGTGATGCCGGTGGTTGCCTACCTCGCCGACCACAAGGCGGAGACGCTCGAACGGGTGGTGAAGGCGGCGGAGGAGTTCGCGACTGCACACAGCACGTCGGAACATCAGTTCCTGCTTGCGGCAGGCACGGCAGGTGTCGAGGCGGCGACCAATATCGTCGTCAAGAAGGCCAATTCCGCGATGCTGTTGTATGTGTATGCATCGGTCATTGTGCTCTGCTTCATCACCTTCCGCAGTTGGCGTGCGGTGATCGTGGCGGTGGTGCCGCTCGCGATCACGTCGATCCTGTGTGAAGCGCTGATGGTCGTGCTCGGCATGGGCGTGAAGGTGGCCACGCTGCCCGTGATCGCACTCGGCGTGGGCATTGGCGTCGACTACGCGTTGTATCTGCTCTCCATCCAGCTTGCGCAGCAGCGTGCTGGGGTGCCGCTGCGCGACGCCTACCGCTACGCAGTGCGCTTTACCGGCAAGGTGGTTGCACTCGTCGGTGTGACGCTCGCTGCCGGCGTGGTGACGTGGGCCTTCTCGCCAATCAAATTCCAGGCCGACATGGGCATCCTGCTCACCTTCATGTTCGTCTGGAACATGCTCGGTGCATTGGTGCTGATCCCCGCTTTGTCGCACTTCCTACTACGCGATGTGGGGCAGGGGCAGGCAGGTAACCCGGATGAGGCGATTCCGGTGGCGATCCCCGCGCAGAAGAGAGAAGCCGCTACGGTCGCCTGAGCGAGAACCAACCCGCAACAAATTGAAGGAAACGCAATGAACGATAACGCCGCCCTGTTTCTGAGCGAACAGGAATTGATGATTCGCGACTCGGCGCGCAAGGTCGCCGCCGAGGTGATCGCACCCACCGCAGCTGAACGCGACCGCGCCGCCGCATGGCCGCGCGCAGAACTAAAGACCGTCGGCGAGCTCGGCTTCCTCGGCATGCTGATCCCCGAGGAATACGGTGGTTCTGGTGCAAGTTTCATTGAGTACTGCATCGCCATCGAGGAATTCGCCGCTGCCGATACGGGCTTTGCCACGCTGGTTCACGTGCACAACTCGGTCGGTTTCGCGATTGCGCGGCTCGGCAACGAAGCGCAGAAGCGCAAGTACCTGCCGGAGCTGGCTAGTGGCAAGCGCATCGGCGCCTTCCTGCTCACTGAGCCGCATGCCGGCTCGGACACCGCAGCCTTCCGTACTACTGCGCGGCGAGACGGCGAGCACTATGTCATCAATGGTAGCAAGCAGTTCATCTCGAACGGCAGTGAGGCCGGCGTTGGTCTTGTACTGGCGGTGACCGACAAGGCGGCAGGCAAGAACGGTAGCAGCCTACTGATCGTCGATCCGAAGGCGCAGCCGGGCTACGAAGTGGCACGCGTCGAACACAAACTGGGGCAACGCTCCGCCCACGTTGCACAGATCCTGCTCGACAACTGCCGCGTGCCAGCCGAAAACCTGCTCGGCGCCGAAGGTGCCGGCTACAAGGCGGTCATGGGGTCGCTGTCGGAAGGGCGTGTGGCGATTGCCGCGGTGGCCATTGGCACGGCACGTGCTGCGCTCGACGCGGCGGTCACGTACGCCAAGGAACGCGAAGCCTACGGTGCGCCGATCATCAAGCTTCAGGGCGTGAGCTTCGACTTGGCCGACATGGCCACGCGCGTCGAAGTCGCTCACCAGTTCATGATCCACGCCGCGAAGCTATGCGAAGCGGGTGTGCCGTGTGCGAAGGAAGCCTCGATGGCCAAGCTCTTCGCCAGCGAGATCGCCGAGAAGGTCTGCTCGGATGCGCTGCAGATCCACGGCGGGTATGGGTACCTGAATGACTTCCCGGTGGAACGGTATTGCCGGGACGTGAGGGTGACGAAGATCTACGAAGGGACGAGCCACATCCAGAAGCTGATCATTGCGCGGAGCCTGGGCTAAGGCTCCGGCCCAGGATGACGCTGGCAGCAATGGAACAGAAGCGGGGGGGGGCGGGGGGGGGGGGGGGGGGGGGGGGGGGGGGGGGGGGGGGGGGGGGGGGGGGGGGGGCGAGACGAAAGAGAA
>JAVBUM010000099.1:0-37554 GCA_031555325.1 Niveibacterium sp. | reverse complement strand
CGCGAGCGCAGCGCCAGCGCCTGTGCGGTCTTACGCCGACGCATCCAGGCTTCAAGTTGCTCGCGCTCGCCATCGATCAACACAATCTCCGCCTTCGGCCTGCCCATCGCGCGCCTCCTGACAGTCATATGGCATATGACTGTCAGCAGAGCTGTTTGTTCAATAAACTTTTAACTCACGACACTAGCGAGCCTTCGACATCCTTGACGCTTCCGGCCATGCCTTTCAATCCGGGCCTACTCGCTTTGCTTGCCGTGCGGTCGGTACACAGGGGCGGTCGTTGCCTAGCCAGCCGGCTGAATCGACCTGACTTTCGTGGATAACTTTAAGCGTCAGTTTGGCAACCTAAACCTGCCATACGAACGAGGATGGCTGGATGACGACTTTGGCCGAGTTGCTTCCTCAGACCATCCGACAGCTTCCGCTGCTTTGCCGACGGTCGGCTCAACCAGAATCTGTGGCAAACCGCGACTGAGTATCGAGTATGCTGGAAGCGTGAAGTTGCTCTGAGGCTTTGCGTCCATCCAGCCATCGTATGGCTCTGCAGAGCATCAATCGTTAGTTCCTGAAGCAACGGAACGTGGACCTGCGCAGTGGTCTGCCTTACCCTGCGCGCAGTCCTTCCGAGTGGAGCATTTCCATGCGAAGACTCCTCCGCATGTCGCTGGCCTGCGCCGTGATCCCGTCAACCCTGTGGGCCATCGCAGCCTTGTGGATTGATGGCCCTTTGCCGCATGTGCTGGCGCAGGCCCTCGCCCTGCTCTATGCATTTCTGGCGGTTGCCGTTCTATGGCGGGTGAAACCCTTCCGCCGAGCGCTGCTAATACTGGCCGCTGGATTCGCGGTCGTGGTCGCAGGGTGGCTTGCGATTCCAGCAAGCAATGAGCGCGCGTGGTTGCCTGATGTCGCCCGATTGCCGGGCGTCGACATCAATGGCTCGGTGCTGACTTTCCACAATGTCCGCAATTTCCACTACACGACGAGTGATGTGGACTTCGTCGAGCATTGGGAGACGCGCACGGTGGACCTTGCGCATGTCACCGGGCTCGATATGTTCATTTCGTTCTGGGGGCCGACGCTCTATGCGCACACGATCATGAGCTGGGAGTTCGACAATGCCCCGCCGCTTGCGATCTCGATCGAGACACGCAAGGAAGTCGGTGAGGAGTATTCCGCCGTACTCGGCTTCTTTCGTCAGTACGAGCTCTACTACGTTGTTGCCGATGAGCGCGATGTCATCGGCGTGCGTGATCGCTTTCGTGATGAGCACACCTATCTATACCGCCTTGAAACCAGCCCAGAGGCGGCGGCGAGCCTGTTGCTCGACTATGTGAAATCAATTAACGAATTGAGAGAGCAACCGTCTTGGTACAACGCGTTGACGACCAATTGCACGACGGGGATCTATCGTCACATCAAGACACTCGCGCCGACATTGGTGTCGGTTGATTGGCGACTGCTCGCAAATGGATATCTCGATGAATGGCTATACGAGCAGAAGAAGATCAACACAAGCAAGCCTTTCGCAGAGATCAAGCATGAAAGCGATGTGACGGAGAAAGTGAAAGCAGCGGGGACGGCTCCAGATTTCGGGTCGCGAATCAGAGTGGGATTGCCGGGGCGCAAGCAGAGCGACGCAACCTGAGGCGGGTGAAGATCAGCGCTTGTGCGATGAGGGTCTGCTGCCGCCTGCAGCGGAGAAACTGCGTCGCCACACCGTAGGCGAAACTGCAAAGGCACGCCGGAAGTGATGCCGTAGCGATATGACGGATCCAAAGCCCGCCAGTTCGGCCACACGCTCGACCGTATGATCGGTGGCTTCCAGCAAGCGTTGCGACAATGCCAGGCGTTCGGCCAGCAACCAGGCCTGCACGGTGGTTCCGGTCAGCGCCTTGAAATGGCGCGTGAAGCTGCGTCGACTCATGCGGGCTTCTGCTGCGAGCCGGTCGAGATCATGCGGCTCATGGAGCCGTTGCCGAACTGACTCGATCAGCCGCGCGAGCCGTGTGCCGCCGGCGGTTTGTGGCAGGGGTTGTTCGATGAACTGTGCCTGGCCGCCTTCTCGGTGGGGTGGCACGACGAGAAAGCGTGCGGCGCGGTTGGCTGCTTCCGCACCGTGTTGCTGGCGCAGCAAATGCAGGCAGGCATCCAGTCCAGCGGCTGTGCCAGCGGAGGTCAGTACGCCGCCGTCTTCGAGGTAGAGCACGTCAGGCTCGAATCGCACGTCTGGAAAGCGTTTGGCCATGGCCGACGCATAAGCCCAATGAGTGGTGGCGCGGCGACCGTTGAGCAATCCCGCTTCCGCCAGTACATGCGCGCCGAGGCAAAGACCAACGATCCTGGCGCCCCGTGCATGAGCCGCACGCAATGCGCGCAAGAGTCGCTCGGGTGGGCGTTCATCGATGTCTCGCCAACTGGGCACTACGATTGCGTCCGCTCTACGCAGTGCGCCCAGTGGTGCGAGCCCGGTGAGGGCAAAGCCCACGGTCGTTCTTAGCGGCTCAGGCTCTGCCGCGCAGACCATCAATTCGAAGCGGTCGCGCTCCGCGACTTCACCGAACACCACGCACGGGACCGAGAGATGAAACGGGCTGATGCGATCGAATGCGACCACCGCCACGGTGAATCGCTTTGGGGTGGATGACATGCCGGTCGCTCCAGAACAGATTGGCCCGATCTTATCGATCATCGGTGCTCGGGCCAATCGTCGCACCGTGCCCCTTCGGCAAGAATCGATACCGTTAACCCCGTTTTCAAGGAGTGCAACATGAGCAAGCCCGCACTGATCGTGATCGATCCGCAGAACGACTATTTCGAGGGCGGACAGTTTCCGCTCTGGAACACGGAGGCGACGATGGCTGCCGTCGAGCGCGCGGTAAGCGCGGCGCAGGTTCGGGCGATCCCCGTCGTCCTGGTCCAGCACGTGGCCGATGTGACGAATGGACCCGCGCCATTCTTCAACCCAGACTCGGAGGGCGTACGGCTGCATTCGCGCATGATCTCCATTGCGCCGTCCGCGCCCGTCGTCGTCAAGCAATACGCGGATGCCTTCGAACGCACGGCGCTCCACGACACGCTGCAGCGCCTGGGTGCCGATGAGCTGATCCTCTGCGGGATGATGACGCATAACTGCGTGACCCACACCGCGCTGTCCCGGCGTGCGGACGAATACCGCAAGGTCACGGTGCTCACCGATGCCAGCACGACCGTCAGCGAAATCCTGCATCTGATCGCGCTCAATGCGCTGTCGACCCGCGTGGCGCTCGAAACCGTGGATCAGGCCTTTGCGCCCGCAAGCTGAGCGCTATGTTGTCGGATTGGCGTCGAACCGCCAGCCTTGCGCTTCGGCGCTAAGGCTGGCGGTGAGATCGAGCTGGGTCAGGAAGTGTTCGTCATGTGACACCACGAGCAATGCGCCGCGGTATTCGTACAGCATTGCCTCCAAGGCTTCAAGCGACGCGAGGTCGAGGTGATTGCTCGGCTCGTCGAGGAGCAGCAATTGCGCCGGTTCCTCCGCATACAGTTCCAGTGCCAGCGCGGCCTTCAATCTTTCGCCGCCCGATAACCGTCCCGCTGGCCGCGTGACCGCTGCAGGGCCGAGACCGAGCAATGCAAGCCGTGTGCGTAGCTCGGCTTCCGGCATGCGTGGATTCGTGTTGGAGAACTGTTCGAGCAGAGTGCGCCGGGCATCGATACGGGTGGCCTGTTGGTCGAGATAGGCCGTCCGTACGCGCACCTCGCAGCGCCCCGATGCGGGCGGGATCTGCCCGGCGATGACGCGCAGCAGCGTCGACTTGCCGCATCCATTCGGACCCCGCAGCGCGATGCGCTGGCGACCGACGAGTTCGAGGTTGAGCGGATGCGCAGCATGAGTGCCAAACGGCAGACCTAGACCTTCGAGACTGAGTACGTGCTTGCCCGGTGCAAGTTCGCACGGTGGCGCGAACAGAAGTCGTTCGTGTGTTGCCTCGACACGCACCGCGGCTTGGTGAACCTTTCGTGTGAGTTCGTCGCGCATGGCGCCCTGCTGCTGGCGCAATTTGCCGCCGGTGTTCTCGCTGCGCTCCTTCATGCCTCCGAGCAGGATCTTGGCCTGGTTGCCTGTGCGCGCCTCGCGACGCCCCGCTGCCTGCCTGCGTTCCTGTCGCTCGCGCTGCTCGCGCAAGGCGGTTTCCCCCTGCTTGCGTGCGAGCTTCACACGTTCGAGATCGGCCAGCGCGGTCTCCCGCTCTCCTGCCTTCTGTTCCGCATAGTGCGAGTACCCGCCGCCGTAGCTTTGCACGCCAAGCGACGAGAGCTCGACGATCCGTTCCATGCGGTCGAGCAGTTCCCGATCGTGGCTGATGACGATGAGTCCGCCACGCCAACGTGTGATCTGATCGAACAGTGCGAGCCGGTTCGCGCGGTCGAGGTGATTCGTCGGTTCATCCAGGATCAGGAAGTCGGCGCCAGAGAGGAAGGCGCCGACCAGCGCCACGCGGGTCGCTTCTCCGCCCGACAACTGTGCGGCGGGATCCTTGGGGGAAAGGTAGCCGAGTCCGCTTGATTCAAGCTCGGTCTGGAGCCGTTGCCGAATGTCCCACGCCTCCCCGATGGCGTCGAAGTCCGCCGTGTTGGCACTACCGGCCTCGATTCGCCCGAGGGCGTCGAGGATCTCCTGTACGCCGGCCAGCGTTGCCACGGTGGCGCTTGGTTCGGGGGTCACCCACTGTGCGAGGTAATGCACTTTGCCGTGCCTGGTGCAACTGCCAGCGGTTGGTTCCAGTAGACCGGCGAGGATCTTTGCCAGGAGGGACTTGCCGATACCGTTGCGCCCGACGAGGCCGGTCGGGCGCGCATCGAACTGCACGTCGACTTCGGAGAAAAGCGTGCTGCCATCAGGCAGATGGAAGGTGAGGTGATTTGCCGCGAGAAATGGATTTGTCATCGATGCTCCAGGAGATGCCAGGGTTTTCCGTGGGCTGCTTGCCCCGGGACGGAAACAGGCCGTGAGAAACACGGCGGCATCAGATGCGCATCGGACTTCCTTGTTCGCGGTGGAGAGGAGCGGCGACTATAACAGCGCCGCCCCGTTGCCATCTTTATCGCGGTAGTTGCCGGGGTGCGTCCTGCTCGGCGATCCACGCATCAAGGAGTGTGTAGGAGACGGCGAGCAGGACTGGCCCGACGAAGAGACCGACAAAGCCGAAAGCGAGCAGTCCGCCCAGCACGCCGGCGAGGATCAGTAGCAGCGGCAGATCCGCACCGCGGCGGATCAGGATCGGCCGCAGCACGTTGTCGAGCGCACCGATGATGACGGTCATCACCAGCAACACGATCGCCCAGGTGGTGTTGTCTTGCCAGAAGAGCCAGATTACCGCTGGAATTAGCACGAGCGCCGGCCCAACCTGAGCGATGCAGAGCATGAAGATCAGTGCGGTGAGCAGGCTCGCGCCGGGAACGCCGCAGATCGTCAGCGCGATGCCGCTCAACACCGATTGGACCGCAGCCGTCACAACGATACCCAGTGCGACGGCGCGGATCGCCTGGCCAGCCAGCCGCACGGCGGTTTCACCGCGGTCGGCCGCGAGCCGCCGTGCGAACCGCACCGTGGTATTGGCGGCGACTTCGCCCTTCACATAGAGAATTCCGGCGATCGCCAAGGTCAGGATGAAGTGGACCGTAAGCTTGCCGAAGTTGCCCGCCTGGCTGAACAGCCAATGCGTCGCGGTGCCAGCATAGGGCGCGAGCCGAGCCCGCAAACCGGAGGTGCCATCATCGATGACCTTTTGCCACTCGGTTGCCGCGCGTTCGCCAACCAGCGGCAGCTTGCGCAGCCAGTCGGGCGGTGTGGGCAGCGGACTGTGGATGAAGGCTTCCGCACGCGCCTTCACGGCATCTGCGGAATCCGCCAGTGTCGTCACTGCCGCGCCGAGCGGACCGATGATCACCAACAGCATGACCGCGACCATCGTGAGGCTCGCCAGCTTCCGCCGCCCGCCGAGCCGCGTTTCGAGAGTCTTGAGCATCGGCCAAGTGGCTACGACGATCATCGTTGCCCAGATCAGTGCGGGCAGGAATGGACGGAGTACCCACAGGCTGCCGCCGATCATCAGACCAAGCAGAAGAAGGGCAAGGAGGATGCGCGGCAGGTCGCGCGAGGCGGGTTGGTGTTCCATCGCAGAGCCTTTCTCTTTCTTATTCGAGGTGGGGTTTTCCGGGAGGACGGCGGGATCATCGCATGGAGGAGTGCTGGCATAGCGCTCCGTCCAACGGCCCAGTGCGGAGTGCTCTGTCAGAGCGTGGGAGAGGATGGTGGCAACACCGTCAGGGGTGCCTGGGACTGGATCACGCCCTGGCGCGGACAGTCACAGTGTGTCCACCGAGCCAACCGTTCCGGTTACGGTGCGTCGCCTCGCACGATGCGGATTTCCTCGTTGCCAACACGTACGACATTGCCTGGGCGCAACTTACGTGATTTGCGTGTTTCAATTTCGCCGTCGACCTCGACGAGGCGGTCAGAGACCAATTGCTTTGCGGCGCCGCCCGAGGGTGCAATCGCGAGCAGCTTGAGCAGGTTGTGAAGTTCGATGTGCTCGCCGCGCAGTAGAAAATCCTGACTGGCCATGGTCTGACTCCCACAAATCGCCCAATTATCGCCGCTTGACGGTGTTGCCGGCCTGCCTGCGCGATAATCCGGCCTCGTTGTTCTGGCGAAATGTGACCGATGTCCTGTCGTCTTCCAGTGGTTGTAGCCGTATGTGCCCTGCTTGCGGCCTGCGCGACCAATCCTGTCCTGCCGCCGTCTTCAGGCGATGTCACCCCTGGCACCGTACCGCCAGCGGATACGTCCGAAACGAGTGGTGTGCCGGGGCCCGCTCCCTTTCCGCAAGCCGAGGTCCCTGCTGGGCCTCCCCCGGTCATCGTCCCCCTTTCCGAGGCCGAGGCGCGCAATCGGGTGGCCCGACTGCTGCCGCCGAAGATCTCGGACCGCAGCGGCTGGGCCCGCGACATCGCGCTGGCCTTTGGTGGGCTCAAGTTGCCCCTGACACGGGAAAACCTGTGCGCGTCGATGGCCGTGATCGAACAGGAATCGAGTTGGCAGAGCGATCCGGTGGTGCCGGGGCTGGGCCGCATGGTGTGGGACCAGATGTACGCCAAGGCGGCACGCTATGGCGTACCGCAGTTCGCCGTGGATGTAGCAATGCTCAAGCGTTCGCCGGACGGGCGGACGTACAAGGCGCGCATTGATGCGCTGCGGACTGAACGTGAGATGAATCTGGTCTACGAGGATATGGTTGGTGAACTACCCGAAGCGGCGCGTGCGCTGGGTGGCAAGAATCCCATTCGCACGGGGGGCCCGATGCAGGTCAGTGTGGAGTTCGCCGAAGCGCAGGTGCGCGAGAAGCCGTATCCCTATGGGCGGCAGGACACGGTGCGGCACGAGGTGTTCACCCGGCGCGGCGGCCTCTACTTTGGTATTGCGATGCTGCTCGACTACCCGGCCGATTACTCGGGGGCGCGCTATCGCTTCGCCGACTACAACGCGGGCCGCTACAGCAGCCGCAACGCGGCGTTCCAGAAGGCCGTCACCCGCGTGAGCGGCCGCAAGCTGGTGCCCGACGGCGATCTTCTGCGTTATACGGAAGACGGTGTGCCCGACAGGGCGAGCAGCGCCACGTTGCTTGCCGTGGTCACGATCGCCAAGAAACTCGGCATGACTGAGGCCGAGATCCAGCGCGACCTTAAACTCGAAAAGGGTGCAGCGTTCTCGCGCACGCCACTATGGCAAAAGGTCTTCACCCTGGCTGATCGCAGCGCCGGTGCGCCGCTTGCACGCGAAACTATGCCGCAGATCGAACTCCATGGTCCGAAGATCACTCGCAAGCTCACGACCGAGTGGTTTGCCAACCGGGTGGATGGCCGCTATCAGACCTGTCTTGCGCGCTAAGTCGCCGTAATTGCAAAAAACGTGAATTTTGTGTGTCAAGCGGGAAATTCGCTACTCGTGCGGCCATCGGTCACAGTGGCGCCGGGCCGCAATGAGACAATGACAGCCCCAGTCATGGCAGCGTTACTCACCCGGTGGAAGCCGGGCCGGACGATTGCCGGCATAGTTCGCGAGAGCACCGATGAGCGGTTTCATTCCCAGTAACCTACTGGAGTTGCGCAACCAGGTAGAAGACGACTACATAACCTATGTCTGCGTCTTTTTTGTCCTGCTGATCATTTGCGCCCTGTTCCTGTATTTCAACCCCCTGGATCGCAAGGACCAGGCGGATGATGACGAGAAGGCCGAGCCATCAGAGGACAACCAACCGCCTGCTGTGCCGGCTCCGCGAATCGCGATGCCCCAGCAACCGGCTGCGGCATCGCCCGAGGTGCAGCCGCGTCAATTGCGTCGGCAACTCGAACCGCGAACTGAACCGCAGCTGCAGCAGCGACCGCAACCGCAACCGCAACCCGAGCCACAGCAGGCTCGCATTCTCGTCGTTGACGATTCCGCGGTGGTTCGCGCCAAGCTTGGGCGCCTGCTTGAGTCTGCCGGATATGCGGTCTGGCATGCCGGCAATGGCGTGCAGGCGGAAATCTTGCTTGGTAAGAGCGCGTTCGATCTGCTCATTACCGACCTGGAAATGCCCGAGATGGATGGCTTCCAACTGATCGCTGCGGTACGTGGATCGATTGCGACCGAGAACCTGCCGATCATTGCAATCACGGGGCACGACGAACTGCATACGCGCGTTAACGCCTGCGAAGGTATCTATGGCCTGTTCCGCAAGCCATGGAACGATCGGGAGATGCTGCGCCGTGTGGGGCTGTTGGTGCAGCTGCACCACATGCAGCCTGCTACCGAGGCGCTGCCAGCACTCCCTCACTGACAGAGGGAGTCGAGGTTTTCAGCGCGCCACGTGCTACTGAATACTTGGGCCGCAGGCAGGAATTCACGGAAATCAGCCTCGAAGCCCGCATAGTCGATCAGCAACTCTTCGCCAGCGCCTGCCAGCGAGGTGGGCCGGCTGAATCGATGGCGCGCCATCCGATCGAGTGCGTCGGACACCGCGGCGGTCGAGGCGTAGGACGCAAGCCAGTTTCCGCGCCGCATCGTGGGCAGGATAGCCATGAAGCGCGATGGCAGGACCGCTGCATTGGCTTCCAGCAGTTCATAGAACCCGGCTGTACTCGCTTCGAGCGGTTCGGCCGCGTATTCCTGCCAGTGGCGAGCCAGGAAATGATCGTAGAAAAGATCCACCATGATCCCGCCTACGCGCCGGCGCACGGGACTGACGCGTGCCCGACTCTTCTGGAATGCCGGGTTACTATCTGCAAAGCTGTCAATGAGTCTGTGCAGGCGGACGCCCGCCGCGATGTCCTCCGGGAGCCCGGCAGGGAGTGGGCCCTTCACGAAATCTCCGACCAGACCGCCGAGCTGCAGTGTGGTGTTGGGGCCGGCAAGAAAGGCATGCGCGAGGAAGTTCATAGATTGTTCCTTGCGCGTCAGTCAGGATCTGGACGCGCTTGATTAGAATGCGGAGGTATGAACAAGACGTGGCTGTCTCCATTACCACCGCGCTTCGCGAGTCTCACCAGGAAATGATCAACCGGCTCGAAATCCATTCGACCTGGAACGGTCTCGTCCAGTCCTGGAAGGAAGTCTGGCAGGCGAGCGAGCTGCTCGAACGCTGGGCTGCCTTCGCGTCGTACTGCGACCGTCTCCTCGCACTCGCCCGTGCCGACAATGTCATCGAACTCGAAACTGCGCTCCATCCGCTGCTCGACGTGCTCGGCCAGCTCAAAGCGCCTGGTGGTGGCGATAAGGCGAGCGTGGATGCACTGCTGCCCGCAGTGTACGCGGTCGTGCGCAAGATCTGCAGCGAGATCGGGCGAACGGCCGAGCGCGAAACCGAGGCCGCCCTGCCAATCGTTGTCATGCTTGTGCGCGACGCCGAAGCCGTACGCGAGCTGTTGCTGCAGATCGAGCACTATGGCTATGTGATCCGTGCGTTCGAGGACTATCAGGCTGGCAGCCAGTTTGCGATCGCACAACGTGCGGTAGCGGTCATCGTTGATATCGATAGCGCAATCGACGGCCCCGCCACAGCCTGCATGGAGGGGCTCAACCGCGCTGGTATCAAATGGTTCGCCCTTGCTACCGAAGACAGCTTTGCGATGCGGCTGCAGGCCGTCCGCGCGATGGGACATGGTTTTTTCGTGGTGCCCCTGTCCGTCAATGCGCTGATCGATGCAATTGACCCGTTGGTTTACAAGACCAAGGACGAGCCCTACCGGATCCTTGCACTTGACGACTCGGCAACCGTGCTGGCCACCATTGCCCGGACGCTTTCGCAGTTTCCCAACATCCACCTGTCCACTTTGCGCCAGCCCGAGGCCGTGCTGGAGGCACTGGTCGATTTCTCGCCTGACGTGCTGCTGCTCGACTTCCACATGCACGGATGCACTGGCCTCGAGGTGGCGCGGATCATCCGCCAGAACAAGGCGTTCGAATCGATCCCGATCGTCTATCTGACGGGCGAGACGCGCCAGGATGTGCAGCACGAGGCAATGCGCGCGGGGGGCGATGATTTCCTGACCAAGCCGATCAGCAAGGCGCAACTTGTCAACGCTGTGCTCTCGAAGGCCGAGCGGTACCGTGGCTTGCGCCGTCTGATGGTCGAGGACAGCCTTACCGGGCTCTACAACCACGTCCACACCAAGACGCTGCTGGAGCAGTCCTTGCTGCTCGCGCATCGCCAGAACGTGCCGGTCAGCTATGCGATCCTCGATATCGACCACTTCAAGCGGGTGAACGACACGTACGGCCATTCGGTCGGAGACACGGTGATCAAGTCGCTCGCACGCCTGCTCAAGCAGAAGACGCGGCAGTCGGATGTCGTTGGCCGCTACGGTGGCGAGGAGTTCGTGATCATCCTCTTCGGCTGCACGCCAGCCCGCGCGTTCGATCATATCGAATCCATCCGGAAGGACTTCTCCGAGCTTCAGCACGCCGGGGATAACGGCCGTTTCTGTGCCACGCTCAGCGCTGGCATTGCGCACTACCCGGCTTATGATTCGATGATGGAATTAATGGTTGCCGCTGATGATGCGCTCTATGCCGCCAAGCGTGGTGGGCGCAATCAGGTCATGCTGGCTGATCGTAGCGGCTGTTGATTCCAGGGTTCGGATACGAACGCCATCCATTCGCGCCGCCCCGAAACTGCCTCTACTCCGCCGAACCAGATGAATTGCACCGGATCAACGTGCCGCTGCGATTCGGCGCAAGTCCAACGATTCGCTCGGTGGATCCGTCAGGCGCCACGGTCACGTATCGCCCGGAGCGGCATCTGGCCATCGTGCGTGGCTCCAGCAGAATGACGCCAGCGCACCCTAAACGCCACCCGGATGTCGCGACCGTCGTGCTACGTTTCCTCCGGCCTGATTTATGGGCGATGCTGACGACATGAATTTTGGTGTGTGTGCCCTCCACGGGAAGTCGTCGACGCCTCGATCGCGTCAGTAGCCTGTCCAGGTCAAACCGGCGATACTCCGCGATTCGTTACTTTTATCACGGCGGCCGAGTACCGATTGACTCGGCCCGCATGCCCCGGACAGGAAATCCAATGCCCCGAATTGGAACCCCACTTTCTCCCTCTGCCACGCGTGTGCTGCTCTGCGGCTCGGGCGAGCTTGGCAAGGAAGTGGTGATCGAATTGCAGCGGTTCGGCTGCGAAGTCATTGCGGTTGACCGCTACGCGCATGCACCGGCCATGCAGGTGGCCCATCGCAGTCATGTCATCAACATGCTCGACGGTGCCGCGCTGCGGGCCGTGATCGAAAAGGAAAAGCCGCACTACGTCGTGCCCGAGATCGAAGCCATCGCCACCGCGACGCTGGTAGAGCTCGAAGCCGAGGGCTACACCGTGATCCCGACCGCCCGTGCCGCGCAACTCACCATGAATCGCGAAGGCATAAGGCGTCTGGCCGCCGAGGAACTCGGGCTGCCGACCTCGCCCTACCGATTCGCCGATACCTTCGAGGCCTACTCGGCCGCCGTGGCGGCACTCGGGTTCCCCTGCGTGGTGAAGCCGATCATGAGTTCTTCGGGCAAGGGCCAGAGTCTCTTGCGGAGCGAAGCCGATATGCAGTCCGCGTGGGACTACGCGCAGCAAGGCGGGCGTGCAGGCAAGGGCCGTGTGATCGTCGAGGGCTTCATCGACTTCGACTACGAAATCACGATGCTTACCGTGCGCCACGCGGGTGGCACCAGCTTCTGTGAGCCGGTCGGCCATCGTCAGGCGCGCGGGGACTACCAAGAGTCGTGGCAACCGCAGTGCATGGACCCGAAGGCGCTAGCCGAATCGCAACGTGTCGCCCAGTGTGTGACCGATGCGCTGGGGGGCCGCGGCCTGTTCGGCGTGGAACTTTTCATCAAGGGCGAAGAGGTTTGGTTCAGTGAGGTCTCACCGCGTCCGCATGACACCGGACTGGTGACGCTGATCTCGCAGGATCTCTCGGAATTTGCCCTGCATGCGCGTGCGATCCTTGGTCTGCCGATTCCGGTGATCCGTCAGCTGGGGCCTTCCGCGTCGGCGGTGATCCTGCCCGAAGGCGAGTCGACACAGACTACCTTTGCCAATCTTGAAGCAGCGTTGGCCGAACCGGATACCGCACTGCGCCTCTTCGGTAAACCGGATATCGATGGCACGCGCCGCATGGGTGTCGCACTGGCCCGTGACGAATCGGTCGATGCGGCGCGTGCCAAGGCTGCGCGTGCGGCGCAGGCCGTCAAGGTGGAGTTCTGAGGCGGCCGCGGCCTCTGCTGCCGAGCACAATGAACGATTTTTCCGTGCGCAAGCCGCAAGAGCCGTTCTACTGGGCGCTCGCGGTTTCCGCGCTGGTGCATGTCATTGTGCTGATGTTGCCAACGCACCCCCCGAAGCCGCCACACGCACCGAAGCCGATGATGGCGCGCATCGTCGAGAAGAAGGTGCCGCCGGCCGTGGTCGAAGCACCCTACGCTCAGCCGCCGGTCACGACGCCCAGGCGGCTCGTGCCGCCGCCGAAGAAGCGCTTGCTCGCGCGCCCTGGCCCTTCGCCAAAGGCGCCCGTCGTCGTCCAATCCGCACCCCTGCAGTTCACGCAGAAGGAACGGCGCGAGATGGATGACTTCCTCAAATCGCTCGACGATGAACAGAAGGTCCGGCCGCAGCCGAATCTTTCCCAGCGCGCACTCGCCATGGCGCGCGACCTAGGGCGCGAATCCGCACCCGCCGCCCGTCCGGGCAATGTCGAGGAAGACGGCGCGATCTCCATCGAACGAATTCCTGACAGCCCGCCGGTCAACCCGTTCAGCCTTGAGATGTACCTCGACGCGATGGTTGGCAAACTCAATCGCAGCAGTGCCTTTGTCAAACGCGATCCGGGCCGCGTCGGCACGAGGCGCGCGGCGGTGCAGCTGCGGCTCAATCCAGACGGTACGATCAAGAGCTTTGAGGTGCTCAACGAGGCCGACCAGCACGCCGAGATCGCCTTTATCAAGAGGCTTGTCGAACGCGCCGCGCCGTATTCCGCCTTTCCGCCCGATATCCTGCGATCCGCTCAATCGCTTGCAATTACCATCTGCGTGATGCCGCCGGAGCCGGGAGGAAGTTTCGGGTTTACGCGGGATGTTGACGGGCGCGGATGCTGAGGCAGGCGGGAATCCAATCCGGGGTAGATAAGGTGCGGACCCATCGTGACCCGTGCCATCGAGATCCAACACTTGAATCCCGGTCCAGCCGATGGCATCTATCCCGTCTGTCCACTGCCTGAACGGATCGCCCGATGCCTCCGCTTAGCGTGATCGTCATCGTCACAGCGCTCGTTGCCGCGCTGCATGCCTACATCGGCATCCGCATTCTGCCCGACCTGCCGCTTGCCGAGGGCTTCAAGATCGCGGGAGCGACGTGGCTTGCGTTCTCGTTCCTGACCATTCCGTTCGGGTTGATCACGCGGGGCATCCGCAATGAAGCGTTGGCCGATCGGTTGGCGTGGATCGGCCTCGTCGCGATGGGGTTGTTCTCATCGTTGCTGGTGCTGACTTTCCTGCGTGACGTGCTGCTCGCTATCCAGGCTCTCGCGCAACGCCTCGCCAATACCTTCACCCAGGATTCCGCCGTTGCGGTGCCGGTGCTGGCGTTGATCATCACGCTTGCAGGGCTCGTTAACGCACGACGGCTTGCACGAGTGGTTGACGTCGAAGTCCCGATCGCAAATCTGCCTGCGGCGCTCGAATGCTTCACCATCGTGCAGATCAGCGATATCCACGTCGGCCCGACAATCAAGCACGACTATCTCGAGCGCATCGTCGAGCGCGTCAATCGCCTTGGTGCCGATCTCATCGCCATCACAGGTGATCTGGTCGACGGCCGCGTCGAACAGCTCGCCGGGCACACGCTGCCACTTGCCCAGCTGCGCGCTCCGCACGGTGCGTGGTTTGTCACTGGAAATCACGAGTACTACACGAATGATGTGAACGCCTGGATCGCTGAAGTGCGGCGGCTCGGCGTGCATGTGCTGCTCAATGAGCACGCAGTGATCGAGCATCGTGGCGTGCAACTGGTCGTGGCTGGCGTGACCGACTACAGCGCGCACCATATCGACCCCACGCATCGCAGCGATCCGCATGCCGCAATCGCGGGTGCACCGCACGACGTGGCCCTCAAATTACTGCTTGCGCACCAGCCGCGCTCAGCCGAAGCGGCGGCAAATGCCGGTTTCGACCTGCAACTCTCCGGCCACACCCACGGCGGCCAGTTCCTGCCGTGGAACCTGTTTGTCCCGCTCCAGCAGCCCTATACCGCCGGATTGCACCGACTACGCGGGTTATGGATCTACGTGAGCCGGGGCACCGGTTACTGGGGGCCGCCGAATCGCTTTGGGGCGCCGTCGGAGATCACGCGGCTGAGGTTGATCTCGGCCTGAGTCTCACTTTCGGCGCCCATCGTAGTCGCCATTGCCCTGCCTCGCCTTCGGTTGTCCGGGCGGTGCGTAGAATCGCAAGAATCATCCGCATTCGACGCACCTTTCCATGGCCGACCTCAGCTTCTACTGGCACGACTACGAAACCTTCGGCACGCAGCCGCGCCGGGACCGTCCGGCGCAGTTCGCTGGCATACGCACCGATGCCGAACTCAACGAAATCGGCAACCCGACGATGCAGTATTGCCAGCCGGCGTCCGATTACCTGCCCGACCCTGAAAGTTGCTTGCTCACGGGCATCCTGCCGCAGACCTGCCTTGAACAGGGCGTACCGGAACATGCGTTTGCCGCGACCATTGAGCGCGAACTCGCCATGCCGGGTACCGTGGGCGTCGGCTACAACACGCTGCGCTTCGATGACGAGGTCACGCGGCACCTCTTGTGGCGCAACCTGCTCGATCCCTATGCGCGTGAGTGGCAGAACGAATGCGGACGATGGGATCTGCTTGATGTCGTGCGTTGCACCTACGCACTGCGCCCCGAGGGCATCGAATGGCCGACGCATGAAGATGGCCGTGCCTCGTTCAAGCTCGAACACTTGACCGCCGCGAATGGCCTTGCGCACGAGGCCGCACACGATGCGCTTTCCGACGTGCGCGCTACGATCGCACTCGCACGCCTCATCCGCGAGAAACAGCCGCGCCTGTGGGACTTCTGCCTCAAGCTCCGCAAGAAGGATGCAGTACTGTCCGAGATATCGCCTGACGTGCCACGCCCGATCCTGCATGTCTCCGGCATGTACGGGCCGGAGCGCGGCTGCATTGCGATCGTATATCCGCTCGGCATGCATCCGACCAACAAGAACGAAGTCATTGTCTGGGATCTTGCGTTTGATCCCTCGGAACTCTTTTCGCTCAATGCCGCCACGGTTCGCGAGCGTATGTTCACCCGCACGGCAGATCTGCCGGAAGGTACGGTTCGGCTGCCGATCAAGACTATCCATGTGAACAAGTCGCCGGTCGTCATCGCCAGCCTGCGCACGCTTCCGCCACACATGGCGGAAAAATGGGGTGTCGACCTCACGACTGCGCAGCGCCACTCCGAAATCGTGCGACGCGGCCCGATGCTCACGCAACTTTGGAGGGAAGTCTTCGCACGACAGGAAGGTGAGCGCCGTGTCGATGTCGATGAGGATCTTTACGGCGGCTTCATCGGAAACAGCGACAGGCGACTGCTCAACCAGCTTCGTGGCATGACGCCGGAATTGCTCGCCACCGAGCGCGTGAGCTTTTCCGACCCCCGGCTTGAAGAGGTGCTGTTCCGCTATCGCGCGCGCAATTTCCCGCAGACGCTGGGCGAGGATGAACGCACGCGATGGGACGCACATCGCATCGCGCAATTGCATCAGGGTGTGGGTGGTGTGCGGTCGTTGTCGGCATTCTTCGATCGCATCGACACACTGTCAGAAACCGCCAACGAGCGCGGAGAGGCGATCCTCGGTGCACTCTATGATTATGCCGAATCAATAGCTCCGCCACTGGAATCCTGACTTTGGCTTTGCGGGAAAAAATCATGGAAGACCTTTTTCAAATCGGCCTCGCCAACTTTGAGTTTTCTTCCGAAGCCGATGTGGTGTTCGAAGATGGCGGCATGCGTTTCAATCTGACGACCCAGCCGGTCAGTTTTGACGCAGCGCTGCATAAGCCCGCTTTTGATCCAGAAGGTGTCCACAACCCACGGCCGGGTTGGATTGCACCGTCATTCTGGACTGGCGTTTTTTTCTTCTATGGCTTGGACACGCCTACGCGATTGATTCATTACCCTCTTTCGTATTCGATGGAGCCCTTCCATCTATTCGAGGTGGGTTTTTGCTACGGCGTGCGCTTCTTTGGCGAAATCGAGATAACGATGGAGCGCATCGAAATCCACGGTCTGATGAAACATCCCTATGAAGACGATGCGGAGGGTACACCGATACATGTGATCCGGAATTTCCCGGTCGGTCGTGTGCTACTCAAACCCAAGACGTACACCAGTGTCGAAGAAGCACTGAAAGCACCGCACGAGCGCGTGCTGCATCTGTTCTGGAATCAGCCCTGGAATCATTCGCTTGATCGCTTTCCAGACGACATCCTGCGATTCCGTAATCTCGAATTCCTGTCGCTGCAATGCAATCGGCCAAACATGGCTCATTTGATGCCGATACCTGACGGATTATGCGATTTGCGGCAGTTGAAAGTGTTGAATATCCGCGGTGCGGATTTGGAGTACCTGCCTGAGCGCCTGGGGGCGCTGACCGAGCTGCGCGATTTGAGCATCACCTACGGCAACCTTGGCGCTTTGCCCGATAGCATCGCGAACCTGCGAAAGCTCGAACGACTCACTTTGACAGGCAATCAACTCAAGGCCCTGCCTGAAAGTGTTGGCCACCTTCCTTCCCTGAAGTACTTGGACATCAAGGACAATCCGTTCGAATCACTCCCTGCCTCGCTCCAGAACATCGAGAACATCAAGGCAACGCCAAGGCTATTTTCTCTGTTCCGCGATATCCGCTATCGCCCCGAGGTGGAGGTCGCGATCGATCCCGAGCAGTTCATGGCGCGCAGCAGCCCGGATCACGTCCGTCAGCTGAGTACCGTATTGCACAAACACCAGCTCGGACAATACGAAACGATCTTGCTACGACACGCGCGCCAGGCGCTGTGTTACCGCACAACCGAGGCCGAGGACTATTCCGTCAAGGGCAATACGCGCTTCGGCGGCGCCCCAGATCTGCCACCGGATATTGCCTATCCCACGACAGAGAATGGCCTGCTCTGGCACTTCTGCGCCCAGATCGACCTGGAGGCGATTACACCGCTCCAGCCTTGGCTACCACGAACTGGTTGGCTCTATTTCTTTGTGAAGGACTTTGATCATCCATTCACTTCTTTGGTCTTGCACTCCACTGCGCCACGCAGCGAGTTGCAGACTTACGTCTGGCCAGAGGATGTCGAATTTGCCGACGGCAGTGATCACTTCACAGGTTTCAAGGCAACGGTTGAGGCCACCGTTTCGCTACCGTATCTCTATGATGCAGAGCATCGATTTGTTGGTGAGGATGCCATCGTTCTTGGCATCAGAGAGGATGACTCACAGCAAGATTCCTATTGGGCGGCAGAAGAAGCACTGATACCCAGGAACAGTCATCTAATCAATTCCCATGTATTCACTCAGCATGAAAATCCCGAAGAGCAGGCGGCAATAGAGCGAGGTGGCTGGGAGGAGGAATGGGTGAACCTGCTCATGCTTGCAACGGATAACAACCCCGGCTTCTGTTTCTGGGACGCCGGGACGCTTACCTTCACAATTCACCAGAAAGATCTGGCGCTCGGTGATTTTTCCAGGATATTCGTCAGCCTGGAAAGCAGTTGAATACCAGTCTGAGCTCACTGCTTCTGGAGTCAGCCCAAACGGGATGTGTGCGGTGCGAACCGCCATTCGCTGACGATCACTGCGACTACGACGAGCAAGCCTCCAGCCATGCCGCGAAGACCGAGTGATTCGCCTAGCAGCCCCCAGGAGCACATCGCGGCGAATACCGGCTCCATCGCGTAGATCACTACCGCTTTTTCGGCCGGTACGCCGCGCTGCCCGAGCGCCTGCAGGAAGAGCATGCCAGCCGTGGCGATGACGCCTAGATAGACCAGTACCGGCAGCGTGGGCGTCAGCCGTTGCGGCAAGGTGATGAGCCGCGCACTATCGAACAGTCCGCTACCGAACAGCCAGAGCATTCCGAAAACCGCCATCAGAACAATCTGTGCGGCGGCCAGTGCTCGCGGATCGTGACGCCCTGCGCAGCGCGACAGCATGATCACGTAGACCGCATAGGCGAGCGCGCAAACCAGCGTGGCCGAATCGCCGATCCAGTTTCCGCTGCCCTCCCAGGACAAACAACCGATACCAAGGCAAGCAAGCAGGGCGGCAAGCGCTATCTGCGCTGTGATCCGACCGCCAAGCGCGAGCCCGAGGAAGGGCACCATCAACACGCTCAGGCTGGTAAGGAACGCGCTGCGGTTGGCCGAGATGTGTGCCAGGCCAACTGCCTGCGCGACGTATGAAACCAATGCGACCGCACCGAGCAGTGCTCCGTCGCGCCACGCCGCGCGTGGCGTGTGAAGCGCAAACGGCACCATGCACAGCGCGGCGACGCAGAAGCGGAACGTGGAGATTTCGGCGCCCGACAGTGTGGTCGTGATGTGCTTCAGCAGTGGAAACGTCGTGCCCCAGACGAAGGTAACGATGAGAAGCAGGAAAAAGTTGTGATTTGGCACTTACGATCTTTCGTGTACTCGGATCGCGCTTGCGATGATTTGCACTTCGAACAAGGTGCGCCTAGGAAAAAAGGGGGGGCAACGCGATCGGCAGGCGGAGAGAGAATGGAGCCCAGAGAAACTTGAATCGAATAAGTTGCCAAACGTGACAAAAAACACGCAAACAATCGATTTCGAGCGACCGTCTGACAATTTTGCAAATACTGATATTTCGGCTTCGCGGTACAACGATTCCGGCGTCAATCGATTCAAAAAAGCACACGACGCCGTGCTGATAATTGGGGGAGGGAAGGGCGATGCAAGTTCTACATGGAAGGAAGGGTGCAAAACTGCGTCGCGAAATTGTGTCGGCGCTCAACAGCCTCTTCGGAATTCTCGCAATCGTTTCGCCCCTTCTTATCATCGCAACTGTGTCGCTCTTCGGCGAGGCTGGGAACGTCTCCAACCCTGCGCTGCTGGTGGTAGGCGTCGCCATCTGGAGCTATCCGGCGGTTTTCCTGCTCGCTTGGTTTGTGAGCCGCCGCGCGCTGGCCCGCCGTTCGCTGCGCGACTTTGCCGTGCCAGTTGCGACGTTGCCAATCGTCAACATTATCGTCGGGCTCGGGGCAGTGGTCTGGTACTGGAAAGGCTGCTCGCACACGCTCCTCTGCTGACAGCCTGCCGGGAGCGCGAAGCCGCGCGAGTCTGATTGGGCTTACTGGGGGATGCCATGGGCAGCTACGCAATCGCGATTCATGGTGGTGCTGGTACGGTCCTGCGCGTTGAACTTACGCCGGAGAAGGCGAGCGCAATCCATTCTGGACTCGCCGTTGCGCTCGACGCGGGGGAGTCCATCCTGCGCGCGGGTGGCGCTGCGCTCGATGCGGTCGAGGCGGCAGTCGTTGCCCTTGAAGATGACCCCCTCTTCAACGCTGGCCGCGGTGCAGTTTTCAATGATGCCGGGTTTCACGAACTCGAAGCGGCGGTCATGGACGGCACGACGCGTGCCGCAGGCAGCGTGACCGGCGTGCGCCGCGTCCGCAACCCGGTGCGACTGGCACGTCTTGTCATGGAGCACACACCGCACGTCACACTCGGCTTTGAGGCCGCTGATGCATTCGGTGTCCGGCGTGGCCTGCCCGTTGCCGCGCCGGACTACTTCTTTACCGAGGCGCGGCATTTGGCACTGCAGTCGGAACTTGCTCGGCTCGCGGCGGGCGGCGCGGAATCCGAGGCATCGGAGCAGACGAGGCACGGCACGGTCGGGGCAGTGGCGCGCGACGTGCATGGCCGACTGGCGGCGGCCACCTCAACCGGCGGGCGTACCGCAAAGATGGCTGGTCGTATCGGCGACACGCCTGTCATTGGCGCCGGAACCTGGGCGGACGACACTGTTGCCGTGTCGGGCACTGGCCATGGCGAGTTCTTCGTGCGCAGCGCCGTCGGACACGAGATCTCCGCCCGTATGCGGCTCGCTGGACAGACGCTCGCTGAGGCAGCGGACGGCGTGGTTCTCGACGAACTTGTGCGCGTGGGCGCAACAGGCGGTGTCGTGGCGGTTGATCGTGCTGGCAACCTTGCGCTGCCCTTCAACTGCGAAGGCATGTACCGCGCTTGGCGAACGTTGGCTGGTGTGCGCGGTACGGCAATCCACCACGACTGACGGGTGCGCGATGCTAGCGGGCATCGCTTTGCGGGAGGCGGAAATGAGCGAGATCCTCGGCAGCGGCTTCGACACGCATGCGGTGACCAATCAGCCGCCGCTGCTGGAGCACTACAACCTCTACACGAGCCACATCGCCTTGCGTGAAGCGGTGCAGCGCGAAGGTGCAGGCTGGGCCGATCCCGAAATTGCTGTCGCCGGTGCGGAACTGGGTACGGCTGAGTGGATTGCCCGTGGTGTTGCTGCCAACCAGCATCCGCCAGAGCTCAAGCGATTCGACCGTTTCGGCAATCCGCTCGACACCTTCGAATTTCACCCAGCGTGGCACGAATGTCTGGGATGGCTCAAGAGGCATGGCGTAGATACGGGCGCCTGGGCTGATCCGAAGCCCGGCGCGCACGTACGTCGCGCGGCCCTCTTTCAGCTATTCGCTGAAATCGAGGCGGGCTCGCTTTGTCCGACCACGATGACCTACGGCGCGGTGCCTGCTATTGCGCGTGAACCCGAAGTCGCCGCCGAATGGCTGCCGCGCCTGCTTTCGCCACACTATGACAGCCGCTTTGTTCCCGCATCGCAAAAGGCTGGCGCGATGATGGGTATGGGCATGACCGAAAAACAGGGTGGTTCCGACGTGCGCGCCAATACGACGCGTGCTGAGCCCGTTGGGGACAGCTGGTACCGGTTGGTCGGCCACAAGTGGTTTTTCTCGGCTTCGATGTCGGACGCATTTCTCGTTACCGCGCAGGCGCCCGGCGGGCTGACATGCTTTTTCCTCCCCCGTTTCACACCGGACGGCCGCCAGAACCCGATTCGTCACCAGCGCGCGAAGGACAAACTTGGCGACCGCTCGAATTCCGGTGCGGAAGTTGAATTCCAGGGCGCACTCGCGCGATGTATCGGCGAAGAAGGTCGCGGCGTTCCCTCTGTGATCGAAATGGCCACCTACACGCGGCTCGACTGCGCAAACGGCACGACTGGCCTGATGCGGGCCGCACTGGTGCAGGCGCTGCATCACGCCTCGCACCGCCGTGCATTCGGTGCGCGGCTTATCGATCAGCCGCTGATGCGCAATGTGCTGGCTGATATGGCGCTGGAGGTTGAAGCTGCGGTGGCGCTGTCGATGCGTGTCGCAAGGTGTTTCGACCGTCAGGACGACCTGGCCGAGCTTGCGCTGCGGCGGCTGCTCACCCCGGTTGCCAAGTACTGGATCTGCAAGCGCGGCGCAAATGTCGCTGTCGAGGCGATGGAAGTGCTGGGTGGAAACGGGTATGTCGAGGATGGGCCGATGCCACGGCTCTACCGACAGATGCCGCTCAATTCGATTTGGGAAGGGTCGGGGAACATCATGTGCCTCGACGTACTGCGTGCAGTGGCGCGGATGCCGGATGTCGTCGGGATTCTGGATGCGGAGCTTGCGCCTGCGCTCGGGCGCGATGAGCGGTTCGACCAGTTTGTCGCAAAGCTCAAGAATGCCCTTGTGCGGCCGGATGAGTCCTCCGCTCGGCGGCTGGTTGAGCAACTGGCGCTGGCCCTCCAGGCGGCGTTGTTGATCCGGTTTGCGCCGGAGGGCGTTGCCGCGGCGTTTTGCATGAGCCGATTGGCGGGGGACTGGGGGAATGCGTTCGGGACATTGCCGGGGAACAGTGACCTTGGCGGGATTCTTGTACGGGCATGGCCGTTGTCATAAGGCGTGCCGGTCTTGCCGGGATGGATGCCTGCCTTCACGAGAATTCGAGTACCGTAGGGGCGACACGAAGCGCGGTGATGCTGCGGGTGCGAGGCCCGGCTGACAGTACGTTCGCCACGCACGCCGCCACCGAATCCACCTCTACAACGCCCATGGTGACCGCCGTCACGTCACGAGCCCTCTTTTGATGCAAGGCCTCCACCTCCTCGCCGACCTTCACGCCTGCAAGGTTGGCGGCGCCCTCTTCACCGATGGTGATGCGCTTGCCTCACTTTGTGAGCAGGCTGCGACCAATGCGGGCCTCACCGTGGTTGGCCGCCATTGGCACAGCTTTGGCGAAGGTCAGGGTGTCACGGGTGTTGTGTTGCTCGCTGAATCGCACATTGCGCTTCATACCTGGCCCGAGCTTGCCGCGGTGACGTTGGACGTCTACGTCTGCAACTTCAGCGGCGACAACACCACCTGCGCCGAAGCAGCGCTGGCGGCGATCACGGCGGCATTCGAACCGGGTTGCTGCGCTATCCAGCGTGTCGTGCGTGGCGAAATGCCTGCCACGGGATAATCCGCGCCCCTTTTGCCGGATCGCCTTGTGTGCGCCAGAGGCTGGCGGATAGTCTGGAAACCTTGCGCCGTGGCGCGTCATGATGATCGAAGAGGTTTCCAGCGTGCAGATTCTCGGAGTGGATATCGGTGGTTCCGGTATCAAGGGGGCCATCGTCGAAACCGATACCGGCGAACTGGTCAGTGAGCGGATCCGGATCCCGACGCCGAAACCCGCAACGCCGGATGCCATCGCCGAGACGCTGTGCGAGCTCGTCAGGCAGCACGGCTGGAAAGGACTCGTTGGCATTGGTTTCCCAGCGGCGATCCAGCACGGCGTCGTACGTACGGCAGCCAACATCGACAAGCGCTTCATTGGCTTGCACGTCGCGGACCATTTTTCTCGCGCAACGGGTAGCACATGTCATGTCGCAAACGACGCCGATGTCGCTGGGCTGGCCGAAATGCGCTTTGGGGCAGGCAAGGAGCGCGATGGTGTGGTGCTGATCGTGACGATCGGTACCGGGCTGGGCACGGCACTCTTTGTCGAGGGGGCGCTGCTACCCAATACCGAACTCGGCCATATTTATCTGGATAACGGTGAGGAAGCCGAGGCGTACGCATCGGATGCGGCACGTACCGCGCGTGAGCTGAAGTGGAGCGCCTGGGGGAAGCGCTTCAACCGATACCTTACGACGATGGAGGCGTTGTTCTGGCCCGATTTGATCGTGCTAGGCGGTGGCGCGAGCGCGAAGCTCGACAAATTCGCCGATCAGCTCACCGTTAAGGTGCCCGTGGTGGCGGCGAGCTTCCTGAACCAGGCTGGGATCGTCGGTGCGGCGCTGTTCGCCGAGCGGCAACTGGCCGCTGCCCGGGGCTGAACCACGGGCGCTGTGGCCGTCTCTCGCTCCCGCGCCGGAGCGGGCCCTACAATTCCAACTCTTCGATTCAAGGCCTCTGTAGTGAGCGACCGACTTTTCGTTCTTTCCCAATACCTGCTGCCCAAGCGCGCCCTGACCGTGCTGGCGGGCTGCGCGGCTTCGATGCGTGGTGGCGCGCTGACGACCGGCTTCATTAACCGATTCATCGCCCGCTATGGCGTTGACATGAGCGAGGCCGCCAATCCCGACCCTGCCGCATATCCCAGCTTCAACGAATTTTTTACCCGCGCGCTCAAACCGGGCGCGCGACCATTGGCGGAAGGCGGTCTGCTTTGCCCGGTGGATGGTGCGATCAGCCAGTTTGGCGCGATCGAGTGCGACCAGATATTCCAGGCCAAGGGGCATTCGTACACGACCACCGCGCTTGTCGGTGGCGACGCGGCACTTGCCGCGCGTTTCGAAAATGGTCATTTCGCCACGCTGTATCTTTCGCCGCGCGATTACCATCGCATCCACATGCCAGCGAAGGGGCGCCTTGCTCGGATGATCCATGTTCCGGGCGAGCTGTTTTCGGTCAACCCGGCTACCGCGCGGGGTGTCCCAGGCCTGTTCGCGCGCAACGAGCGCGTGGTCTGCGTGTTTGAATCCGATGCAGGTCCTTTCGTACTCGTGCTTGTAGGCGCGACGATCGTTGGCTCCATGGCCACTGTCTGGCATGGCGTCGTCAATCCGCCGCGTCCGGGCACGATTCGTGATTGGAAATATGACGGGCAGGAGATCGTGCTCGGACGTGGCGCCGAGATGGGCCGCTTCCTGCTCGGCTCCACGGTGGTTCTGCTTTTCCCGCGCGGGCCGCTGAGCTTTAATCCCACATGGGCGCCCGGTGGTGCGATCCGCATGGGCGAGACAATGGCGACAACTGGATGACGCAACCGCGACCAAAACCGTTCTCGATGATCCGTGAGTTCCATCTCGCGGACTGGATCACGCTTGCCAACGCCTTTTGCGGCGTTGGTGCGTTGTTTGCTGCGATGTCCTATCTGCAGCTCAACGCCGTGGAGCATCTGTATTTTGCGTGTGGCCTGATCCCGGCGGCGCTGATCTTCGACGTGCTGGATGGCCGTGTGGCGCGCTGGCGGCAGAAGACTTCCGCCATGGGCCGCGAACTCGATTCGCTGGCTGATGTGATCTCGTTCGGCGTTGCTCCAGCCGCGATTGCCTATGCCTGTGGCATGCAGGGGTTCTACGACCGTGTCGTGCTGGTGTTCTTCGTGGCCTGTGGCGTGTCACGGCTGGCGCGCTACAACATCACGGCCGAAGCACTGTCCGGCGAGGGTGGCAAGGTGCGCTATTTCGAAGGCACGCCGATCCCGACCTCGCTCATCCTGGTGGTCATCCTCTGGGTGGCGGCCGCGCAAGGTGCCATCGGCGCGGCGCTGTGGGGGGGCGCGGTAAAGATCGCCGGCCTCACGCTTCATCCGCTCGTGCTGCTGTTTGCCGTGTCTGGCTCGCTGATGATCAGCCGGATCCGCATTCCCAAGCTTTGACGCGTTACAACAGCGTTTCCCCGTGTAGCCGATGCGAGGCTATGCGGGCAATCGGGCGCACCGCCGAATAGCGGTCACTTTGTGATCGGCGCGTTGCGACCGGAATACTGGTCGCTCATGCGTTGCGCGGCAGTGGTGAAATCCTCACGTGGCTTTTCGTTGCAGAAGCGTGTGACGTACATCTCGACCGTCCCGCTCGACACCTCAGATATCTGCTCAGACTGGCGCGCGTAGTTGTGCCCAGAAAGGAAGCCGCGCACCCAGGCAACGTAACTGGCGCGGACCTCGGCATCACCCTTCGATTCGCTCCACGCGTGGCAAGACATGTCGTCGAAGCCAAGCGTTTTCAGCGGCGGCGCTGCACTGACAACGGTGCAGGCAAACGCGCAGGTGAGAATGGCTACGGTCAAACGCGGGATCATTGGCATCGTGGGTCGGGTGCGTGAAGGCATTGGCGAATTGTCGGCCGGGTGGACCCCGAGTTTGACACGGCTCGAATCCGGTTCGTGGTGGTTGGCGCAAAACGGATGCGCTTGACCGGCGGAGTCGCGGCGCGAAGCAGGGTGGCTATCCTGCTTGAGACACGCCGTTCCTTCCACCGGGCGGCCGGGAGTCCCCCCATGGTTTCCTTGAGGCAGCCTACTGCGGGCGGACAGTTTCAGGTCCGCGCAGTCGCCAGCAACATCCTCTGCGTAAGTTTCACGCCCGCCGGGCGCATCTTGGGCGAATCGCTGTTTGTGCTGCCCCAGCAGCCGGACCAAGCGATTGCGTTCGGCTATGGTGGTGTTTCCACCACCGAACTGCGCGCTGAATTCACGACCACTGGATTGCGCTTTTCGGCCACGGATACGGATCGCGCATTTTGGCTTGAAGACGTTGCCCGGACGATCGCACCCGCTGACGAGGCCCTGCGTGTCTCGCAAACCTTTCGTGTCGACCCGTCGCATGCGCTCTACGGCCTTGGCCAATATCCGGGTGGCGTATTCGATTGGCGTGGCAAAGAGGTGCTGCTCGCGCAATCGAATCAGTGCATCGCGATTCCGTTCCTCATTTCGACTGCTGGCTTCGGCATTCTGTGGGATTCCATGGCTCTCACCCGGTTTTTAAGCAGTGACGATACCCTGCATTGGAAAACCGACTGCGCGGAAGGTATCCGCTATTACGTCATCCTTGGCCCGGAATTTGATCGCATCGTCGCTGGTTTTCGTCTGCTCACGGGTCATGCGCCGATGTTCCCGCGCTGGGCGCTTGGCTACTGGCAGTCGAAGGAACGCTATGTCGACCGTGATGAACTCTTGACCACTGCGTGGCGCTTCCGCGAACTCGGCTTCCCCATCGATGGGCTGATCCAGGACTGGAAGTATTGGGGAGACAAGCCATGGAGCTGCATGGAGTGGGACGAAAAGATGTTCCCCGATCCAGCCGGCATGATGCGCGAACTTCACCGCGACCTGCATGTGCACCTGATGACGACGATCTGGCCGGTCGTAGGTGAAGGCTGTGCGCTGTTCGACGAGCTGAAGGCGGCGGGTGAGCTGTTCGAAACGCCGCACTGGGCATGTGGTCACATCTATGACGCGTACAGCCAACGTGGCCGATCGATCTACTGGAAGCACGTAAGGCGTGGCCTCATCGACAACGGCGTGGACGCACTGTGGATGGATGGGACAGAACCCGAATTCGTCTCCACGCACGACGCAATGGATGGTGCGCGCGCATGTCACGTGCAACGCGATACCGCCATGGGTAGTTGGCGCCATGTGCTCAATGGCTATTCAATGATGAGCGCACGCAGCGTGTACGAAGGCCAGCGTACGCTCAACAACGGCAAGCGTGTGTTCACGCTTTCGCGCTCCGGTTTTGCCGGGCAGCAGCGCTACGCTGCGGCAAGTTGGTCGGGTGACATTACGGCGAATTGGAAGGTGCTGCGCGAGCAGGTTGCTGCGGGGCTCAACTTCGCGGCCGCTGGCATGCCGTGGTGGACCACCGACATTGGCGGTTTTTTCACTACCGGACCTGACGCCCGCTTTCCAGATGGCAACTGCGATCCGGCCTATCGTGAGCTTCACGTGCGTTGGTTCCAGTGGGGGGCGTTCTGCCCATTGTTCCGCTCACACGGCACCCACACCGCGCGAGAACCGTGGCACTTTGGCCCGCCAGGCACCAAGGCCTACGACGCGCTCCTCAGCGCAGCGAGACTGCGCTACCGGTTGTTGCCCTACATCTATTCGGAAGCATGGCGTGTCACCACGCAAGGTGGCACGCTCATGCGCCCGCTTGCCTTCGACTTCCGGCGGGACCCTGCGACGCATCGCATTGCCGATCAGTTCATGTTTGGTCCGTCGCTGATGGTTTGCCCAGTCCTCGAACCCATGTTCCATGCCACACGCCATGAAGCCGAAGTGATTCCGGTCGGATTCCTGTGCGGGCCTGATGGCGTGCCGGGGTTGGAATGGTATGGCTTTACAGGGCGTGAGTTCGATGCGCAGGTATTCAAAAGGCATGTCGACGCGCTTGATGGCAACTGGGCTCGAAGTCCGCCGTCAGGATTGCCGACCAATGACTACAGCCTGCGCTGGGAAGGCGTGCTCAAAGTGCCAGAAACGGGGGACTACGAATTCATGCTCTCTGGCAACGATGGCCGCAGGCTATGGCTCGATGGCGAATTACTGATCGACAGCTGGAGGACGCAAGGCTTTCAGACCCTCACCGTGCGCCGCCACTTTACGGCGGGCATGCGGCTTGCACTACGCGTCGACTACTTCCATGAGCAGGGACCCGCGTCGATGAGCCTCGTATGGCGTCGTCCCGGCATGTCACCGAAATCTGAACTCGTGCCCGCCGAGCGCGACGTCTACCTGCCTGTAGGTTGTGATTGGTATGACTTCCACTCCGGCGAACGCTATCACGGTGGCCGGATGATCACGGTGAAAACGCCTATCGATCGAATCCCGATCTTTGTCCGAGCGGGCAGCTTCATTCTGCTCGGCCCGCCAATCCAGTACAGCGGCCAACCGACCGATGAAGCGCGCGAGCTGCACATCTACCCTGGTGCTGATGCGCGATTCATTGTTTATGAAGATGCCGGAGATGGATATGAATACGAGAAAGGCGAATACGCCACAATGACTTTGTGCTGGGACGATGCCAAGCACGAACTGACCATCGGAGGCCAGCAGGGCAGCTATCCCGACATGCTACGGCGTAGACGTATGGATATCCGGTTGATCGGCTCCAATAATGGTGTCATTCACGCACTATATGTGGGAGAGGCGATGCGGGTCGCATTTTGAGGTCACGAGTGCGGGGCGCAGGCATCTTGACGTGTGGACGTATTGTAGAAAGGGCGCTCGAAAGATCGCCGTAACGTTGGGGCTCTTTCCGAGCCAAGAACGGAAGCGATGAGAAATCCTGCGCCTCCGTTTTTCCAACTATCGCCGGGATATCAGCACTTGTCTCTCACATCTTGTGTCGGTCCATTGGTTTTCACCGAGGAGACACCGTTTTCTCGCGACTGCTCGGTTGTATACATCTGGCTCGATCCAATGATTTGATGGTTGGCCGCCTTGAGATTGAAATGGAACTTGTCGTTCTTGGCTTTCTTTTTCTCGTAGCGCTCATCCAGCGGACTATTGACCTGAACGGATGCAATGCCGTTCTCTGCTGCAGCCTTTGTCGTATACATTTCGCTCGACAAGATGGTTTCTGCGTTTCCGGCTTTCAAGACAAAGTGATACTGCCCGTTGGCGCTCTTTGTGAGTTCATACCAGCCAGCCATCTAACTTCTCCTTCAGTGGACACAAACTACAGTCATGCATTCGGCCATAGAATAGTCCGACGACTCACTCTTTAGTGTTAAACGCATCCACTGATTGCCAAGAAGTTCCTTAATGGCCGCCCCCGCACGCGTGTTTGTCCTCACACATTTTGCAGTCATCCCGGCTGGTGCGCAGTTGTCGGGTCGCCGAGGTCACGGCAATAGCGGAGTTTGTGCCGACGTCCGAGTGCGTTGAACGTGTCGTCGTAGTTGCCGTCATTTTTCGGGCAATCCCTCTACTAGCGATCAAGCCGAGTGCTTCGTCATGACAGTGCGAAGCCGAGAATCGACTCCGGCTTCAGATACGCCTCCAGCCCCTGGTGCCCATACTCGCGCCCGATACCCGACAGCTTGAACCCACCAAACAGCACCAGCGGCGCATGCGCGAGCTTATTGATCAGCACGCGCCCCGCATCGAGTCGACCGGCAATCGCACGCGCTCGCTGTGCATCCGGCGTCACGACGTAAGCCTGCAAGCCATATGATGTGTCATTGGCGACCGCGATTGCTTCTTCCTCGTCGCGATACGCAATGGTCGATAACACCGGCCCGAAGATCTCCTCGCGCAATCCGCATGTCATTGCGCACGCCTGCGATGCGCGTCTGTCCGCTGTTCATGAACCTGGCCTGCAGCGTGAGTGGCACAGTGACTTCGAAGTCCGCATCATTGAGCGCCAGCACCGGTGACCTGCCGCCGGTGAAGGAAATCTTGGCCACGTCCGGACTCGCTAGGATCTCCGCACCGACCGCATCGCCGCGCCCGGTCACGATGTTGAACACGCCGGCGGGCAGCCCCGCTTCATGCAGCGCCAGCGTGACGACGCGCGTCTGCATCGCGCTCATCTCGCTCGGCTTGATCACCACCGTGCAGCTGGCCGCAATGGCGGCGGCGAGTTTGCCGCAGATGAAGTCGGCGTCGCTGTTCCAGGGCGTGATCATTCCGGCCGCGCCGATCGGCTGCATCACCACCGCGGCGATGCCGATGCGCTGCGTGAATTCGTAGTCTTTCAGCACCTTCGCCATGTCGAGCAACTGGCTCGCCGCATGCGCAACCATCCAATGCCGGCGCGAAACCGGGCAAACCGGAATGACCTGTTGAGCGATTTCGAACAATGAACACTTCAGGACTTGGCGAACTCGAAGGCGTACTGGCCGTCGCCCGCCGCCGCAGCTTCCGCGCCGCCGCCACCGAACTCGGCGTATCGACGTCGGCGCTGAGCCACTCCATTGCGGCGCTCGAAGCGCGGATCGGCGTACGGCTCTTCAACCGCACCACGCGCAGCGTCTCGCTCACCGAAGCCGGCGCGCAGTTCGTCGACAGCATCGCCCCCGCGCTCACCACGATCCGCGGCGCCATCGAGCAGGCCGGCAGCTACCGCGACACACCCTCCGGCACGCTGCGCATCAACACCTCGGCGGGGGCTGCCTGGCAGGCGATGCCGATCTTCATCGAATTCCTCAAGCGCTACCCGGAGATGAAGCTCGACATCGTCACCGAGGGCAAGCTGGTCGACATCGTCCTCGAAGGCTTCGACGCCGGCATCCGCTTGGAAGAGAGCCTGCCGCAGGACATGATCGCCGTCCCCTTCGGCCCACCTCAGCGCTTCGCCGTCGTCGGCAGTCCCGATTACTTCGCCAGACACGGCCGCCCGCGTGTACCGGAGGACCTCAAGTCACACCAATGCATCCGCAGCCGTTTCCCGAGCGGCGGGATCTACAAGTGGGAATTCCAGCGGAACGGGGAATTGTTCGAAGTCGAAGGGCAAGGGTGCCTGACGCTGGACGAGCCGAGGTTGATGATTGATGCGGCGAAGGCGGGGTTGGGGCTCGCGCATGTGACTGAGTGGAATGCGGAGGAGGCTCTAGACGATGGTCAACTGGAACGGGTGCTGGAGGAATGGACGCCGGTGTTTGGAAGGTTGTGCCTGTACTATTCAGGGCGACGACATGCTTCCGCGGGCTTGAAGGCGCTCCTGGCTGCAGTCAGGCTCTCGGCGTCTGTGGGTGATACCGCGGGCGCATAGGTGATGCGGTCACTTTGAAGCCGCGTTTTTTTGGAAATATCGGAAAAAGAAACTCGTGAAGAAGACTGAACGGTTAGTTCTATATTTTGACCTGTCCATCGGCGCTTTTTCGCGCACCTTCAAGGCGCCAAAGCCAATCTCAGTTAGGCGGGCCTTTGATCTGATGGAACTTGTTCCGATAGGCCATCGCCAAAAGCAACTTTCCAAGGGTAGAGAGGAGCTCTATGTTTCAGATTGGAAAAGGGACGGCGATGTAATCAGCGTCTTGGTCAATAAGTCAGATAGAGGTATGTCTGATCCAGTATTCACTATTCCCGCGGAAGGAAAGCGGCGAACGGCGGAGAAGTTGGAGGAAGAAGGGCAAGATTTTTCTGTGCACGTTCTGATTCAGCTTCCTGTCGACGATTTGAATCCTGCCCTCGTGCTTGTTGAGTACTGCGCTGGTCTCGGTATGCATGTTGTTCGACGGCTGTTGAACCAAATACTACGAGACGCCAAAAATCTGGCTCCGAGCGAGTTTGAGCAGTTTCACCCCGATGGCTCGGTCGATGAAAAGGGGCTGCCAAAGAAATACAACGTGACGTTCTCGTGTGATTTTGAGGGCCACGTTTCAGACGATCTAAAGTCGGATTTGGATAACGGAAAGATCCAGTCCATAGAATTGATCACCGAGAAGGAGCAGCATTCAAATATCGATGAGGATGGTTACATAAAGGAGAAATGTAAAACGCTGGTGCTGACCCTGAAAGATTCCGAGAATCCGGTTAGGGACAAATTCGATCGAATAAAAAAAGTATTCAAGCGGAAGAAGGATGACTACAGTCGCGCGCGCATAAAGTTCAAAACACCGGAGGGGATCGACAGGACGGTCGAGATGGATACCGACGACGCTTCTGTGTATGGCTACGTAAGAAAGGCGAAATTGGATGGTTTTTCGGTTGATCTAAAATCTTCCTATGCCGAATTCTGCGATGAGATACTTGGAAAAATGACGGAGCTCTTGCGGACGGACTAATAATGTTAAGACATTTGCTAAGGCCCCTATCGTATCTTTCGATTGAGCATCGCCAGAAATGGATGGTGGATTGGGTTTTCCCATTTGTGTTGGCATTTCTAACAACTGGATTGCTATTTCTTCTGAAATATTCCGCAAGCATTTCTCTGTATTCCGACGGCGCCTTCTTAACAAAGGTGCTCGGATTTGTTCAAGGTTTGCCGGGGTTTTTCATAGCGGCGCTGGCTGCTATTGCGACATTCAACAAAACTGACATCGACAAAACGATGCCGGCGCCGGCTCCAAAGCTGGACATCGTGATTCAAGGACGGATCGTTCCAATTGAGCTTACGCGGCGAAGATTTCTCTGCTCTATGTTCGCGTTTTTAACTGCTGAAAGTTTGATTATCATCGTGTTGGCCATATTTGGTCAGACGATTAGCACTCCAGCAAAGGAGTTGTTGCCAGCCGAAGCTCATGCTTGGGTGTCTGCTGTGTATATGCTGATATTTCTGTTCTTGTTTTGGCAGATGCTGATTACGAGTTTTTGGGGGCTGTTCTATTTGGGCGATCGGTTGCACCAACCGGATCAATGAATTAATGGGGTTCGGATTTATGGTGCATTAGCTGCAATGTGTCGGGAAAAGAGCGACTTTCAGGGCCGCGCCAGAAACTCGCGCACCGCTTTGATCGTAGGCCCCGGTGCCTCTTCCATCAGCCAATGCCCCGACCCCGCCACGATAAGCTCCGTCACATTGCTCGCCGCATTGCGCATCACCACCGCCTCATTCGCGCCAAACGACTTCTCGCCCCCGATAGCAAGCACCGGCATCGTGAGCGTGGTCTTCAACGATTCCGTGTTGTCCTCGGCGTCCTTTCGGATCGAGAGGAACTGCGCGAACGCGGCGTGCATCGCGCCGGGCCGCGCATACAGCTTGGCGTAATGCACGCGCGTGGCTTCGTCCACCTTGCGCGGGTCCGCGGCGAAGTCATTCCAGAAGCGGTCCAGATAGATCCGCTCTCGGCCATGCACCAGACGCTCCATGTCCTTGCCGCCGAAATCGAAGTGCCACAGTGGCGGCCAGCGCACGATCTGGTCCCACGGCGGGACGCCCGGCACCGGCGCGTCCATTACCACCAGATGCGTCGTCTTGTCGGGATAGCGCGCGGCATAGGCGTAGGCGACCATCGTGCCGATGTCATGGCCGACGATGTCGGCCTTGTCGATGCCGAGTTTGTCGAGCACGGCGCGGATGTCCGCTGCCTGCGTCTTCTTGTCGTAGCCGTCGGCGGGTATCGAGGACAGACCCATGCCGCGCAGATCGGGCACCACGACGCGGTGATCCCTGGCGAGTGCGACGGCGAGCGGCGTCCACATGTCGCCCGTGTCGCCGAAGCCGTGGATCAGCACGACGGCCGGGCCGCTGCCGCCGACGCGCACGTGAATGCGGGCGCCAGCGGTCTGGATGTCTTCCACCTTGAAACTCGCCGGATACGGCTTGGGCTCGGCGTGCGCGGGGATTGCAGCCGCCGCCGCGATCAGGCCGGCGGCGAGCAGCTGCTTGAAGTGACGGGGCATGGTGGTTTCTCCTTTGCCGCTCAGGTGCGCGTGATGGAGCCGCCACCATCGACCAGCGATGCCGTGCCGGTCACGAAGGACGAGTCGTCGGACGCGAGGTACAGCACCGAGCGGGCGAGTTCCTCGGGCTTCGCCACGCGCTTGAGCGCATGCAGGTTCGTCACGAAAGCCTGTGACTCGGCCGTGTTGTTCATGTCGCGGTACATGTCGGTATCCACCGCGCCGGGGAGCACGGCATTCACGCGCACGCCCTGCGGGCCGAACTCGGCAGCCAGCGCCTGCGTGAGGCCGATGAGGCCGGACTTGCTCGCGGCATAGGCAGCGACGCCGGGGAAGGCGAAGGTGTAGCCGACGAAGGTGGAGGTGAAGATCACCGAGCCGCCGCCGTGCTTGAGCATCTCTGCGATCTGGTGCTTGGCGCCGAGGAAGGCGCCGGTGAGGTTGATGGCCAGCGTGTCGCTCCAGCCGGCTTCGGAGACACCCGTGCTCGGGCCCGCTTCGCCCAGCGTGCCGGCATTGTTGAAGGCCACGTCCAGTCGACCGTAGTGCTCCACGGCCAGCGCCACGAGCGCCTTCGCGTAGTCCTCGTCGCGCACGTCGCCGGCGAGTGCGACGGCCTGGCCACCAGCTGCGACGATGCCGGTGACGAGCTTGTCGAGTTCCGCCTGACGGCGCGCGCCCACGACGAGCTTCGCGCCTTCGGCTGCGAACAGTTGCGCGGTTGCGTGGCCAATGCCGGAACTGGCGCCTGTGATCAGGGCCACCTTGCCTTCGAGTCGCTTGCTCATGATCGGTCTCCTTGGGGGGATGAAAGATTGGTTGAGTTGCTCAACTCAGTGTGGAGTCCGGTACGGGCTTTCGGTAGGCGAGTTACGGTGGAACTGCTGTCCGGAAATGGCGAACAATCGCGCGACAGCCGCGGCATACTTCGCTATCCGCCGACTCCGCCTCGCTGCGTGTCGGCCCGTGCCGCACCCAATTCACGTTGCAGGCATAGCGAGGATCGACATGCTCAAACTGGACAGCGTCGCGAGTTTCGTGGCGGTTGCCGAGATGGGGTCCATCAGTGCCGCCGCGCGGCGGCTGAACCTGTCCAAGTCGGCCGTAAGCGAGCGTCTGGCCGAGCTGGAACAGGAATTGGGCGCGGTGCTCTTTCATCGAACGACCCGCAAACTCAGCCTCACCGGAGACGGTTCCGCTTTTCTGGAAAAGGCGGTCCGCATCGTTCGCGACGTCGACGAGGCGGTGGCCGAAATGGCCGAGCGGCGCGGCCAGCTCGCCGGGCCGATGCGCATATCGGCACCGGTCACCTTCGGCCGCATGCACCTGGGGCCCGCGCTCTATCCGTTCCTGGTCGAGCATCCGGCGATCTCGCTCACGCTGGAACTGGACGACCGGCGTGTCGACGCATCGGCTGACGGTTTCGACGCGGTCGTGCGGCACGGCGTGATCGAGGATTCCCGGCTCGTGGTGTGGCCCCTGGCGCGCAGCCAGCGCGTCGTTGTGGCCTCGCCCGACTATCTCGCGCGCTACGGCCGGCCGACCTCGATGGAAGACCTCGCCGGCCATCGCGCGATCTTCTACATGAACCGCGGCATCGCCGACTGGCGCTTCGTCGGAGCCGAAGAGAACGGCCACGTGCGCCCGAAGGCCGTACTCCGGCTGAACAATGGCGATGTGATGCGGGATGCTGCCTTGGCCGGTCTTGGGCTGACGCTATTGCCCACCTTCATCATCTGGCGCGAATTGCAGTCGGGTGCGCTGGTCGAGGTGGATGTGGGTCGGGCGGTGGAGCGGGAGTCCATCTATGTGGCGCACCCGGAGGGGCGGAAGACTTCGGCGAAGCTGCGCGCGCTGGTTGCGCATTTGCGGGCGCAGTTTGGGGATCCGCCATATTGGGAGCGAGCGGACTGAAGCGAAGCGGCGACCCGTCGGGCCGCCGCCAGTCTCGATCAGTTCGTCTTTCTTGTCGCCAGGAACTTCTTCAGCGCCCGTCCGGTATGCGTCTTCGCCCTCACGCACTTCACCACCGGCCCAACGAACACAATCTCCCCGCCGCCATCGCCGCCTTCCGGTCCGAGGTCGATGATCCAGTCTGCCTCTGCCATGACATCCAGATCGTGTTCGATCACTAGCACGGTGTTGCCGGCATCGACGAGGCGGTGCAGGACGTGGATCAGTTTCTCGACGTCGGCCATGTGCAGGCCGACTGTCGGCTCGTCGAGAACGTAGAGCGTGTGCGGCGTGCGTGCGCGTGCACGGGCGGCCGGGTCAGTCTTCACTTTCACTAGTTCGGTGACGAGCTTGATCCGCTGCGCTTCGCCGCCGGATAGCGTCGGCGAGGGCTGGCCGAGCGTGAGGTAGCCGAGGCCGACGTCCTGCAGCAGCTTGAGCGGATGCTGGATCACCGGGTGCGCGGCGAAGAAGTCGACGGCTTCGTCGATCTCCATCGCGAGCACGTCGGCGATGCTCTTGCCGCGCCAGGTGGCGGTCAGCGTGTCGGCGTTGAAGCGCGCGCCGTTGCAGACGTCGCAGGGGACTTTCACGTCGGGCAGGAAGCTCATCTCGACGGTGCGCTGGCCCTGGCCGTCGCAGGCATCGCAGCGGCCGCCGGCGGTGTTGAACGAGAAGCGACCCGGCGCCCAGCCGCGCAGGCGCGAGGTTTCCGAGTCGGCGTAGAGCTTGCGGATCGCGTCCCAGAAACCGATGTAGGTCGCGGGGCAGGAGCGCGGCGTCTTGCCGATCGGCGTCTGGTCGACTTCGAGCACGCGGCCGACGGGCTCCCAGCCGTGGATCGCGTCGCAGCCTTCCAGCGTGACACGCGCGCCCTTCTTGCGACCTTGCGGCGTCTCCGCCGAGACGAGCCGGCGCAGGTTCCGGTGCAGCACGTCGCGCGCGAGCGTCGACTTGCCTGAGCCCGAGACGCCGGTGACGACGATGAGGCGGCCGAGTGGCACTTCGGCGGTGACGTCCTTGAGGTTGTGCAGAGATGCGCCTTCGACGGTGACGACGGGCGTTTCCTCGTCCACCGCGCGCGGCGGATGCAGCGGGTGCGCGAGCGGTTCGCGCAGCGTGCGGCCGGTGACGGATTCGGGAATGGCCATCAGCGCGGCGGCGTCGCCTTCCGCGACGATGGTGCCGCCGCGCGTGCCGGCGCCGGGGCCGAGGTCGATGACGTGATGCGCGCGGCGGATCGTCTCTTCGTCGTGCTCGACGACGACGACCGTGTTGCCCTTGGCTTCGAGCGCATGCAGCGTGTCGAGCAGCATGTCGTTGTCGCGCGGGTGCAGGCCGATCGAAGGCTCGTCGAGCACGTAGCAGACGCCGCGCAGGTTGGTGCCAAGCTGTGCGGCGAGCCGGATGCGCTGCGCTTCGCCGCCGGACAGCGTGGGCGCGGCGCGGTCGAGCGCGAGATAGCCGAGGCCGACGTCCTTGAGGAATGACAGACGCGACTTGAGTTCGCTGACGATGTCGCGTCCGATCTCGCCTTCGCGTCCGGCGAGCTTGAGCGTGCCGACCCAGTCGGCGAGCCCTTCGACCGAGTGCCGCGCGTAGTCGGCGATGCTCTGGTCGCGGTAGCGCACGGCGAGCGC
>JAVBUM010000045.1:0-7647 GCA_031555325.1 Niveibacterium sp. | reverse complement strand
GCGCTGGGCGAAGCGCGGCTGTCGTGGGTTGATTACCGGCTGACCGGCGAGACGACCGTTGGCCTGCCGATCGATTTTGGTCCCGAGGCTGACCGCTTCCGTGGTCCGCGTGCCTATCTGGTGGTCGACCAGCTCGACAATGCGCGGTTTCCGCGCCGTGGCTACTACTTTCGTGGCGATTACCAGCATCCGCATGATCGGGAGGGCCACACCTACGATCTCCTGACCATCGATGCCGATGCGGTGGGTACCTATGCCAAGTCGACCGTTCGAGCGTCGCTGCGCTTTGCTGGCAACGTGCGCAATGCCGAGGCCAAACTGCACCTTTACACGCTGGGCGGCTTTCTCAATCTTTCCGGTTTCCAGACGGACGAACTGCTCGGTATTCGGACGCTCTTCGGTCGCGTCATGTTCTACCAGCAGGTGGTCTCACTGTTGCCAACGCTTGGCTCCGGGATGTATGTCGGCGGTTCGGTCGAATCCGGCAAAGTCTGGGACCAACTGATCAACGGCCAGGATACAGGGTGGCTCTACGCCGGGTCGGTCTATATGGGCTTCGATACCTTCCTTGGCCCGCTTTTTGTCGCCTATGGCATGGCTCAGGGCGGCCGCAAGGCGGGCTACCTCTACCTTGGGGTCAGTTACTGAGTGGTAGGCAGTACGAGAAAAACCTCAATGCGTACCCGGCGCCAAGGATCCGGGTCGTCGCACAGGGCGGCGATCCGCGCTTCTGCCATGATGCCTTCGTCCATCGCCGTGGATACTGCATCGTTCTCTGCGCGGGGCAGGTAGCCGAGCATCTGGTCGTGCCAAATCACCGCGATTGCGCGCTGATCGTGTCGGTTGGCGGGATTGCGGCGCAAGGTGAGCGGATCGCCCTCGCGCAGTTGAGGCCAGAGGCGTTGTGCTTCGTGGAACTGGAAGCCTGCGAGCGGCGCGGTCTGCACCAGGATGCGCAGCCTGCCCGCCGTGGCGGTGGATAGCATCAGCGTTGCCAACATGCCGATCAGAAGGCGTCGAATGCGGCGCGGATCCATTCGAGGCTGTGTGTGTCGAGCGCATCGAGCAGCACGACATCGAAGCGGCAAGGGCGGTTCGACATCCTGCGGCCGGCTCCTGCGAGCCAGCTTTCGGCGGTGTGCACAAGGCGGGATTGCTTTGCAGCGGATATGCTTGCGGCAGCGCCGCCAAAGTGCGAGTTGCTGCGCAATCGGACTTCAACGAAAACGATCCACGGCCCGTCTGTGGCGACAAGGTCGATTTCGCCCCAGCGCGAGCGAACATTGCGATCAATGATCGTGAGCCCGTGTCGAACAAGATGCGTCGCCGCCAGCGCCTCCGCGCGACGGCCGTGGACCAGGTGCGCTGGTTGGAGGCGCGGTGCCTGCGTCGTTTGTTTTACCACCTTCGAGATGCTTTCATGGATTTGCCTGAACAGCCCCACTATCAGTCCTCCGGCATTCGCGCCCTGCATGCCTCACCCGCGCTCTATGTCGTTGCAACGCCGCTGGGCAATCTGGGAGACATCACGCTTCGTGCGCTGGAGACGCTTGCCCGCGTGGATGTGATCGCTGCGGAGGACACTCGCCATACGCGACGCCTGCTTGATCATCACGGGATCCGTACTCGGGTTGTGGCCGTACACCAGCACAACGAGAATGCTGCTGCCGACGGCCTCGTAGCCCTGATCGAGCAAGGGCAGCATGTTGCGCTGGTGACGGATGCTGGCACACCGGCTGTTTCCGATCCTGGTGCCCGCGTCGTTGCGCGCGTGCAGAGGGCGGGCTTTCCGGTGGTGCCGGTGCCCGGACCGAGCGCGGTGACGACAGCGCTCTCGGTATCCGGACTGGTGGAAGGAAGATTCCTCTTCGTTGGTTTCCTGCCTTCGAAGCGCGGGGCACGGTGTAGTGCGCTCGAATCTCTTTCTGGCATTGCCGCGGCGCTGATCTTCTACGAGGCGCCGCATCGGGTTGCCGAATGCGTGGAAGATCTCGTGACCATACTTGGCGGTTCGCGCGAAATCGTGGTGGCGCGCGAGCTGACCAAAATGCACGAGCAGATCGCGCGGATGCCGCTTTCCGCTGTGTCCGCCTGGTTTGCGGCGGATGCCAATCGTCTTCGTGGCGAGTTTGTGCTGGTGGTTTCACCTGCGCTCGAAGAGGCTGGAATCAGCACGGAGGCCGACAAGCTTTTGCGCATGCTAGTTGCCGAAATGCCGACGAGCAGGGCAGTAAAAATTGTTTGCGAGCTCATGCATTTGCCGAAAAAGCTCGTGTACGAATATGCTCTAGCCCTTTCACAGAAACCGGACATAGATCTGGTACCTAGAACGCGCTAGTTGCCCCCGTGGCGCGGCGCATTGCCCCAGCCGTTTGTTCCACCTTGAAGCCAGTGGAGGCTTGGGGAAAGTAGGCCCGATGTCCCTGTTCGAAGTGGTTTTCCGCGCGGCTGCGCGGTCTCGCGAAGCGCTTGGCAAAGCGCTCATTCTGTCCGATGAAGGCATGAGCAACGATGCGCAGGTACGCCAGTCGGCGTTGCGCATCGTCCTGTTCTGCGTCGTCGCTGTGCTCACCATCGTCTGGTTGTGCGCGATGACGGATATGGCGGCAAAGGTTTCGGTGGGCCATCGCTGGGTCATCAGCGGGTTCCTGACGCTCGCCTGCCTTGCTTTCGCGGTGACGCGAGCACGCCCCTGCCTTGCGAGCCTGATCCTGATCGGCAGTTTTTACGCGGCCGCGCTGCTGATCGGGTTCGGTAGCGACGACCTTGGCGTCAGGCGACTCGGGCTGCTGTTCTGCTATGCGGTGCCGCTGCTTGCCGGAGTCCTACTCAGTTTCAGGTTGGCCGTCTTGCTGACGGCACTGAATCTCGTGCCATTCAGTGCACTGGTCGACAGCTATTTCGCGCCAGCTACCGGGACGGGCCAAGGTCCAGTCGAGACGCCATTCCATGTGAACGTTGTGTTCTACGTGGTCTTCAATCTTGCCCTTCCGGCAGCGGCCTTCCGACTCTGGCATGGCACGCGCTCGGCCATACGGCAATTGCGAACCTCCGTCACGACCTATGAGGATCTGTTCGAACATAGCGGTGCGGCATCGCTCGTATGCGATTCGAGCGGCGTCATCCTGCGCGCCAATACAGTGTTCATGAACCTACGCCGGCCAGCCCGCCGGGACATTTGCGGCAAGAGGCTTGCATCCGTACTGATGCCGACCGACCAGCGGGGCGCTGCAACGCTGCAAAGCGGGCGGCTATCGCGGGGAGGCGAGTGGTTGTTGCCCGTGGGCACCGGTGTGCCCAAGAGGCTCCTCGTGCGCAGTCTCGTCGAGACAGGGAAGGGCGCGCTCGCAATCAATTTCCTCGATGTGACCGAGCTGCGGCGCGTCCAGGCCAACCTGCACGAGAGCGAGGCGCGGGCACGTTACCTCGCGCTGCACGACGCCATGACTGGCTTGCCGAACCGGGCCCGCCTCCTGGGGCGGATTGCCGAACGCACGCGCGATCCGGAGCCGGAAGGCGTCATGCCGCTTCTGGCGATTCGACTCAACGTGCTGCGCCAAGCCAATTCGCGTCACGGAAACGCGGAGGGCGACAAGTTGATCGCCCGTTTTGGCCGTGAACTGGTACGTGCAGCAGGCGAGGGGTTTGTGGTGCGCTTGCATGGCGTGGTGTTCGGCATTGCACTCGATCCGGAACATTCGCCCGAAGCAGCGCTGGCGGCGGTAGAGCGCCTGTTTGACGCTTTGCCTAAGCGGTTGCGGATCGGGGATGAAATGATCGACGTGGCGGTATCCGCTGGGCTGGTGTTCCATCCCGGTGATGGCGATCAGGCCGCCGACCTGGTGCGTCATGCCGAATTGGCGCTTGACGCCGCCCGGCGCGAAAAGCTCCGGCTGGCTTGCTTCGACCGTGATATCGCCAAACGCGCCGGTCGGCGACTGGCAATCGAAATGGCACTGGCGACCGCTTTGGACGATGGCGAATTCAGTGTCGTCTATCAGCCCAAGGTCTCGTCAAACGGCCGTTTGCTCGGTTTCGAGGCGTTGCTGCGCTGGGATAGCGTGCACCTCGGCCAGGTTCCACCGGCCGAATTCGTACCGATTTCGGAAGATACGGGCATCGTCACCCGACTCACAGACTTTGCGCTTGAAACCGTGTGCACCCAAATCGAGGCATGGCGCAAGCGGGGCTTGAATCCGCCTCCGGTGGCCGTGAATCTGTCCGAGCTGGATCTGGAGCGCAGTGATCTCGTCGAACTGATCCTTGCCGCTGCCGCGCGCCACAATCTACCTGCCGGTGCGGTTGAACTCGAGATCACCGAAACCTTTCTTGGCAAACAGTCCGAACAGACGATCAACCTGCTCCAGCGGTTGCGCGACTGGTCGTTCAGCATCGCCATCGACGACTTCGGAACGGGCTATTCGTCACTGTCGAAACTGGCCGAGCTGCCTCTTTCGGTCCTCAAGATCGATCGCGCGTTCCTGCAGGATCTTTCGAGCGATCCGAAGCGGGGGCGGGTGGTGCGTTCGATCATGATGCTGGCGCGCAGCCTCGAACTTGAAATTGTCGCCGAGGGCGTCGAGAGCGCCGCCCAGCTCGCCTTCCTGAAGGTCCTCGGTGTCGAGGTCTTCCAGGGGTTCTTCTTCCATGCGCCGGCGCCCGCCGCGCATTGGGATGGCCTGATCGCGAGCCGTGGTCCGAGCTCGAACGGAATCCAGTCCCCGGCGCCCTGACACGCGGTAGCGGGGCCAGCGCCTCATGGCAGAATCGGCGCTTGTCCCGCACTCGCGTCACAGGATCCGCCATGAGCAATTCCTCGCAGGTTTCCCGCATCACCATCACTCGTCCGGACGATTGGCACCTGCATCTGCGTGACGGCGCAGCGCTTGCCGCCGTCCTGTCCGACACAGCGCGCCGGTTCGGCCGCGCTATCGTCATGCCCAACCTCAAGCCGCCGATCACTACGGTGGCTCAGGCCGCCGAATACCGCACACGGATCCTCGCCGTGCTGCCCCCGAGTCTCAAGTTCGAACCACTGATGACGTTGTATCTCACGGACAACACATCCGCCGACGAGATCCAGCGCGCACGCGACAGTGGCTTTGTACATGCCGTGAAGCTGTATCCGGCCGGGGCGACGACTAATTCCGATGCCGGTGTCACCAGCATGGACAAGGTCGCACCGGCAGTCGAGCGCATGGAACGTGTTGGATTGCCGCTACTGGTTCATGGAGAAGTCACCGATGCTGACGTGGATATCTTCGATCGCGAGCGCGTGTTTATTGATCGCGTATTTGCGCCGCTCACGGCGCGCTTCCCTGCGCTTCGTACGGTCTTCGAGCACATCACTACGCGCGACGCGGCGCAATTTGTGAGCGAGGCGGGCGAGGGCATCGCCGCTACGATTACTGCCCATCATTTGCTGATGAACCGCAACACGATCTTCGCTGGCGGCATCCGTCCGCATCACTACTGCCTGCCGGTCCTCAAGCGCGAAACGCATCGCCAAGCGCTGGTAGCGGCGGCAACGAGCGGGTCGCGCAAGTTTTTCCTGGGTACCGATTCGGCGCCCCACGCCAAAACGACCAAGGAAGCAGCCTGCGGATGCGCCGGCTGCTATACCTCGCATGCAGCCATCGAGCTTTATGCCGAAGCTTTCGATGCCGCAGGCGCGCTCGAGAAACTTGAAGCCTTTGCCAGCTTCAACGGCCCTGACTGGTACGGGTTTGAACGCAACACAGACACCGTCACGCTCGTGCGTGAAGCTTGGGCGGTGCCGGAATCCCTTGAATACCTTCCGGGTGATCCGCTGGTCCCGCTGCGCGCGGGCAGTACGGTCGCCTGGAAACTCCTGACCTGAAAGTCCCTCATCATGCGTAGCGGCCTTCTCATCTGCTTGGTTTCTCTGCCCCTGCTCTCAGCTTGCGAGAACAACGTAGCGGGGTACGAGATCGAAGGCCGCAACCATTCGATCACCCTGGTGCGCGAGCAGCCGTATCCGTTCTCCGGCGAAGTACGCCAAGCACTGGTTGCAGCCCGCTATCCGATATGCCAGCGCCGGGTCGAAATCGAGCCGGGCAAACCCGGCCGTGTGGGGATGGAAATCTGGCAACTGCGCGACCGGCTCTTCGTTGCCCGCCAAGGCAGCACCTGGTATGCCGTTGGCACCGAGAAGTGCCAGATTCAAAAGATGGATCCGATCGGTGAGGAGCCGCCGGGAATCCTGATGGGCACGTTCCAGATCAAGGATGACGGGATGGAATTCAACGCCGCGCCGCGGCCCGAACCCAAGTCTGTGGACTGATCGCTCCGCCGCGATCCAAAGGAAAACCAGCGCGGCGGCGGTTGAGTTCGGCCCTCGGCCCTCGCGCATCGCACTCAGGCGAATTCGGCAATCACCGGCGTATGGTCGCTCGGGCGCTCCAATTTGCGCGGCGACTTGTCGATGCTGCTCGCGGATAGTTGTGGCAGCAAGGCGGCAGACACCAGTACGTGGTCGATCCGCAGGCCAAAGTTGCGACGGAACGCGTTCATCCGGTAGTCCCACCACGAAAAGCTGCGCTCCTCCTGCTCGAAGCGGCGGAAAGCGTCGGCAAGCCCTTGGGCCGTGAGCGCCTGGAAAGCGGCACGCTCGGGCGCCGAGACGTGGATCTCCTCCTTCCAGTCTGGATGCGCGTCGCGATCTTCCGGTGCGATGTTGAAATCGCCGGTAAGCACGAGTTTCGGATGCTTCGTGAGCTCGTCGCCGAGCCATGCGGTCAGCGCGCGTAACCAGTCGAGCTTGTAGGCGAACTTCTCCGAGCCGACTGCCTGCCCATTCGGGAAATACCCGCAGATGACACGCACATCGTCCACGGTGGCCGCGATGATGCGCTTCTGCGTGTCCTCGAAGCCAGGAATGTCGCGTGATACGTCGACAAGCGGTGTGCGAGAAAGGATCGCCACACCGTTGTACGTCTTCTGGCCATTCGTCTCGATGTGATACCCAGCGGCTTCGATCTCTGCGCGCGGCACCGCGCCGTCCTCGCATTTGAGTTCCTGCAGACAGACAACGTCAGGCGTTGCGGCGGCGAGCCAGTCGAGAAGGTGAGGGAGGCGAACCTTGAGGGAATTTACGTTCCAGGTGGCGATTTTCATTATTTCTTGCAGTGGGCTGAATTGTGATGAGTTTTCTCGGCGGCTCAACTTGCTGGAGGCTTGGACAGACAACCGGAAAATTGCGCGTATTGCCCCAGCAGGCTTCCTTACGGATGAGATGGATCGGGGAGCCTGAGTTTAGCGCGCGTGAGTCCTTCGCATCCTGCCCGCAAACGGGCGACGTTAACCTTTATTGCAAGGTAAGATAATTCCCTGCACCAGATCACTGCGCGCCAATCCTGTCTGAGCAATAGTCAACCTGCTCAGGTGCAAGTCCACATCTTGTCGCGCTGTGCGCCAACTTGTCATTCAGTGAGCCAGTTGGAAGGCACGCTGTAATCGCGCTTGCCTTCAAATATGTCGAGGTATGTGAATGTCGCGGGATCTTCCTTCTTCCGACTTGAAATCGATTCTTCACTCCAAGCGCGCGAATCTCTATTACCTTGAGCACTGCCGATTGCTCGTCAATGGCGGACGTGTCGAGTTCGTTACGGATGAAGGAAAGCGTGC
>JAVBUM010000041.1:0-15585 GCA_031555325.1 Niveibacterium sp. | reverse complement strand
TGACGGCTATGTGGCCGACAAGCGCGTGATGGACGGTGGCAAGGGACTTGTGGACGCCAAGGGCGAGAAGAAGGGTGACGAGTGGAGCGTGGTGTTCACCCGCAAGCTCACTGGCGGCGAAGGTGACGTCGCGCTGGCCAGCGGCAAGACGTACAACTTCGGTTTTGCGATCCACGACGACTACACCGCCGGTCGCTTCCACCATGTGTCGCTCGGCTACAAGTTGGGCATCGACACCAAGGCCGACATAACGGCCAACAAGCAGTAAGGTCAGGGAAGGCATTTGTCATCGACTGTCGAAACGCGCGACGTGCTCCTCAGCGCGTCGCGCCTGATGGGGGAGCGCAATGGCCTCCGTCTATGGGGGCCGCTCGATCTGACGGTTGGCGCAGGTGAAGCAATTCACCTGCGCGGCCCCAACGGCTGCGGTAAGACGACGCTACTGCGCACGCTCGCCGGATTGCGCCCGCCCCTTGCCGGACGTATTGAACTCACTTCGCGCGGTTGTGCCTTCCTCGGCCATCAGGACGGCTGGGCCGACGACCTGCGCGCACGACTCAATCTAGAGCTTTTTGCACGACTGCACGGGCAAGACGGTGCCGGCGCCGCGATGCTGCTCGATGAACTCAGCATCCCGGATCGTGCAGTGCGTCACCTTTCAGCCGGTCAACGACGCAAGCTCGCGCTGGTGCGACTTAAATTCGTGCGGCGACCGCTCTGGCTGCTTGACGAGCCGTTCGATGCGCTCGATGTCCATGGCTGCGACTGGCTCACGCGCCTCGCCCACGAACACCAGGGCTCGGGCGGCGCAATCCTGCTCAGTTCCCATCAACCGTTGCCAACAGGCTTCGTAACCTGCCGCGTGCTAAACCTCCGGCCCGAAAGCGTCGAGGCCACCGCGTGAGTACCGCTCCTTCCACGCTGCGCGTCCAGCGACAGCAATCCCTTTCGTCCACTGAAGTGGAAAAGCCTTGGCTGCCGGCGCTGCGCGCAGTGCTGCAGCGGGAATGGGCGCGTACCGCCGCGCGCCCGGCCGATCTGCTGGTCCAGGCACTATTCTTCGCCACCGTGGCAAGTCTGCCGGCACTCGGCGTCGCACCCACCGCTGACACACTGGCACTGCTCGCGCCAGGCGTACTCTGGGTGGCCGCTTTGCTATCAGTACTGATCGCCGGTGGCCGCTGCTTCCACGACGATCTCGCCAGCGGCTGGCTCGATCAATGGTTGCTTTGCGGAGTACCGGTCGTGCTGCTCGTCGCAACACGACTCATCGCCCAATGGATCGTCGTAGCACTTCCAGTGCTCTTGCTAGCACCGGTGGTGGCGCTACAGTACGGACTCGACGCAAACGCGCTCGGTGTCCTCATGCTCGGCCTACTACCCGGCACCTGCGTGCTCGTCATGCTTGTCGGGGTAGTCGCTGCCCTCGCTGCCGGCCTACGCCAAGGTGGGCTGCTCGTCGTCGGGCTGGTGCTGCCGCTGGCCGCGCCAGTACTCGTGTTCGGGACACTCGCCGTACGTGCGGCACAGACCCAGGAGCCAGCCGGCGCTCATCTCGCGCTGCTCGCGGCAATGGCCTGCGCAGCGCTCGCCTGCTGCCCCTGGCTCGCGGCCAGTGCGGCACGTATAGGCGTGGAGAGTTAGTTCTATGAATCTCGCGAAATACGTTTTCTGGTTTGCCACGCCGATGCGCTTCGTGCCGCTGGCACGCGTGCTGATCACCCCATTGCGCGTCATTGCGGTGATCTGCGGCGTCATCGGGTTATATCTGGGGTTCGGCGTCGCACCGTCCGACGCAGTACAAGGTGAGGGCTACCGGATCATCTACCTGCATGTACCAGCATCCTGGGTTGCCATGTTTTGCTACGCGATGATGGCCTTCTGGAGCTTCATCGGCCTCGTATGGCGCACCCGCCTATCCCATCTGCTCGCACAGGCACTGGCGCCCACAGGCGCGGTATTCGCCGCGCTGTGCCTCATCACTGGCGCACTCTGGGGCCAGCCGATGTGGGGAACATTCTGGGTATGGGACGCACGCCTCACTTCATCGCTGTTGCTACTCCTGATCTATCTTGGCTATCTCGCGTTGCGCGGTTCGATCGACGATCCGCAGCGTGGCGACCGCGCCTGTGCGGTGCTGGCCCTGCTCGGAGCCCTCAACCTGCCGGTCATTTATTTTTCGGTGTACTGGTGGAACACCCTGCACCAAGGCGCCAGCGTGACCCCGCAAGGGGCCAGCATGGCGCCGGTAATGCTGGCGGCGATGCTGCTTTGCACACTCGCAGCATGGGCATGGGCGGGCGCCACCGTACTTCGCCGCGTGCTGTTGCTCATCGAGGAGCGCGAAGCTTATACACGCTGGCTGCATTCGCTCCAGCAGGATGGTCGAGCCGAAGCTTCTGCTTCGATCCATGAGGTGGCTCATGTCTGATTTCTTCCAGCCTTGGTGGAGCGACTGGTCGTCGTTCTTCCAGATGGGCCGACACGGCCTGTATGTGTGGGGCAGTGTTGCGGCAATGGCGTTAGCGCTGGCCGGCGAACAGTACGCGCTATGGCTGCACGGGCGCCGCGTTCGGCGCATGCGCGACGAGCGAGGCAGCCGATGAGCCGGGTCCTCACAGCGCGGCGCAAGCGCCTCTTTCTCCTGCTTGCCGTAGGGGTACTGCTGGTTGCGGCCGGCCTGTTCGTCAAACAGGCGTTCCGCAGCAATCTGGTGTTCTATATGACACCCGTAGAACTATCGGGAAAGCGGGTCGATCCCAAGGACGTCCTGCGCGTGGGCGGTTTTGTGATACCGGGCTCAATCCAGCGTACAAGCGGCGACGGGCTCGAAGTTCGCTTTTCGCTTGGCGATGCCTCGGCCGTGGTTCCGGTGATCTTCCGTGGGGTGCTCCCGGACCTCTTCTCCGAAGGCAAAGGCGCAATTGCGCAGGGACGGGTTGATGCTTCGGGCACGCTGATCGCGACAGAAGTGCTGGCCAAGCACGATGAAAACTACGTACCGCCAGCTTTGCATGGCGAGCCGAAGAACTCTGGGACAAAGCAATGATTGGAGAACTTGGACAGGTTTTCCTGATCGTCGCATTCGTTGCGGCCTTGGTACAGGCCTGGGGCGGCTTGGGACCGAGCATCCAGCCGCGTCTGGTCGCCGTTGCGGCCGCTTGGCATGCCGTCAGTGTGTGCGCTGCAATCGTACTGCTCGGCTGCGCCTTCGTCCTCAACGACTTCTCACTCGTTTATGTGGTGCAAAACGGTCACAGTGACTTGCCGCTGGCCTACCGAATCGCCGCAGTGTGGGGCGGCCACGAGGGGTCAATGCTGCTCTGGCTCGCTGCGATGTCATTGTGGAGCGCTGCCGCACTGCGCAGCCTGCTGCGACGCGATGCGGCCTATGCAGCCCGCACGCTTGGCGTGCTTGGTATCGTCGCAGCTGGCGTCGGCGGTTTCGTCCTATTTACGTCCAATCCATTCGCCCGCCTGCTCCCGGCGATCGAAGAAGGCATGAGCCTGAATCCGTTGCTCCAGGATCCAGGCATGGCGCTCCATCCTCCGCTGCTTTATCTCGGCTATGTCGGTACCGCCGTACCGTTCGCAATGACGGTGGCCGCCCTGCTCGCCGAGCCGCCGCGCAAGTGGATTCGCTGGCTACGCCCCTACTGCGCCGTGGCGCTGGCCTTCCTCTCGCTGGGTATCGGGCTTGGCTCATGGTGGGCCTACTACGAACTTGGCTGGGGTGGCTGGTGGTTCTGGGATCCAGTCGAGAACGCCTCGCTGATGCCTTGGCTCGCGCTCGCAGCCTTGTTGCACGTCCGTATCGCCCGTGAGCGGCACGGCCGCTTTCCGTACTGGACCGCCACACTCGCAGTGGGGGCCTTCGTGCTGTCGCTGCTGGGCACCTTCCTCGTCCGTTCCGGTGTCCTCACCTCGGTTCACGCGTTCGCTTCAGACCCTCGACGCGGCAGTGTGATGCTTGCGCTCATCGCAGCCACGCTGCTCGGTAGCCTTGCGCTGGCAGGCAAGCACAGCCAACGCCTGCTGCCAGAGCGGCAAAGCCCAGCCCCACGCTTCCTTTCGCGCGACATGGCGATCGCCATCAACAATCTCCTACTCGTTGCCGCATGTGGATGCGTGCTACTTGGCACGCTCTACCCACTGGTCATGGATGCTTTGCAACTGGGCAAGCTTTCGGTGGGCGCACCCTATTTCGATGCGGTAATGCCCCCGCTGCTACTGCCTGCGGCCTTGTTGCTGATCCCGGCAATCCGCCTGCGCTGGAAGCAAGATCAGGCCAGCCCGCTTCTGCGCCGTCTACTACCCGCCCTCGTGGTGATGTGCGCTAGCGCTATTGCGCTGCCATTCTGGCTCACCCATGTCTTTGGTCATGCAAGCCTATTGGTGGTGGTTGCGCTACTGGTAGCGCTAGGCATAGGGGTTAGCACTCTGGACTGGGCTGTGGCGCGCGCATTCAGTGCAAAGCTCGACGCCGCAGGCACTGGCATGGCGCTTGCTCACCTGGGCGTTGCTGTGTTCGTGGTCGGTGTGGCGATGGTCAAGGGCTACGGCGTCGAACGCGACGTGCGGCTTGCACCCGGCGAAACGCACTCAATCGCGGATTGCCAGCTTGCATTTGACCGCCTTGGCGATCGCAGTGGACCGAACTACGAAGCACGCGTTGCCGATTTCACCCTCACCTGCAACGGCACTGCGCATCGGCTGACAAGCGAAAAGCGAACCTACGGCGGCTTTGGCATGCCCATTACCGAATCCGCAATCGAATGGAGCCTCACGCGCGACATCTACGTCGCGCTGGGGACTGAGGCCGGCTCGCCGGGAAGCGACGCCTGGAGCCTCAGGGTGCAATACAAGCCGTTCGTGCGCTGGATCTGGATCGGAGTGGTGCTGATGGCGATCGGTTGTTTCTGCGCGGCCGGGCAACGTGTCAGCGTCCGCAAGGCGCGGCGCGAGAAAGCGGGCATCGTCCCCGCGCATCCATCGACCGAGGCCGGCGCATGAGCAAAGACACGGCCTCACCCGCCAGACCAAGGCGGTGGGCACTACATGCGACCCTCGCAGCCGTCGTCGCCCTATTGGTACTGCTGGCTGTCGGCATGACGCGCGATCCGCGCGAGCTGCCCTCGGTCTTGATTGGCAAACCCTGGCCTGCGATCACACTGCCGCAACTCGACCGCAACGCGCCGCCGATCGGTCCCGCCGAACTCCTGGGTAAGCCGCGGCTGATCAACCTCTGGGCCTCATGGTGCGGAACCTGTCGCGACGAGCATCCCGTGCTGTTGGAACTCGCCAAGACGCTCGCTGCGCAGGGACGAGCGGACCAGCTAATCGGTCTCAACTACAAGGATGCCGCACCGGATGCAACTGCGTGGCTTGAACGCCTTGGCAATCCGTTCTCGAGCATCCTGGTCGATGCGGACGGCAGGCTCGCGATCGAACTTGGCGTCTATGGCGCCCCTGAGACATTCATCATCGACGCTCAAGGCACGATCATCTGGAAGCATGTCGGCGCGCTCACTCCAGACGTAGTTTCCAGGGAAGTGTTGCCACGATTGGAGGGGAAGAAATCGTGAAGCATCGTCGCCTCCTCATTGCCACAGTATTCAGCCTCGCACTGCGCGTCGCGGGCGCCACGGATGCTCAGCCTCCGGTTGATGCCGATCGCTTCCAGCAGCTTGCGAGCGAACTGCGTTGCCTCGTCTGTCAGAACGAATCGCTCGCCGATTCAAACGCACCGCTCGCCCTTGATCTCAAGCGGGAAATCCATGCCCGCATGGCAAAAGGGGATAGCGACGACGAAATCAAGCGCTTTCTCGTCGAACGCTATGGAGACTTCGTCACCTACCGCCCGCCGTTTGCTGCACGCACGATGCTACTCTGGCTTGCGCCAATGCTTCTGGTCGCGGCCGGCTCGGTTGCCATCTGGCGGAATACCCGCCGTCGCCCAGGGGGTGAAGAACTATGAGCATGACAACGAACGCTTGGCTGTTTATGGCAGCGACGATGCTCATCGTCGGAGGCTTCAGCGCAAGTCTCTACTGGGCCGGAGCCGGACGGCGCGAAGGCTTGTTGCGCGGGCAAGGTATTGCTCTGATTCTTACCGTGCCTCTGGCGGTGGGGCTCCTCTATGCGATCCGAGGCGAGCCCGCGGCCCTGAACGCCCCGTCAGCTGCAACTCACGCAGATGAGAACGCACTTCCCGAAGCAGAACAGCGGCTTACGGAGCGACTACAACAGCAGCCGAACGACACCGACGGCTGGCTAATGCTCGCACGTACCAGGGGCGCACTCGGACATTACAAAGAAGCTGCGGAAGCCTACGAACATGCGGCTTCCCGGGCCATGGATGATCCGGAGGTCCTGAATGCGTGGATCCAGGCGCGCCTGCTCGCGGCGGACCAGCATTTCGACGCACGGACCACCGAACTGCTCGCACGTGCCAGGGCAATCGCACCGGATCACCCCGACGTGCTTTCGTTCTCCGCACTCGAAGCCATTGAGCGGGGCGACGGCGCCAGCGCAACGACTGACCTGCGAGCCCTGTCGAGGCACTTCGAGCCAGATTCGCCAGAGCTCAAGGACATCGATACCGCACTCGAAAAGCTCTCCCGAGGGGAAGATCCACGCGGCGGACAACTCGGCACCGAACAGCACTGAGCGCACCATGGATCCGCGCCGACGCCTATTCCTCCGCGGCTCGATCCGAGCTGTCAGAGCAAGCGAACTGCCTATCCCGCTGCGGCCACCGTGGGCGCTGGATGACGACGCCCGGTTTCAATTGCTGTGCTCGCGTTGCGACGCATGCGCCGAGGCCTGCCCTCACGGCTTGCTCCTGCGTGGCGACGGCGGCTACCCGACAATCAGCTTCGCAAAGAGCGGTTGCGATCGTTGCGGCAAGTGCCTTTCCGCCTGCAAAACTGGCGCGTTATCTACTGCGATGGATGGGCAGCCGATCCGCTGGCACGTCAAAGTTGAAAACAGTTGTCTCGCACAACGCAAGGTGGAGTGCCGCATCTGTGCGGATGCCTGCGAGCCTCGAGCCCTGCGCTTTGCCATCGCCTCTGGCGGTGTTATGGAACTGCGGATCGATCCCGCGACATGTAACGGCTGTGGCGAGTGCGTATCGACCTGCCCTGTTGACGCAATCACGATGGCCATTCCGACTTCGGACGCTCCCAAAGTTTGATCATCGGGTCCGCTATCGAATCCGCACGCCTCTTGCCCGAAAACAGGCACCACCTCCCCATGTCGGCGATAATTACGGGTTTCGCGATAGCCTCGCGTAGATGCGAGGCATTCCCCGCAAGATTCGTCCATTTGGAGCTCTCGATATGGTAAAGCGGACTCTCACGTTGATCATGGCTGTAGTGCTGGGCTTAGTGGTAACCGCCTGCAGCAAACAGGAAACCGGCGAGTCGGACGCATCCAGAACGCTGACAAAGATCGTCATCGGCCTCGACGATAATTTCCCACCGATGGGCTTCCGCGACGAGCAGAACAACCTGACCGGCTTTGATATCGATATGGCGAAGGAGGCTGCCAAGCACCTCGGCGTCGAAGTCGAGTTCAAGCCGATCGACTGGAACGCCAAGGAAGCCGAACTGAATGGCAAGCGGGTCGACGCGCTCTGGAACGGACTGACGATCACCGAAAAGCGTAAGGAAAATATCGCTTTCACCAAGCCATACTTGGAAAACCGCCAGATCATCGTCGTCACCAAAGCATCGCCGGTTAAGAACAAGGCCGATCTTGCAGGCAAAGTCGTCGGTGTGCAGGAAGGCAGCACTGCGGTCGACGCCGTGGAACGGGATGCTGACACCCTCAAATCGTTCAAGGAATTGAAGAAATTCGGTGACAACGTGACGGCCCTACTCGACCTCGCTGCTGGCCGACTCGATGCGCTCGTCGTCGATGAGGTGGTTGGCCGCTACTACACCACCAAGAAGCCGGGCGTATACGTTGTGCTTGAGGAGCACTTTGGCACCGAGGAATACGGTGTGGGCGTGCGCAAGAACGACACACTCTTGCTCGCCAAACTGCAACTCGCAATGGACGCGATGAAGCAGGACGGCACCGCGGCACGCATCTCGACACAGTGGTTCGGCAGGGACATCGTCAAGTAGCACAAGCATGGCGGCTGCCAGTCGGCGGCCGCTCGTCCCCCAATGGACTACCTACTCTCGATCCTTGGCCCGTTACTGAAAGGTGCGGGCGTCACGCTCCAGGTGTTTGTCGTCACTCTGGTGCTCTCCCTTCCGCTCGGACTTCTGCTCGCGCTCCTGCGCCTTTCGCACAACGCTGCGATCAGCGGACTCGTCAATGGCTACATCTGGCTGATGCGCGGCACGCCGCTCATGTTGCAGATGCTGTTCATCTATTTCGCCTTGCCGTTCGTCCCTGTGATCGGCGTACGACTTCCAGATTTCCTGGCGGCAATCGTTGCATTCACGCTGAACTACGCGGCCTACTTTGCTGAGATATTCCGCGGCGGCATCCAATCGATCGATCGCGGCCAATATGAGGCTGCGAAGGTGCTCGGCCTTTCCTATACCCAGGCAATGCGGCGCATCGTCCTACCCCAGGTCTTCAAGCGCATTCTGGCGCCTGTCAGCAATGAGACGATCACGCTGGTGAAAGACACCTCGTTGATCTATGTACTCGCGATGAACGACCTGTTGCGTGCGGCGCGCGGTATCGTACAGCGTGACTTCACGACCTCACCGTTCATCGTTGCCGCAGCCTTTTATCTCATCATGACCCTCGTTCTGACGATCGGCTTCCAGCATCTCGAAAAAAAGTACGCGATCTATGACGAATGAGTCGATGATCCAGGTGCAGGATCTCCACAAGCGGTTTGGCACACTTGACGTGCTCACGGGTGTTTCGCTCGAAGTCGGCAAGGGTGACGTGATCGCGATCATCGGTCCTTCGGGCTCCGGCAAGAGCACGCTACTGCGCTGCCTCAATCACCTCGAAACCATTCATCGCGGTAGCATCACGATCGAGGGAGAAGCCTTGGTCTCGACCGATTCCAATGGCGTCTGCCACTATGCCCCAGAAGCCGAAGTACGACGCATCTGCCGCAAGATGGGCATGGTGTTTCAACAGTTCAACCTGTTCCCGCACCTGACGGTGCTGCAGAACCTGATCGAAGCCCCCATAACGGCAAAAGGCATGAGGCGTGACGCAATCATGCCGGTTGCGGAAGAACTGTTACGCAAGGTCGGGTTGTTCGAGAAACGCGAAAGCTATCCGTCCCGGCTTTCTGGTGGTCAGAAACAGCGTGTCGCGATCGCACGCGCGCTGACGATGTCCCCCGACATCATGTTGTTTGACGAACCTACTTCCGCACTTGATCCGGAACTTACCGGCGAAGTACTACGCACCATGCGTCAGCTTGCTGAAGAGCGCATGACGATGCTGGTGGTGACGCACGAGATGAGCTTTGCACGCGATGTCTCTACCCGCACGATCTTCATGGATGGTGGAGAGATCGTCGAGGCTCGCCCAGCCACCGAGATGTTTTCCAATCCTGCGCACCCTCGAACCCGGGCATTTCTTGACCACATGCTGTAGCGGTCCGCATAGAAATAGTCCGCGCACTTGCGCGGACTATTTTCCAGCTAGTGAAGCCAGTGGAGGCATCCCAGAGAGGTGCCTCCAGCAGAAGTGAGCTTACTTGGCAGCCGGCACAGGAGTACCGACGAAGCTATTGGCGATAAGCGGCTTGGCATCGACCTGCGGCACATGGCAGGAGTTGCACTGATAGCGCGTCGAACTCACAACGCCTTTCACCATATGGGTGTCGGCCACCTTGGGTGCCTTCTTGACAGGGGCAGCCTCAGGGCTATGACACTCAAGACACTGGTTATCCGCGATGGTGATCTCGTCGAAGTTGTCGATCGCATGCGGTACCAGCGGTGGCTGCTCCTTGAAGGTGCGCTCAATCGGCTGTCCCGAACCGGGACGCTTGCCTGCATACGTCTTCAGATCTGTGGGCGCGGTATCCACGGCCGCAACATCGGCACCACGCAGAGACGAGACGCCAGTGAAGTGCACGCAGCCGTAAACACCGGCCGCCACCACCGCCGCCAGCACAACCTTGATCGACATATTCATCGTTCCTTCCTTTCGCTAGGGTCCGGTCGTGGGTCAATCATTCGGCGGTTGAACCGCCCGGGCTCGCCGACCGAGACGCAGGCTGCGTCTCGCGGCGCCGGCCGCCGAATTCGAATACATCTTTCGCGCAAACGTCGATGCACCGACCGCAGTTGGTACAACTCATCGAACTGATCACCGGGCCCGCTCCCGCCACGCCCTTCAGCGCGGGCTTGATGACAATCGGCTCCGGACAGACTGCATAGCAGTCCGCACAATCATTGCAGTCGCTGCGCCTGACGGCCGCGACCTTCACCAGAGCCCCCCGTGACAACAGGCTGTAGAAGGCACCGACCGGGCATAGGTGACCACACCAGCCCCGCTGCGCAACGAAGAGGTCAAACAGGAAGATGACCAGCACGATTGTCCAGCTCATGCCGATGCCAAAAAGCAGAGCACGCTGCAGGATCGACACCGGATTGATCAGCTCCCACGCCACACTGCCCGTCACGAGGGCCACGACGAACGTCATTGCAAGTACCCAGTACCGCGTGGAGCGCGACAAGCGAGCACTCGTATGGATCCCGAGGCGCCGACGCAGCCATGTAGCGGCGTCCGTCACTGGATTGATCGGGCATACCCAAGAGCAATAGACTCTTCCGCCGATCAGCGCGTAGAAAACGAGCACGATCAACGCCCCGACCAGTGCCGTACGCTCCGGCGCATGCAGCGCCAACAACGACTGCAGCATCACATATGGATCAGTCAGCGGCAGCACATTCAGCGTCAGGCTGGAAGCAAAGTTTCCCTTGACGATCCAAATGCCGAACCAAGGCCCGAGGAGAAAAAGAAGGATCACGCTGATCTGTGAGATCCGCCGGAGGAGTAGCCAGCGATGGGCCCCTATCCAGCCTTTCGCCGCCAAAGCATCGGCTCCAACGCGAACCTGGCGACTCATAGCTGGTCTCCGTGGAGTGCGCGCGGCGCGGCAGGTTGCGGTGTGGCTGCAGCAGGCGCAGGCGACTGGGCTGGTGTTTCACTTGGCAAGAGGCCGCGCCCTTGTTCGTAGCGCATGCCCTCCGGCAGGTTGTAACGATGCTCGGGATCCGGCGCCACAAGGCTGGATCCTGCTTTGTCCTTCTCGACCCATCCAAGTCGGTAATGCTTGCCGGCCTCACCCTTGGCGAGTTCGACCGGGTACACCTTGATTGCAGCAACATCTAGCGGACAGGCCCGCTCACACTTGCCACAACCGGTGCAGTGATCAGAATGCACAACCGGTATGAACATCGCATGCTTGCCGGTGCGCACGTTCAGGTGTTCTTCAAGCGTGATCGCTTCATCGATCACCGGGCATACGCGGTAGCAGATGTCGCATCGCATGCCAAGAAAATTCAAGCAGTTTTCCTGGTCAACCAGAACTGCCAGGCCCATCTTCGCCTTGCGGATGTCCGTCAACAGCGGGTCAAGTGCGCCGGTGGGGCATGCCTTACGGCAGGGAATGTCTTCGCACATTTCGCATGGCGCCTGCCGCGCCACGAAATAAGGCGTCCCGTTCGCAACTGGCTCGCCAGGTTTGGCAAGACTCAGCATGTCGTACGGGCAGTCCCGCACACACAGTCCGCAGCGAATGCAGGCAGCAAGGAAATCCGGCTCTGGAATCGCACCCGGTGGGCGAATCGCCTGCGGCGGATGCGCCCGTACCTGCCGTGCATACACGCCTAGCATCAGCCCGGCGGCACCCACACCGCACGCCATCTTCGCCATGTCGAACATGAACTGACGGCGTGCTTTGGGCGATTCATTGCGCTTCGGCGACTGCACGGTATCGGAGACTTTCGGACTCATTGTCTGATCCGACGCGACACCCCGGCGACGACCTTCAGCCGAAGGCCATCGCCGGGTGACGCATCACCTTCAAGCCTTGACGATCTTGATCGCGCACTTCTTAAAGTCGGTTTCTTTCGAAATCGGACAAGTAGCGTCAAGCGTAAGCTTGTTGACCAGCCGCGACTCGTCGAAGAACGGAATGAAAACCAACCCTTCTGGCACACGATTCCGACCGCGCGTATTCACGCGCAACTGGATTTCGCCACGCCGCGAGATAGCCTTGACCGGATCGCCATGCTTCAGTCCGCGCTTCTCGGCATCCTTCGGATGCATCCACACGACCGCATCGGGGAAGGCGCGATAAAGCTCTGGTACGCGGCGCGTCATCGAGCCTGTGTGCCAGTGTTCAAGCACGCGACCCGTGCAAAGCCATAGATCGTATTCGGCATCGGGCGATTCGGCCGCTGGCTGGTATGGCAGTGCAAAGATCGTAGCCTTACCATCGGGCTTGCCATAGAACCTCAGGCCCTCACCTGCCTTGATGTACGGGTCATAGCCCTCGCGGTAGCGCCACAGGGTCTCCTTGCCGTTAACCACCGGCCAGCGAAGCCCGCGCACCTTGTGGTACAGATCGAATTCGCCCAAGTCCTTGCCCTTGCCCATACCGAAGCGGCGGTATTCCTCGAATAGACCCTTCTGCAGATAGAAACCGAAAGCTTCGCTCTCGTCATTCGTGTAGCCAGGCCGAGCGTGTGCGTTGACCTTTACCGTGTCCGCCTTCGGGAACTTATTAACTTCGCCGTTCGCGTACAGCACGTCATAGAGGGTCTTGCCCTTGTACTGCGGATTCTTCTCCAGCAGCTCAGCAGGCCAGACTTCGTCGGTCTTGAAGCGCTTGGAGAATTCGACGTACTGCCAAAGATCGCTCTTCGCCTCGCCTGGAGCCTTAACCTGCTGACGCCAGAACTGCCCCCGGCGCTCGGCATTACCAAAGGCTCCTTCCTTTTCCATCCACATTGCAGACGGTAGGATCAGGTCCGCAGCCATCGCACTAACGGTGGGATAGCAATCCGAGACAACGATGAAGTTGTCCGGGTTGCGGAAGCCCGGATAGCGCTCCTGATTGATGTTTGGACCCGCCTGCATGTTGTTGGTGGTCGAGGTCCAGTAGAAATTGAGTTTTCCGTCCTTCAGCGCACGATCCTGCGCTACGGCATGCAAGCCGATTTCGCCACGGATCGTACCCGCCGGAACATTCCAGATCTTCTCTGCCGTCGCACGATGCTGTTCGTTCGCAATCAGCATGTCGGCGGGCAAGCGGTGCGCGAAAGTACCGGTTTCCCGCGCGGTGCCACAAGCGCTCGGCTGACCAGTCAGCGAGAATGGGCTGTTGCCAGGCTCGGAAATCTTGCCCACCAACAGGTGCACGTTGTAGATCATGTTGTTGACCCACGTTCCGCGCGTATGCTGGTTGAAACCCATGGTCCAGTACGAGGTGACCTTGGACTTCGGATCGGCGTAAAGCTTCGCAAGTGCCTCAAGCCTGTCTTTCGGCACTCCCGAGAGCTGCGCCGTATAGTCAAGCGTATAGGTCGAGACGAACTGCTTGAACTCTTCGAATGTGATCGGTGAGCTTGCGCCAGGATTGCCCTTGGGCTTGCCGTCCGCTCCGGGGTAACCGTTGTTGCCCGCAACCTGCTCCAGCGGATGGTTAGGGCGCAGCCCATATCCGATGTCGGTCACACCCTTCTGGAACGTCACATGCTTCGAAACAAAGGCCTCATTAACCGCCTTGTTCTGAATGATGTAGTTGCAGATGTAATTGAGGATCGCAAGGTCCGTCTGCGGCTTGAAGATCAGCTCAGCATCGGCCACTTCGCACGAGCGGTGCGCGTAGGTCGACAGCACATGGATCTTCACATGCGGGGCTGACAGGCGACGATTGGTGATGCGTGACCACAGGATCGGGTGCATCTCGGCCATGTTCGAGCCCCACAGCACGAATCCATCGGCGTGCTCGGCATCGTCATAACATCCCATCGGCTCATCGGCACCGAAGGTCCGGATGAAACCGAACACGGCACTGGCCATGCAGTGGCGTGCGTTTGGATCAAGGTTATTGGAGCGGAGGCCTGCCTTGAACAACTTGTTCGCGGCATAACCTTCCCAGATCGTCCACTGTCCCGAGCCGAACATCCCGATGGAAGCAGGCCCCTTGGCCTTGAGCGATGTTTTGCACTTCTCTTCCATGATGTCGAATGCCTGATTCCAGCTCACTGGCTGGAATTCACCATTCTTGTCGTACTTGCCGTTCTTCATCCGCAGCAAGGGGGTTGTAAGGCGGTCGGCCCCGTACTGGATCTTGGCCAGGAAATAACCCTTAACGCAGTTGATCCCCTTGTTGACAGGGGCGTCCGGGTCGCCCTGCGTCGCCACGATGCGTCCGTCCTTCACACCCACCAGAACGCCGCAGCCGGTACCGCAATACCGACAGACGCCCTTGTCCCAGCGAACGTCGTCCTTCACAGCGGCGCTTTGCGCAATCGCTGCGGATTCGGGCAGCGCTACGCCTGCCGCGGCCGCGGCGGCCGCGGTCGCCTGTTGCTTGATGAAGTCACGCCGCGTGAATGCCATGAAAGACCTCCTTTTCAGGCTCGGATTCGATCCGGTGGTAGACCATTGCAACGGACATCACGCCTTCTAGAGCGTTGATGCGGGAAAAGGTATCGGCGGTGTCCTTATCGGTTTCCGCCTCGAGAATAACGATGAGCTTGCCTTCAGGCCCAGAGGCCCTCTGGACCTCCACGCCCGGCCACGGCTCGAATGCCGAGAGCACGGAGGGCAAGAATTCAGGCCGAACGTCCACAACCAAGCTTGAGATGTTCATCTCGGAGTCGCGGGAGGAACGATCGAAGTGATCGGCCCACCTGCTCATAAAGTGAATTTCGGATGCATCTTAAAGTGCCAGAAACGGCAGAAAGTTGACACGCACCAAGGGTTATCCCTGCAGGCAGGCTCCCCAACCATAATTCGAGGAAAAAATCACAGGGCATTTTGCATGGCGCAACGACGTGGAAGCGGCCTTCGAAGGCGCTAGCACGCAGTCAGTACGAACGCAGCTTCGGAGCAACATTGTTGCGGTATTGCAGGATGGCCACGATCTTCCTGCTTGGGACCTACATGGAATACCCCCTTACGGGAAGTCACCGCTTTCAGCGTGGGCCTCGACACAATCCACTTGCCCCTCCCAATTAACTGTATAAAAATACAGCTACCTACTGCTTGGAGATTCCTATGGTCCGCATCAGCCGTCTCTTCGCCAGCACGCCGTATCTGGGTCTGCCTCCCACCCCGAAGCCCGCTCCTCAGGCGGCGATGCTGGATATCCTCCACCGCCGCGGCCGTCACTACGGGTTGCTCGCGCAATACGAGGAACAGCGCCTGACGCGCACCTGCTCGCGCAGCTGACGTCATCCAGCTCAAAAGAAATGAAAAGGGCGGTCATATGACCGCCCAGAGTGCTGACGAACTCCCGGTTTTTTGCCGGGGGTTTTGTCTTTCTGGTGGGGTTTGAGCGGGTCGCGGCGGATTACCGCAGGGCCCACTGAAGCATGGCCCGCGCCGGCACCTGACGCCCAAGCGCCT
>JAVBUM010000050.1:0-41299 GCA_031555325.1 Niveibacterium sp. | reverse complement strand
TCGCTTTCGCGAGGGCCGGTTTGGGAGCCGGAAGGCGCGTTGGTTAGATCAGACCTTGCGCCAGCATTGCATCGGCAACCTTGACGAAGCCGGCGATGTTTGCGCCGTTCACATAATCGACGTGGCCATCGGTGCTGCCATGCTTTGCGCAGTTGGCATGGATGTCCAGCATGATGTGCTTCAGGCGTGCGTCGACTTCGTCGCGCGACCACGGCAGGCGTTGGGCGTTCTGCGTCATTTCGAGGCCCGAGGTCGCTACGCCGCCGGCATTGCTCGCTTTGCCCGGCGCATAGAGCACACCCGCTTCGCGGAACACGTGGACCGCGCCTGGTGTCGACGGCATGTTGGCGCCTTCGGCAACGCATTTGACGCCATTCTTGACGAGCAGACGAGCGTCGTCTTCGTCGAGTTCGTTCTGGGTTGCGTTCGGCAGCGCGACATCGACCGGAATGTGCCACGGCTTCTTGCCCGGGAAGTATTCGAGGCCGAACTGGCGCGCGTATTCCTCGATACGACCGTAGCGATGGTTCTTCAGCTCCATCAGTGCGTCGAGCTTGACTGGTGTAAAGCCGCCCGGGTCGTACACCGTGCCGGCCGAGTCGGAGGCCGTCACCACGCGCGCACCCATCGGGAGGAGGCGTTCGATGGTGTATTGCGCGACATTGCCGGAACCCGAAACCGCGACCGTCTTGCCTTCAAAATCGGTGCCGATGGTCTTGAGCATCTGTTCCGCGAAGTACACCAGGCCATAGCCGGTGGCTTCCGGACGGATCAGGCTGCCGCCGAACGACAGGCCCTTGCCGGTGAACACGCAGGCAGCATTGTTGGTGAGTTTCTTGTGCATGCCAGCCATGAAGCCGACTTCACGACCGCCCACGCCGATGTCGCCAGCCGGAACGTCGGTGTCCGGACCAAGGTGGCGATGCAGTTCGAGCATGAGCGCCTGGCAGAAGCGCATGACTTCGGTCGGGCTCTTGCCCTTGGGGTCGAAGTCGGAACCGCCCTTGCCGCCACCCATCGGGAGCGTGGTCAGCGCATTCTTGAAAGTCTGTTCGAACGCGAGGAACTTAAGGATCGAGAGATTGACCGAAGGGTGGAAGCGCATGCCGCCCTTGTACGGGCCGATTGCCGAGTTGTGCTGGACACGGAATGCGCGGTTGACGTGCGTGGTGCCGTGATCATCGATCCAGCTCACGCGGAACTGAATGGCGCGCTCGGGTTCGACCATACGCTCAAGCAAGCCGGCATCTGCGTAGCGGGGGTTCGCGACGATGAAGGGCCAGACGCTCTCCATCACTTCGTGTACGGCCTGGTGGAACTCGGGCTGGTTCGGGTCACGCGCAGCGACGTGACTCATGAAGTCTTCTAGCTTCTGATATTTCATTTCCGGCTCGTTAGAGAAAAGGAGAAACACGCTGGGCCGCCCCGAGTTCTCCCTTGCTACCGGACATGGTTGCCACAGGTGTGGCACGGCAGAAACAACAAAACTCGAACGGCTTGTATCGGGCGAGCGACATAAATGCCGCGTACGCAGACCACCCGCCATGATGCACGGCTGATTGACCGAGGGTGGATCAGAAAACTCCCAGACTTCGGCGGCTTTGATTCAGCGCAAACGCTCCAGTCTAACACGAAAAGCTTACGTGTATTTACCGGATCTAACGTTGGTCGATATATCTGTCCCAAAGACGACGTAGCTCGGACCGGGCTGGTGGCTCGCTGTGTATCGATGGCTACGTACACTCAAACCGCTCACCGTCTTGGCGGCACGCTGTAGGACGTATCGGACACGGGATTCGGCGGTGACCGATGGGGTGCGGACGTGGCCCTGACTAGAGTTCAGTCACCGGCCACAAGGCCAGATGATTGAGAGGAACCGCCATGAATCGCCAGATCCTGGAAGGTAACTGGAAACAGTTGAAAGGTCGTATCAAGGAGCGCTGGGGCGAGCTGACCGACGATGAACTGGACGTCATCGAAGGCCGCCGCGACATGCTTGTCGGCACATTGCAGAAACGCTACGGCATCACGCTGGATGAGGCCGAAAAGCAACTGCGCGAGTGGGAAAAGACTCCGATCCACTAAGCGAGGAGGCGGGCCGCGTGGCCCGCTCCGCGACAGGAGGTCGCCATGCTTCACTATGCTGTCGTGTTTTTCATTATCGCCCTCATCGCGGCGGTCTTCGGCTTCGGTGGCATCGCTGCCGGCGCGGCAGAGATCGCCAAGATCTTGTTCTTTGTATTCCTGATCATTGCGGCCATCAGCCTGGTGATGGACCTGGTACGACGCCGCGGCTAGCGAAAGGGGAATGATCATGGCCGATACCACTTCCGGTTCCGTTGCGCGACGCGGCAAGACGCATCGCTCACCTGCGCGTGGCGAAACCCGCATCCATCGACTCGGAAAGGCGTTGCGGCAAGTAGTTGGAACGCAGGCCCGCAGTTCGCTCGACCGTGGCTTGGGCTACGTTCGCAGCGAGCCTGTCAAGGCGCTTGCGCTCATCGGTGCGGCCGGTGCGATTGCGGGCCTGCTGATCCGGCGCCCGAAATGAGCCCCAGTGGGTGCTACGGACCGGCCTGGGCCGCGGCGTACAATGCCGCGGCACCAGGCTTTGTGCCGCGAGCAGGAACCGCCCCAATGCTGAAGATCGCCATCGTCGACGACCACCACATCGTTCGTGCCGGATTTCGCGAGATGCTCTCTGATGCCAGCGACATCAGCATCGTGTTCGAAGCAGCGTCCGGTGAGGAGGCGCTCGAACTCTTGCGGGGGAACGATATCGATGTGCTCATGCTTGATCTTTCGTTGCCTGGGCAGAGTGGCGTTGATGTACTGCGCTATGTGCGCCAGCGTTATCCGGAAATCCGAGTGCTGGTGCTCAGCGGCTACCCTGAAGAACGCTACGCGCTGACGATGATTCGCAACGGCGCCACTGGGTATCTGTGCAAGGACTGTGACTGTGATGAACTCCTGCGAGCGCTGCGTGCTGCGGGACAGGGGCGGCGCTATCTGTCGGCCCGTACGGCCGAACTGCTGGCCGAAGGGCTGCTCACCGAACACGAGGGACCTCCGCATGAAACGCTGTCCGAGCGTGAAATGCAGGTGTTCCTGCGGCTTGCTCGTGGGGAGTCCGTCACCGAGATCGCTGAATCCCTCCATCTGTCGGTGAAGACAGTCAGTACCTACCGCACGCGTTTACTTGAAAAACTCAACGTCGCGAGCAATGCCGAGCTGGCGACGTACGCCTTGAAGCACGGATTGATGGATGCCTGAGCAGACTTATCATGCCGCAAGGTCCGAGGCAATTCCGTGTGGAGTCATTGCGCGGAATGCGCTGGGGTTGCGGGTGTTCCTCATCGAGGATTCGGTCCTCCTGCGCGATGCACTCGCCGACATGCTTGGCGAGATCGACAACGTCGCGCTGGTGGGTTCTGCCGATACCGAAGCCGAGTCGCTGGCCGGGCTTGAGGAGACTCCCTCCGATCTTGTGATTGTGGACCTCGCGCTGCGCCAGGGCACTGGCCTTGGGGTACTGGCTGCGCTCGCCAGCGACTCCGCGCGCTATCACGCACCGACAGCCGTCGTACTGTCGAACCACGCCTATCCGCAGATACGCGAGCGCTGCGCGCGGCTTGGTGCCGCGGCGTTCTTCGACAAATCGCTCGAGATCCCGGACCTCATCGAGTTCATCCGCGAACGCTGCGGCGAATGAACTGAGGCGCCTCGCGAAGTCGGAACGGGCGGCAACCGCCCGTCCCACTGCTCGTAGTCGCAATGCCGCTGGCATTCCGGCTGCGGTCCTGCGCTTCAATCAAACCCCCGATATCGATTGACGAAACCCCTCGGCCCGGCGTACCGGGAGTGCTAGCCTGTTTTCGCTTTCCCGCCTGCCTTCCTCGCCCATGGCACAACCGGCCGACGTCCAACCGCTGCGCAACCGCCTGCTCAAGTCCGCGCTGGACTGCTTCCTTGCCGACGACTATCACCGCGTCACGACGCGACGCATCGCCGAATCCGCTGGCGCCAACGTGTCGATGATCCGCTACTACTTCGGCAGCAAGGAAGGCCTCTACGAAGCGATGATCCGCGAAACGCTGGGGCCGCTGCTCGACGTGCTCGACGGACCGATGCTCGAATCGGTCGAAGGCTTCGGCGACTACCTGCTGCTCTATTACCGGACGATGGTCCGGCACCCCGAGTTTCCGAAGCTCATCCTCAAGGTGCTGGCGCTCAAGCACGGCCCCGGACGCCGCTTCATCCAGCAACTGCTCGAGCGCGGACGCGCGCGCGGCGCCCGACGGGTTTCGGACCTCAAGGCGGACGGCGACATTGCTCCATCCATCGACCCCGACATCCTGCGCATCGCTTTCGTCAGCCTCGCGATGACGCCGATGCTGCTCAAGGAAATCTTCGAATCGCAGGACGGCCGCGTGATGGACGAGCGTTTCCTGCGGGAACTCGCCGCCTTCAACGGCCACCTGTTTGCGTCGGGCCTCGCCGCGGACGGGGCCACACGAAAAAGGGATGCCTGATGAGCCTGCAGAAGAACCGGGGTGCGGTCAGCCGCTTCGCACGGGCACTGAAGTTCAGCGCCTGGCTGCAGGCGCTGCCGGGCCGCATGACGCCACCGCCGTTCCGCCTGATCCAGATCGGCTCGGCCTTCTGGCAGTCGCGCGCGCTGTTCGTGGCGGCGCGGCTCGACATCGCCACGGTCCTTGGCGGCAAAAGCATGAGCGCAGATCAGCTCGCGCAGACCTTGGCGGCCGACGCCGACGCGCTCGCGCGCCTGCTGCGCATGCTGGCGTCCGCCGGCGTCTTCGAGGAAACCGCGCCACGCACCTTCCGCAACAACGATGTTTCCAGCCACCTGCGCACCGACAATCCCCGCAACGTCCGCGCGATGGTGCTGCTGCACAACGATCCGGTGATGAGCCGGCCCTGGCTCGAGCAGCTCGAAAGCGGCGTCCGCAGCGGCGAGTCCCCTTTCCGGCTGTGCCACGGCGCCGAGCTGTTCGGCTATCTCGACCAGCACCCCGACTTCGACCGCCGCTTCTCGGACGCCATGGACAGCGTGGAGGCCCTCGTCGGCGACAGCTTCGCCACCGACTTCGACTGGGCGCGCTTCGAGCGGGTCATCGATCTCGGCGGTTCGCGCGGCAGCAAGGCGCTGGCGATACTCCAACGGCATAACGGGCTGCAGGCGCTGGTCGTCGACCGTCCGCAGGTCGTAGCGGAAGCGGAGCAATATCGGGCCGCACACCCGAGCCCCGGCTCCGGGCGCCTGCGGTTCCAGGCCGGCGACCTGCTCGAAGCGATACCGGTGCCGGCCGGCCCGCGCGACGTCTATCTGCTCTCCGCCGTCCTGCACGCGCTGGACGACGACACCGCCGTGCGCGTCGTCGACAATCTCGCGCGGGCGATCGGCGACAGCGGCGCCTGCGCCGCACTGCTCGAACTCGTGCTCCCCGAGACCGGCGCCGACAGCGCCGCCACGGGCTTCGACATGCAGATGTTCGTCGGCAGCCGCGGACGCGAGCGCACGCTCAAGGAATGGGAAGCCCTGATCCGCCGCGGCGGCATGCGGCTGGAAGAGGTCGTAGGCCTGCGATCGCTCGCCCGCATCCTCGTCATCCGACGGGGGTGAGCCGGGCCCGGCCTCGACTCGCGGGCGATCAGGCGGGACGCAGCTCAGCCCGCCTTGTTTCCCAGCATCGCCCGCAGGTTCGCGAGCTTGGCCCGCGCGTCCTCGCGTGAAGTCGGCGCGTTGCGGTCGGGCTTCTGGATGCCTTCCCCGCCAAGTTCGTCAATGAAGCGCGAAGGCTCCACCTGCCGGATCTCGCCGCCCATCTTGCGCCGCTCGCAGGCAGTGATCGTGAGGCTGCGCTGCGCGCGCGTGACGCCCACGTACATCAGCCGGCGCTCCTCCTCGATCTGGTCGCCGTCGATGCTGGCCTGGTGCGGCAGCATGCCTTCCTCGACGCCGACCAGGAACACGTGCGGCCACTCCAGCCCCTTGGACGCATGCAGCGTGGCGAGCTGCACGCCGTCGAAGTCGTCGTCTTCCTTGTCGAGCATGGAGATCAGCGCAATCGTCTGCGCCACCTCGATGAGGCTCTTGCTGTCCTCTTCGCCCTTGCGGCGGATCCAGCCGGCGAAGTCCATCACGTTCGACCACTTGGTCTCGGCCTCGCGCGTCTCGCAGGTCTCGTAGAGCCAGGTCTCGTAGCCGATCGCGCGGATCAGGTCGTCCAGCACGTGCCCGGCCGGCTCGCGGTTGGAGCGGTACTCGAACTGGTTCATGAAGTGGCAGAACTCGCGCACGCCTTCGAGGTGCCGCGCGCTCACGTGCTGCTCCGCGCCTTCTTCCCAGGCAGCCGCGAACAGGCTGATGTGCCGCTTGCCCGCATAGTTGCCCAGCGCTTCCAGCGTTGCCGCGCCGATGCCGCGCTTGGGCGTGGTCAGCGCGCGGATGAACGCGAGGTCGTCGTCGTTGTTGAGCAGCAGGCGCAGATAGCAGGTGATGTCCTTGATCTCGGCGCGGTCGAAGAAACTCTGGCCGCCGGATATGACATACGGGATCTTGTGGTTGCGCAGTGCCTGCTCGATCAACCGCGCCTGGTGGTTGCCACGGTAGAGGATCGCGTAGTCGCGGTAGTGCGTCTTGAACTCGAAACGGTGCGCCGAGATGCGGCCGGCCACCCAGTCGGCCTCGGCCTCGGGTTCGCGCTGCATCACTACGCGGATCGGGTCGCCATGGCCGTGCTCGGACCACAGCGTCTTCTCGAACAGCTTCTCGTTGTTGGCGATGAGCGTGTTCGCGGCGGTCAGGATGCGGTTGGTCGAGCGGTAATTCTGTTCAAGCTTGATCACGCGCAACTGCGGGTAGTCTCGCTGGAGCTGGCGCAAGTTCTCGACGTCGGCGCCGCGCCAGGCGTAGATCGCCTGGTCGTCGTCGCCGACCGCGGTGAAGGCGCCGCGCACGCCGGAAATTTGCCGCAACAGCTTGTATTGCGCGCGATTCGTGTCCTGATACTCATCGACGAGCAGGTAGCGCAGCTTGTTCTGCCAGCGCTCGCGCGCCTCGGGGTGTGTGTCGAAGATTTCCACCGGCAGGCGGATCAGGTCATCGAAATCGACTGCCTGATAGGCGCGCAGCGTCTGCTCGTACGCGGGGTAGAGCTTCGCGGCCGCGGCGGTGATTTCGTCGTTGGCGAGCTTCTCGGCTTCCTGCGGCGGGATCAGCGCGTTCTTCCACGACGAGATCGCCCACTGCAGGCCCTTCACGGTTGCCTTGTCGGCGCCGCCCGCCAGCTCGGCGATGATCTGATGGATGTCCGAACTGTCGAGGATCGAGAACTGCGGCTTGAGGCCGACGAGCTTCGCCTCGTGCCGAACGATCCGCACGCCGAGCGAGTGGAAGGTACAGACCGTCAGCGCCTTGGCCGAGCGGCTGTCGATCAGGTGGCCGACGCGCTCCTGCATCTCCTTCGCCGCCTTGTTGGTGAAGGTGATCGCCGCAATGTTGTGCGGGTTCATCCCGCAGGTCTGCACGAGATGGCCGATCTTGGCCGTGATCACCCGCGTCTTGCCGCTACCAGCCCCCGCCAGGACCATGCAAGGGCCGTCGAGGTACTTTGCGGCTTCGCGCTGGGCTGGATTGAGGGTGGAAAGCATTGTGTGCGTGGGAAGCAAAGGTCGCGATTCTACCTAAGCGTGCCGGCCTCCAGGCGACCGGATTGACAGCACGTGTTTGCCGTGGCAGCGAAAAATTGCGCATGGGAATAGGGTCGGAATTTGCAGCAATCTTCCGACGTGCCTATCCTTAGCGGCTGGTACGGACAGGGACGAGGTCCGTGGCAGCTTTGCGCGGGCAATCGAAAGTCTGGGACCGGGAGCACGTAGGCCGGTATCCGGAGCCTCCGTGGAAGCACCTCAAGTTCCTGCTCCTGAGCGAGCTGGCGCCGCGCATGTCTCTACGCTCGGGCTGGTTTTCAACTGAAACGGAACCAAATTCACCAAGAAGCGTTGCAAGAAAGTGGTCATTCCATTCTTTCGCAAAGGTAACAATCCGCCCGCTTCTACACCGAGCGAGCCAAAGCCGGTCGAGCCTGCAGACCCGCATTCTTCGATGCTCGATTTTTCGGGCAACGATCCGAGGGCGTTGGCTATCGCTGCAGGCAAGATCCAGGTCGGCGAACTGTCTGACTCGGACCATCCAGCAGCGGAAGAGGCCGCGGTCCTTTTCGCCAACGGTAGCGATGACGCTGCTGTGGCCGTGCTCCAGTCGGCTATCGAAGGCTCGGGAATTGGTAACGAGACCCTCTGGTCGATGCTTTTCGACCTTTGCTGCCTGACCGGCCGCAAGGAGCTGTTCGACGAGCTATGCATTGCCTACGCCAGCCAGTTTTCACGTTCGCCACCCATCTGGAGTGAACTCGGAACGCTCGCTGCGCCCAAGCGCCAGCCGCGTGACGCGACGCCTTCGATTGGCCTGACGGGGGTGCTCAACGAGCAGGCCAGCGCCCAGTTCGACCAGATCAACAAAATTGCGCTCAAGGCGGGCAAGGTCAAGATCGACCTCGGCCGGCTTCGCGGTGCTGACGAAGTCGGCTGCGACAAGCTCATCGCGGTGCTGCAACGTATGCGGCAACAGCGTGTCCAGGTCCGGCTGGGCAATGCGCGCAATATGCTGCCGATGATCGAGGGGCATGTGCAGCCAGGTCGCCGCGAGGGTCGTAGCCTGTGGCTGATGATGCTTGAATTGCTGCAGGCGCTCGAAGAGCAAGAGCGGTTCGAGGAGGTCGCGCTCGATTATGCGATCACCTTCGAAGAATCTCCGCCGTCATACGAAGCGCCACCTTTGGCTTCGGCGACAAGCGCTCAGACCCAGGCGCCCACGGCGGCGTCGCAGGTGGGTGGCAACCTCGATTTCATGCCGCTGGATAGCGAGGCGGGGGGCTATACATTAGAAGGCGTCCTGTCGTCCAGCCAGGCCGAACCGATCCGTAATCTCCTGGCTTTCGGAGCCAGTCAAGACATCGTAGAGATCGACGCCTCTCGCCTTCAGAGAATCGATTTCGTCTCGGCGGGCAATCTTTTCAACGTGCTGGTGCAACTTCAGGCACTGGGCAAATTTTGCACGATCCGCGGCCTGAACGGCATGGTGGCGGCGCTGCTGCGGGTGATGGGGGTTCATCAGGTGGCGCAGATGGAGTTGCGGAAAGGCTAAGTGCGGCGCGTGGCTCCGTCGCTGCGCGTTCGGTCTTCCGTCTTTTTCCCCTCAGCCTCACCCGCATGACGGCGTTGGTTGGGTTTCATATTTCGGCCTTGGCCCCGGACTTCGAACCGGGCTGAGACTGAACCGTGCACGCAGGCGTCCTTAGTCTTGGCGCGCTGGCCGACAAACGCTTGGCAGCCTCTCTTGCAATCCCCCCGACCGTCCCCACACTGGAACGTATCGTTGTGGTGCGCCGCACCACCCTTTTAGGCGGGAATTCCATGGAGCAATACCACGGCACCACTATCGTCTCGGTCCGTCGCGCCAATCAGGTGGCGCTGGGTGGGGACGGGCAGGTCACGCTCGGCAATGTCGTCATCAAGGGCTCTGCGCGCAAGGTGCGCAGGCTCTACCACGGCAAGGTGCTGGCCGGCTTCGCTGGTGGCACGGCAGATGCCTTCACGCTGTTTGAACGATTCGAAGCCAAGCTCGAGAAGCACCAGGGCCATCTGCTGCGCTCGGCGGTCGATCTGGCAAAGGATTGGCGGACAGACCGCATGCTGCGTCGGCTGGAGGCGATGCTGATCGTTGCCGATCGCGAATCGACGCTGATTCTCACCGGCAATGGCGATGTGCTCGATCCCGAGCAGGGGATCGCGGCGATCGGTTCGGGTGGTGCTTATGCACAGTCAGCGGCACGCGCGCTGTGGGAGAACACCGAGCAGCCGGCTGACGAAATCGTCAAGAAGTCGCTCACCATCGCAGGTGACATCTGCATCTATACGAATCAGAGTCACACGATCGAGACCCTGGAGTGGTAAGCACTCACGGTCGCGGCCACTGGATCGGGGGAATGTCCCGAGCCACGCGTGCGCCGGTTCCAACCGAATTTGAGACAGTATTGTTGACATGACCCAGATGACACCTCCGGAAATCGTTTCCGAACTCGACAAGCACATCGTCGGCCAGGATCGCGCCAAACGTGCGGTGGCGATCGCCCTGCGCAACCGCTGGCGGCGTGCTCAGGTGGAAGAACCGCTGCGCCACGAAATTACGCCGAAGAACATCCTGATGATCGGGCCGACTGGCGTGGGCAAGACTGAGATCGCACGCCGGCTGGCGCGGCTCGCCAACGCGCCGTTCGTGAAGGTGGAGGCCACTAAGTTCACTGAAGTTGGCTATGTCGGCCGTGATGTCGAGACCATCATCCGCGATCTCATCGAGACCGCGATCAAGGATGGCCGCACCGACGCAATGCGCCGTGTGCGTGATCGTGCGCTCGATGCCGCCGAGGATCGCATCCTCGATGTGCTGCTGCCGCCTGCGCGTCCTGTGGGCTTCCAGAGCGAATCGCCGACACCCGAGGACAGTGCAACGCGCCAGAAATTCCGCAAGAAACTGCGCGAGGGAGAGCTCGATGACAAGGAGATTGAAATCGAAGCCGCCGTTCAGGGGCCGACGGCCGAGATCTTCGCGCCTCCTGGCATGGAGGAACTGACCACCCAGATCCAGGGCATGTTCCAGAATCTTGGCAACCAGCGGAAGAAGCTGCGCAAGCTCAAGATCAAGGAAGCGCTGAAGCTGATCACCGATGAGGAAGCGGCGCGGATGGTCAATGACGAGGAGGTGAAGCTTTCCGCTGTGCAGGCCGTTGAGCAGAACGGTATCGTATTCCTCGACGAAATCGACAAGATCGCCTCACGTTCGGAGATTGGCGGTGCTGATGTGTCGCGCCAGGGCGTACAGCGCGACCTGCTGCCGCTCGTGGAGGGCACGACCGTCACCACGAAGTACGGTATGGTCAAGACTGACCACATCCTTTTCATCGCGAGCGGCGCTTTCCATCTGGCAAAGCCGTCGGATCTGATTCCGGAACTGCAGGGACGTTTTCCGATCCGTGTCGAGCTGGATTCACTCTCGGTTGATGACTTCGAACGGATTCTGACGTCTACCGATGCGTGCCTTACGCGTCAGTATGAGGCATTGCTCGACACGGATGGCGTGAAACTCGACTTCCAACCTGATGGCATACGGCGGCTTGCGGAGATCGCGTTCCAGGTTAACGAGAAGACCGAGAACATCGGTGCGCGCAGGCTCTACACCGTGATGGAGAAGCTGCTGGAAGAAATCAGCTTCGAGGCGGGCAAGGCAGGTGTCGATTCGCTGCGAATTGACGCGGCATACGTCAACGAGCGGCTCGCTACCCTGGCGGGCAGCGAGGATCTTGCGCGCTACGTGCTGTGACGTACTTCCGGCCGGGCTCTGCCGCCCGGCCGGTTTCATGCATTTCGATTGCCGTCGAGCGGAATGCATACCGAAAGTCGCGTGCCTTTGCCGGGCGCACTGTCGATCTCGAACTGGCCATGCATCATGCGCGTGCGATGTCTCATGCCAAGCAGGCCGTGGCTGCGCAGCGGCGTTCGGGCCGGGTCGAAGCCGGAACCGTCATCGGCAATCCGGAGTTTGAGTTCATTGCCGTCGATTTGCGTCAGCGAGAGATCGACTCGTTTTGCGGACGCATACTTGCGAATGTTGGTCAGCCCTTCCTGCGCGATGCGGAAGAGCGCCAGTGCGACATCTGACGACAACGGTGGATCTTCATCGGGCAGCTCGAGATCTACGTTAATGCTTTGTGCATGCGCGAATTCTTCTGCCATGGAACGGAGCGCGGCCACAAGACCAAGTTCGATAAGCAGCGGCGGACGCAGATCGTCGATGATTCGCCGTTTGATGCCAATGCCATTGTCCAGTAGGCCGGAAAGGCGTTTGAAGCGTTCCTGCGTGTCTGCCTCGAAGCGGGCCCCAGCCCGGCGCAAAATTGTGTTGGTTTCCATTTTCGCGGCGGTGAGTACGGCGCCAAGTTCATCGTGCAACTCACGCGCGAGCGCCAGTTTTTCGGTTTCGCGAACTTCATTCAGATGGGTTGCAAGCTGAACCAGTTCTGCGGTTCGGGACTCGACCGTAGTCTCGAGCCGCTCCTTTTCGGTACGCAGAACCGTTGCGAGCCGACCCTGCAGTGCGATACGCCGCTGCGTTGATGAAAACAGCATGAGCATGAGCATGAGGGTGAGACAGGATAGCCCGAGCGTGGCGAGCCAGGCGTCGCGGTAGCGCGAGAGGAAGTCCGAGACGATGCCCTCGCCGATGCCGCGCACGCGATCGCGCATGACCTCAAGCTGCACGCGGATCTTATCCATCACCTGTTTGCCGCGCAGGTCGACCGGTACCGCTTCGCCACGTTGAACTGCTTCGACGGCGTGGGTCATGATTTCGACCTTGGCGCTGACGTGATCCAGCAGGTCGTTGACCTCGGTTTGTCGCTGCATATCAGTTGGATAGCGTAGCCGCACCTCGTTAATCGCCTGCTGGAGCTCCTTGCGCGTTTCAAGGTAGTTTGCGGTAAACACGGGATCACGCGAGAAGATGTAGCCGCGCACGCCGCTCTCGGCATCGACCAGCAAGAGTTGGATCGTATCGATCCGGCGCACGAGCTGTGCATTTTCCTTTGCGACGTCCACCGCGCGTAGCGCAAGGCGCCTTTGTTCGACGCTGACCACAAGCAGCGTGAGAACGATGCCGCAGCCAAGGGCCAGGATCAGATGTGGCAGTGCCTGCCTCGTGCGCTGCGTGATGAAGGCCTTGAGGGTTTTGAGTTTCATGTTTGGTCCTTCCGCTCTCTGCAGGATTTGTCCGACACTGGTTTCGCTGCCATCCGACAGTGCCGATCCGGCGGTCAAACTACTCTGCAATCGAAGTCAGGGAACGTCCCTGATCCAGTACCCAACGGAGGTCATCGTGAAACTGCTATCTGCACTATTTGCTTCGATGATGCTGGTTGCCGCATGCAACACGATCCATGGCGCGGGCAAGGATATCGAGAAAGGTGGCGAAAAGGTTCAGGACACTGCGACCGACGTCCAGAAGAAGATGTGATCGGCCCTTGCCGATGACCTTCCTGCAAGGAGATCGAGATGAACAGCCCAAGCCCTCATTTTCCGTTGGCCGGTGCAGAGGGGCGCAGCGAATTGCGCCAGCGTGTGCGTGCTGGCATTCTGGCCGGCGCCGTGACGCCGGACTATCCGCTCGACCGTGATCTGGTGGTCCAGTTGCTCAATGGGGCGCTCGCAACTGAAATCGTTTGCGTCCTGCGCTACAGGAGACATCACTTCATGGCCCGTGGGCTTGAATCGGAGCCGATCGCTACCGAGTTCCTAGCCCATGCAAACGAGGAGCTATCGCATGCAGACGAGATATCGCGTCGTATTGTGCAGTTAGGTGGTGAGCCCGACTGGTCGCCATCGATGCTTGCCCAGCGTGCTCATTCCGAATACATCGCCGCAGACGATCTGCCAGCAATGGTGCGTGAGAACCTCATTGCTGAGCGGATTGCGATCGAAACCTACCGCGATCTGATCCACTTTTTCGGGGATAAGGACCCAACGACGCGGCGCATGCTGGAGGGCATCCTCGCAAAGGAGGAAGAACATGCGGATGAATTGGCTGACCTCTTGCAATAGCCTCGTTGCGTGGGAGCAGAGGCTGCCGGACCGGCCCTTGCGTCGCAGGGCTGACGCGCGTCATGGCGTGCGCAGGGCCAGCCGTCACTTCCGTGATCGATTGGATGGATTCAAGACAGCCCGAGCCGCTGCCAGATCGTCGTCGTAAGGCTGGCTTGGTTCAGCGTGTAGAAATGCAGGCCTGGTGCCCCGCCCTTGAGCAAGCGCTCACAAAGTGTGGTCACGACGTCGAGCCCGAGTGCCTTTACGCTTGCCGTGTCATCGCCGAGCGCTTCGAAACGACGGCGCATCCATTGCGGGATCTCGGCGCCACACGCGTCCGAGAATCGGGCAAGCTTGGTGAAAGATGCAATTGGCATAATTCCGGGTACGATCGGCGCGGTGATGCCTCTGGCGCGCACTGTGTCGACGAGCTGAAAGTAGGCGTCTGCGTTATAGAAATACTGTGTGATTGCCGAATTTGCACCCGCCTGCATCTTACGGACGAAGTTGTCGATATCGGCATCCGCTGACCGAGCCTGAGGGTGGAATTCCGGATAAGCGGCTACCTCGATGTGGAATGCGTCGCCACTTTCCTCGCGAACGAATGCAACGAGCTCATTTGCATAACGGAATTCGCCTGGATCGGCCATGCCTGAAGGCAGGTCGCCACGCAAGGCGACAATGCGCTCCACGCCGATCTCGCGAAACTCCGCCAGATGCTCGCGGATGCTTTTCTTGGTCGCACCAATGCAGGAAAGATGTGGTGCTGCGCGTAGGCCATCTGCCTGGATTTCGCGCACGATTTCGAGCGTGCGGTCACGCGTGGAACCGCCAGCGCCATAGGTTACCGAGAAGAACGCTGGGTTCAATTTTGCGAGCTGCGCTCGGGTGAGTCGCAGTTTTTCAACTCCTTCCGGTGTGGCGGGTGGAAAGAGCTCGATGGAAAAGGTTGTCTTGTTTGTCATGTCGTTTGCATTCCATGGGCGTCCGGCGCGCGGCGCGCATGGACAAAGAATTCCCGATTGCCGTCTCCGCCCGTGATCGTCGAGCCGTACCAGCTTGCCACGCGAAGACCGTTCTCTGCACAGCAGGCGCGGATCTTTGCCTCGACGGCGGCGTAAAGCGAGGCGTCGCGCACGATACCGCCCTTCGCGATGCCTTGGGGGCCAACTTCAAACTGCGGCTTCACCAGCATCAGGAGATCGGCTCCGTCTGCCATCATTGCGGCAGCAGCAGGCAGGATCAGCGTGAGTGAGATGAACGATAGATCACCTGTGATGAAGTCAAATCCGCCTTCGGGCCAGTGTTCGCCCAGATCAGCGGGTGTCAGCGCGCGGGCGTTGATGCCTTCAAGTGTGATAATGCGGGCGTCATCCGTAAGCTTTACATGCAGTTGCCCGTGCCCGACTTCCACGCCTACGACCTTGGCCGCTCCCGCCTGGATAAGGCAGTCGGAGAAGCCCCCTGTACTCTGGCCGAGATCAAGGCAGATGCGTCCCTTCACGTCGATCAGCGTCGCCGCCAGCGCACCCGCGAGTTTGAGCCCGCCGCGTGAGACGAAGCGATCGTCTGCGTCCTCGGCGACAATGAGTTCCGCAGTCTCCGGCAGGTGCTCAGCCGGTTTTGTAACTGGCAGGTCCCCATGCCCGCTGCGCCACTGTACCCGTCCGGCCGTGATGAGCCGTTGCGCAGCCGTGCGCGAAGCGGCGAGCTCGCGTTCGACAAGCAACTGATCTGCTCGCATGCCGCCCTGCGTTGGGCGTGGCGATTTTTCGGGAGGTTTTGTACGCGGCTTGGTGTTGCGCGCATGGAAGGAGTTCATCGACATCGGTAGACCTTAATCCTTCGACTGCTGCGCGAAGGGTTTTCTGTCGAGGCGGCAGCGTACAGTGGTGGCAGAGCATGTGCAGTCTAATGAGCTTCGATGCTGCCGACCCGCACCTCCTGCTTGCCGCCAAAGGCAGTCAGCAGGAGGCATAGGGCGCCGTCGTATCAATACCGGTAGTGCTCGGCCTTGTACGGGCCTTCGACTGGCACGCCGATGTACGCGGCCTGCTCGGGGCGCAGCACGGTCAGCTGCGCATTGAGCTTCTTGAGCTGCAGGCGCGCGACCTTCTCGTCCAGATGCTTGGGCAGCGTGTAGACACCGACCGGGTACTTGCCGGTCTGGGTGAACAGCTCGATCTGCGCAATCGTCTGGTTCGCGAAGGACGAGCTCATCACGTAGGACGGGTGGCCCGTGGCGCAGCCGAGGTTAACCAGGCGGCCCTTGGCGAGCAGGATGATTCGCTTGCCGTCCGGGAAGATGATGTGGTCGACCTGCGGCTTGATTTCTTCCCACTCGTACTTCTCGACCGAGGCGACATCGATCTCGTTGTCGAAGTGGCCGATGTTGCAGACGATGGCCTGGTCCTTCATGGCGGCCATGTGCTCGTGCGTGATCACGTGGTAGTTGCCCGTGCAGGTGACGAAGATGTCGGCCTTGTCGGCGGCATAGTCCATCGTCACAACGCGGTAGCCTTCCATCGCGGCCTGCAGCGCGCAGATCGGATCGACTTCGGTGACCCACACCTGTGCCGACAGCGCACGCAGCGCCTGCGCCGAACCCTTGCCCACGTCGCCGTAGCCGGCAACGAGCGCCACCTTGCCGGCGACCATCACGTCGGTCGCGCGCTTGATGCCATCGACCAGCGATTCGCGGCAGCCGTACAGGTTGTCGAACTTCGACTTGGTGACCGAGTCGTTGACGTTGATGGCCGGGAACTTGAGTTCGCCGCGCTGATGCATCTGGTACAGGCGATGCACGCCGGTCGTGGTTTCCTCGGTGACGCCGAGGATTTTGTCCAGACGCGTCGAGTACCAGGTCGGGTCGGTCGCGAGCTTGGCCTTGATGGCGGCGAAGAGGATGGTTTCTTCCTCGCTCGTCGGCTTGGCGATGACGGTGATGTCCTTCTCCGCGCGGGCGCCGAGGTGCAGCAGCAGCGTTGCGTCGCCGCCGTCGTCGAGGATCATGTTCGAGAAGCCGCCGTCGGCCCAGTCGAAGATGCGGTGGGTGTAGTCCCAGTAGTCCTTGAGCGTTTCGCCCTTGACCGCGAAGACCGGGATGCCGGCAGCGGCGATTGCGGCGGCGGCGTGGTCCTGCGTCGAGAAGATGTTGCACGAGGCCCAGCGCACTTCGGCGCCGAGCGCGATCAGCGTCTCGATCAGCACGGCGGTCTGGATCGTCATGTGCAGCGAGCCGGTGATGCGTGCGCCCTTGAGCGGCTTCACGGCCGCGTATTCGTCGCGGATCGCCATGAGGCCGGGCATTTCGGTCTCGGCGATGCGGATTTCCTTGCGGCCCCAGTCGGCGAGCGAGAGGTCGGCGATGACGTAATCTTTGAAGTCAGCCACGGTGTTCATTTGAACTCCTTGAACGTGTGGCCGGGAGGGGAGGTGGTGCGGATTGCGCTCCGTTTCACTCACCGTCGCCCCATGCCCGGCATGGGTTGGACAGGTGAGCGCCGTTCTTGCGCGCCAGCGGTTTTGTCAGGCGCGTAATCCGAGCCTGGGAGGCAAGACCTCTCGCAGCGCTCCTCGGAAAGCCGTGAATTATACGCTGCCTCTGGTCAAGCCATGCCAGACAGGGGGCCAGGCCAGCGATATACTCAGCCTATAAAAATGCAAAACGGATAAAAAATGGAAGAAGAGGCAGTGGATCCTGCGAGTGCGGCCGATCCGGTCAAGAGCGCGATGCCGGGCCCGGTGGCGGGCTTTGTGCGCGCCCTCTTATCCAATCTGCGGGCGGGGCTTGAATGCCTTGTGTTCCTTCGTGGAGCGAGCGAACGGATCGTGCCGAGCGTGCTGCAGGTCGTGGCGATCGTGCTCCTCGGCCTCGCTACGTCCTTTGCAAACGACTACATGCAGTATGGGCCGTATGGGACGCCCAATCCCAATGGACTTGCTGGACTGCTGTTCGGACAACCCTTTTTGTTGCTGGCTGCCTGGGCGGTTACGCACGCCGCAGGGGCGCAAGCACGCATGCTGGTGGCACTTGTTGCACTTGAAGCGCTCTGGTTCGTGCTCGACCTTGTGCTATTTGGGGCTGTCTATCTGCCAGACGATGTCTGGAATGCCATTGGGGGGCGACTCGATGTGCCGTTCTGGACCATCTATGCATGGGGCATGATTGCGAGCGCAATTGCCTTGGCTCGCACGGCGGGCGTTGGGAAGCGATGGACGGCTGTGCTTGCGGTGGCTGTATTTCTTGTCGCTCCGACCGTGTTGGTCAATCCGGATCGCCAGCTCTGGCTGCCGCCTTGGCCGCCAGAGGCTGAGGAGGGGGGCCGGGCGAACGCAAGCGAGGCACTCATGTATCGCGAGCTGGCACTGCTCGACCGTACTCTTGCGAGTCTGCGTTCCGGGCGCGTCGGCGTGCCGGAGTTCTATCTCGTTGCGCTCGGTGGTACGGGCAGTCAGGACGTCTTCATGCGTGAGACGACCGAGGTGCGAGCGCTCTTCGACCGGCGCTTCGACACGGCGGGGCGCAGCGTGATTCTGCTTAACAATCCGGCGACGCTGGAGCGTTATCCAGTGGCGAGTCGGACCGCGCTGCGGCGCACGTTGCAGGCGGTGGGAGCCCGCATGAATCGTGACGAGGATGTACTCGTACTGTTCATGACTTCACACGGTGCAAAGGACTTCCATTTTGAGCTCGAACTCGAACCGTGGGCGCTCGATCCGGTGAGCCCTGGTGATTTGGGTGAAGTGCTCGATGCCGCTGGGATCCGCAACCGGGTGCTGATCATTTCGGCATGCTATTCAGGTGGTTTCATCGAGCCGCTTGCCGGGCCGGACACGCTGGTGATGTCCGCTTCGCGCGCAGACCGTGCCTCACACGGCTGCTCGCATAAGGCGGACTGGACCTTCTTCGGCCAAGCCTTTTTCGCTGAAGGGCTCACACAGACCCGTTCATTTGAACAGGCGTTCAACGGTGCGCGCGAGCGTATCTACGAGCGCGAAACGGCTGAGGGACTTGAGCACTCGGAACCTCAGATTGCGGCGGGCGAGCGGATCCGCCGGCGGCTGGCATTGATCGAAAGGCGGATTGAGCAATGAATCTGGATGCATCGCTGTCGGAAGCGGCACGCTTGATAGAGGCGGCCGATGGTCTCCTGATTTGCGCTGGGGCGGGGATGGGCATCGATTCTGGTCTTCCCGATTTCCGGGGGCCACAAGGCTTTTGGCGTGCCTATCCTGCACTGGGTGCCGCACAGATCCACTTTGAGGAGATTGCGAATCCAGCAGCCTTCGCAGCTAATCCAACGATGGCGTGGGGCTTTTATGGCCACCGCTTGAATCTGTATCGCACGACGCTGCCGCATGCAGGATTCGCAATGCTGCGTCGATGGGCGCAACGCTTGCCGCAGGGTGCCTTCGTCTTTACGAGTAACGTCGATGGCCAATTCCAGCGCGCGGGTTTTGGTGAGGGCAACGTCGCGGAATGTCATGGCAGCCTGCACTGGCTTCAATGCGTCGAGCCTTGTTGCCAGGATGTGTGGCCTGCGAAAGGATTTGTGCCGGTGGTCGACGTCGAGCGGTGCCAGCTTGTCGGGAAAATGCCCTGCTGCCCCCGATGTGGCGGTATCGCGCGACCGAATGTGCTGATGTTTGGGGACTGGAGTTGGGCGACGCGCCGCAGCGACATGCAGGCGAGGGGGCTCCAAATCTGGCGCGAACAGGTTGAGCGGTTGGTGGTGATCGAACTCGGCGCCGGAACGCGTATTGCTACCGTGCGCCATTTCGCCGAACGGGCCGGTGGTCACCTGGTGCGGATCAACCCGGATGAGGCGCGTGTAGGGAACGGTGCCATAAGCCTGCCACTCCCGGCGCTGGAGGCGTTGTCGGGGATTGATGCACGGCTTTCAGAATGTGAAGCCGTGCATTCGCTCTAGGTGGGCAGTTGCCGTGGCTTGTGCTTCGCCTTGGCGAATGCACGATCGAAAACCCAGTTGGGCAGGATTCCGAGCACGCGTGCGACGATACCCATTTGCCATGGAATCACCGTGTAGCTTGTGCCTCGTGCGATGGCGCGTGCGAAACGCCGTGCCGCTTCGTCGGCTTCGAGGATAAAGGGCATCTTGTAAGGATTGACTGCGGTGAGCGGTGTTCGGATGTAACCCGGTGCGATGGTGACGACCTCGACATTCGCGCGGCGTAGTTCTACCCGCAGCGATTCGAGATAGAGCCTTGCTGCGGCTTTCGATGCGCTGTAGGCGCTGCCGCCAGGCAGGCCACGCACTCCGGCTACCGAGGCGATGCCGACAAGCTTACCCGCGCCGCGCGCCTTCATCGGCTCGACAAACGGATGGAAGGTCGAGAACAGGCCCAAGACGTTGGTCCTCAGTACCTTCTCGAAAACCTCGAAATCTTCGGCGTGTTGCGTGAGGACACCGATCGAGATACCGGCGTTGGCGATCACGATATCGGGCACGCCGTGGCGCGCGATGAACTCTGTTGCTGCCGCCTTCATGGCTGGCAAGTCGGCGACGTCCGCAGCGAGCGCCATGTGCCCCTCGCCGGGCAGGCCCGCCGCGAAGGTGCTGAGCTTGTCCGCATTGCGCGCAACAAGGCCGAGGATCGCCCCCTCGGCCGCATAGTGTCGCGCCAGCGCTTCTCCTATGCCGCTTGAGGCGCCGGTCAGGAAGACGCGGAGCCGGTTGCTCTGGCTTGCTTTGCTCACTTCTTGCCGGCGCGCTCGGTGCGAGCTTTGGCGATGAGCTGGTTGGTCACCTGCAGCGAGGCTTCAAATGACTTGGCCATTGCTGGGCCCGTCTGGTACTTGCCATCGATGATTAGTGTCGGCACACCCTGAATGTCGTAGGCGGCTGCGCTCTGGGTGGCGCGTTGCAGGCGGCTTTGCACGGAGAAAGACTTGAATGTATCGGCAAACTTCGCCGGATCGACGCCGTTATTCTTCATCCAGGTGTTGCGTGTGGCTTCGTTGGTCAAGTCGACGCGGTCCATGTGCACCGCCTTGAAAACATTCCCGGCGAGCTTTTCCGCGATGCCGAGGGTGTCGAGCGTCAGGTAGATACGGCCGAGCGTTGCCCACGAATCGCGGCCAAAGGAAACCGGCACACGCTTGAAAACGACATCGGACGGCAGCGTCTTTTCCCAGGTTTCCAGATGTGGCTCGAATTCGTAGCAATGCGGGCAGGCGTACGAGAAGAACTCAAGCACTTCGATCTTGTTGCCGCTCTCGGTGGGTTGTGGACGCTTGAGTGGGGCATAGTCCTTGCCAGCCTGCTGGGCCTGCGCGACACCGAGACTGCCGGCAAAAAGCGTGGCGCCGAAAAGGAACGTGAAAACACTGCGACGGTTCATCAGGGGCTCCTGGGTAATCACCGGGACGCTGTAGCAGCGTCCTTGCTCTTGACCTTGACTACGGAAGATTCAATTCCGATTTGCGCGAGCTGGGCACGCGCGTTGTTCATCTCGTCTGGCTTGCCATACGGGCCGATGCGTACGCGGTATAGCGTGCCCTTGTCAGGCGTCTCGATGCGTTGCACCGAGGCTTCGGTGCCCGTCAGTGCAAGGCGGGCCTTGAGGTTGTCGGCATCGGAAGGGTCTGAAAAAGCGCCGAGTTGCAGGTATAGCTTCTCGCTTGCTGCTGCCTTTGGGGCAGATTGCGCTTGCGGTGGGGGTAGGGTGGCTTGGTCACCCTTCTGCAGGATGTCGTAGAAATCGAACTTCTTCTCGCCAGATGCGGCAGGGGTCGAAGTCGTGGATGTCGCCGGCGCCGTGGCCACGGTCGTTGCACCGTGGCTGACAGGATGCTCGACTGGCTTGTCGCCGGGCTTCCCCGGCAGTGCGATCGGTTTGCTGCCCGGAACGTTCTGGGCAGGTCCGGGCGCGGCGTTCTCGTTTTTCTTGAGGAATTCGTACGGCCGCGAGAAGTACCAAGCTAGTGCCGCGGCGATCAGGACGCCGATGACCAGCCCGATGAAAATGCCGGCAAACGTGTTGCCAATGCTGGAACTCTTTCGCGAACGCGGTCTGGCTGCGCGACTCATATCGGAAACTGTATTAGTCCAGTGCGGGGCGCACCGTTTCAGGGGCGAGAGTATAGCTTGGACGATTCCTCGGGGCGGTGACGCCTCGGTCGAGGTGTTAGTTTCGGCCATATCTGAGTCGCATTGCCCTGATATTGCCATCCGTGGGCATTGCCTTGTGGGGCTTCACACGTCTGTGCCGGCTTTGTCCTCCCCCACTTTGCAGGTAGAGTCGCAAGTTTCCCCGCCGTTCCTTCCGCCGTGCGCCTGTTTCGTCTAGCCAAGATTGCCATCGTCAGCCTGCGCTTCGGGCTGGATCAGATGATTCTAGACGGTGCATCGTCGACCACTCGGGTTGGGGAGATCCTCCGCCGCCTGGTGCCACAGCGACGATTTGCCGCACCGCGTGGCCAGCGATTGCGAGAGGCGCTGGAGTCGCTCGGTCCCATTTTCGTGAAGTTTGGGCAGGTTCTGTCGACGCGCCGCGATCTCATCCCGCCCGATATTGCCGAGGAGCTCGCGCACCTTCAGGACCGTGTCCCGCCATTTCCGACCGAGCTTGCGATCGCACGGATCCAGGCCGAAGCGGGCCGTTCGCTGGACGAACTATTTGCCCGCTTTGAACATGTCCCGGTTGCTTCCGCCTCCGTCGCTCAGGTGCACTTTGCCGAGTTGCACAACGGCACGCCGGTTGCTATCAAGGTGCTGCGGCCGAGCATCGAAAAGGTGATCGATCATGACCTTGCACTCCTGGAGGCTGCGGCGGTTCTGATCGAGAAGGTCTGGATCGACGGCCGTCGGCTCAAGCCGCGTGAGGTCGTCGCTGAATTCGCCAAGTACCTGCGCGATGAACTGGATCTGATGCGTGAGGCGTCGAACTGCTCCCAATTGCGCCGCAACTTCAAGGGTTCGCAGCTCCTGATCGTGCCAGAGGTGCATTGGGACTACTGCAGTACGAACGTGATGGTCATGCAGCGCATGTATGGGACGCCCATCTCCCGGATCGATCGCCTGCGCGAGCAGAACGTCGACCTCAAGGAATTGTCGCGGGCGGGTGTTGAGATCTTTTTCACGCAGGTGTTTCGCGACGGCTTTTTCCACGCCGACATGCACCCGGGGAATATCTTCGTCTCCCCTGGCGGGCAATACATTGCGCTCGACTTCGGGATCATGGGCACGTTGGACGAGCGCGATAAACAATATCTTGCGCAGAACTTCCTAGCCTTCTTCCGGCGCGACTACAAACGGGTCGCTCAGGCCCACGTCGATGCGGGCTGGGTGCCGCCGGGCACTCGGGTGGATGAGTTCGAAAGCGCGATTCGCGCCGTCTGCGAGCCCATTTTTGACAAACCGCTCAAGGACATCTCTTTCGGCAAGACACTGCTGCGCCTTTTCCAGACTGCACGCCGCTTCCAGATGGAAGTGCAGCCGCAATTGGTGCTGCTGCAAAAGACGCTGCTCAATATAGAAGGGCTCGGTCGCGAACTTGATCCTGACCTCGATCTCTGGAAAACCGCCAAGCCATTCCTTGAGCGGTGGATGAACGATCAGGTTGGCTGGCGGGCACTGCTGCGCCACCTATCGGAGGAGGCTCCGAACTGGGCCGGCACGCTGCCGCAGTTGCCGCGCCTCGCACATCAGGCACTGATACAGGCTTCGCAGCCGGTTTTGAAGGAAGAAATCGAGGCACTTTCTGCCCGCGTGACCCGCTACGTGCGGTTGATCATTGTGCTCTCGGTCATCGGTGCAGCCCTGCTCGGGATTGAAGCCTGGCATCTTTTCGGAGGTTAAGTCCGCTCTGCCGGTGAATGGCCCGCACAGGTTACTCGCCGCCCGCGTCTGGGGCTACCCTGATCTGGTGGCGAAAACGTACGGCCCCGGCACGTCGAATCGCCGTCAAACCTTTGTGGCATTGGTTTCGACGTGGAGCGTGCCGAATCGATAAAAACCTCCAAATTCGGGCGGATCGCACAGCTATAATCCCGCCCGATCGCCGCCGACGGGTGTCCCCCCGAAGAATAGCTCCGACGCGCGCGCGGGCCACAGCTACCGGGTTGCTCCCCGGGGCATTTGCGGGTTTGGCGCGCGCCTGGCTGAAAGGTGTGCGCGGGGTTTCGTGGAGTCATCCCCACCATGCTTTTGAGCTTTGTGATCGCCTACTGGCTGGTTTCAATCGCTATCGGCCTGTATGCGGCGCTGCGGGTACACAACACCAAGGATTACGCCGTCGCTGGCCGCTCGCTGCCGATGTATGTGGTCACCGCTACGGTATTCGCCACTTGGTTCGGTTCGGAAACGGTGCTCGGCATCCCGGCTACCTTCCTCAAGGAAGGTCTGCATGGTGTTGTGGCCGATCCGTTTGGCTCGTCCTTGTGTCTGATCCTTGTCGGCCTGTTCTTCGCAAAGCCTCTCTATCGCCTCAACCTGCTTACGATCGGCGACTACTACCGCCAGCGCTTCGGCCGTACGGTCGAGATCATCACCACCCTGTGCATCGTCGTCTCCTATCTTGGCTGGGTCGCTGCGCAGATCAAGGCGCTGGGGCTCGTCTTCAATGTGCTTTCGGACGGCGCCGTGTCGCAGGAGATGGGCATGTGGCTGGGTTCGGCATCGGTGCTCATCTACACGCTGTTCGGTGGTATGTGGTCGGTTGCGATCACCGATTTCATCCAGATGATTGTGATCGTCATCGGCTTGCTCTACATCGGCTGGGAGGTCTCGGACCAGGCGGGTGGCGTCGGTGTCGTGGTGAACCATGCGCTCGATGCGGGGAAATTCAACTTCTTCCCGCAGGAAGCGACGATGTCCGCAATCGTTCCTTTCATGGCAGCGTGGATGACGATGATGCTCGGTTCCATCCCGCAGCAGGACGTGTTCCAGCGCGTGCAGTCCTCGGCGACCGAGAAGATCGCGGTGCGCGCCTCGGTGCTCGGCGGCTCGCTGTATTTCTGCTTCGCCTTCGTCCCGATGTTCCTCGCCTATTCGGCCACGCTGATCGCACCGGATCTGGTAGCGCAGTATGTCGATGGCGACTACCAGATGATCCTGCCGCGGCTCGTGCTGGAGAAGGCGCCGCTGTTTGCGCAGATCATGTTCTTCGGCGCGCTGCTCTCCGCGATCAAGAGCTGCGCCTCGGCGACGATGCTGGCGCCTTCGGTTACCTTCTCGGAAAACCTGCTCAAGCCGATCCTCGTCTCGATGCGGCCGAACATGACCGACAAGCAGTTCCTGCGCGTCATGCAGACCGTCGTGCTGATCTTCACAGCCATCGTCACCGGCATCGCGGTGAACTCGAAGCTTTCGATCTACGGCCTCGTCGAGAATGCCTACAAGGTCACCTTCGTCGCCGCCTTCATCCCGCTCGCCTGCGGCGTGTACTGGAAGCGCGCCACGACGCAGGGCGCGATCGCCTCGATGGTGCTCGGCCTGATGACCTGGCTATCGCTCGAAGTCGTGGCGCCGGAAGCGATCTGGCCGCCACAGTTCGTCGGCTTCATCGTGTCCGCGATCGCGATGGTGATTTTCTCGTTGCTGCCACAATACCTTGCTACACCGACCACGCTGCTCGGTCACGGTGGTCCTTCGGGCTATCACCCGGCGGCTGGTCATGGCACAGCCGCCCTGCAAGAGCAGGCCGCCCATGCTCGCGCCCCGAAACTGCGTCACCGTGCTGCACGGCCACAACGCCCGCAGCCCTGATCTGTCTTCGAAGAGTTCCTGCGTGGGCGTCGTTGTTTCTGCGCCAAGCCTTGCTGGTATTGCCCGGTTATGATCTCGGCTAATCAGAAAAATCCCCTGCGATGCCCTTGCACCGATTTTCCACTTTCCGATCCGCTGCGGCGGTGAGTGACCGGCCGACGAGCCAGATTCGATGACGCGTGGGCGTTCACACCTGCCGCGCGACCTCGCGCTGTGGATCACCCTGCTGACCGCATACGCGTGCTTGCATCCGTTTTCGGGTTGGCGATCGACTGGGGTTGGCCCCTTCGACTACCTCATAGCGCCGTGGCCGCGCTGGTTTACGTGGGGTGATGTGTGGCTGAACGTGGCGGGCTTCATGCCGCTTGGCTTTGCATGGGCGACTTGCATGCTCCGGCACCTCAAACCCGGCCGGTTGCTGCTTCTCGTGTGGCTGGCAGGTACGCTGGTGAGTTTTTGCGTCGAGACCACGCAGAACTACCTCCCGACACGCGTAGCCTCGAACGTCGATCTTTCCATGAACTCGCTTGGCACCTTGCTCGGCGCATTTGCGGGCGTGCGCTGGGGGCGTATTTTTGAGGATGATGGCGTGCTACCGCGCTGGCGTCACCGTCGTTTTCTGCCGGGGCACGTCGGCGGCATGGGTATTGTGCTGATCGTGCTCTGGTGGTTCTCGTTGCTCAATCCGTCGAGCTACCTGTTCGCCAACGGGGACCTGCATGTGCTCGTAAATGGCGTTCCAGCGCTGCGTCTGGGGGGTGGTGATTTCCAGCGCATCGAAACTTTGCTTGCCGCGGCCAATACGCTCGCCCTCGGCCTCGTTGCCCAACGTGCGATGAAGCGGCAGAGCCCCTGGCTGGTTGGTCTCATCATCCTGCTCGGCCTTGCCGTGAAAGCACTGGCAACCACGGTCTTCCTGGCTCCACCCCAGCCTTTGCACTGGGCTACGCCGGGTGGTTTGCGCGGGCTAGTTCTGGGGGCGGGTGCGCTATTCCTGCTGTGGCCGATGCCAAGCGCGATCCGCATGAGCGTGGCAAGTCTCTCGTTGCTTGCGGCAACCGCGCTAGTGAATCTAGCGCCCGATAATCCCTACTGGGACGTCAGCACACGGCTCATTGCCGAAGGACATGTACTGAATTTCCACGGCGCAACGCAGTTGATGGCGAGTTTCTGGCCGTTCCTTGCACTGCTCTGGCTTGGGCTCGTCGGGCCTGGGACCGCAGGCAAGGTCGATCGATTTGGCGACGACCGGGTATGAGCTGCTTTGCCGAAACGCTGATCGAATGGCAGCAGCGCCATGGTCGCCACGGCTTGCCATGGCAGGACACGCGCGATCCCTATCGGATCTGGCTGTCGGAGATCATGCTCCAGCAGACCCAGGTCGACACGGTTATCCCATACTACCGCCGCTTCCTTGCGCGCTTTCCTGATGTTGTGGTGCTGGCGGCTGCGGAACAGGCGGATGTGCTCGCCCTGTGGAGCGGGCTTGGCTACTACGCGCGCGCACGTAATCTGCACCGCGCCGCGCGCAGCATTGTTGCCGACCACGGTGGAGCGTTCCCCCGCTCGGCAGCACAGATTGCCGGATTGCCAGGCATCGGTCGTTCGACTGCCGCCGCGATTGCTGCCTTTTGCTTCGACGAGCGCGCGGCGATTCTCGATGGCAATGTCAAGAGAGTACTGGCGCGACACCATGCGATTGAGGGATTCCCCGGTCGGCGCGTTGTCGAGCAGGCGCTATGGCAGATCGCCGAATCGTTGCTCCCGGCCACAGATGTTGGCACCTACACACAGTCGCTGATGGATCTGGGCGCCACGGTCTGTACGCGCAGCAAGCCTGCGTGTGGCATCTGCCCTGTGATAGCCACGTGTCTTGCCAATGCGCAGGGGCGCCAGGCGGAATTGCCAGCCCCTCGGCCGGCGCGTGTAGTGCCAGAACGTAGCACGCGGGTGTTGGTCGCCTGCTATGGCGGTTCGGTGCTGCTTGAGCGACGGCCCGAGGCTGGTATCTGGGGTGGCCTTTATGCGTTGCCAGAGATACCGGAGGGTATGGAGGCTGGCTCCTTCGTGCGCACACTCGGCTTGCAGCCGAATGGCGAGCCACGTTCGATGGCGTCACTGCGTCACGCGTTTACGCATTTTCGACTGACTATCGAACCGCTGCGTTGCGATGTGGCGGAGCGGGGTATGGCGGACGGGCGTTGGCGTTGGGCAACGACCGACGAATGGCCAGCTCTGGGCCTGCCTACGCCGGTGCGCAAGCTGCTCGATGCGATTGAACCGGGCGATCAGTTGTTCTAAGGATTTGCTCGAGCCGGCGGCCCTACGAAGCCGGTTTCAGCAGGTCGCGCTGAAGCAGGAATTCGCGCAGGATCGACAGCCGTAGCAAGGGGTCCGACAGTTCAAGCAGCTTCTGTTTCGCCTTGAGCGGAATCGGCAGGATTTCCGCGTAGCGATAACCGATCCAGTTCGCGTTGGAAAAATCATGGGGTCCGGGCATTGCTTCTTCGCCCGCGTCGCTGACGACCGCGCGTAGCAACGGAACGATGTCGGCAAATTGCTGAGGAATCTCTGTGGAGAGGGGTTCGTCAAGCCACTTGACCACGGCGCGTATGAGTCCGTCGGGCTGGATTGCGCGATGCAGGATGCGGAACCGCCGGTCGCCGCGGGCCGCCACGTGCAACACCCCAAGCTGAGCCATGTCCCATTCAACAATGTGAGCGCTCGTGCCTACTTCATGCGGAATTGCGGGTGCACCGACCTCCACGCCCTCAGCGATCAGACAGACGCCGAAAGCAGTCGATTCGCGCATGCAGCCCCGCACCATATCCATGTAGCGGGCCTCGAATACCTTGAGCGGCAGTCGACTGCCCGGAAACAACACCGTGTTGAGCGGGAACAACGGGATTTCGGAGGGGGCGAGGGGCATGAGGACTCCGTCGGGCTGCGAACAGTGTGCCACGGAACCACGCTTGCGCACCGCCCTGATCGGGTTCTGACGGCAGGTTTGCTCTGGAAGCCATCCGCTGAGGCAGACGCCTCCCGGCGCGGTCACTCAAGGGCTCTCGACACCCGCAGAGGATCTCAGTTGTCTGCTGGACGAAGATGCGGCTCATGCAAGTTAATACCTGTCCGATCCGGCAATCTGTGCTGCAGACTTCGATGAGAAATTGCACGTCCTTGGGGCTTCCGTGGACGCATCTGGAGTGGGCATTCGTTCTTCAATCCAGCTCCTTGAAAGACCTCTGAAAAAGGTTGCAAGAAGGGGCGCGGCAGCGCGACAGCGGCACGGTGAGCTACGCAAACTCTATGCCATAATCAATTGCATCACAGGAGAAAAATCGATGGATGAAAACAAGGCAAAGGCGCTTCAGGCGGCGCTGGCGCAGATCGAGAAGCAATTCGGCAAAGGCTCCATCATGCGGATGGGCGACGGTGAGATCGAATCCGATATTCAGGCGGTGTCGACCGGTTCGCTGGGGCTGGATATTGCGCTCGGGATTGGCGGCCTTCCTCGTGGCCGCGTGATCGAAATCTATGGGCCGGAGTCGTCCGGCAAAACGACGCTGACACTGCAGGCGATCGCTGAAATGCAGAAGCTCGGCGGTACTGCTGCCTTCATCGATGCAGAGCATGCGCTGGACGTTTCGTATGCGCAGAAACTAGGCGTGAACGTCGCCGATCTCCTGATTTCACAGCCTGATACCGGTGAACAAGCGCTCGAAATCGCCGATATGCTGGTACGTTCGGGCGGCGTTGACATTCTTGTGATCGACTCGGTTGCCGCGCTGACACCGAAGGCCGAAATCGAAGGTGAGATGGGCGATCAGCTGCCTGGCCTGCAGGCGCGTTTGATGAGCCAAGCGCTGCGCAAGCTGACTGGCAACATCAAACGCACGAATACGATGGTCATCTTCATCAACCAGATTCGGATGAAGATTGGCGTCATGTTTGGTAACCCCGAAACCACCACTGGCGGTAACGCGCTGAAGTTCTACGCTTCCGTACGTTTGGACATCCGGCGCACCGGCACGATCAAGAAATCTGACGAGGTCATCGGATCGGAAACCAAGGTCAAGGTCGTCAAGAACAAGGTCGCGCCCCCGTTCAAGGAAGCACACTTCGACATCCTTTACGGTGAAGGTATCTCACGCGAGGGTGAGATCATCGACATGGGTGTGGAGCAGCGTTTTGTCGACAAGAGTGGTGCCTGGTATTCGTACAACGGCGAAAAGATTGGCCAAGGAAAGGACAACGCGCGCGAATTCCTGCGTGAGCATCCGGAAACTGCGCGCGAGATCGAGAACAAAATCCGTGCCGCGCTCGGCCTGCCTGGAATGCCGGCCCCGGAGGCGGCTCCGGCCTGAACAGGCTGAGAGTGAACTGCTCGTCCGACGATTGAATCCATGCCAGCCTGAACAATGGCACCCGACGATCTCAAGGCACGTGCGCTGCGACACCTCGCCCGGCGCGAGTACAGCCGTAGCGAACTCGAAAAGAAGCTTGCCGCGTACGGTGAAGTAGACGAGGTTCGGCGTGTCCTTGATCGTATGGGGGAGCTGGGCCTGCAGTCGGACGAGCGTTTTGCAGACAGTTTCGTGCGCAGTCGCGGTGATCGCTTCGGTCGCCGCCGGATCGAGCACGAGCTGGCGCAGCGGGGTATCGACGCCGACGCAGCCGGCGCGGCGCTCGATTCGAATCTTGGCGTGGACGAACTGGCACGGGCGCGTGCTGTCTGGTCGAAGAAATTCGGGCAGCAGCCAGCGGATGCCAGGGAATGGGCGCGTCAGGCGCGTTTTCTTGCAACTCGCGGTTTTGCATCCGAATTGATCAGAAAGGTATTGAAAGAACCCTTCGATGAGCCTTCTTAAAGTCGCCGGACTGTCCAAGAAATACAAGGCACGCACGGTTGTGCGCGATGTCGGTTTTGCTGTCGGCAGTGGGGAGGTTGTCGGTCTGCTCGGTCCCAACGGCGCCGGAAAGACGACCTGCTTCTACATGATCGTGGGGCTTGTCCGCGCCGATGGCGGCCAGATCGTGCTTGATGAAAAAAACATTACGCACCTGCCGATCCACAAGCGGGCGCGGCTCGGCTTGTCGTACCTGCCGCAGGAAAATTCGGTGTTCCGCAAGCTGACGGTGGCCGAGAACATCCTTGCCGTGCTTGAGCTACAGAAGCTCGAACGTGCAAAGGAAAAACAACGACTGGACGAACTGCTCGAAGAACTGTCGATCGCCCACCTGCGTAATGCGACTGCGATGTCGCTCTCGGGCGGTGAACGGCGACGCTGCGAAATCGCGCGTGCGCTGGCCACCGATCCGCAGGTGATCCTGCTCGACGAGCCGTTTGCAGGGGTCGATCCGATTGCTGTGATCGAGATCCAGAAGATCATCCGATTTCTCAAGAATCGCGGCATCGGTGTGCTGATTACCGACCACAACGTACGCGAGACACTCGGTATCTGCGATCGTGCGTACATCATCAACGCTGGTGTCGTCCTTGCCAGCGGGCGTCCGGAGGAGATCGTACAGAATGACCAAGTTCGCCAGGTTTACCTCGGCGAGCATTTCAGGCTTTGAGGCGGCATGCGCAAGGTTCCACTGCGCATGCCGTTAAACAACTACACAACTCGTAGCCGTTTCCCCGCGGAATCCAAGATTTATGAAGCCTTCGCTCCAGCTCCGCATTTCCCAACAGCTTGCACTGACTCCGCAATTGCAGCAGTCGATCAAGCTGCTACAACTGTCGACGATGGAACTCAACGTCGAGATCGAGCGCATGTTGCTGGAAAATCCGATGCTCGAACGTGCAGATGGTGACTACGACGCAGAGTCGTGGGGCCACACAGCGGATACGCCAGCTACCGAGGTTCGGACCGAAGAGCCCGCTCCTACCCCGGATGACAGGTCCGACTTCGCCGATTCAGTCGCCGATTGGGGCTCGGAGGGGGGTAGCAGTTCCAATGGATCATCGCGCGACGACGAAGATGACACTGATTTTCAGGAGTTTCGTGCTGCGCAGACGAGCCTGCGAGAACATCTCGATAGCCAGGTTGCACTCATCCTGTTGTCCGATCGGGATCGAGATCTCATACGCGTGCTGATCGAGGCGCTTGACGATGACGGCTATATGACGCAGCCACTCGATGAACTCCTTGGGCTGATGCCGCCCGAGGCGGAAGTTGAGATTGAAGAGCTGCAGATAGCACTCAATCACTTGCAGCAGCTCGATCCGACCGGCGTTGGGGCGCGCTCGCCCGGCGAATGCCTTGCGCTACAGTTGCGCGCTATGCCTGTGGATCCCGTACGTGACGTTGCGATCACATTGGTTTCCCGGCATCTCGACCTGCTTGCAGCACGCGATTTCGCACGACTCAAGCGTCTGCTTGGATGTAGCGAGGACATGCTTCGCGACGCCCATCATCGGATCTGCGCGCTCGATCCGCGCCCCGGTGCCCGTTTTGCAGCCCTGGAAGTGCGCTATATCGTCCCGGATGTGATCGTGCGCAAGGTACGCGGCCAGTGGAGCGCCATGCTTAACCCTGACGCGATGCCCAGACTTAGGGTCAACCAGCTCTACGCGGGGATACTTCAGCAGCATCGCGGTTCGAGCGCTTCATTGTCGAGCCAGTTGCAGGAGGCGCGCTGGATGATCAAGAACGTGCAGCAGCGATTTGACACGATCCTGAGAGTGTCTCAGGCCATCGTTGACCGACAGCGGCAGTTCTTCGATTATGGGGATGTGGCGATGCGGCCACTTACCCTGAGGGAGATTGCAGAACAACTGGAATTGCACGAATCCACGATTTCGCGGGTGACCACGCAGAAATTCATGGCAACTCCGCGCGGGATTCTTGAACTCAAATATTTTTTCGGCAGCCACGTCTCCACTGACTCCGGTGGGGCGTGCTCAGCAACGGCGATACGTGCGCTCATTCGTCAGTTGGTCGCGGCGGAGGACCAGAAAAAACCCTTGTCCGACGCTAGGATTGCCGAGCTTCTCGGCCAGCAGGGTATCGTTGTGGCGCGCAGGACGATCGCAAAGTACCGCGAAGCGCTCAACATCCCGCCGGTCAGCCAGCGCAAGATGATTTAGAAGGAGTGATCATGAATCTGACCATCACCGGACACCATGTCGAGGTCACCGAAGCCCTCCATGACTATGTGACGTCGAAGCTGGATCGTGTGATCCGCCACTTTGATCATGTCACTAGCACGGCGGTCATCCTGTCGGTGCAAAAACTCAAGCAGAAGGCGGAAGTGACGGTGCATGTGCGCGGCAAGGACATTTATGTCGAAGCCGACTCCGAGGATCTCTACGCCGCAATTGACGCAATGGTCGATAAGCTTGATCGCCAGGTGGTCAAGCACAAGGAAAAGACCTACGATCACGGGCGCGACGCGCTCAAGCGCCAGTCGGTAGAAACCTGACGGGCTTTCGGGCTGTCGTAAGACTGCCGCAAGGCTCTGATCCGAATATGGCCCGGTCCTGAAGTCTGCGCGCCCTTGGGCGCGCAGTGTTTTTTGAACACTTAGAATGAATTTGATCGCCCCACTGCTGCTGCCAGCCAACGTTGTCGTCGATCTCGACGCAAGTAGCAAAAAACGTGTTTTCGAGCAGGCAGGCCTGCTTTTCGAGAACAACCATGGGCTCGCTCGCAGCGTGGTCTACGATTCGCTATTCGCGCGCGAAAAGCTCGGCTCGACAGGGCTTGGTCAGGGCGTGGCGATTCCGCACGGCCGGATCAAGGGGCTGCGCGAGGCGGTCGGGGCGTTCCTACGACTTGCGCAGCCTGTCCAGTTCGAGGCACCGGACGGCAAGCCCGTGAGCCTCGTCTTCGTCTTGCTCGTGCCCGAGGCGGCCACTGAATTCCACCTGCGGCTGTTGTCCGAACTCGCACAGATGTTCTCGGATCGAAGTTTCCGCGAGGCGCTCAACAGCGCAGCGGATGCATCCCAGGTCCACACGCTGTTCGTCAACTGGGATTCGCATGCGGCGAACTAGCGTCGCACGTCTTTTTGAAGACAACCGCGAACGTCTCAAGCTCACCCACGTGGCGGGCGCGCTAGAAGCCGAACTTCACGTTGCCGATGAAAAGCTCTGGCCTGCAGAGCTCATCGGTCATCTCAACGTGATCCATCCAAACCGGGTTCAGGTGCTCGGTGAAGCGGAGCTTGCGTGGATTCGTCGCCAGGCGCGTGACAAGGCTCACCACATGTTCGAGCAGATCATGCTGGCACACCCACCTGCCGTGATCGTCGCCGACGGTTGTGAGCTGCCTGACTCGGTGCGCGAAGTCACCGACCTTACCGGGACGGCATTGCTCAGCACACCGCTGGAGTCCGCAGGAGTCATTGATACCTTACGTACCTATGTGGCGCGGGCGTTAGCCGTGAAAACATCGCTGCACGGCGTGTTCATGGATGTCCTCGGGTTGGGCGTGCTGATTACCGGAGACTCCGGTGCAGGCAAGTCCGAACTTGCACTTGAACTGATCTCACGCGGGCACGGTCTGGTTGCTGACGATGTGGTCGAGATTTCCCGTATTGCGCCAAACCTCCTGGAGGGACGCAGCCCCGAAATGCTGCGTAATTTCCTTGAGGTGCGCGGACTCGGCATCCTGAACATCCGGACGGTGTTCGGCGAAACCGCATGCCGACGCAAAATGAAGCTCAAGCTTGTCGTGCACCTCCAGCGGCAAACGCGTGGCGAGGGCGTTGCCATGCCGCGCCTGCCGTTGGATGACGATATTCAGGAGATTCTCGGGGTGCCGGTCAGGCGGATCACGTTGCCAGTGGCTGCCGGTCGAAATCTTGCAGTGTTGCTGGAGGCGGCTGTGCGCAATACGATCTTGCAGCTCCGCGGCATTGATTCGTTGCAGGAGTTTGTCGATCGTCAGCGTGAAGCGCTGGAGCGCGACGAAAATCCATGAGTTGCTACGGATCGCCTCTGACGGCAATCCATCCAGAGCAAAAGCCCATAGGAGACGTCTGATGAAAAAGCTGCTTCCAGCGTTGATTGTTGCAATCTGTGCCCTGCCCATTAGCACCGTCCAAGCGGCTTCTGCTGCCCAGAAGGCCCAGCAGGAGAAGATGACCGCCTGCAACAAACAGGCGGGTGACAAGCAACTGAAGGGCGATGATCGCAAGACATTCATGAGCGATTGCCTTTCCGCGAATTCGACTGTTGCTACGCCAAAGAACTCACAGCAGGACAAGATGAAGAGCTGCAATAAGCAGGCAGGCGACAAGAAGCTCAAGGGTGATGACCGGAAGGCATTCATGAGCGATTGCCTCAAAGGTTGAAATGACTTGTTGTCGCCAGATTTTCTGAACCCCGCTTGAAGGCGGGGTTTTCGTTTGTAGTGGCGAACCTTCGGCATCGTTTTTCCCGGAACCGAAATGGATCGGGGTGAAACCGGGAGATGCCTTGGCAGTGAAGTGAGCGCCGTTGTCGTTCGACAGACATGATTTGAAGTCGTGGAACATGCAAGAGTCTGCTGTTCCGGCGGTTCACAAGGAAAGGTGAATGCCTGTGAACCGTTGTACACGGGAGAAAGCTCAAGGGCGACGAGCCCAAGAGTTTCGTCAAGGATTGCTTCTCGATCCGAATTTCTCCCAGCAAGGAGGATCCTGGCCGCAGACAGGGTGGTTTTTGTTGATCGGTCGGGCGAACTCTACAGCCATCAGTCGCCCTACAATGAACACTTCGTCCAGTGAATGCCCTCAGCCGATTTCAGTCATGGTCGAACCAGAAGCCTTCTGCCAGATGTCCGAGAAAATCCTTATCGTTACTTGCTCCGTACCCGATAGCGAGAGTGCGGAGCGCTTGGCTGCGCTTGCTGTCGAGCGGCGCCTCGCGGCCTGTGCGAACATCCAGGCCCCTTCGTTGTCCATCTATCGTTGGCGCGGAGAGATTGAGCGCGCGCAGGAACTGACTGTGATGTTCAAGACGACGGCGCACCGCTACCCGGAGCTTGAAGCGCTGATTTGCTCGGGGCACCCGTACGAAATACCGGAAATCCTCGCTTTCGAAGTACGGGGCGGGCTGGAGGCCTATCTCGGGTGGGTCGCGGCCGAAACCATGGACGACAATTCCCTGCCTGACGGGCTCTGAATTACTGCATGAAATATCTGATTACTCTATTGCTTTTCCTGCTCGCGAGTGCCCTGGCGCTTGCTGAGGAGCCGCTTGATCCGGATGTCGCGATCCGGGTTTCGGCCAGTGCGCCGGATTCTCAGCATATTGCACTCGATTTCACGGTCGCTGACGGCTACTACCTGTATCGACACCGTTTTTCGTTCGAACCCGCCAGTGCAGGACTCGCACTGGGGCCAGCCGGTATTCCTGAGGGGAAGCCCAAACACGACGAGTACTTTGGTGATGTCGAGACCTATCGCGGCAAGCTGCGTATCGTATTGCCGGTTACCGCCGGGCTTGCGGACACGACCGCAAAGGTACTGGCCGGCTATCAAGGCTGTGCCGACATGGGGGTGTGTTTTCCGCCGGTCAAGCGTGAGCTTGCTGTTGGTGGTGATACTGGCACGGGACTGATTGCGCGGGCGCTTGGCAGTTTTTCAGTAAGCCGTGCAGACAAGATTGGGAATGGCGCCGCCGCGCAGTTGGACGCTGATGACAGCAGCCGCCTTGCCGGCCTGCTTGGCTCCGGACATCTGCTAGCGATCCTCGCAACATTCTTCGGTGCAGGCGTGTTGCTGGCCTTCACCCCCTGCATGTTGCCGATGCTACCCATCCTATCCGGAATTATCGTCGGGCATGGCACGAGGGTTTCGCGCGGACGTTCTCTTGCCCTTGCTACCGCTTATGTCATCGGGATGGCCGTTACCTACGCACTCGCCGGTGTTGCCGCCGGGCTTTCTGGTACGTTGCTGTCGGCGGCGCTGCAGAATGCGTGGGTGTTGGGCGCATTCGCACTGATCTTTGTGGTGCTTGCGCTGGCGATGTTCGGCTTCTACGAATTGCAGCTTCCGACTGCGTTGCAGAGCCGGCTCTCTGGTTCGGCGAATTCCCAGCAGGGAGGCTCCTTCTTCGGCGTTACGGTGATGGGCGTGCTGTCCGCACTGATTGTAGGTCCGTGTGTTGCGGCTCCACTTGCCGGGGCTCTCCTGTATATCGCGCGCACGGGTGATGCCCTACTTGGCGGGGCTGCGCTGTTTGTCATGGCGCTGGGCATGGGTGTGCCATTGCTCGTTGTGGCAGGCGCCGCACGTGAACTGCTGCCAAAGGCCGGCCCCTGGATGGAGTCAGTGAAGAAGGCTTTTGGCGTAATGCTGCTCGGATTGGCAATCTGGCTTGTCGGCCCCCTGCTGCCGACTGCTGTGGTCATGCTGGCTTGGGCGACGCTATTGATCATTTCAGCTGTTTTTCTGCATGCACTGGACCCGCTGCCGCCGCAGGCGCGCAATTGGATGCGTTTCTGGAAAGGTATTGGAGTAATCGCACTGGTCGCAGGCGCGAGCCTTGTCCTTGGCGCGCTCGGTGGTGCTCGTGATCCATTGCAGCCACTTGCGTTCCTGCGCATATCGACCGCGGTGGATGAAAGCGACGGACTCAAGTTCGAATCCGTCAAGTCGGTGGCCGAGCTGGATCGAAGGCTCGCCGAGGGGCGTCCGGTGATGCTCGACTTTTACGCAGACTGGTGTGTTTCCTGCAAGGAGATGGACCGCTTCACCTTTGCCGATCCGCGAGTCCAGGATCAATTGAAGGATGCGCTGCTACTACGCGCTGACGTCACTGCGAATGACGCCGAGGATAAGGCGCTTCTGAAGCGCTTCGGCCTGTTTGGCCCGCCAGGCATACTGTTCTTCGGCGCGTCCGATTGCGGGCGGCCGCCGCTACGCGTGATTGGCTATCAGAAGGCCGATGAGTTTCTGGGCACGCTGGCACGCCGCCCCGTTCTGACCTGCTGACGCAGTCGCTTCCAACTTTCCGCAGATTCAGTGGACCGTGATTGGGATCTCGACAAGCTATGTATGGCGTGCAATGCACGGAACGAGCTGAAAGCAGTGGTTGACGCTTACGCTGTTTACGTTGCGCAATGAAAAAAGCCGCGAGTTGCTCGCGGCTGAAACGCCTCAGGAACCCTGATGGGCCGATCAGTTCGTATTGGCGGCTGGACCGCCAGGGCCGCCACGGCCTCCACGGCGCGGCCCTGGACCTTGGCGTTCCCATTCCCAACTGGTTGCCGCGTTGAAGGTCTTCTGCTGCTCGGGCGTGAGCTTCGTGTAGAAAGTGCGGGTCGACTCAAGTTGTTGCGTCAAAACCTTCTCGTGCTGTTTCGTCATCTCAAGCATCTTTTCAAGGCGTGTGATCGCATCTGCGTCACGTAATGAACCCGGCGCAGGGCGATCCTTGGTGAACATATCGATGCGGGAGAGCGAATCGGCCCGGTAGGCGGTCCAGGCGGGCTCCTGGTCCGAGGTGAGTTTTAGCTGAGCATGCAGTCGCTCGAGGCGTTGCTCCAGGCGCGCCTTGAACGCGGCCGGATCCATCATTGGCCCGCGCTGATGCATCATCATGCGAGGCCCCTGCACCGGAGGCGTCGTGTCTTGGGCGAACGCCTGATCAGATGCTAAGCCGATGGTGAGCGTACTCATGCCGGCAATCGAAAGGGCAAGCAGACGGGATTCCATGAAAACCTCCTGTTCGGTCGTGCGCCAATCATGGGCGCATGAATGCATTCAAGCACCGTGCCAGGACAGGAGGTGTGACGCTGGGACAGGAGTTCGTTTCGGCGTGTAACCCCGTAACGCCCATTTGCGTATGTCCGGTCTGGATGTTGCTTTAGATCAGGCGTGCATCGTTGTTGCACGGGCGCCGATGTCCCTGCAGTGTGGCTAGCGACGACGAAAGACCAGATCCCAAACGCCATGGCCGAGTTTCAGGCCGCGGTTCTCGAATTTGGTCAGCGGACGGTAGTCTGGCTTTGGTGCATAGTCGCGAGTGGTGTTTTCGAGCAGCGGTTCGGCTGATAGCACGTCGAGCATCTGCACCGCATAGTCTTCCCAGTCGGTCGCGCAGTGAATGTAGCCGCCAGGCACAAGTCTGCGGGCGAGTTCGTGTACAAACGGCCCCTGGATCAGGCGTCGTTTGTTGTGTCGCGCCTTGTGCCAAGGGTCTGGAAAATACACGTGGACACCGTTGAGCGAGCCTTCACCGAGCATGTCACGTACCACTTCGAAGGCATCGTGCTGCATTACACGAATATTGCCGATGCCGTGCTCGTCAATCAGCTTGCAGAGGTTGCCAACGCCTGGGCCGTGAACTTCGATTGCAAGGAAGTTGTCTTCCGGGCGTGCTGCGGCGATCGCAGCGGTCGTGTCACCCATACCGAAGCCAATTTCCAGGATGGTCGGAGCTTCTCGTCCGAAGGCTGCTGCAAGGTCCAGCGGTGCAGCATGATATTCGACGCCGACGCGAGGCAGTATTTCGGAAATGAAACGTTCCTGGGCGGGCGACATTCGGCCCTGGCGGAGTACGTAGCTGCGGATTGGGCGTGTTTTGGGGTCGTCGACCGAAAGGTGTTTGCGCGGGGTGTCGCTCATTGACGTGCCTGAAAAGAAAAAGGCCACGGTGTGCACTGGGCACGCCGTGGCCGGGAAGCCTCCTGTCAGCTGCCGATGAGGCCGGACGTCGGCGAACTTGGGCTGGCAGAATAGAATTTGCGGGGCATGCGCCCGGCACAGTACGCCTCGCGACCGGCCTCGACGGCTTTCTTCATGGCGCTGGCCATGAGCACGGGGTCCTGCGCCAATGCGATCGCCGTATTCATGAGGACGCCATCGCAGCCGAGCTCCATCGCAATTGCGGCATCCGACGCCGTGCCCACGCCTGCATCCACCAGCACGGGAACCTTCGCCTGTTCGATAATGAGCTTAAGATTCCACGGATTGAGGATACCCATACCGGAGCCGATCAACGACGCCAGCGGCATTACCGCTACACAACCGATGTCTTCGAGCATGCGTGCCTGGATCGGATCGTCCGAGCAATAGACCATCACGTTAAAGCCGTCCTTCACCAGTGTTTCTGCGGCTTTGAGCGTTTCTGGCATGTTCGGGAACAGGGAGCTTGAGTCCCCCAATACTTCCAGTTTGACGAGGTTATGGCCGTCGAGGAGTTCCCGCGCGAGCCGTAGCGTGCGGACGGCCTCCTCGGCTGAATAGCACCCAGCGGTGTTCGGGAGGTATGTGAATTCCGACGGAGGCAGGGCGTCGAGTAGGCTCGGCGCATTGGTATCCTGTCCGATGTTGGTACGGCGGATGGCGACGGTGACGATTTGCGCACCCGATGCAAGTACTGCTTCCCGGGTTTGAGCGAAATCCTTGTACTTGCCAGTGCCGACAAGCAGCCGCGAACGATATTCCTTGCCGGCAATGATCAGGGGGGCATTCATCTTGAATCCAATTTCCAATCCAGGAGTCTGAAGGGCAGGGGAAGAGCTCCGGCAGTAGGCACCCGGATTGCCAAATCTGGTGTGCTGCGATGAGCGAATAGGTAATCAGCCGCCGCCTACGGCAACGACGATTTCGACCCTGTCGCCAGCTGTGATTTGTACTTCCGCATGTCGTCCCCGCGGCACGATCTCACCGTTGTGCTCGACTGCCAGACGCTTGTCCGCAAGCGACATGCGCTCAAGCATTTGTGCGATGGTGGTACCCGCGGGAATGGATTCCACAACACCATTGACGGTGATATCGATCATGGCAATTTCGCGACAGAAGTGAAAGATTTTAGCATGCTGATCGATTGCTCCTGATCTGATACCGATTGGTCAGACAGCTTTCGACACGGTGGATCGAGGGCGTGGCAACTACGCATTCCAGATTATGCGAGGGGCGATGGGATGCGTAGGAGCCGTGCTCTGATGAGCGGTTTCTTGTCTGTAGTCGGGGTTTGCCGTCGCATCCGGGGTGTTCGAGGCGTTAGCCTGCTCCAGATGATGGTAGTATCGTCATTCAAGCAGGCCATGCGGGTGTAGTTCAATGGTAGAACTTCTGCTTCCCAAGCAGATAGCGTGGGTTCGATTCCCATCACCCGCTCCACCGCATCATTCTGCGGACTTCCGCAGAAGTCCAAGAGAGTCTGCAAGTCGTTGCCACACAAGGACTTTTCCTCTCTTTGACGTTCTGCCGCGGTCCACTGCGATCCGCCTACAGCCGGGACTTTTAAGTCCACAAACAAGTCCATTTTTGCGGGCGCGGCTGATTCCGGATTGTTGATGGAGGGGCGAGGTCGACGTGACCAGCATCTGGTTCCTGACTCATGTTCAGGAGCAAGAGCATGGCACTCTCAGACCTGGCCGTTCGGCAGGCCAAGGCAACTGGCAAGGCATACACCCTCCCTGACTTGGATGGCCTCTCCCTGGCCGTCACGGCTGCAGGGGGCAGGACTTGGCACTTCCGCTACTACTGGGCGGGCAAGCAGAAACGGATGTCGCTCGGCACCTACCCGGAGGTTACGCTTCGCGAGGCCCGCAGCCTACGCGACGAAGCACGCGCCCTGCTGGCCAAAGGCACCAATCCTCGCGTTCACCGCAAGCAGAAGCGCACTGCTGTCCGGCTCGCCGACGAAAACACCTTCGAGGCGGTGTATCGCAAGTGGCTCAAGCATCGTGGGCTCAGCCTCAAGGAAGGCCGGCAGACGACCCTCTCGATCCTTCCGCGCATCTTCGACAAGGATGTGCTGCCGACCTTGGGCAAGCGGTCGGTCTATGAGATCAAGCGTCCCGACCTCTTGGAGGTGATCGCCAAGATCGAGAAGCGCAAGGCGCTCTCCGTTGCCGAGAAAGTCAGGACGTGGTTCAACCAACTGTTCCGCTACGCGCTGG
>JAVBUM010000034.1:0-77947 GCA_031555325.1 Niveibacterium sp. | reverse complement strand
CGGTGAGTTCCTGAGCTTTCTGCGCATGCTGGACGCCAATGTCCCGGTCGATCTCGATGTCCATCTGGTGATGGATAACTACGCGACGCACAAGACCCCGAAGGTCAAAAGGGTGGTTCGCCCGTCATCCGCGTTTTCACGCCCACTTCACGCCGACCTCGGCGTCGTGGATCAATCAGGTCGAGCGCTGGTTTGCCACGCTCACTGACAAGCAAATTCGCCGCGGCACGCATCGCTCTACCCGCCAGCTCGAACGCGCAATCCGTGACTATCTCGGCACCTACAACGAAGATCCCAAACCCTTTGCGTGGATCAAATCGGCTGACGACATCCTGGCCAGTATCGAGCGGTTTTGTCTTCGAACTTCTAACTCACCACACTAGGCACTCTCTGAGCGACTCTCTGCACTAGACCCCCAAATCATTCAGTTTGCACTGAGACGCGGAGGGATGAGCTGGATGATGAGGACGAAAAACCTTGATTGAGACGAACCGAGGGTCCGAACATATGGCCATGCCCGACTGCTGCCTGCCACGTAGGGGGCCGCGTGCGATCATGTGACGGATGCCCTAACAGGGGAGCCGGGGCAATGCTCCGAAGTTAGCGCTTTGTCATAAATTGGCCCTGTGGTTCGAATACTGGTGTGGTTTCTCGCGTCGAGGTCGTGGGTATTGCCGGTCAGGCTGGATGCGGCATCTGGCGTGTTCGGCGACGTCCGCCCGGGCCAGCGCGGCGCACAGTTTGTCAGCCAGCACTTTGGCGGCGAAGTCCTGCTGCAGGGCCAGATAGGTCAGACCCGAGACGGCTTCGTGCATGAGCCGGTGCTTCAGGCTTCTTCGATGCGCCAGCGGCGGTGATAGAACGCGCCGAACTGCGCTGCCGGAAGGCGTCGGGATCGAGCAGATTGGTCATCAGCATCCGCACCCGACCACTGGGCGTGATATCGCGAATCAGACGCACGGCCGTGGGCTGGCAGACGATTTCGTGGGTTCGGCACTCGCTTGCACGCGGCGTGCGCAGTGCGACGATGCGCTCGGACTGCCCCGAGCGCATGAAATCGCTCACGCAGTTCCAGCCTGTGGCATCGACGCGGACGCAGAAGGCCAGCCCGCGTTGAGCCAAGGCCGCGAGATGGACGTTGCCGGGGTAGCCCCGGTCGAGCACCAGCAGATCGCGTCCGGGTTTGAGCCTATCGAGCGCTTCAAACAGCATCTGCCGTTCGCGGCCATCGGCCGGATGCAGGCTCGCACGCAAGGTCAATTCCACGCCCGGCAGATAGAGGGCGAAGGCCCAATGGTCGTGCGTCAGTTCGGCACCCTGGCGCGTGCTGACGCTCAGTCGGGAAGCATCGGCAGCGACCACGCGCAGCCCTTGCCAGCGAGCGGCCTTGATCCGTGCGGACAACTGTTCGAGCAGTTGCGCATTGAGGCGATCGAAGACCCGCGCCGAGAAGCCGCGCCGAGCCTGACTGAACGCGCGGTCGCTGACTTCTCGCCAGCGCCCCGGTTCGCCGGTGAGCGCGGCGAAGAAGCGATCGAGTTCGGCCTGCGTGCTCGCACACAGGCCTGAGCGCATCATCGTGGCGATACGTGGAAAGGTCAGCGTGCGATGCCGTGTGAAGGCGCTAGGCCGGAGTCGGGCGGCGGCGAGCAGATCAGGGTCGTGAAGCGCGGTGCTGAACTCAGAAAGCAACGCGCAAGCGTCGGAGATTCGAGTTCATAGTGTTAATTTGTCAATGGCTTACAGTCTAGGTTGTACACGGGTGACGAAGCGTCCACAAGCATTCCAATGGCTTAACTTCGGAACATTGGGAGCCGGGGAGCCCCACCATGGCGATAATTCGCCATGGCGGCAGGCAATGTGGACCGCCTCCAAGATTGTTCTTGGGTTGGGATTGATCCTGTTGTGACGGCAAATTGCACACTGGCTGTTCCGCCGGGATCGTAGTCAAGCATGCGCAGCGGATATCAAGCGAAAGGACTGGAAGATGCTCATTGAACAAGACAGCCCCTTTGGACGAGCTGCTGGACGTGAACTGCCGTTCCCCGAAACCTTGCCGGGGCTTGCTGCGTTGCCGGACGTCTTTCGACAGGCTATCGGTTCAGTGCTGATGGGACCGGAGGTCGAGCCGGTCGCCATCCTGTACACCCCACCCTTCGTGACGATAGATTCCATGGCTCCGGATTCAGTGCTGGTGCTGCGTGAATCCGACTGGGGGGGGGCATGGGGCGGCTTTGAGACGGGAATCCAGGTGCGCGGTGGGTCGATGGAGGGTATCGAGAAGATTCAGCTTGCGCAGGTGCTTCTTGAGGGGGCGCTGACTATCGAGCACGAAGCAGATCCACATGAGGGCGGCGTAAAGATCCAATTCAATCTTGTCGGGCTTGATATGTTCCGCGCCGTGACCGAGAGCTTGCTTGCTGGGTTTCCGTCTCCGGCCGAGCCACCACTCGGCGCCTTGCCGGCGCTGACGACGAAGTCCGAAGCCTGGCGGGCGTTGCCATTCAAGTTGCGCTCTGCATTGCTCGATGCCGTTCCGGCTGGCGAATCGGTGCGGGCGATCGCTGCCTGGCCTGCTATCCAGGTTGAAGGCTTAGCTTGGCGTGCTCGGCAGGCTTCCCCAGCAGGACTGCTCGCTGTTACCGAGCGCTATCTCTGCACGATCATCGATGCCATTCCACTGGAGCGAGGTGAGATTGCCTCTGTATTGTCACAGTACGGCAAGGTTGTCACCTATCTTTCCCGGCGCGGTGGCGTGCGGTGGGTGAGTGCAAACGAGGAGCGTGGAGCGCGCCTTACGCTCAACGTTGGGCAGGCTTCCAGGCGGGCCAGTACGCTGGAACTGCAGATGCCGGCGCAGTCGATTCCTGCTGTCGAGAGTGTGTTGATGCGTTTGGGGTCGGAGTTCTGAGGTAAGAACGTCGCCGTTGCTCTTACTGCTGAAACCTTGCCGTCTTGTTTGCCCCCATCTGATGGAGCGATAACTAACTGCGCGAGTACCTGAACTCGCGCAGATCCTGCCCGCGATGGTCTGGCTATGCTCGGTTACCAGCTAAGCGCAGCAGGAGATCCGGACAAGATGCAGCCCCTCGTTACTTCAAGACGTTTCGAGCCCCGTCTCCTTGTTGCGCTCTTCTTGGTGGCTTCGGCCAGCTGGTGCTTTTTTGAACTGGCTGAAAAAGTCGTCAATGGCGAGACCGGTGCGTTCGATCGCGCAATCCTGCTCGCCTTACGCAACCCATTCGACCCGGCCGACGCGCTCGGCCCAAAATGGTTGGAAGAGGCTGCCCGTGACATCACCTCGCTTGGCGGGCCAGGCGTGCTTTGTCTGCTCGTGCTAGCGGTCGCTGCGTTCTTTCGTCTCGCGGAGCGGCGGGGAGCGGCGCTCTTCGTTCTTGCCGCCAATGGCGGCGGGGCGCTCATGGCACAGTTGCTGAAGGCGCTCTTCAACCGTCCGCGTCCCGACGTCGTGCCGGACGCATATGTGTTTTCGACCAGCTTCCCGAGTGGCCACGCAATGATGTCGGCGGCGGTTTACCTGACGCTCGGAGCACTGATCGCGCATGCAGTGTCCGGACTGAGGCTGCGTGTATACGTTATGGGTGTCGCACTCCTGCTCGCAGGAATCGTCGGCATCACGCGGGTCTATCTCGGTGTGCATTGGCCAAGCGACGTGATTGCGGGTTGGGCGGCGGGTGCCGCCTGGGCTGCCGCGTGTTGGGGTGTGGCTCAGGGGTTACGTATCGACCAGGAGGCCGGGCAATGAAAGGTCGTTCGCTCCTCACCCGCTTGGGATTTGCACTGGCTGGATTGCGAGTCGCTTGTAGTCGTGAAGCGAGTGTGCGTTTTCATGTGCTGGCAAGCTTTGGTGTCCTCACAGTCTTGTTGTACACACGGCCGGAGCCTGTGTGGTGGGCGTTAGGGGGGATAGCTGTCGGGCTGGTTGTAGTGGCGGAGCTGGCAAATACCGCCCTCGAAGCGCTTGCTGACCGCCTGCATCCGGAACGGCATCCCGAGATCGGCGTAGCCAAGGATGTTGCGGCGGCGGCGGTGCTGGTCGCGAGCATCGTTGCCGTGTTGGTGGCAGTCGCGTTCGTCTTCCGGTAAGGGAGACTTCTCCTCCATTTGGCTGTAGGGCGATTTCACCTAAATGCCATGATTGCTTTTCAGAAATTCTATGATAATCATGGTGTTAGATGGTATTGCTGCGCGTAACGACTGTGTTCAAGTGGGTGCCCTGGCTAGCAAAAGCTGGACTTTGGGCGCCAGTCGATGGAAATCGGCTCACAAGAACCCTGTCATAGAGCCGTTCCTGTTGCTCCGATTGATATGCAATATAGGTGCAATCGCCCTGCCTGGAAGGGCGGTTCCTATACGGACAATCGTGATGCCAAGTCATACGCCAATACTTCGCTGTATTACGCCGTCTACAATCCGGTCTCCGTCGTGCCGACCGACGCCGCGTACACCTGCATGTCGCACCTGAGTTCGATGCAGAGCGGTTCGCAGATGGGGCAAATCGGCGGTACCGCGACGCTATCGATTGCCAATACGGTCATTGAAGCCGCGGTGTCGCTAGATGTGAAGCCGGCAAGTGGTTCGGTGGTACCACTCAACCAGACAGCGCGTTTCCAGGATGGAGGTCTGACAAGCATAGTCGGCAACGTCTATTCGAGCAGCAGCGGCGTTGCCGTGACTATCCGCAATGCTGTCGATGGTCTCGTGATTGTGTCGCCATACAAGGCCGTCAGCAGTCAGGCGACTGACTTATGCGGGTATCGCGGTGTTCACCTGCAAGAAGTCGTGATGCGAAGTCGACAGGCCCGCGTTCGTTTGCGGGTCGTCTTGTTTCCTCTCGGAGGTGTCGCGGCAGCAATTTGCCAAAGGGGCAGATTTTCCGAGGCGGAACGCCCGCTTAACGCCACTCATCAGATCCATCGTGATTCGCCGCCCGGGTGGTCAGCATATGGTGACGACTCGATCGTCATGCAATCTGACAATAGAGCAGGTCAGTTTGGAGTGGAAGGCTGCGAAACTGGGGCTGCGTGCCCTGGCCCTTGCGTGTTTACCCCAGTTGCTGGAAATCTTCGTCATCGAGCTCGCACCAAGCGCCATTGATGCGGCCTTCGAGCGGGCGAAAACGCGCCTTGTAGGACATCTTTCGGCTGTCGCGGATCCAGTAGCCCAGATACACGTAAGGCAACTTGGAGCGGCGGCAGACCTCAATCTGCCAGAGCACAGCGAAAGTGCCATAGCTCGTTGTCGCCTGATCCGGATCGAAGAAGGTATAGACGCTGGAGAGTCCATCCGTAAGGCAGTCGATGATCGAGACTATGCGCAACTTTCCATTTTCGCGAAATTCCACCATGCGTGTATCGATATGGCTTTGCAGTAGGAAGTGGGTGTATTGCTCGCGGCTGTCTTGGTCCATCCCGCCCCCGGCATGGCGCATCGCTTGGTAGCGTTGATACAGGTCGTAATGTTCTTCGTCGAACAGCAGAGGATGTTCGGTGGCGTGCAGGTTTGTGTTGCGGGCAAGCGCACGGCGCTGGCTGCGATTGGCTTCGAACTTCTGAACAGGAACTCGCACGGGCACGCAGGCGCGGCAGGCATCGCAATAGGGGCGATAGGTGAAGACTCCGCTGCGTCGGAAGCCGTTGCGCACCAGTTCGCTGTACAGGTGCGTGTCGATCATGTGACCTGGCGTGGCAACCTGCGAGCGTGCGATGCGGCCCGGGATGTAGGAGCAGCCGTAAGGTGCAGTCGCATAGAACTGCAAGAATGAGTACGGCAGGTCCTTCATCAGCGTCATTTCAATTCCCCCGCCTGCGGCTTGTCGTGGATTTCGTCCCATGTCCGACAGTGCCGCTCGTTCCAGTCGATGTCGTGCATCCGGTTCGCAGCCCATCGTTCGGGTGTGGCCGCGTCATCGATCGAGGCGGCCAGCATAAGCTCGAATTTGCTGCGCGGCATTGGACTGGCCCCCATGGACGCTAGATGCGTTGTCACCATCTGGCAATCTATCGCGGCAAATTTTCGCCGCTCAAGGTCGCGTGCAAGGTGTGCCAGCGCGATTTTCGATGCGTCCGTACGCCGAGCGAACATCGATTCGCCATAAAACACACGACCGATTGCGACACCGTAGAGCCCGCCCGCCAACGTGCCATCGATCCAAGTTTCGACGCTGTGGGCCCAGCCGAGTTCATGGAGGGCCAGATACGCAGCCTGCATTTCGGGCACGATCCAGGTGCCGCCATCCTGATCGCGAGGGGCGGCGCACGCAGCGACCGTTTCGCCAAAGGCCGTGTCGCAGCGCACTTCGTATTCCGCGTTGCGCAGTTTTTTGGCCAGCGAGCGGCGGATATGGATCGCTTCAGGACGAAGCACCATGCGTGGGTCGGGACTCCACCAAAGGATCGGGTCGCCCTCTGAGTACCACGGGAAAATACCGCGCCGGTAAGCGGTGAGAATCCACTCGGGGTCGAGTTGGCCGCCTGCGGCGAGCAGCCCATTGGGCTCAACGAGCGCTGAAGCCAGCGGCGGAAAGCTCGGATGAGTACTGCGGAGTAGGGGAATCAAGAGAAGTCTCGGATCGGTATGCTGGAACGATTATAGGTAGTGACTTGGGTCGTCCTGCTTGCCGCAGCGGGCGGGGTCTTTCCGCGTAATCGGCATGTGTTGGTGCCTGATCGCCCGCAACTGCCGCAAAGCTGTAACAAACCATGGCCCTGTGCGGTCCCTTTCACGGCATGATTCCCAATCCCGCGCCAACTACGCAGGATCTACAACAACGACAATCAGTCCGACCTGGAGTTCGCACGTGAAGTATTGTTTTTCCTATTGCCGCGGGTCGATGGCCGCAACTACGCCGGCATGCCGGTTGTTCATCTTTTATGGAGTGTATCTATGAGCCGGCAGTTTCCGATTTCCTACGAAATCCGCCCGGCGGACCTGGCCGCGCACCTGTTTGAAGTGACACTCGACGTCGGCCGGCCCGAGGCTGGCATGCGCCTTACATTGCCGGCATGGATTCCAGGAAGCTACATGATTCGTGAGTTCGCTCGCAATATTGTGACTATTGCGGCTTTTACGGATGGTATGCCTGTTGTACTGACCAAGATCGACAAGCACACATGGATGGTGGGCGAGATTGCGAGTGATGCGGGCTCATTGCGGATCGAATACTGCGTCTATGCGTGGGATCTGTCGGTGCGGTGCGCGCATCTCGATGCGACGCATGGTTTCTTTAACGGCACGCAGGTGTTCTTGCGTGTCGAGGGGCGCGAGGCTGAGAAGCATCGTGTGCGCATCCTGCCTCCGGAGGGTGTGCGTGACTGGACCGTAGCGACGTCGTTGCGCGAGACGCGTGGCCCTGGCGCAGCGAAGCGCCGTGGCTTCGGCTGGTACGAGGCCGATGACTACGACGAGCTGATCGATCATCCCGTCGAGATGGGTCGGTTGGCTTGGGGTGGCTTCGAAGTCCGCGGTGTACCGCATGAGTTTGCAATCAATGGTCGCCACGATTGCGATCTTGATCGCTTGATGCTCGACCTGACGCGCGTTTGCGAGCACCAGTGCGCCGTATTCGGAGATGCACCACCACCTTTTGACCGCTATGTGTTCATGGCGACCGTTGTCGGAGATGGCTACGGTGGATTGGAGCACCGCGCCTCAACGGCGCTCCTGGCCTCACGGGGGGATATGCCGTTCAAGGGTATGACGGCGAGTACGGAGGCTTATCGCACCTTTCTGGGACTGTGCAGCCACGAGTACTTCCACGCGTGGAACGTCAAGCGCATCAAACCTGCGGCATTCGTCCCCTACAGGCTGCAGGAGGAAAACTACACGCGGTTACTATGGCTCTTCGAGGGTTTCACGTCGTACTACGACGATCTCGCGCTGGTGCGGGCGGGCGTTGTCACCGAGGGGGAATACCTCGATCTGCTGGCCAAAACGATGGGAGCAGTCCGGCGCGGCGGCGGACGGCTCCTGCAGACTGTGGCGGAGTCATCGTTTGACGCCTGGATCAAGTACTACCGACAGGATGAGAACGCACCCAATGCGATCGTGAGCTACTACACAAAGGGCTCGCTTGTCGCACTCGCACTTGACTTACAGATCCGTGCAAAGTCGAAGGGAGCCCACTCGCTCGATGATGTCATGCGTCTGCTTTGGAGGCGTTTTGGACAAACCGGGGCAGGTGTGCCCGAAGATGTGGTCGCGGGGTTGATCCGCGAGGCGACAGGTGTAGATGTTCGACGCTTGCTGCGTGATGCGACCGAAGACACGACAGAGCTGCCGCTGGAGAAGCTACTCAAGTCTGTTGGTATTCGATTGGCCTGGAAGGCGGAGTCCGAAGCCCCCGTCATTGGCGCCAAGCTTGGTAGCGAGGGCGAGGCGGTCAAGCTTGTCAACGTGATGAACGGTGGCCCGGCGCACCGTGCCGGGCTGTCGGCAGGCGACCTCCTGGTTGCCGTGGATGGCCTGCGCGTAAAGGCAGGTGGGCTGGAGAAGCTACTTGCACGCTGTGCCGTTGGAGAACGTCTGCGTGTCCATGCATTCCGTCGGGATGAATTATTCGAGGTAGATCTGGAACTCGGTGTGCCGGAGGCGACGACCGCGATGCTGCAGGTGGAGAGCCGGATGGGGGCCGAAGCTGTTCGATTGAAAAAAGCCTGGCTCGCGGGCTAGATATGTTGCACCTGAAGGCTGAGGGTGCAGCCTTCAGGTAAAGCACCCACTTAGGCTGGCTGGGGATCTTGCTGGAAGCCGAAGTGGCGCGGTACTTCAGTCGATGCGATGAGGCAAATAGGGAGTGTGGCTCCAGCCAGCGCGATTTTGCCCGGATGATCGTTTTCTGGGGTGCTGATCGCATCGGCGAGGCCGACGAGATCGTGACCATGAACGAGGCCGACACCGTCCGGGCCGGAGATCAGCAGGTTGCCGTCTTCATCCAGCCATGCCGCTTCCGGCGATGGGAATGCGCAGCCAGTCTGCGTGGTCAGCGAGCCGTCGGGTGCAACGCGCAGCACCCAGGGGGTGTAGTCGAGCCGCACATAGACACGCTGCGGTCCGTTCTGGAAAAACCAGCTGCCTGTGTCGTCGCTTACATAGTTGCGTCCAATGAAATCAGCCAAACCGTGATGGCGGACGATTTCGTCCTGCAGCCGCCAGCGACCTGCTCGGTCGAGTGAGAGCCAGCCGTGGCAGTGGGGGACGTTGGGCCAGCGGGTGAGCGCCTTGCGAACGACTTCATCCATGTGTTGTACCTAGGCCGGTGCTTACCAGATTTTCCACCATGATCGCCGCAGTGCGGTGGCTTCGGACTGGTGAGAACTGTTCGGGAAGTTGGTCTGCAGCACGCGTGTGGCGTCGTCGGCAAGATCGGTCATGCCGAGCTGGCGGTAGCTGAAGGCCATGATGCCGAGAGCTTCTTCGACCGAGGGTGAGTTAGGGAAGCTCTTGACGGTGTCTTGAGCGCGGTTAGCGGCGGCAAGGTAAGCGCCGCGCTTGATGTAGTAGCGCGCAACGTGCACCTGGTGACGCGCTAGTGCATTCACCAAATATGACATGCGGGTCCGCGCGTCCTCCGCATAGCGACTCTTCGGGAAGCGGGTGACGAGTTCCTTGAATGAGTCGAAGGCGTCCTGGGCTGCTTTGGGATCGCGTTCGGTCATGTCTTGCCGACCCAGCCAGCCAAACAATCCGGAATCGTCGTTGAAGCTGATCAGCCCCTTAAGGTAATACGCGTAATCGACGTTTGGATGGTTGGGGTGCAGCTTGATGAAACGATCGACCGCAGCCATTGCGGAGGCGTTGTCGCTGCCCTTGTAGTACGCGTAGGCGGTATCGAGCTGGGCTTGTTGCGCATAGCGGCCGTAGGGGAACTTTGCCTCGAGCTTCTCGAACGACTTGGCAGCCTTGTCGTAGAGGCCCGAATCCAGCTGATCCTTGGCTTCGGCATAGATTTCCTGTGCGCTGCGTTTGTCGATTCCATCGTCCTTGTCGCCACCGAACCACGACGCGCAGCCGCTGAGCGAACCCAGCAGAACAAGGGTTGCGGCTACACTACGCGCTCGCATATTCAGCATTGAAACACCCGTGACACGACAAAGCCGCAATTATAGCGGAAGCCTTTCCCGCGGCCCCATCGGCATGATCGAGGTGCCCGACTCCGAGGCCGGCCAGCGACTCGACCAGATTCTTGCGCGCCTTCTTCCTCAGCATTCGCGCAATCGCCTCCAGGGATGGATTCGTGGCGGTCGCGTGTGTGTCGATGGCGCCGTGATCGAAGACCCGAAGCGCAAGCTGCGTGGCGGAGAACGCATCGAGGTCGAGGATGAGCCGCCGCCCGAGGTGGTCGCCGATACGCCCGAAGACATTCCGCTCTTGGTGGTCTACGAGGATGACCAGATCCTCGTTATCGACAAACCGGCGGGGCTCGTGGTGCACCCCGGAAGTGGGAACTGGGGCGGTACGCTGCTCAACGCCTTGCTGCACCGTTCCGACGCTGCGCGCGTTTTGCCGCGTGCCGGCATCGTTCACCGACTCGATAAGGACACCAGCGGACTTATGGTCGTCGCGTGCAACGAAATCGCGCAGACGAATCTTGTGCGCCAGCTTCAGGCCCGCACCGTCAAGCGCCAGTACCTCGCGTTGGCGCGGGGGGGGGTCGAGCGCGAGACCCTGACGATTGATGCGTCTATCGGGCGGCACCCGACGCAGCGTACGCGCATGGCAGTGGTGGGTGGTGCGAGAGAGGCTCGCACACATGTGCGGGTGCGTGAACGCTTTGCCACAACCACGTTGGTCGAATGCAGCCTGGAAACCGGTCGTACGCATCAGATCCGCGTCCACATGGCGCATCTTGGGCATCCGCTGGTAGGCGACACGGTCTATGGCGGCGCACGTGGTGTGCCGCAATTCGGCCGGCAAGCGTTGCATGCATGGAAACTGGGGTTGATCCATCCCGTTTCGGGTGAGCCGATGCATTTCGAGTCAGCCCTTCCCTCCGATTTTGCCGGTTTGCTTGCCGGCCTCCGCGAAGGAGGGCACATCAAATGAATACGATTGTTCCCAGATGGCCGACGCCACCGCGTGTAGGCGCTTTCTTCACTACGCGCGCAGGAGGCGTCAGCACAGCGCCGTATGCGACGCTGAATCTTGGCGATCACGTTGGCGATGCCCCCGGTGCAGTTGCGCAAAACCGGTCTCGCGTTGCGGCCATGCTCCCAGGCGAGCCGGTGTGGCTGACTCAGGTGCACGGTACTCGAGTCGTCGATGCTGCTGCACCAGTATCACGTGAAGCGGATGCCTCCTATACGCGGACTCCGGGCGTGGTCTGCGTAGTGATGGTTGCGGACTGCCTTCCGGTGCTTCTTTGCGATCGCGGTGGTTCCGTGGTTGCTGCCGCCCATGCCGGATGGCGTGGCTTGGTCGATGGGGTGCTCGAAGCAACGGTGCGGACCATGGGTGTGCCCGCAGGTGATCTAATGGCCTGGCTTGGTCCGGCGATCGGACCGCAGGTGTTTGAGGTTGGTCCGGAGGTGTGTGAGCGCTTTGTCTCCGACGACATCGCTGCAGTGTCGTGCTTTGCTGCCGGAGAAGGCGATCGCCAGTTTGCGGATATCTTTGCGCTGGCACGCCTGCGGTTACGCAGGGCAGGGCTTCCCGAGGCAGCCATTCATGGCGAGGCGCTTTGTACCGCAAGTGATCCGGCGCGGTTTTTTTCCTACCGACGGGAGGGGGCTACCGGTCGGATGGGGGCGTTTATCTGGCTGAATCCTCGGGACTAGCGGGTTTGTTGGCTTCGAGCGTTTTACGCCTGCGTGCGCGGGCGGGACCGCCGAAGATCCAGAGAACGAGCAGCAGGGGAAGAGTGAAGCCAAGGAATGTCATGATTCCGCCTGTGATCGACGGCGCGCCGATAGCGGCCATGGCGGCAACGAAGGTCCAGCCAATTGCGACGATGTACATTGCGCTAGGGTAGAAGTTGCAGGCGTTGATCTTGAGGTTTGTGTGGCGCGACAACAGTCTGTGAAGTCGGCAGTCCAATAATTCAAAGAACCGGTTTACCGTTCAGGAGACATGCATGTCAGCTTCATCCGGCCCGTCCGGTTTCGATCCCTCGCCCTGGCTCAAGGTTGGGCAAGACATGATGCAAGGCGTGCTCGATTTTCTCGCACAACAGAAATCGCAGCTCGAAAAAGCTGGAATCAGCTTCCCGCCGCTTGGGGCGGCCAGCAATGAGACCGAGGCGCTCCAGGTGCTGCAGCGCGATTTCGCTCAGCGTCATTTGAGTCTTTGGGCTGAAATGCTCAAACCGACTGGTGCTGGGACGGATACCGTTTCTGATCGCCGATTTGTCTCCAGCGCCTGGAGTGAAAGCCCCGTCTTCGACTATATCCGCCGGGCCTATCTCCTCAATGCCGAATATTTGACCCGTACGGCGGATGCGGTGCCAGTGACGGACCGCAATGCACGCAATCGGCAGCAGTTCCTTGTCCGTCAATACATTGATCTGATGAGCCCTGCCAATTTCGCAGCGACCAATCCGGATTTCGTGAAGCAGGCGATTGAAACCCAAGGGGAGAGCATCACTCAGGGCATCAGGAATCTTATTGGCGATCTTGAAAAAGGCCGGATCTCGATGACCGATGAGACTGCGTTCGAGGTCGGCCGGAATCTTGCGATCACGCCCGGTGCGGTGATCTTCGAGAATGAGATCTTCCAATTGATCCAATACCGGCCTGCGACGACCAAAGTACGTGAGCGGCCGCTGTTGATCGTGCCACCATGCATCAATAAGTTCTACATCCTCGATCTGCAGCCGGAAAACTCGTTTGTACGGTTTGCAGTGGAGCAGGGCGTTACGGTGTTCCTCGTTTCGTGGCGTAATCCAGGCCTTGCCCAGGGCCGGCTTACCTGGGATGACTACATCGAGGAGGGTGTGCTGCGCGCAATCGCAGTTGTTCGGGAAGTTTCCGGCGCCGAGCGACCGAATACGTTGGGCTTTTGCGTTGGCGGAACCCTGCTCGCGAGTGCGCTTGCTATCGCAGCTGCCCGCGGCGCGCGTCTGGCCGAGAGCTGCACCTTTCTCACCACATTGCTCGACTTTGAAGAACCGGGTGACCTTGGTTGCTTTGTCGACCAAGCGAGTGTGGCAGCAAAGGAGAGCACGATCGGTAAGGGCGGTCTGCTCTCCGGGCGAGAGTTTTCCAGCGTTTTCTCGGCGTTGCGGCCGAACGACCTGATCTGGAACTATGTCGTCGACAACTATCTGAAGGGTAAGGCGCCGACCGCATTCGATCTCTTGTTCTGGAATGCAGACAGCACTAATGTGCCCGGTCCGTTTGCTGCTTGGTACCTGCGTAATACATACCTTGAGAACAACTTGCGCGTGCCCGGCAAGCTGATCGTGGCAGGCGCTCCACTGGACCTTGGCCGCATCGATTGCCCCAGCTATTTCCTCGCGACTCGTGAAGACCATATCGTGCCGTGGCGTTCGTCCTATCTCGGTAGGCGTCTCGTCGGCGGCGAGACAACTTTCGTTCTTGGTGCGAGCGGTCACATCGCTGGCGTGGTCAATCCCGCCTCGAAGAATCGCCGCAGCTACTGGACTGGCGGTGGTGAAATTGCGAGCGCGGATCAGTGGTTGGCTCAAGCGACCGAAGCAGGTGGCAGTTGGTGGTCGCACTGGATTAGATGGCTGCATCAATACAGTGGCAAAGAGGTCGCGCCACCCAAGCAGGTCGGTAATCGCCGCTACAAGAAAATCGAGCCCGCCCCTGGGCGCTTTGTGAAGGAGCCAGCATAGAAACAGACGCCCACCGCGACGAATGCGCACAAAATCGGTACAGTAGTGCTCTAGGTAAAAATTTGACCCTAATCAAATCGACGTCACTTTGAGTGAAATGAATCGAGATCAGGGAAATTAAGGCCACCAATCAGAGGAGGAAAGCACATGGTTCGAGTTGCATTGATTACTGGCGGTATGGGCGGTCTGGGCGAGGCTATCTGCATCAAGATGGCTGCGCTCGGCTATCGCGTGGTGGCGACACATTCACCGAATAATCCGAAGGTTTCGGAATGGCTGGAGACCATGCACAACATGGGCTTTGGTTTCAAGGCGCAAGAGTGTGACGTGACCGATTACGATTCCGCCGCAGCCTGCGTGGCGGCGGTGATGCGCGATGTTGGCCCGGTGGATGTGCTGGTGAACAACGCGGGTATCACCCGCGACATGACGTTCAAGAAAATGTCCAAGGCAGACTGGGATGCCGTGATCCGCACTAATCTCGATAGCGTGTTCAACATGACCAAGCAGGTCATGGACGGCATGGTCGAGCGCAAGTGGGGGCGCGTTATCAACGTGTCGTCGGTTAATGGTCAGAAGGGTGCTTTTGGCCAGACCAACTATTCCGCGGCCAAGGCGGGCATGCATGGCTTCTCCAAGGCTCTGGCTCTGGAGGTTGCGAAGTCCGGCGTTACCGTCAATACAATCAGCCCGGGCTACATCGGCACCAAGATGGTCACCGCAATTCCGCAGGAAATCCTGGATTCCAAGATCCTGCCGCAGATTCCGGTCGGACGTCTGGGCAAGCCTGAGGAGATTGCTGGTCTGGTGGCTTACCTCGCTTCGGATGAGGCTGCATTTGTCACTGGCGCCAACATCTCGATCAACGGCGGTCAGCATATGTTCTAAGTGTTGCAGGGGCCGTCGCGAGGCGGTCCCTGTTGAGGAGGGCACGTAGAGGCCCATTGGATTCTGGAATGGCTGAATACCGATCGCAGTAGCGCAGTAATTCTTGAAAGCGCCACTTGCAGGCTGTTCGGATCTGACGCACAAGATTTTCGCTTGCTCAAGGACTGAGCCACGCTAGGACAAAAGATAGCCCCGAATCAGACGGGGCTCCTTTTTTTGTGCACTGCCTATACACTACGACGCCATAACTACAGCTCCGACTGAGAGGGGAGGAGAGACGTCATGGCGCAGCAACCGCAGCAACTGAGACTCATCAAGAAGTACCCGAACCGACGACTGTACGACACGCGGACAAGCTCTTACATCACGCTCGCCGACGTGAAGGAATTGGTCCTGAATCAGGAGGAATTCCAGGTCGTTGATGCAAAGACGCAAGATGACCTGACTCGAAGCATCCTGTTGCAGATTATCCTCGAAGAGGAATCCGGCGGTGCGCCTATGTTTACGATCGATCTGCTGTCGCAGATGATTCGTTTCTACGGCAATACGATGCAGGGGATGATGGGCAAGTACCTTGAGAACAACATCAAGGCGTTCACCGACCTGCAGGTGAAACTGCAGGAGCATGCCAATACGGTCTACGGTGATAACAACCCGATGAGCCGCGACCTGTGGGCGCAATTCCTGAATTTTCAGGGCCCCGCGCTCCATAGCATGATGGGTGCCTACATCGAGCAAAGCAAAAAAATGTTTACTCAGATGCAGGAACAGGTCGAAAGCCAGACACGGAATCTTTTCTCGGGCTTCCAGTTTTCAAATTTCGGCGCGGGCGCGCAGAACAACGAAACTGAGAAGTCCAAGAAGTAAAAAAGGTCCAGGACGGAGCCTGCGGCCTCCCGACACGCGGTGTATGCCGCGGTCGGGAGGCCGTATCCATTAGTTCGTCCAGGGCAGACTGCATGTGAGCATTGAAATGAAGACACTGAAGAACGAGACGCCAACCGTCGGATTCGTCTCGCTAGGCTGTCCAAAGGCTACGAGCGATAGCGAAAACATCCTTACGCGCTTGCGCTCCGAGGGCTACGAGATTTCGGGCAGCTACGACGATGCTGACGTTGTGATCGTCAACACTTGCGGCTTCATCGACGCCGCGGTTGAAGAGTCGCTGGATGCGATTGGCGAGGCGCTGAACGAGAATGGCCGGGTGATCGTTACCGGTTGTCTGGGCGCAAAGAAGGACGCCGCTGGCAACGGCATCGTCGAGATGGCGCATCCGAAGGTGCTTGCTGTCACAGGCCCTCATGCGACGGAAGCAGTGATGGATGTGGTGCACAACCATCTTCCAAAGCCGCATGACCCCTTTACTGATCTTGTGCCGCCGCAAGGTATCCGGTTGACGCCACAGCACTTTGCGTACCTGAAGATTTCTGAAGGCTGCAACCACCGCTGCACCTTCTGCATCATCCCGTCGATGCGGGGCGATCTTGTCTCGCGACCGATCGGTGAAGTCATGCGAGAAGCCGAAGCGTTGGCCGATGCTGGCGTGAAGGAAATCCTTGTCGTGTCGCAAGACACCTCGGCCTACGGTGTTGACGTCAAATACCGTACGGGTTTCTGGGGCGGCAGGCCGGTGAAGACAAAGATGTATGACCTGTGCAAGGCACTGGGCGAACTGGGCATCTGGATCCGCCTGCACTACGTGTACCCATATCCACACGTCGACGACATCATTCCACTGATGGCCGAGGGCAAGATCCTGCCCTATCTCGATATCCCTTTCCAGCATGCATCGAAGAAGGTGCTCAAGGCGATGAAGCGCCCGGCGAGCGCCGAGAACACGCTTGAGCGCATCAAGCGTTGGCGTGAGATCTGCCCAGACCTCACGATCCGGTCGACGTTCATCGCAGGTTTCCCGGGCGAGACCGAGGACGACTTTCAGGAACTGCTTGATTGGCTCTCTGAGGCGCAACTCGATCGAGTGGGCTGCTTTGCCTACTCGCCAGTGGAAGGGGCTGCAGCCAACGAACTCGAAGGTGCCGTGCCGGACGAAATTCGCGAAGACCGTCGCATCCGGCTGATGGAGCATCAGGAAGACATCTCCACGCAACGGCTTGAACGCCTGCTCGACCGTGAGATCACTGTATTGGTCGATGCGGTCGATGAAGAGGGTGCGCTGGCGCGGTCGATGGGGGATGCACCAGAGATCGACGGCTTGGTGATCGTGCCCGACGGGGCGGATTTTGAAGTCGGCGAGTTCGCCCGTGTGCGGGTGACTGACGTTGACGTCCACGACCTCTATGCCGAACCTGTCTGACTACAGCATCTGAACGCTCCGAAAGGGGCGTTCAAATTCCGCTCCTCATACGATGGATCAATTCGTTTCCCGGCTTGCCAATATAGTTGGTGCTTCCAATGTCCTGACTGAGGCGAGCGATCTTGCCCCCTATCTGCGAGACCAGCGGGGGCGCTACGAAGGTCGCGCACGGGCTGTCGTGCGTCCCGGTTCAACCGAAGAGCTCGCCGCCGTGGTTACGACCTGCCATGAGGCACGCGTGCCGATGGTGCCTCAAGGTGGTAACACTGGCCTTTGCGGCGGCGCCACGCCAGATGGCAGCGGTGGGGCCGTCGTGATCGCGCTTGGCCGAATGAAACATGTGCGTGTGGTGGATCTCGATAACGACACGATCACCGTGGAGGCGGGCTGCACGCTGGCGGAAGTGCAGACGGCAGCGGATTCAGCCGGGAGGATGTTCCCCCTTTCGCTTGCATCCGAAGGCTCCTGTCAGATCGGCGGCAATTTATCCACCAACGCGGGCGGTGTCCATGTATTGCGTTATGGCAACGCACGCGAGCTGGTCCTCGGCCTTGAGGTCGTGCTGCCCGACGGTCGTATTTGGAATGGCCTGCACGGGCTTCGCAAGGACAACACCGGGTACGACCTCAAGCATCTATTCCTTGGGGCGGAAGGCACGCTCGGCCTGATCAGCGCGGCGGTACTCAAGCTGTTTCCGAAGATGGACAAGCGCGTCGTTGCCTGGGTGGCGGTGCCAAGCGTCGAACGCGCAATACGCCTGCTCGGCCAAGTACGTGCTGGAGCGGGCGAACGGTTGATCGCTTTTGAACTGATCAGCCGTGAGACCCTGGAGATCGTGCTGAGGAGGATTCCTGGTGCGCAGGACCCACTTGCGAATGCTTCGCCTTGGGTCGTGCTGCTTGAGCTTGCCGATTGTGATATGCAAGCGGATCTCGATGCTCTAGTCGAGCGGATCCTCGCGCCGGCGCTCGATGCGGGCGATGCAACGGATGCTGTGATCGCATCGAGCGAAATACAGATACGGGCACTATGGGCGCTGCGTGAGAACGCATCAGAGGCGCAGAAGCGTGAGGGGGTTTCGATCAAACACGATGTATCGGTGCCCGTAAGCCGGATTCCGGAATTCATCGTTCGTGCGGGCGTCGCGCTAAGTGCCATGTTTCCAAGCATCCGTATTGTGGCGTTTGGCCACCTTGGCGATGGCAATCTGCACTACAACTGTTCGATGCATGACCGTGCCGCGAATGATGTGTTGGTCGCACGCCAGACAGACGTCAATCGCGTTGTGCACGACATCGTGCATGCACTCGGCGGCTCGATTTCAGCCGAGCATGGTCTGGGGCAACTCAAGCGCGACGAGATCAAGCGGTACAAGGATCCGCTTGAGCTGGAGCTCATGCGGAGCATCAAGCAAAGTCTCGATCCGCACGGTCTGATGAATCCGGGCAAGGTTTTGTGACCGTGCAAGTGCAGGCGAATTGGAAAATCTCGCAAGAATCGTCTTGACGAAACCGCAAATGCGTTCTATGATCACTTTCTCTTTCGACGCGGGGGTATAGCTCAGCTGGGAGAGCGCTTGCATGGCATGCAAGAGGTCAGCGGTTCGATCCCGCTTACCTCCACCAGCGCGAAAGAGGAAGTTGTTCAGGGTCCCCATCGTCTAGAGGCCTAGGACACCGCCCTTTCACGGCGATAACCGGGGTTCGAATCCCCGTGGGGACGCCAGAGTTTCTGGCAAGGGTAGCAGGAGAGCCGCCCTTGTTTGTCAGAGCCAAGGCTGTTGAGTTGGCTATGGCAGCGAGCAGGTTGAGCGCGGAGTGGTAGTTCAGTCGGTTAGAATACCGGCCTGTCACGCCGGGGGTCGCGGGTTCGAGTCCCGTCCACTCCGCCAATTTACTCGTAGGGGCTGATCGAATGGTCAGCCCCTTTGTTTGAAGGTTGTAGGACTTCTTCATGCTGGGGGTATAGCTCAGCTGGGAGAGCGCTTGCATGGCATGCAAGAGGTCAGCGGTTCGATCCCGCTTACCTCCACCACCGCAAGAGGAAGTCAGATGGTTCAGGGTCCCCATCGTCTAGAGGCCTAGGACACCGCCCTTTCACGGCGATAACCGGGGTTCGAATCCCCGTGGGGACGCCAGAGTTTTCTGGCAGGGCAGCAGTAGCTGTCCATGTGGTTGGAATCGCAAATGCTGCGGTTCGACACAGAAGCAGGTCAGCGCGGAGTGGTAGTTCAGTTGGTTAGAATACCGGCCTGTCACGCCGGGGGTCGCGGGTTCGAGTCCCGTCCACTCCGCCAACTACAAGAGGGCCAGTCGAAAGACTGGCCCTTTTTGTTACCTGCGCGCATTAGCGTGCACCTTCAAAATGAATGTCGCCGTACCAGGCTTCGACGCTTCCCCCGGTATTGTCCGTATCGGTCATCACGCCAATCGCTGTCAGCATTCCCGGCTCTTCGTGAAAGACATCTCGATAGTCTTGAAGGATGTTTCGCTTGAGCTTGTGCCAGTTGCCGTCCGCATTGCTGGCGTCGACCACGATCATCTCGATGCGTCCAGTGTGTGGATTTGCGATGTGTTCGCCGACTGTGCCGTGCGGGACCCAGAGGTACATCAGCGTTGCATAGGGCAGGTCGGCTCCGGCAATCAGGTGTGCGCTCGCCAGCGCTAGGCGATCGGATATTGGGAGGTGCTGGCTATTGCCATCGAAAGCGAACACTAGCCGTAGCGCGGCATCTTCTCTGGCAGCGATGTGGTTGTCGGCGTTAGCGATAGGGGCTATGGGTTTCCAGTCCCATTCCACTGTCGAGAACTGATGCACGTCCAGCCGTGTTGACAGGCCGATGGCGCTTGCAGCGGATGCGGCGATTGCGTGCAACGCCACACGACCACCGTTCTGTTCCAGCCGGTAGATCGTCGGCGTCTTGCTTCGTGTAAGAGCGATTGGCCGCCAATCCGAAGGCATTTGCCCGGTCGGGCCTTCGCGTCCCGGTCGGACGTCGAGCCGATCTTGGGCTGCTGCATTGACGGCCAATGCCAGGGCCATTCCAGCAAACAGTCTCTTCATGACGATGTCTCTCGTGCGCGAAGCTCGTTGCGCACCAGCTGAATGTGCTCGCGCAACGTATAGAGTTCGTTTGCATAGGACAACGGAATTTTCCGGCGCGCGAGTAGCTTTTCGATCTCGTCCAACCGGTGGATCAGCTCGGGCACGCGCTTTGGGTCGGGATGGCGTCGTGCTTCGAGTTCGATCAACTTTAGCTCGCCGTACCAGCGGTAGATGCGCGAGCGAATCTGCCATCGCAAGACACCGGGCAGTACGCGCGATGCGGGGATCAACAACGCGAGCAGTGGTACGAGTGTCCAGATCGCCCGATCGAGCAGCACCGCAGCCCAGAATGGTAAGACGCGTTGCAGCAGCGGGGGTCCCGAACGATAGAAACGGGTGGCCTCAGTACTTTGCGGCAGATCGTGGTCGCGCGGTGCGGGAAACTCGTTTCCCGCTTCGAGCAGACCAGGTGAGCGGTGGACCTCCTGCGCCGCTTGCATCAGTAGGGAGACAAGTGCCGGGTGCAGATTGGTGCGTGCGACCAGATTCGCTGTCGGGGCAACAAGTAGAACGTCCGTCGGTGGAGCGTCGCGCACCAGATCCACTGCGCCATGTGGCAGGACGAGTCTGGACAGATGTGGAAGCCGGCGCGTATAGGCGTCTGCCTGCGAGAAACTCAGTAGCGTTACTTCAGGCTCGCCGAGCAGCGTTCGCACAATGGGCGCCTCGGCGCCATTGACGGTCATGAGCGCGTCGATCCGACCAGACCGAAGGGCGGCGACTGCCTCGTCGCCAGCGATTGGCAACAGGCCTGGATCATCGAGTGCGAAGCCATTTGCCAACAGCACCTCCAGCGTTAGGAGCTGGCCGCCACCTCCCTGGATTCCGATCGCAATCCTTTTCCCGCGAAGATCGGCAACTGATGAGGCCGTGACGCCTCGCCCGAGAAATACCCAAATCGGTTCGTAGTACATCGCGCCGAGGGTCGCGAGATCCTCCGCGTCGGGCTCGTGGACAATGCCGCCTTGCAGGAAACCGAGGTCCGCATCGCCGTCGACCCCCTTGAGTCGGCGCAGATTCTCGACTGCACCGCTCGAAGGTTTGAGTTCGACCCGGATACCGTGGCGCGCAAGGATTCCGCGGTAGCGCTCGGCATACAGCGCGTAGGCACCGCCCGGAGCGCCGGTTGTCATGACCAGCGAGCGTGGTGGTAGCGGGGCAAGGTACTGGAGCACGGCTACGATCAGGGCGAGTGCGACGATAGCGCCGCCGACCAGCCAGAGCAGGAAATGTCGTGGCGGCCAGAATTCGTCATGGTCGCCGTGTGGTTTGATCAGGGCCATACCCAAAGCCTAAATGGGTGTCACGCGAATTGTCCATGCGCCGGCTGGTGGCTGGCACCTGCTGGAGAAATGCTCCGCTGCGTACTAGCCTTAGCGGAGCACTCCCCTGATGGATTCGGCGGGTGCGTCGAGGGGGCCTGGACGAGTCGGCGCGACGTGGTTCGCGCATTCATTCCGGTGGCTTGGGGCCGCCAACTCAGGGGAGTCCATGCGCGACCACGCTCCTGAAAGCCCGGCCAAGAGCCGCCCTGAAAGTCATCTGACGGATCGCATGGTCCTGTTTTCCGCATGCCTGGGCATGCTGCTGCTGTTCGCGCTCTACTCGGTATACATCGGGAGCGTCATTCTCCATGGCATCGAAGAGCGTGCGACCTGGAGTCGCATCCAGTTTGCCGAAGTGCTTTTCCGTAAGAACGGAGTGGAGGATTACGTTGTCGGGTCGGCGGTGATCTTGTCCTCCCAGCGTCGTATGCCACATGCGGGCCTCGAGGTAGAAGACGTCCTGAAGAAGGGGGCACAGCAGGTACCGGCTGGCGAGTGGTTCAGGTTGGCGGCTACGCCGGTGCGGGACAGCGTGGGAATCCTACGATCGCAATCGGGTGCGCTTGGCCCGTTTATTCTGTATGACCAGGCTGAGCGCCTTGGACAGATTGACCATCTTGTGCTGCGTGCCATGCACGTAAATATACGTAGCCTGCTCATCGATCTCGACGGGCAGGTACTTTTTTCTGTCCCCGCGCCGGGACGCTCGTATGAGCAGGATCGGGTGCTCCCGCAATCTGCACAGGAACAACCGGTCTATCGCTACCTTGGCATAGAGGATCCACGACATACGCAGGAACCTGAGGCCCGGCACTGTGTATGGCGCGCGAGTGCCGGGACGGCATTTGGCACCCGGACGGTTTTCTGCTTGCGGATTCAGTATGACGACGAGGGCATGCCGATAGCGATTGTCGGAGCGAGCCTTCCACTTGCGAGCTTGATCGCATTTTCCGGCCCGCCAGACCGCTTGCCCGACCGCTACGCGTATTTCGACTTCGAAGGAAGGCTGCTGGCGGATGGGCTTCGCGAAGGACGCGGAAGTGAGGAGACGGTGCTTCGGGCCAGCGGATTTTCGGACTGGGACCTGAGTGCCGACGAATTGCATGTCAATCTCGTGGAGCCGGCCAATGCCAAGGGCTGGCGCATGGTTGCCGTCTTTCCGCTCGCGGGGATACTTGTTGCTCAGATGAAGCCGCTGATGCTCGCCAGCCTGTTTTTTTCGCTGGGCGTGATCGTCGTACTTGGCTCTGCATGGCGGCTGCATGCGCGGGTCGTGTTGCCCGCGCGGCTACAGGCGACCAGGATTCGCGAGAGTGAGTCCTTCTACCGAACTGCGATGCGTACAGCGCCCGTTGGCTTGGCCATCCTGCGCAGGAGCGACGCTGAGTTGCTCGATGCCAACAAGATCGGCAGCGAACTGCTCACGGATCGCCGGATCCGGCGCGACATTCTCCAGCGCGAGGTTGAGTTGGCTGATGTGGAGGGCGACATTGAGGTCAGCTGGCGAACGCCTGAAAGCCAGGTACGTGCGCTTAGCGTCGCCGTCGATGACATGGAGTTTCGCGGCCAGGATGCGGTCTTCTGTGCGGTGACTGACGTCAGTGCTTACAAGGCACTTGTGCTTGATCTCGCTCGGGCTAAACGTGAGGCGGACGCGGCGAATGCCGCCAAGTCAGCGTTCGTTGCCACGATGAGCCACGAGATCCGCACGCCGCTCTACGGCATGCTCGGCACCCTTGAACTGGTTCTCTCAGGCAAGCTCGAACAGCGCGTGCGTGATCGGCTGGGTGCCGTGGAGCACTCATCCAACACGCTGTTGCAGATTGTTAATGAGGTGCTCGATTTCTCGAAGATATCGGCTGGTGAACTGGTCCTGCACGAGGAGCGGTTCGACCCCGCAGCGGTGGTCGAGGAAGTGGTGCGGGGTTTTGCCACGCTGGCGGCAGGCAAGGACATTGCACTGATCTGTTGTGTACAGCCCGGACTTCCGTGGCTGCATGGCGATCCACTCCGGGTGCGGCAGATCCTTTCGAACTTTGCCAACAATGCGATCAAGTTCACCGAGCGGGGTCGCGTGCTGATCAGTGCGGGCGGCCATACGGATGGTGAGCGTTTCATGCTCGAACTGCGGGTGGTGGACACGGGACCGGGCATGAGTCGGGAGGAGCAGACGCGGCTATTCACGCCTTTTGCCCAAGGTGAAGGGGGGCGGGCTCGCGGTGGCACGGGCCTGGGACTTTCAATCTGCAAGCAATTGGCGAAATTGATGCATGGGCGGATCGACGTTGCGTCCGAGCGTTTTCTCGGAAGCAGCTTCATGTTCAGCGTGAGCTTGCCGCATGAGGACCGACCCCGGGAGTGTTCTCTCACTGGTCTGCCTCCGGTCTGGATTGGTGTCGCGGACCCCGATTTGGCGGCCTGTTTGGCTGCGGTTGTCGAATATCAGGGAGGGGCGATTGCACCTGCCGGAACTGGGGCGCAACTCGCGGTTATCGATACGATTCCAGGTGCCGCCGGACCGGCGAGAGTGTGCGTGCTGCCCGATGGGCCGCTTCGGCCCGAACGCAAGGGTGGCAACTGGTTTGTGAGCGCCTATTCGCAGGAGAGCATCCGGGATGCGTTGGCGCAGGCGGGCGGACTTGCGACACCGGAGACCGCGTCCTCCGAGTCCATCGGTGAATTACTGCCCCAACTCGGGCTGCGGATCCTCGTGGCAGAGGATCACCCGATCAATCGAATGCTGTTACGCGATCAGCTGCAGGCACTCGGCTGTTCTGCTGTGCTCGCCGGAGACGGGCAGGAAGCGCAGGCGCATTGGCAGGCGTCGGAATTCGATCTCCTGCTGACGGACGTGAATATGCCGGTCTGCGACGGTTTCATGTTGGCGCGCAATTTGCGGGCGCAAGGCGTTCGTAAACCGATCATTGGCGTCACGGCTAATCTGGGGGACGAGCGGCGTTGCGTCGATGCGGGAATGGATGTGTGTATTGTCAAGCCGGTGAGTGTTGCTGTTCTCGGTAATGCACTACGGCCTTATGCCGCTACAGCGGTCCCGGATACTCTGCCATCCGGGTTGCCCGAGCCTCTGCCTGCCGATGTCGAGCAGGTTGTTGTCGAGCTGCTGCGCTCGGATATCGAGCGCCTTGGCGCGCTTGTTACGGAACACCGCCACCGGGATGCTGGAGTGGCGACGCATCGACTCAAGGGAGCGCTGGCCTCGCTTGGTGCTGTCGCGGCGGCGGCAAGTTGCGTACGCTTGGAGGGATTGCTCACCGAGGGCGATCGGGGGCGCATTGGCGCGGGGTTTGAAGTCCTCGAAGGTGAAGTCCGCCAGTTCCTGGAGGAAGGGTCATGACCACTCGAATTGCGCTGGCGGATGACCATCCGCTCGTCCTGATTGGGCTCAGGCGGGCACTCGAGGGGGCGCTCGGCATCGAGATCCGTGGCGAAGCCAATGATTCAACCGGGGTTGTTGCCCTGCTCAACCAGGAGGAGATAGATCTCCTGATCACGGACTTCCATATGCCCGGCGGGCGCTACGGTGATGGCGGCACCTTCGTCAGCTTCCTGCAGCGGCGGTATCCCGAGCTCAAGATCATCGTCATCACGATGCTCTCTAATCCACTGCTGCTCCAGCGAATCATTGCCTCTGGCGTGCAGGGCCTGCTGCTCAAGAGTGCCGGTCGGGATGAGACAATCCGCGCGATCGAAGCCGTTGCGGCCGGGCAGGAGTTCATCGGCGGTGCGGTGCGTGCGCTCGTAGCTTCTTTGAACGTATCTGCTTCGGGCGAGGGGCGCGGCGAAGAGGTGGTCAAGCTACTCTCGCCGCGCGAGCTGGAAGTGCTGCGGCTTTTCGTCAATGGTGCGACCGTCAGCGAGATCGCTGCCATGCAGCACCGCAGCGTGAAGACGGTGAGCCATCAGAAGGTGGCGGCGTTGCGCAAGCTCGGTATCGGCAACGATCGCGATCTCTATGAGTACGCTTTGCGCCACGGCCTGATCTGACACGCATGCGGGTAGCGGCGCGGTAGAATCGCGGCCCTCCGCAACCACCATAACGTCTATGTCGCGCCTGATGCTCGCCCCGATGGAGGGGTTGGTCGACGATGTGATGCGCGATACGTTGACCCGCATCGTCGGCCCCTTGGCGTACGCGCATGCGGTCACCGAATTTGCCCGAGTCACCGAAACGCTGCTGCCGGCCCGCTATTTCACACGGATGAGTCCCGAACTGCTGAGCGGCGGCCGCACCCCTACAGGCACCGCTGTACGGGTTCAGTTACTCGGTTCCGACCCTGAGCTGATGGCGGCCAACGCGGCCCGGTTGGTGGCGCTTGCGCCGCCCGGCATCGACCTCAACTTTGGCTGTCCGGCGCCGACAGTCAATCGCCATCGCGGTGGTGCAGTTCTGCTTGATGAGCCTGAATTGTTGGGCCGGATCGCAAGTGCCGTACGCGCGGTGGTGCCGCGTTCGATTCCCTTCACGGCGAAGATGCGACTTGGTGTGCGTGATGGGGCGCGAGCCCGTGAGTGCGCCCAGGCTCTGGCGGACGGCGGCGTCGAGGAACTTGTGGTTCACGCACGTACGAAGCTCGACGGATACCGCCCGCCAGCGCACTGGCCGGCCATAGCTGCCGTGGCGGATTCGGTGAAGGTGCCGGTGGCCGCGAACGGTGAAATCTGGACGGTGGATGATTGGCGGCGATGCCTTGCGGAGAGTGGAGCGACCGACATCATGCTCGGCCGGGGCGCGGTGGCCGACCCGTTCCTCGTGCAGCGAATCCAGCGCGCCGCCGCTGGCGAGGAAGAGACCCCTCTGGAGCAAGATTGGCCGCAGCTCCTTGCTCATATCGCGCACTTCTGGCGTGGGGTGCGTGCCAAGGTCGAACCGCGCCATGCGCCGGGGCGAATCAAGCAATGGCTGTACCTGCTCGAACGCGGCTATCCGCAGGCGCGGCGCCTGATGGCCGAAATCCGCCCTCTTCGCTCAGTGACCGACGTTGAGGCGCGCCTTGTACTGCATGGTGTCCCGCTGGCTATGGCCGAATCAGATCTTCCACCGGCGGAAGTGACCGCGGGGCAGGCGGGCTGTAGGCAAGGTGGACGTGATCGTAGCGATGCAGCGGGCATCGGTTAATGGAGTAACGCGGGTTTGCCCAAGCCTTCAGGAGACATGACTGAACCGAGGGCGCGGGTTGGAGGGCCCATGCACAATCCGGGCCATGTTCTCGCTCCCGAAAACCGCAACCGCACCGTTCTGTCCATCTGAAGTCCAGGGCAGCATCGACGTTCCCCGTACCGGAACCCTGCGACAGCGCTTGATGCGCGTGCTTGGCCCCGGGCTACTGGTTTCAGTCGGCTACATGGATCCAGGCAACTGGGCCACCGATATTGAGGCCGGCTCGCGCTACGGCTACATGCTGCTATGGGTGGTGCTGCTGTCCAGCCTTGCCGCAATGCTGCTGCAGACACTGAGCCTGCGGCTTGGCTTGGTGGCTGGCAAGGATCTCGCTCGAGCTTGTCGCGAAAACTATCCGCCCTGGATCAATAAATGCCTTTGGCTGGCGGCGGAGCTGGCGATCATTGCGTGTGACGTTGCTGAGGTGTTGGGCAGTGCGCTCGCGTTGCATCTGTTGTTTGGCGTGTCACTACTCTGGGGTATTGCGATCACTGCATTCGATACGGTGATCGTGCTGGGCCTCAAGGGGCATGGATTTCGTCAGGTCGAGGCGATCATGCTCGGGCTCATTGCCACGATCGGCATGTGCTATGCAGTAGAAATTGTGCTCGTGGGGCCGAACTGGTCGGGTGTGGCGGCTGGGTTTGTGCCGCGCCTTGCGTCAGTGCAGGAGCCGCACGCACTGGTGCTCGCAATCGGCATCCTGGGCGCCACGGTGATGCCGCACAACCTCTACCTGCATTCGTCGATCGTACAAACGAGGCGGGTTGGCCCTGATGAGGCAAGCCGGCGCGATGTGATCCGCTTGTCGACGCTCGACACAGTGATCTCCCTCTCGCTTGCGCTCATGGTGAACGCTGCGATCCTGATCTTGGCGGCGAGCGCGTTCAATGCGTCCGGACATCGTGAGGTGACCGAGATTCAGGATGCTTACCGGCTGCTGGATCCGCTCGTCGGTGGCGCGCTGGCCTCGATCCTGTTCGGTGTCGCGCTGCTTGCTGCCGGGCAGAGCTCGACCTTTACTGGCACGATCGCAGGCCAGATCCTCATGGAGGGGTTCCTACAGCTGAAGATTCCGTGCTGGCAGCGACGCCTGATCACGCGGGCGCTGGCACTCATTCCTGCGTTTTGTGGGATCCTGTGGCTCGGCGAGGAGGGCGTTGGCAAGTTGCTGGTGATCAGCCAGGTTGTGCTGAGCCTACAGCTTCCATTTGCCATTTGGCCACTGATCCGCTTCACGAGTGACCGCCGGCTGATGGGCAACTTCGCGAGCGGCCCGTGGCTGCGTACCGTGGCCTGGGTGATCTTTGTGGCGGTAGCGGTGGCGAATGCCTGGATGCTGGCGATGCTCGTCGCCAGCTAGTCGAGCGAAAAGATTGCGGGAGCCTTGACGCCCAGAAGATGCATGACCGCATGCGCTGCGTCGAGGCCAGAGCGCACGGCTCCCTCCAGCGTTGCCGGGTAGTCTGAGGCGACGTAGTCTCCTGCGAGCAGAAGGTTTTCCACTGGTGTTGTAGTGGTAGGGCGGAACATGCCGGGTTCGCAGGCGAAAGTCGCACGCTTCTCGGTAATGACTTCTGACCAGTGTGGCGAAGGTAGCTGCGCTGAGCGCCCGGCAAAGAGTTTCTCGATTTCTTGGTGGGCACGCGTTGCGATTTCTTCGCGCGGCAGGCCCGTCGACGCGACGCTCACGACGCCAGCAAGCATTCCGGCTGGACCGCCGAGTTGTCCACGGTCGAAGACCCATTGCAGCATCGAATTGGTAAGCGCGATCATCGGCTCCGGCAGCGAGATTGGCGGATCGTAGACGAGATAGACCGTCGTGATGGCTTCCGTCTTCATAGCATCAAGCGCACTGCGCAGGCTTTCCAGTTCCGGGAAGCCGGCGGTGAGGGCGGCGACGTGCCAAGGTGCGGTTGCTACGATAACGTGGCTGTACCGCGCGTCGAACGGGTCTCCTTCAAGGCGGAAGCCGTGTTCCGTCCGCTCGATTCCGCGGATGCGGTTTGCCGTGTGCACCGGCTGCCCACGCCGTCCCAGATACAGGGTGGCGGGCACGGCGAAGAGTTCCGAGAGGTCGACCTTCGGCACCAGTATGTCCGATGCGCTGGCGTTTGAAGCGACGCTGTCGCGCAGCACGTTGGCAAAGACTTGCGCGGAAGCGCGTTCAGCAGGTGTGTTGAGCGCCGCGATGCAGAGTGGCTCCCATACCAGTTGCCTGAGGGTGGGTGTCTGCTGCGTCCTTGTGAGCAGTTCGCTGACGCTGTAGTCCGTGCCGAGCGCAAAGCGGTTCGCCTTGAGTGTGCGCAATAGCCGCATTGCGGCAAGGCGGTCCGCCCAGGTTAGGCCCGTGGCGCGAAGCAGCCCGACTGCAAGATGAAACGGGGCGGGCAGGGCAGCGGCCCGGAGCGAAAGTCGATCGGGTACGTGGATGAAGAATCGGCGTGAATACAAGCGCTTCGGGCTGACGCGCAGGAGGCGCAGCATGCGGAGTGTTTCGGTGTAGGCGCCGATCAGGATGTGCTGGCCATTGTCGATGCGCCAACCGTCCTTCTCGACCACTCGCGCTCGCCCACCCATTGTCGTGCCGGCTTCGAACACCGACACAGAAACGTCGGCGCGAGCAAGTTCCACCGCGCATGAAAGTCCTGCCCATCCGGCGCCGATGACTGCGACACGCGGATTCACCAGCGTTCCTTCCTGACAATTGCGTGATCAGTACTCCGTGAGGGGACGGCTTCGCCCGCGGGAGAAGATGCTCCGTTGCTCATGCCTGTTGTGGAGGGGCCGGAATGTCGGCAACGTGGAAGCGGAATCGACCTTCGCGCCGGTCTTCGAAGTACATCCGCAGGGTCATCGCGACAGAACGGAAAGCCAGTTCGTCCCAAGGGATCTCGTGTTCCTCGAACAGGCGTACCTCAAGTGATTCTTCGCCAGGGCGAAAGTCGAGGTCGAGCAGCCGCGCCCTGTAGAGGATGTGTACCTGACTGATGTGCGCGACATTGATCAATGAATACATGTCGCCGACATCGATCCGGGCGCAGGCTTCCTCGGAGGTCTCGCGTGCAGCGGCCTCCGCGGTGGTTTCATTGTTTTCCATGAAGCCCGCGGGTAGCGTCCATTTGCCGTATCGCGGCTCGATTGCGCGCTTGCACAGGAGTATCTGCCGACCCCATTCGGGAATCGCTCCGATGACGAGCTTCGGGTTCTGGTAATGGATCGCGCTGCAGCTGTCGCAGACATGTCGCGGCAGGTGATCACCGGGTGGCACACGCCGTACAAGCGGGGCGCCGCAGAGGGAGCAGAAATTCATGGGATGCGATGAATCGGGGCGAGGGCCGATGGTTTGCCCGATTCTAAACCAGCATGCGTTGCGTCAAGGTTCCCAGGGATCCTTAATGAGGCACTGATTGTCGGAATCGATGTCTGCGGCGATCGGGAAATCCGTCACTGGATCGGCAATTTTGTCGCTCAAGCCGTACCGTCGGACGTCGTTACGCCGATGCAGGTTGCAAGGAACGTATCGTCAGCGGGTCGCCCCCTGCGGGTCGCGGCGCAAGCGTGCAATGCCATGACTCTCTCCTTCGATATCACGAGCTTCAAGCGGCTCAAAGCCACGGGCAACCTTCCGTCACCCCAGGGGGCGGCGCTCGCAATCATGCGCGCCACGCAGTCGGAGGACGTGTCGCTGGTTGAGGTGGCCCGGGTGGTCAAGGGCGATCCAGCCTTCGTTGGTCGCTTGATCCGCGCGGCAAACGGTCTGGTCGGCTACCGCCAACGGCCGATCGTTGCTGTCCAGGATGCGCTGACGGTGCTGGGACTTCCGGCCGTGCGGCATCTGGCGTTGTGCTTCTCGTTGCTGTCGAGCTACCGCGCTGGTACGTCCAAAGGTTTTGACTACGACAGGTACTGGTCCAGTTCGCTGCTGACCGGCGTGGCGATGCAGGCTCTGGCGACCCCGGAACGCCGGGTGCCCACGGAGGAGTCGTATAGCGTCGGCCTGCTTAGCCGGATCGGTGAACTCGCGCTCGCCACCGTATTTCCGGAGCGCTATGACGAGCTGCGGGCGCAGCCATCGTCCAGCGTTGCTGAGCGCTTGATCGAGCTCGAACGGAGACAGTTCGGTACCGACCACCGCGAGCTCGGTGCGGCAATGATTCATGACTGGGGCTTTCCCGAGATTTTCTGCGAAGCAGTCTATGTGCACGAGGCTGTTGGTGAGGGGGGCAGCACGATCGAACCCCGTGTCAAGAAAATTGCGGACATGCTTGCTCTGTCACGAGCCATGGCTCACTTCTGCCTGGCCACCGGCAACGAGCAGCTTGCGCTGGCACGTGGGCTCGTCGCGGCTGCGTGGCGTCTTGAGATCGACAAAGCGGCACTGGCAACGATTGGCGATCGCATTTCGCTCGACTGGTCGGGATGGGCTAGCCTGCTCAAATTGCAGACGCGCCCGTTGCCGCCGTTCGCAGAGCTGATTGCGGACCACCCGGGGATGACTCCGGTGATGCCGATGGTGGAGGCGCCTGTTTACGAAGAAAGCCCCCCGCGAGTGCCGGTACGGCGCAACACGGGTGGGGCACGATCCCGGATGCGCGTTCTGGTTGCCGGACAGGAGGCCAAGGCGCGGACACAGATACGCGAGTTGTTGGAAGCGGCCGGGCACGAGGTACAGGAAGCGAACAGTGCATTGCTCGCTGCGGAACTCGTGCTGCTCGTGCAACCGCATATGGTGATCGTCGATTGGGCCCTCGCTGGTGGCCCCGGCCTCGATCTGGTCGAACGCCTGCGCAGGATTCCTTCCGGCCGTACGCTCCACCTGCTGGTGCTGACGCCGTCTTCCGACGAGCAGACCGTTGTCGATATTTTCGAAGCCGGTGCGGACGATTATCTGGCGCAACCGCTCAGCTCGCGCGTTCTGCTGGCTCGTCTCAAGGCCGCGCAGCGAATCGTGGACCTGCATCATGAAATCGAGCAGGAGCGCAATGAGATCCGCTTGCTCTCGGCCGAACTTGCTGCGTCCAACCGGCTCCGGCACGACACCGTTGTCGCAGTTGAGCAAGGCGGAACGATGATGCCGAAAGTCTTTTTTGAGCGTTTGCGGCGCGAATGCGCCAGTTCGCTCGCCGGCGCGACGGCGCTGGCGTGCATGGCTGTCGGCGTCGATGAAATCGAATCCCTTGAGCAAACGTATGGCGCGGACTTTGCCTCGGCTGCCGAGACGCATGTCTCGGCCTGCCTTGCGAAGGTACTGCGCTCGGATGATCTGATATGTCATTCCGCCCGCGGCGTTTTCCTGGTTTGCTGCCCGAAGACTGCACAAGTCGACGCCAAGCATGCCGCGGAGCGCGCGCGTCGGGCTGTCGAGAGCACGACCGTGAGCAGCAATCGCCTCCAGGTTCGCCTGACGGTGAGCATCGGCTTGGCTGGATGCGGTGAAACGACCTTCTCTGCCGATATGCTTATCGAGGCCGCGCAGGCGGCGCTTGAGTCCGCAAAAGCGGAAGGCCGCAACCGCGTGGCTTGCACGAATCCAACCTGAACGCACCTTTACTTGCAAACGGATCCAGTCCTGGTGCGGATTTCGCGTGTGTAGGACAAATTCCTACATGCGATGGGTTGGTTCTTGTTACCGGAATATCCGACAGCGCCCGACTGAAGATTTTTTCCCCAAAACGGTACTGTATCGGTCATACAGAAGCCCGCATCGATGGGCTCCACAGGACACGGAAGGGATTGAAAAATGCGTGGTGCTCACTTTATTGACGATGTACGAGATCTGAATCTCTCTTACCTCATGCTTGCACAGCGAATGCTGTCCGAAGACCGTCAGAACGGTATGTTCAAGCTCGGCCTTGGCGAAGATGCTGCTCAGATCATCGAGTCCCTTTCCCCCGCGCAGGTATTGCGCATGGCCAGCAGCGGCCTGCTGCTCTGCCAGATGCGCTTCGACGACAACCTGCTGCTGAACCTGCTCTCGAATCACGAGCGTGAGCCGGGTGTGGCCAGCATTCATGCCGCAATCCTGGCGGCGAGCCGTCCGGTTGAAGTGCTTTCCTGAGGAGCGACATCATGGCAACGGCCCGCAGCGTTGTTCGAGACGCAATCGATACCCAGCGTGCAATGGAAATGGTACGCATGGGCGCGCGCATGCAGATGCTTGAGTCCGAAACCGGGCTCTCTCGTGAGCGCCTTCTCAAGCTTTACAAGGAGGTTCGGGGCGAGTCGCCTCCCAAGGGGATGCTGCCGTTTTCGACCGACTGGTTCATGAGCTGGCAGCAGAACATCCATGCCTCGCTCTTTCTCGGTTTCTTTGATTTCGTGGGCCAGAACAGCGGGCTCGAAGGTCTCGACGGAACCCTGGCCGCATATCGCATGTACATGCAGCACTGCGAGGCACACGATCTTGAGCAAGTCCTGAGCCTTACGCGGGCCTGGACACTGATCCGCTTTTTCGATGCCGACATGCTGCAGCGTGCCACCTGTACACGCTGCCATGGTCGTTACGTGGCACACGCCTATGATCCCACGCACGACTATGTCTGTGGCCTGTGCAATGTTCCGTCCCGCGCAGGCAAGACGCGCCGTGCGTCGGCGGTTGCGGAGAAGCTCTCCGCCTGATTTCCCCCCTCTACTTCACGCATTTTTGACGCCGGACACTGTCCGGCGTTTTTCTTCTTCCATCTGATCGAATTCAAGTTTCGCGGGAAAGCGCCGATAGCCTATGAGTCAGCGGAACGTCGGCTCCGCACCCACTCAATTCGAAAGGCAGGCAATGCTTCTGATCGTCGGCTATGTGATCGGTATCGCTGCGGCGCTAGGCACGTATGCCCTTCATGGCAGCCTTGGCGCGCTGTGGGTGCCGGCCGAGTACATCGCCATCGTCGGACTCATGATCGGCGGATTCGTTTCTGGCAATGGCGCCAGAACGATCAAGGCGACTCTCAAGGCAATCCCATCAATTTTCAAAGCGTCGCACTACAACCGTGCGATGTATATCGATCTGCTTTCCATGCTGAGCGAGATCCTGACCAAGGTTCGCAAGGAAGGCCTGATGTCGATCGAAGGCGATGTTGAAAGTCCTGATGCCAGCCCGTTGTTCCAGAACTACCCGAGCGTGGCATCGGATCATCACGCGATCGAATTCATGGCGGATTACCTGCGGATGATGGTCGGCGGCAACCTCAATGCATTCGAGATCGAAAACCTGATGGATATGGAAATCGAAACTCACCATCAGGAGGCGCACGCTCCGGCTCACACGATTTCGAAGGTTGCGGATGCGCTCCCTGCGTTCGGTATCGTCGTGGCGGTTATGGGTGTGGTGAACGTGATGGGCTCGGTTGGCGCACCGCCTGCTGTGCTCGGCAAGATGATCGGTGGTGCGCTGGTCGGTACTTTCCTCGGCATCTTGGTGTCATACGGATTCGTGTCCCCGATTGCGAGTCAGCTTGAGCAGAAAGCCGCCGAAGGCGCCAAGGTGTTCGAATGCATCAAGGTCGTACTGCTCGCGAGCATGAATGGGTATGCACCACAGGTTGCCGTGGAGTTTGGCCGCAAGGTGTTGTTTTCGGTCGATCGTCCGGGCTTCGTTGAACTCGAAGAGGAGATCAAGAGCCGCAAGAAGTGAGTTCCGGCGGGTATTTAACCCGGCGGCATCTGATTGATTCGGCATCTTTCCCCGCGCCATGGCAGAGCCAACCCAACAACCGATTGTCGTAAAGCGCATCAAGAAGGGCGGCGGAGGCGGCGCGCATGGCGGTGCCTGGAAGCTCGCATACGCTGACTTCGTGACTGCGATGATGGCCTTCTTCCTGTTGATGTGGCTGCTCGGATCCACTACGGAAGGCGACCTCAAGGGCATCTCAGAATACTTTCAATCTCCGATGCGCATCTCGATGGCTGGGGGCCGCGGGTCAGGCGATGCGACCTCCATCATCAATGGCGGCGGCGAGGATCTGACGCGCGCGGTCGGCCAGGTCGCCAAGTCGGATTACGACGAAGGCAAGAAACGGCTGGAGACGAAGATCTCGCCGCCGGATCAGGAGCAGATCGAGCGAAAGCGCTTTCAGGAATTGAAGCGCCAACTTGAGGCCGTGATCGATGCCAATCCCGCTCTGAGCCAGTTCAAGAAGCAACTCCTGCTCGATATTACGAGTGAAGGTTTGCGCATTCAGATCGTGGATGAGCAGAACCGACCGATGTTCGATCTTGGGGCTTCTACGCTCAAGCCCTACACGCGGGAGATTCTCCATGCGATCGCCCAGACCCTAAACGGAATCCAGAACCGTATCAGCATCTCCGGACACACGGATGCCACGCCCTATGCAGGCGGCGACAAGCATATCGGCAATTGGGAGCTGTCCGCAGATCGTGCCAATGCATGCCGCCGCGAACTGGTAGTTGGCGGACTCGAAGACACCAAAATCGCGCGTGTGGTCGGGCTTGCTTCGGCAGTCCCGATCGACAAGGACAACGCTTTTAATCCGATAAACCGCCGCATCAGTATCGTGGTGCTCAACCACCGTGCCGAAGAGGCCATGGCCAAGGCAGGGCGGTCGCTTGACGCCGATGCCAATCATTCTCCCACCGCAGATGACATTCTCGATGCCGCCGGAGCGCCACGCGCCAATTGAATCTGGCCGTGGTACGGCAGGAGTAACACATGAGTGAAGGTGCACGGCATAAGCCCGGAGCGCCGTTGCCTGGGTGGCCGACGAGAACGAGCACGTCGGCGCCTAGGCGATTCGATTCCGATACAGTGGCGGCGCCATTGACTGGAGTCGCCAGGACAACGACGTTTTCCAGTGCCGCGCTCGATACCGGTGCCGCTGCTCGCGCGAAGCTTTTGGATTCGCTCCAGAAAACCGAGTCCGGCATACGCGAATTCGCCTTCACTACGAGCGACTTCGAACGCGTGCGAGTGTTGATCCACGGTTATGCGGGTATTTCGCTTTCTCCGATCAAACAGGACATGGTCTATAGCCGGCTCGCACGGCGTCTGCGCGCCTGCGGGGAACAGCGCTTTTCGGACTACCTGGATAAGCTTGAATCGAATCGCAATTCGGTCGAGTGGCAGTCGTTCGTCAATGCGCTCACCACGAACCTGACATTCTTCTTTCGCGAGGCGCACCACTTCGACATGCTGCGCGACTTCCTGCGCCGTCACGATGGCAGGCGACGTTTCAACATCTGGTGTTGTGCGGCATCGAGCGGCGAAGAGGCCTATTCCATTGCCATGACCGCTTGCGAGGCGTTCGGCAGCCTCACCCCGCCGGTGCAGATTCTCGCCACCGATCTCGACACCCAGGTGCTTGTGCAGGGGCAGCATGGTGTCTATGGCAGCGATCGCACCGATCGCTTGTCGCCAGACCGGATCGATAAGTTCTTCTTGCGGGAGCCGGGTCAGGCGGGGCAGTTTCGCGCACGCCACGAGCTTAAGCGCCTCCTGAGTTTCAAGCAGCTCAACCTGCTCGATCGGGATTGGCTTGTGAATGGTCCGTTCGACGCAATTTTCTGCCGCAACGTGATGATCTACTTCGACAAGCCGACGCAGCTCGGTGTGCTCAAGCGCTTCGCACCCCTGCTGCGACAGGACGGTCTGTTGTTCGCCGGGCACTCGGAGAACTTTACCCACGCTGCAGACTTGTTTCGCTCGCTGGGAAGGACGGTCTATGCACGCGCGGATGTCTGAGCACGGCGCAGCGAGGGCCGCCGCGAGGCGGATCCGGGTTCTCGTCATCGACGATTCGGCCATTGCACGAACTGTGCTGTCGCGGATGATCGACCAGGCCAGCGATATGGAAGTGGTGGGTGCCGCTGCGAATGCAAGCACGGCCGAGGCCATGATCGACAGTCTCAAGCCAGACGTCCTCACACTCGATATCGAGATGCCCCAAATCAGCGGCATCGAGTTCCTCGAACGGACGATGCGGCGCCATCCGGTGCCGACGATCATCATTTCGGCGCACGCCGAGCGTGATTCGGAAACCACGTTTCGTGCACTTGAACTTGGGGCTGTAGACGTCGTTACCAAGCCGGGAGCGCAATTGTCGGGGAGCCTGTTTTCGCTGGCCGAAGAAATCCGCGACAAGATCCGTGCGGCTTGGCAAGCTCGTCTGAATCGGCCGTCATGCTATGCCAGCAGCGAGCCAGGCGCTGTGTCGCCCGGTGTACTGGATGCGGCCACGCAACGTGATCGGCTGATCCTGATCGGCGCTTCAACAGGTGGTACCGAGGCGATCAAGGAGGTGTTGACGGCCTTGCCGGCAGCCATGCCTGGCATTCTCGTGGTGCAGCACATGCCGGCGATGTTTACCGGCTCATTTGCAAAGCGGCTCAATACGTTGTGCCGGATTCAGGTCAAGGAGGCGGTGGATCGGGAGCGGATTCTGCCCGGGTATGCCTATATCGCCCCGGGGCATTCGCACCTCTCCGTCCGGCGAAGCGCTGGAGCCTGGTTCTGCGAACTTTCCGCCAGCGAGCCTGTCAATCGGCATCGGCCGTCGGTTGATGTGCTGTTCCATTCCGCAGCAAAGCATGTGGGTGCTGCAGGTGTCGGTGTCATGTTGACGGGAATGGGAAAGGATGGCGCCCAAGGCATGCTCGCGATGCATAGGGCAGGCGCGTGGAACATCGGACAGGATCAGGATTCCTGTGTCGTATATGGAATGCCGCGCGAGGCAGCACTGGTCGGTGCGCTTGACGAGGTTGCTCCGCTGCGGGAGATCGCGAGCCGGGTTCAGAACAGATTGCGCCAACTTGCGGGAAAGGCGTCAGCTTGACATTGACGGCATACCGAGAGGCGAGCAATGTTATGACGTCGGAATGGAGAGAGGGCCGTGGCGGGCTGGCGCCCGGTTGTGGGGAGGAGAATTGATGGAAGCGACCGTTGGTGTATGCGGTAATCGGGCGGTGATGAGCCTGCGCGGCCGTTTTGATTTCACCGCGCAGGGTGAATACCGCGATGCACTTGAGCGGTTAATGCACCATGAAACGGTGCAGGACTATGAAGTAGATCTCGCGGGGGTCAACTATCTCGATAGTTCGGCTTTGGGCATGCTCTTGGTATTGCGGGACCGAGCGCGGCGGGCCGGTAAGGATGTCACGCTCAGTGGCGCGCAGGGCAACGTACGACAGGTTCTCGATATCGCGAGCTTCTCGCGTCTGTTTGCCTTGCGCTGAACGCAGCGACATCAGGCAGATATTTCAGGCTTCGTTCCATTCATCGATCAGTAACTGCAGCGAAGCGGTGCCGCGATACTCGTTCACAGATAGACGAAATGCGGCTGTCATTACCTCCGGTGCGGGATCGGCGTGCCGGAATCTCACTGCTTCATAGCGTTCGGAGCCTCGGCGCAATGTGAGCTTCACGTGAGCGTCCTTCAGGAGTCGTTGTGATTCGACCTCGAAGCGATCTGAAAAAAGCGGTGCCGGAAACCCTTGACCCCAGATTTCTCGTTCGAGCAGCCGTGCTGCTTCGAGTGTCATCTCCAATGAGCTGAGTGCGCCGTCGGTTTCGAGCGCCGGATTGAGCACCTCGGGGCCGGTGAGTTCGGCAACGATAGCATCGAATTCGTTGGAGAAGCAGGCAAAGTCCTTTTCCGCAATCGTCAGGCCTGCCGCCATCGCATGTCCGCCGAAAGTGCGCAGTAGGTCGGGCTGGCGCTTGGAGATGAGGTCGAGTGCGTCGCGCAGATGCAGGCCCTGAATCGATCTGCCTGAGCCCTTGATGAGGCCCTCGTCAGAACGGGCAAACGCAATCACCGGTCGATGCAGGCGCTCCTTGACGCGGCCGGCCAGGATGCCGACCACGCCCTGATGCCATTCGGGATCGAACAGGGTGATGCCAGCGGCACGGCCGGGATCGATTTCGGCGAGCATTTCTTCCGCCCGCATCTGCATGTCGCCCTCAATGTCGCGCCGCTCGCGGTTGAGGTGATCGAGCTCGCGCGCCATCTGTGTCGCGCGTGTCGGGTCGTCGCAGAGCAGGCATTCAATGCCCAGAGCCATATCGGTGAGCCTGCCCGCGGCATTCAGGCGTGGGCCGAGACCGAAACCGAGGTCAAAGGTGGTGGCACGCGCAGGGTCGCGGGCTGCGGCGGCGAATAGTGCACGAATGCCGGCCTGCATCCGGTTGGCGCGCATCCGCATGAGGCCTTGGTGAACAAGGATGCGGTTGTTGTGGTCCAGCCGTACGACATCGGCGACCGTGCCAAGTGCGACGAGGTCCAGCAGATCGGCGAGTCTTGGCTCGGCGTGCGCGGTGAAATGACCGCGCTGACGCAGTTCTGCCCGTAGGGCGAGCATCGTATAGAAGATGACGCCAACCCCCGCAAGATGCTTGCTTGGGAAATCGCAGCCTGGCTGATTTGGATTGACGATGACGTCAGCATCGGGCAGTTCGGCGCCTGCGAGATGGTGATCGGTGATGAGCGTAGCGATGCCGAGCCGTTTGGCGGCGGCAATGCCTTCGACGCTGGCGATACCGTTGTCCACGGTGATCAGCATGTCTGGCTTGCGCTGCGCGGCGAGTTCGACGATGGCTGGCGTAAGTCCATACCCGGACGTGAAGCGATTAGGTACGAGATAGTCGACGGTGGCGCCGAAACCGCGCAGGGCGCGGATACCGACAGCGCATGCGGTGGCACCGTCGCAATCGTAATCAGCGACGATCAGCAGACGGGCGCTGGCTTCAATTGCATCTGCGAGCAACCGTGCGGCTTTGCCGGCGCCGCCGAGTGTTGTGGGCGGAATTAGCGCTTCGAGTGAGTAGTCGAGTTCATCACTGCGTGAGATACCCCGTGCGGCATACAGACGGGCCAACAAAGGCGGCAAACCAGAGTCGGTGAGGCGGGTCAAGGCAATCCGCGGAATGGCGCGCGGCTCGATAGGTCGCATCAGTGGGAGTTTTCAGAAAGAGGTTGCCGGAGGTTGTACCACACGGGTCGCTCGATTAGCGGGTGCGGCGTCCAAGGCTGCTGCGTACCTATTTGGCCAGATGTGGGTATAGGCCTAGGTCTCGCAATGTTAGTGATGAGTTGTTATTCGCAAAAATTAACAAAAATATTAAAGGCGTAGAGGAAATTGTCAATGACTTGGCTGCAATTCAAAGTGAAAGCGAAGTGCCTCATGTAATGAATTGATAAATAACTACAAAATCACGCTTGTCACAGAGTGGGTCGTAGTCAAATTGCCAAAAATAGTAATTTTGTTGATTTTGAAATTTAGGGCCGACTCAATGCAAACCAGACATTTCCTTGCCGTTGCTGCGCTCAGTGGCGCCTCGTTGTTTTCCTCTATTCCGGCCTCGGCTTCGTCCATGTTCGTGACCTATGCGGGCTCAGCCGATTTTGGTGCAGGCCAGGTGGGATTTGCACAGGGTGGCACGGCTCCAAATCCGAACTCCGAGACGAACCTGACCTCGGTCCTGATTGGCGGGGTGAGTTTCCGTACTGATGACCGAACCCAAGATTTCTCGTCATCGGGTCTATTCAATGCGTGGTGTGTCGATGTCTACCACTGGATGAACACCGGTTCGTTTTCCTACACCGTAGGTAATGCCGCCGATCTCTCCCGTGCGCTCGACCAAACGCGTTCGGACGGTACGTTGAGGACCAACCAACTGGTCGATTTGGCAAACGAGGTTTACAGCGTGGTCGATTCGGAAGTCGAATCGGCCGCTTTCCAGCTTGCAGTCTGGGCGATTACCTACGGTACGGCGGATGCGTCGGGTCATTACCGTATTGGTACGACCGATCCAGGCTTCCGGGTCGATGCGGCAACCGCGAGTTCGAGCTTCGTTGTGCTGGCCAATGATTGGCTCGCCAATCTTGATACTGCGGACAAGTCGGGTCACTACAAGTTGGTTTATCTGAATGATGGAAGCGGCAACTACACGCAGGACGCGATTGCATTCGCCAAAGTGCCCGAGCCGGCGTCGCTGGCGCTGCTTGGCCTCGGCGTTGCTGCGCTATACGGGATCCGCCGCAGAAAATCCTAATTGGTATGTGAGGCCCGCGGGCTTGGCCCCAGCGGGCCTTCAGGCGCGCAAGAATTCGGTCAGTATGTGGATGCCCAGTCCAACGAGCCCGCCGACCAGCGTGCCATTGATTCGGATGAACTGGAGATCGCGGCCGATATTGTGTTCGAGCTCCTGCGTCATTTCTTCCGTATTCCACTGTTCCACCCGGTTTTCGATATAGCGCCGGATGTCTTCGCGGTAGCGCTCGATCGCACGTGGTGCTCCCAGCGTGATCTGCTCGTTGATCCATTGGCGGGTACGCGCGTCTTCGGCAAGTTGCTTGCCCAGCGAGGATGCCATCGCTGCGATGCGGCGCCCGATCGATGAGTCTTCCCGGGCAAGGTCAGCGCGTAACCAGTCCAGCATTTGTGCCCAGACGCTCCGCAGGTAGCGGTTGAATGCAGGCTTGGCCAGTGCATCGGCACGCCAACGCATGATTCGCTCGCGCAGTGCGTCGTCATGCTTGAGCCTGTGAATGAATTCCCGTGCGTAGCGGTCGACATGCTGCCGTACCGGATGATCTGCCTGTCCTGCGACCTCCGAGATCGTGCTGGCTACCGCGGCGACGATCTTGCCTGTTGCCAAGCGTGCGGCAACCTGATCGAGCTTTACCCAGCGCAAGGCCCTGACTTCGCGTGCCATGGCATTGGTGATTCGTTCTTGGACTGACTCTGTTTCGATCCAGGTTGCGACCTGCCGCAGGACCTCATCAAGCAGCTCTTGATGGCGTCCGCCCTCGGTCAGCGTATCGAGCACGTCGCTGCACAGACCGGCGAGGTCCACCGTTCCCAAACCCTTGGTGGCCGCACGGCTCAGGAAGGTGTGGACCCTCTCGTCCTCGAATGCGTCAAGTGCGTAACGTGCCCCAAATACACTGACTGCGCCGACATGACGTGCGTTTTCGCGCTGTGACAGCCAGAGGGCAAGCCTTCCAGCAGGATCGAATTCTTCGATTTTCGCCAGGACTTGCGGTGTGGATAGGAAGTTGTCGCAGATAAAGGTTGCGAGCTTGTTGCCAATCTGCTGCTTGTTCGCAGGAATGATGGCGGTATGCGGGATTGGTAGATGAAGCGGATGCCGGAACAGGGCAACTACCGCGAACCAGTCGGCCATTGCGCCGACCATCGCAGCTTCGGCAAAGGCAGCTACGTAGCCCCATGCAGGGTGATTTCCGCCAAACAGGGTTGCAAGCAGATAGACGAGGCCCGCGGTGATGAGCATCGCTAGGGCGACGCGTTTCATGCCGGCGTGGCCGAGCCGGGGAGCACGAGAGTCAGATGATGTCATGCCGAAAAGGGCGGCACGCCAATCACCTGTGTCGTGCCTTGCCGCGCTGAGGAGTGGTTCCCTGGATTGTCACACGGACAGGTGCGGTCGATCTGCGTGCGACAGCGATCAATGGGCGATCAGTGTCTCGGATGTGCCAGGCTTGAGCCAGAACGCCCATTTCTTGCGTGCGATAGCGAAGATGCTGCCGTGGCGATCGCCGGGTGCGTCGAGTGTCAGACGGTCGATGCTTCCTGATTTGAGTGCACTGGCCAGTGGTGCGAAGAGGCGGATCTCGAGCGCTTCAAGCGCTGAGCGCCAGCCGGCAGCATCGTGAAACAGCGCCGCGCGATGGAGACCGTCATCAAAGACCAGCGCGTGGTCCGCCTTCAGTGTGCTGAGTGCAGCAAGCGGTTCTGCAGTCACCCCCGCCAGACGCGCGGCACCGCGACCCGGCACGCAGTCGCTGAACACGCTGCCGGTAAACGTGGGCACGATGCCGGCGGGTACGCCTTCACCCCAGAACCAGAGGCTGTTGGCTTGAGGCCTGCCAGCTGCATCGCGTTGCCGGTTGAATCCGAGTTCGTTCAGTTCGATCTGCACGCTATTGAGGATGCGGCCCCAGCGTAGCTCGGAGTGGCCCTCGGGCAGGAAGAGTGCGACTGGGCGGCCGGTGACGTCGTCAAGGGCGGAGAATTGCGCGTCGGGCGGCGCGCTGAGCCGCAGATAGCCACGTTCGGCTGCGCACAATTCAAAATCCCCAGTGGCGGCCAAGTGCTCGGAAAGGGTCGTGCTGAGGGCGGCCATTTCGTCTGCCTGCAAGTCAAGTTCTGTAGGGTCGCCGAGGACGAGCTGGTCGCGCAGGAAGCGCAGGCTCACAGGATCGGCACAAAGCCAGTGCTCGCCTGCTGCGGGAGTGCGGCCATCGGCTTCGCCTGCGCGCCGGATAACGGCAGGTGCGACGTCATGCAGGCCGAGTGCTCCAGCGAAGGCCTGAGTGCCGCGTGCGGGCGAGCGGGGCGAGCGCTCGGAGCGGCCAAGCAGCCACATGAGCGAGGGCAGCGCATCGACGTCGAGGCTGGGAGCAGTGCTGGCCGCGGGCCAGAGGAGCCCGGGCAGGATGACATGAAGAAACATTTCCGGTGCCGAGGAGTTTCCCGCGTAGCGGGCGGCGGAGTGTAACATGCGCTCCGACATGAAATTCGAACTCCTCATTGGGCTGCGCTATGTACGCGCCCGCCGCCGCCGTGTATCGGGTGGCAATCGCTTCATCTCCTTCATATCTGCCGTGTCGATGGGTGGGATTGCGCTTGGCGTGGCTGCGCTGATCGTCGTTCTTTCTGTGATGAACGGCTTTCAGCGCGAACTGCGCACGCGGATCCTCGGTGTTGCCGCGCATGCGCAGGTCGTCTCATATGACGGCGATCTATCCAGTTGGCAACAGACGGCCGATGTCGCGCTCACCAATCCCGAAGTACTCGCCGCGGCGCCATACGTACAGCAGCAAGGGATGCTTTCGATTGGTGATGCGGTGCGCGGCAGCGTGGTGCGCGGCATCCTGCCAGGCGAGGAGGACAAGGTTGCCGACCTGGGTAAGCACATGAAGTTTGGAAAGCTTGAAGATCTGAAGCCCGGCGAATTCGGCATCGTCCTCGGCTCCGAACTTGCGCGTTCCCTCGGTGTGCTACCGGGCCAGAAAGTGACATTGATCGCTCCGACTGGCATGGTCACGCCAGCGGCGATCCTGCCTCGGCTCAAGCAATTCACCGTGGTGGGCATCTTCGAGATCGGCATGTACGAATATGACGTTGGGCTTGCGCTGATCCATATGCAGGATGCGCAGACACTGTATCGGATGGGCGATGGCGTGACCGGCGTCCGGCTGCAACTCAAGGATCTCTATGCGGCGCCCCGTGTGGCACGCGAGCTCATGCAGAAATATGATCACGGAATTGTCGTGGATGATTGGACACGCAGCCACGCAAACTTTTTCCGCGCAGTGCAGATGGAAAAGAACGTGATGTTCATCATCCTTTCCCTGATCGTGGCGGTCGCGGCGTTCAACATCGTTTCGACACTTGTCATGGCGGTGCAGGATAAGCGGGCGGATATCGCGATCCTGCGCACGCTTGGCGCTTCACCCGGCTCGATCATGTCGATCTTCGTAGTGCAGGGCGCGCTGCTTGGCCTTATCGGGCTGGCGATTGGCGTGGCTGGTGGAGTGACGCTGGCGGCCAATATCGATGTCGTTGTACCGGCAATCGAGCGCGCGTTCGGTGTGCAGTTCCTGTCCAAGGATGTCTATTTCATCTCTGAGCTGCCTTCCGAATTGCTCTGGAGCGACGTCACCACGATTGTTGTCGTTGCCTTCATCACTACGCTGGTTGCCACCCTCTATCCGAGCTGGCGGGCGGCGCGTGTGAGCCCTGCGGAGGCGCTGCGCTATGAGTGAGACCGTGCTTGCCTGCAAGGACCTGGGCCGCCAGTACGGCAGGGGTGAGACGGCTGTGTTGGTACTGACGGATGTCGAATTCGCGGTGAATAAAGGGGAGAGCGTAGCGATCGTCGGTGCATCCGGCTCAGGAAAGAGCACGCTCCTGCACCTCCTTGGAGGACTCGACATCCCCACCACAGGCAGTGTTCAGCTCTTCGGCCGCGATTTCTCGACGCTCTCCGAAGCCGAACGTGGGCGGTTGCGCAACCAGTCTCTCGGTTTCGTCTACCAGTTTCACCATCTGTTGCCGGAGTTTTCGGCGCTTGAAAACGTGGCGATGCCGCTATTCATCCGTCGTATGCCGCGCGAGGAAGCGCTTGCCAAGGCGGGGGAGATCCTTACTGCGGTAGGGCTTGGCCACCGCCTGGAGCATGGACCCGGCGAGCTGTCGGGTGGCGAACGCCAGCGCGCTGCGATTGCGAGAGCGCTTGTTACCGAGCCCGCTTGCCTGCTTGCAGATGAGCCAACCGGTAATCTTGATCGGCACACGGCCGAGACGGTCTTTGAGCTCATGCTGTCTTTGCGAGAAAAGCTTGGTACGGGGGTTGTCATCGTTACGCACGACCCCCAACTGGCTGCGCGTGCGGACCGTGAGTACGAGTTGCGCGACGGTACGCTGCATCCAGTGAAATAGGCGCGGTTCGAGCTGCGATTTGTCTGCTGGCGGGACTGCCATGCGCTCCTGAGAATCGGAGGCTTTTCATGCCTCTATCGTGGTTGCGCTGGTCGTTCCGCTGAGCCTCGCCTTTGCTGCTGGCACCGCGCTGTTGCAATTGCAGAGCGAACTCCCCGGCGCATCCGCCCTCATCACCATTTCCGTTTTCGGCCTGCTTGTGCTGGCCGGTTACGCTTGGCTACCTGTGGGTGGCGGGCGGCTTCTTGCGGCTATTGCATGTTGTGCCTGCGCAGGGTTCGTCCTCGCTGCGCTCCGTGCCGAGGCACGCATGGCGGATCGGCTTGCTGTTGCTCTTGAAGGGCAGGATCTCGTCGTAGAGGGAAAGATCGACGCGATGCCGCAGGCAATCGAGCGTGGTACGAGTTTTTCGTTCGAGATTGCGAAGGCGCCGGATGGGGTGCCATCTCGCCTGATGCTCTCCTGGTATGCCGATTCGCGCCGCGGCGTGCCCGAACTGCATGCCGGCCAGCACTGGCGGTTTACAGTGCGACTGAAGCGGCCATGGGCGAGCATCAATCCGCATGGCACTGACTTCGAAGCCTGGATGCTTGGCGAAGGGTTGGGCGCGAGTGGACACGTACGCACTTCGCTCGGCAGTAGCCTGCTTGATGCGGGGCCGGGTGGGCTTGGTGATCGGATCGAGTGTTTGCGCGAATCGGTGCGAGAGCGCTTTGCATCGGTCCTCGCGGACTCGCCATGGCGTGGCACTCTTGTTGCGCTCGCTATTGGTGACCAGCGTGGCGTGACGCGCGAACAGTGGACGTTGTTCATCCGCAGCGGCGTTGTCCATCTGATTTCGATTTCGGGCCTGCATATCGTGGTCTGGTCGATGCTGGCCGGCGGCATAGTGGGTGCAGCATGGCGTCGGGTGCCTTCTTGTGTGCTGCGTGTGCCCGTGCAGCAGATGGCCGCCCTTGCGGGCTTCCTGGCCGCGGCTGGATATTGTGCGCTGGCCGGTTGGGGCGTGCCGGCACAGCGCTCGCTGACCATGCTGGGCGTGGCCGCGTGGTCGATTCTCGGCAGCCGTAAGGTCGACACCGGACCGACACTAGCGGTTGCGCTAGTGCTTGTGTTGCTGCGGGATCCCTGGGCCGTGTTTGGGCGCGGCTTCTGGCTGTCGTTCGGCGCTGTGGCGTTGCTGGTCTATTCGACTCACCAAGGTAGGCCACGCTCGGTATGGCGTAGTTGGCTGCGTGGGCAATCCGCGATCGGCATCGGATTGATGCCGCCACTGATCGCCTTCACCGGGCAGGTGTCATTGGTCGCGCCACTGGCCAATGCGGTCGCGATTCCGTGTGTAAGTTACCTCGTGCTGCCAGCGGTGCTCTTGTTTGCCGTCACCGGCTGGCCGCCTGCTGCATGGTTTGCGGCGTTTGCGTTCGAGTGGCTGGCACGTCTGCTCGAATGGTTGGCCACACCTGAATGGGTAGTTTGGCGGCAGGCTGCTGCGCCAGCACCGCTGATCGTGGCGGGACTCCTTGGCAGTCTCATCCTGCTGCTGCCACGCGGCGTCCCGGGCCGGCTTGCTGGCCTTGCGCTGATCCTGCCCTTGCTGTTTTGGCGCGTACCAAGGCCAATGCATGGGGCATTTGAGCTGACGCTGCTTGATGTGGGGCAGGGGCTTGCGGCGCATGTGCGAACGGCTGGGCACGACTTACTGTTCGATACGGGACCCGCCTATGGCCGCTCCAGCGACGCGGGGCAGCGCATCATCGTGCCGTACTTGCGTGGAGAGGGAATTGCTCGACTCGATGGACTCATCGTCAGCCATCAGGACTCGGACCATTCTGGCGGTGCCGGGAGTGTTCTTGCTGACGTCGGGGCTGATTGGCTAATGGGGGCGCTGCCGCCTACGAGCTACCTGCGCAGTACTGCCACGCTGCAACGCGAATGCCGGCGCGGGGAGACTTGGAATTGGGATGGTGTACGCTTCGAGATCCTTCATCCGATGCCCGGCGCGCAGGTTACGCGTGATGGGAATGCAACATCCTGTGTCATGCGGGTATCGGTCCCGGGCTCCAGTGTGCTGTTGACGGCGGACATTCCGTCGAAGGTCGAGCGCGAACTGGCGCAATCCGGACTCTTGCACCATGAAGAGGTGGTCGTCGTACCTCATCATGGGTCGCGCACGTCATCGAGTGCTGAATTCATTGCTGCAGTTTCGCCAGAGACTGTACTGATTCCGGTGGGCTACCGCAGTCGCTTCGGGCATCCGCATCCCGACGTCGTTGAGCGCTATGCGGCGTCTGGCGCGCAGATCCAACGGAACGACCGCGATGGAGCGATCCGGCTCCAGATCGACGGCGACGGTAGGCACTGGATTTACTGGCGTGACGTGATGCATCGCTACTGGCGGACGCCATGGGCCGAAGTTCCTCCAGCCATGGCGGTCGATCCGGGCGGGCGTTAGACTGGTCTTTCTTCTCGACGCAACGGGAGGGGATATGGTTCTCGAAGGTCTTCGCAGTCTTTTTGGAATGGATCCTCCTGGGATGAGGCGTGCGTCGGTCCGCTGTGCGAACCCGCTGGGCCTGCATCGTATGGCCTGGACCGAGTGGGGCGATTGCGATAACCCGGATGTGCTCGTCTGCGTGCACGGACTCACGCGTAACGGCCGAGATTTCGACGATCTCGCACGAGGGCTCGCGCATGAATTCCGCGTCGTCTGCCCTGATGTTGTGGGGCGTGGCCGCAGCGACTGGCTGCCAAGTCCAGCCTTCTATGCGCTGCCGCAGTACGTATCCGATATGGTCGTTCTGCTCGCGCGGCTTGGCGTTGAGCATGTGCACTGGCTCGGCACCTCAATGGGTGGGTTGATGGGCATGTTGCTGGCCTCGCAACCGGATTCGCCGATCACGCGACTGGTACTCAACGACGTGGGGCCCGTGCTTACGATCGATGCCCTCAAGCGAATTGGTTCCTATGTTGGCCGTGCGCCGCGCTTTCCCGACTACGCCTCTGCCGAGGCCTACATCCGTGAGGTTAGTGCGCCATTCGGCCCATTGAGTGACGCGCAATGGCAGCACCTGACCGAGACGTCATTGCGCTCGGTCGACGGTGAGGCCTACGAAATGATCTACGACCCGGCGATCGCCGCTGCTTTCGGTGAGGCGCTTGCCGCAAACATCGAGCTGTGGCAAGTCTATGACGCGATTTCCTGTCCGACGCTCGTCTTGCGCGGCGCAGAGTCAGACCTGCTGTTGCGGGAGACTTTCACCCAAATGGCGCAGTGCGGGCCGCACGCGAAGCTTGTGGAGATTCCCGGCGTGGGGCACGCGCCAATGCTGATGGATGAACAACAGATTGCGCCGGTGAGTGCTTTTCTGCTGGAGCGCTGATGTTCCCGAACAACTTGACCGCCCCGTATCGATGAAGTGGCCAAGGCTGTGCGGAGGATGGCTGTCGCCAATAGTGAATCTGGAAGCGGACGCGCTCACTTCTCTGCGTCGGGATCGAGCTTGATCGAAGCTGAATTGATGCAGTAGCGTACCCCCGTCGGCGGTGGTCCATCCTCGAATACATGGCCGAGGTGCGCGCCGCATTCATGGCAGACCACCTCGGTTCGGCTCATACCGAAACTGCGGTCTTCGTGGGTTTCGATGTGTTCGGGGGCAGAGCTGGTGTGGAAGCTCGGCCACCCGCAGCCAGCGTCGAATTTGTGCTCTGAACGGAAGAGTTCTGCTCCGCAGCCGATGCAGTGGTAGGTGCCGTCGTCCCAGACGTTCCAATATGCACCGGTGAACGGTCGTTCAGTTCCTTTTTCCCGGGCGACGCGGTACTGCCCGGGGTCGAGTTGCTCACGCCACTGCTGCTCGGTTTTTTCGATTTTCCGGCCCATGGTCTGTACCTGCTGGTCATTTCGCCTCAGCCGGCACGCAATCATCCAGAGATGATTGCGTGCCTTGCGCCGTGTGGACCGCAGTGACGCGTACCAGGTTCAATGCAGATGGCGGGGGACTGCCTCGGCCTTTTCCTGGGGAAGCTCGGCGTGAACTGCCTCCCCTTCCGGGGAGGGGTAGAGCGGGGCGCCGCAGTCATCGCAGTATTCGAGCGGGAAGCGGGCGTCGAGCTGCTGGATATTCACTATGCCCGATTCACGCAGCGTGGTTTCGATCTGTTGTGCGACTTCGCTGCTTTCATCCTCGGCACCTAGCAGCGGCCACACTACGCCGTGTACCACGTCATCGGAATTCTTTTGCAGGAAGCTGATACGGTATTCCTCGATTTGGCGCTCGTAGAACGGTGCGACGATTGCGCGCAGATCGCTTGGTGGTACTTCGAGCGTGGTGGTCAGGAAGGCAACCGAGGCCCGGATCGAGTAAGGGCGGGAGATGCGGTCTGCCTCGCGGCTGGCAGCGAAGTACGCCTCGGGCAGCACGACCTCGTACGCGCAGCCAGGCAGTAGCGTTGCAATGACCGCTCCGCCCTGCGCACGCCATTGGGCAAGTGAATGCTCGCGGCTGCCGTCGGCTTCCTGCCAGCGGAACAAGGGGGCTCCACGCTTGACTACTGCGGCGGCCAGCATGTAGCGCACGTCTGACAGAAAGCGCGCGGTTTCCGGCATGCCCTCCGTGACAACTTTCAGTGTCTGATCCAGCGTTGCCGCCTGACCAAGCGTGGAGGCGAAACGGCGGGTCTCGCAGTAGCCCTGCGGCAATTGATCCGGGCTGAACAGGTAATCGGAGAGAGCAAGCTTCACGCCGCCCGCCAGCACGTGCGCCTGAAGCTGCACGCGCAGGTTGGCAAGTTGGGCCGTGGGAATGGTGTTCGCGGGGATCATGAAGCGCGACCAGACGAGTACCGGTGCCGCAATCAGCAGGACCTCGGTATCCGGATCGGGTGCAGCGCCGGCTTCGGCGCGTGATTCGATCATGTCAGCTAACTCATCGTAGGCGCGGGGCGCCGCTGAGTAGAGATGGTCGAGCGCGGTGTTCAAGACTTCTTCGTCCCCTTCTTCGAGGATCTTTTCCGCCAGATCGGCGAGCCGGCTTTCCCAGAAGCGATCTTCGGTTCGGCTGCCGGATTCGGCAAGTCCAGTGGCAAGCCAGACGAGTTGCTCAGCATCGCGGGAAAGACCGCTGCGGCGACCGTGACGGGAACGCTTCATGGGTGACCTTGGGGATAAAGGCGAGTGGGGACGGGAAAACGTGAATTATACCGCTACGGCAGATGCAGGGCCGGTGCTGCCTCCGCGGGTCCTCCCGTGCAAGGGGGAAGTACGCCGAGGAGCGGGGCGGTGATTCGTGCGCATAGCGCCGCGAGGTTCTCGTCGAAACGGTTCATGCACACGCCGGGGGTATTTGCATACCAGCCGGCTAGCGTCAGCCCGCGCGCGATAATGGCTTCAACCGTCAGCAGCGCATGATTGATGCAGCCCAGCCGCATGCCGACCACCAGCACTACCGGCAGGCCGAATGCGACGGCGAGGTCGGCTGTGTCGTACACATCGTCGAGGGGTACGCGGAATCCGCCCACGCCTTCGACGAGTACCAGATCGGCGCGTGCGGCAAGCTTTTCGAAACCGGCGACGAGCGGAGCCATGTCCAACGTGATTCGTTCGCTAGCCGCCGCGATGTGCGGTGCCACCGCCTCATGTAGGCAAACCGGATTGATTTCGGCGAGCGTAAAACCCTCGCTGCTGGCTGCGCGGAGGGCGAGCGCATCTTCGTTGACCAGCCCTTCGGGTGTGTGGGCCGCGCCAGCCGCGATGGGCTTATAGCCAACTGCAATGCGGCCCGCTGCACGCGCAGCGTGGAGTAGCGCGCATGTGGTGAACGTCTTGCCGATCTCAGTGTCGGTGCCGCAGACAAAGTAGGCGGAGGTCATGTTCAGCGTTGAGCCGTGATTAGCAGGACGTCGTAGCGGGCCGGTAGGCCGTGCGTGCCGCGATGGTCTTCGTATGCCGCTGTGAGTCGGGTCCAGGCTTGCTTGCCGAGGAGGCCCCGTCTGCGATCGTCGCCCAGCGTGTGCGCACCGATTGCACGGATGCCGCGCATGAGTTCGGATAGGCTCTGGGAGTAGCGGACGTGGGTTTCACGACGGAGTTGGATGCTGCGGAAACCTGCGCTCTGGAAGGCGGCTTCCAATGTTTCGGGTGGGTCAAAACGGCGCACGTGCTCGGCGCTGTCCACCGCGCGAAAGGCGTTGCGCAGTTCGGCGAGCGTGTCGGGACCAAGGCTTGCGACAAAGGCATGGCCGTCCTTGCGCAGCACGCGTGCGGCCTCTCGTGCGGTAGCCTGGGGATTACACCATTGCCAGGCGAGGCTGGACCAGTAGCGGTCGGCGCAGGCATTCGCAAGTGGCAGTGTTTCGATATCCGCGCAGAACGCGTGCGCATATCGCTGGTGTGCGATGCGGGCCATTGCCGGGGCTAGGTCGATGCCGCATGCGTGCGCACATAATGCCGGGGCGATGTGTGCGGAAAGCCCGCCGGTGCCACAACCCGCATCGACAATCAGATCGAAATCCGCGAGCGCTGCGCCAGCCCGTACGGCGAGTGCAGCGGCAATTTCGCGCTGGATGTCGGCACCTTCGTCGTAGATGACGGCGGCTGCATCAAATGCCTCGCGTACGCGGCGGCGTTCATCAGACTGCATCGGGGAGTCGGCCAACGAAATTGCGAATGGCGGTGGCGACCGAGGCGGGGTCGGACACGTGCGGTGCGTGGCCGCGGGCAGGGTAGATCATGTGTTCTTTTGTGGCCACGACATCGGCGAGCCAGCGTGATGCAGCGATCGGCATCAGGCTGTCACCTTCGCCGTGAATCAGCAGGGTTGGGACGGCCGCGATCTTCGCACAGATCGCCCGAAGGTCTGCACGACAGAGCGCGCGAAGGCCTACCGCGAGCGATGGCTCGTCGATGGCGATCTCTTTGCCGAGGGCGGCAACGACCCCTTGCTGGCTAGAGTCTCCGACGCCTTGCAGGGCGAGGAATCGGCGCAGGGTTCGCATCGGTGCGGTTGCGAAACCGCGCTCGAAGCTGTCGACGGTTTCTGGCGGGAGTCCGTGCGGCCAGTCGTCAGTGGCAACGAACCGTGCGGTCGCACCGATCAGCACAAGCGCTCTCGGCCTTGCACCTTGAGCGACTGCTGCAAGGGCCAGCATTGCACCGAGCGACCATCCCATCAGGACAGCATCAGCGGGAACTTCGGGCACGAGGCGCGCAGCCCATTCGACAAGGGAATCGCCACGCTGCGCCTGGAGGCAGGGCACGGTGATCTCTGCGTCAGCGAGTTCCCGAATCAGCGGCGCGAAAGCGCCAGGCCGCATGGCCCAGCCGTTCCACACGACGAACTTCATGCGGACAGTGCGCTTTCGATGGCCTCGACCAGTGCTTCGATGTGGGCGTCGGTGTGCGCGGCTGAAAGTGAGATCCGTAGCCGCGCAGTGCCTTCCGGCACCGTGGGCGGGCGTATTGCCGGGACCCAAAGGCCGCGCTCGAACAGCGCGGCGGCCAGATCGAGTGCTATGCGGTTCTTTCCCACCACAAGCGGTTGAATCGGCGTGTCGGATTCGATCAAGCCGCGCGTACCCAGTGCTGTGCGCAGGCGTTGGATATGGCGATGCAGGGTGTTGCGGCGTGTATCGCCCTGTTCCATCAACGCGACGGCCTCGAGTAGGCATTCGGCCAGCAATGGCGGGGCGCCGGTGGTGAAGATGTAGGTACGCGTTTTCTGCAATAGCCACTCGATGACGCGTGTGGAACCGGCGGCAAATGCGCCTCCGACGCCAGCGGCCTTGCCCAGTGTGCCGATATAGACGATCCGTTCAGGGTCGATGATGCTGGCCACGATGGTTGCTTCGCGGCCGCTGGGAAGCTGGGGGATGCCAGCCGTCTGGTTTCCATTGAGCCCGAAATGTGCCAACGCGCCACGCCCTTCGGGGCCGATCACGCCAAGGCCGTGTGCGTCGTCCACCACGAGCCAGGCGTCGAAGCGCTCGGCGAGTTTCGCGATGTCTGCAAGCGGTGCGAGGTCACCATCCATGCTGAATACACTGTCGGTCACGATGAGCTTCGTCCGAGCGGTACTCTGGGCCAACATCCGTTCTAGGGCCGCGATATCGCGGTGTGGATAGCGGCGCACGTCGGCACGCGTGAGCAGCGCACCATCCACCAGCGAGGCGTGGTTGAGCCGGTCCGCAAAGATGGCATCCCCGCGGCCGACCAAAGCGCTCATCACGCCGATGTTCGCCATGTAGCCGGTGGTAAAGAGCAGGGCAGCCGCGCAGCCGACGTACCCAGCGAGCCGTGCCTCAGCCGCCTCATGGGCAGCGAAGTGGCCGCTGACGAGATGCGAGGCCCCCGCACCCACGCCCCAGCGCCGTGCGCCGGCAATGGCGGCGTTTGTCAGCGCTGGGTGATCGGCAAGGCCGAGATAGTCGTTGCTGCAGAAGTTGATCGCGCGGTGGCCGTCAACCACGACCTCTGCGCTTTCGCGCGACTCGATGACACGCCGCCGGCGTATCAGGTCGGCGGCAGCGAGTTCCACGAATTGCGTGTCCAGTCGATCGACGACACTCACCGGACAGCTCCTCGCTGGTTTGTACGACTAATTTCCCAAGGAGCACCCTCTGACGAATGGCCAGGAATGCTCATGCTTCGTTTTCCAGTGCGATTGCCGCTTCGAGCGCCTCGCCCGTACGCTCGACGATGAACGCAGCATCCTTGTCGTCGAAGAGATAGGGAGGCATCCAATAGACGGTGTTGCCGATCGGCCGCAGCAGTAGTTCGCGGTCGAGTGCGCAGCGGAACATCTTGCGCGCGAAGTCCGGGTCTTCGGTGATTACATCGAAGGCCCAGATCATGCCGGTCTGACGGAAATGTTGCGTGCGCGAATGCAGCGCCAGCGGGGCAGCCACTTCCGTGAGTTCGGCTGCTCGCATCCGGTTCTGAACCAGCACGTTGTCCTGCTCGAAGATGTCGAGCGTGGCAAGCGCCGCGGCGCACGCGAGCGGGTTGCCCGTGTATGAGTGGGAGTGCAGGAAAGCGCGTGCGGAGCTGTCGTCGTAGAACGCTTCGAAGATATCGTCGCTGCAGAGCACAATCGACAGGGGCAGGTAGCCCCCGGATATACCCTTCGACAGGCACAGGAAATCGGGCAGGATGTCTGCGTGCTCACAGGCGAAGAAGCGGCCACTGCGGCCGCAGCCGACCGCTATCTCGTCTGCGATGAGGTGCACGTCGTAGCGGTCGCAGATGCGCCGGAGGCGTCTCAGATATTCCGCGTCGTACATCGACATGCCGTTGGCGCATTGCACCAGCGGCTCGACGATGATGGCGGCAATCTGACCTGCCTGTTCGGCAATGATTGCGTGCAGGGCGTCGGCAGCGTTGGCGGCGGCCTCGCGGGGGGTCGGGCCGCGGCGGGCGTCGGGATTCGGTACTGTCGATGACAGGCGCACCAGGGGTGCGTAGGCGTCGCGGAACAGGGCGATGTCGGTGACAGAAAGCGCGCCGGCAGTTTCACCGTGGTAGCTCCCCTCGATGCAGAGGAAGCGCGTTTTCTCGGGCCGTCCGCGGTTGCGCCAGTAGTGGGCGCTCATCTTGAGCGCGATCTCGGTCGCCGAGGCGCCGTCGGAGGCGTAGAACGCATGTCCAAGTGCGCCACCAGTAAGTGCCGACAGCCGTTCGGACAGATCGACCACAGGTGTATGCGTGAAGCCAGCAAGCATCACATGTTCGATACGATCGAGCTGGGCGCGAATCGCATCGCCGATTCGCGGGTTCGCGTGGCCGAAGAGGTTGACCCACCAGGAACTGACAGCGTCGAAGTAGCGACGACCATCGAAGTCATAAAGCCACAGACCTTCACCGCGCGCGATCGGCACGAGTGGCAACTGTTCGTGGTGCTTCATCTGGGTGCAGGGATGCCAGACGCTCGCGAGCGAACGGGAAAGCAAGGAATGGTTGAGCATCGGGAGGGCATGCCCACGACGAGCGGGCAAGACATGCAAAGGCGTGTCCTGATGTTTCAGCTTCGGGCAGGCTATGTCAAATCACCCTGTCACGTTCTATAGGCAGACTGCAAAAAACTGCCTTTGCCGCGAAGTGTTGAGCCTATTTCCTAGTGTCGACCTTCCAGCATATCGCGGATCGGCAAGGGTTCATGTGCGCTCGCGAGCAATGGGTCGCGCCCCGCGTGACATTCGAGCTTGAGCCAAAATTGGCGCAAGGGTGATCGGCCATTATCATGCGCGCTGGTTTGTTTTCGGCGTCTCTATGCTGATCCTGCTTTCTCCTGCCAAAACCCTCGATTTCTTGACCCCGCCGCACGTGGCCACTGCCACGACACCCGAGTTGATCGCACGTGCCGAACCGCTGATCGAGGTGCTCCGCGAGTATTCACCCCAGCAGATATCCGAGTTGATGGACCTGTCCGACAAGCTTGCCGCGCTCAATGTTGCCCGCTATGCCGAATGGCAGCCGCGGCACGAGCCTCCAGATGCCAAGCAGGCGGTGCTGGCTTTTGATGGCGACGTCTATGACGGGCTCGATGCGAGGATGCTCGACTCGCATGCGCTGACGGGGTACGCGCAGAAGCACCTGGCCATCCTGTCCGGGTTGTACGGGTTGCTGCGTCCGCTTGACCTGATCCGCCCATACCGGCTTGAAATGGGTACGCGGTTGCCGACCCGTGCGGGAAGGAGCCTCTACGAATATTGGGGGACGACGATTGCAGAGATCATCAACCAGCGGTTGGACGATCAGCCGAAGAAGGCTGAGCGCGTCGTGGTGAATCTGGCTTCGGAGGAATACTTCCGTTCCGTTCGCACCGATGTCGTGGCCGCCCGCATCGTGACGCCGCAGTTTCAGGACTGGCGCGGCGGCCGCCACAAGGTCATCAGCTTCAACGCCAAGCGTGCTCGCGGTGCAATGGCGCGTTTTGCAATCAACCATCGACTTGAACGGGTTGAGGGCCTGAAAGCGTTCGATGGCTTTGGCTATACCTTCGATGAGTTGGCCTCGGATGAGACCAACTGGATCTTCCGTCGCCGCGACGAATAGCCCCAAGGAAATCCCAACATGCTTCAGATCACCAGCAATTTCGACAGCGGAGCGATCGAGGTCATCGATGCAAGCGACGCCTCGGATGTACGCCTGCGACTGCGTGACGACAATGCGGGCGACTTTCGCCAGTGGTTCCACTTTCGCGTTTCGGGTGCGGCCCGCCAGCGTTTGAAACTGACGATCGAAAACGCGGGCAAGAGCAGCTATCCAGAAGGTTGGCATGGTTATCGGGCCTGTGCCAGTTATGACCATCGCGACTGGTTCCGGATTGATGATTGCGCCTACGATGGACAGGCGCTGACAATCTCGCTGGTTCCCGAGCGTGACACGATCTGGTTTGCCTATTTCGAACCATATTCCCATGAGCGCCACCAAGCGCTCGTAGGCCACGCGGCATTGCAGCCGGAAGTCAATCTTGAGAGCCTTGGGCTATCGGTGCAGGGGCGTTCGATCGATGCGCTACGCTTTGGCATGCTAGGCGACGGGCGCCGAAATATCTGGATTGTGTGTCGCCAGCATCCGGGTGAAAGTATGGCAGAGTGGTTTGCAGAGGGGCTGATCGAACGTCTATTTGATGTGGTCGATCCGGTGGCACGTGAGATCCGGCGGCGTGCATGCGTGACGATCGTGCCGAATATCAATCCGGACGGTTCGGTGCTTGGCAACCTGCGCTCTAACGCTCTTGGCGTGAATCTCAATCGCGAATGGCATGCGCCAAGCGCGGCGCGTAGCCCCGAAGTGCTGTGTGTGCGCGATGCGATGGAGGCTTCGGGCGTCGATTTGTTCCTCGACATTCATGGCGATGAGACGCTGCCTTACGTATTCGTCGACGGCTCGCAGATGGTGCCTGGCTATGGTGAGCAGAACATTGCCTTGCAGGCTCGGTTCCTCGACGTGCTCGCCGCTGTGTCGCCCGATTTCCAGCGTACGCACGGCTACGCTGAGAACCGTTTCAAGGACGAACTCCTGATGCTGGGTTCCAAATGGGTTGCCCACCGTTTCAATTGCGTTTCGGTAACCTTGGAAATGCCTTTCAAGGACAATGCGAATGCTTCGGATGCCCGTGTTGGCTGGAGTGGTGAGCGAAGCAAGCGGCTTGGCGCGGTGATGCTGCATCCAATTCTTGATCACTTGCAGCAATGGCCCTGATGCGGGCGCCGAGGTCAACGTAAAAGGGCCGGCAATCCTGCCGGCCCTTGCTTTTGGTTCTCTTGGCCACTTGCTCAGGCAACGCGCAGCATGTGCGCATCTTCTGCGCATCCGGTGAATGTACGTGGCAGGCTACACGGTGTCTCGCTGTCCAGAAAAGCGTTGAACAGGCCTAGGATCTTCAATTGGTCATACATGTGTCCGCCACGGAGGTGCGGGTGCAGCGCATCAATTGCCTGGTCGATGTCCGCGTAATAAACATTACGACCTTCTGCTGTCGTGAAATAGCCGTTTGCCATCGGGGAACCCCTTTCTACTTTTGGTGAGAAGCAGGAGTGCGATGAGGAATTTCTTGCTGGGGTGATTAAGGCAGCAATGCCCTCTCGCAATTTTTTTGCTTATGTGAACTACTGGAATGCAAGAGCCTAAAATTCTCGCATAAATCTGCCAACCCCACATGGGGACTGGTTTGTCCTTTTGTAAGGAATGCGAATTATCGACCGAAAGTGAGCTTCTTGAATAACCTTTTGGTGAAAGAGGTTATTTCCCACGTGCTCGTTGCGGCAGGATCGGTTCATAGCTCCTGCTGGGCCAGCCGATCTGCATCAGGCTCGCCGCATGGTCGAAGAGTCGGTGCAGATCCACAACCACGAGCGACCGCATCTATCGCTCAAAATACAAACGCCCGATGCACCGCATCGGGCGTCCTTGATCGGCTGGCTTTCAGCCGATTTGACCGTTCGGAGTGTCACCGCAATTCAGGACGAGTCAATGAACTCCGATGCGAACGGAGATGCGCCGCGCTCAAGGTGCCCAGGGACGGCCGCGCACGGGTTTTGTCTTGACTACGGATCTGCTTGAGTTGCCAGCGTGTGCTTGCCCAGAAGGCAGTATGCGCACGTCTAACTTCCCGGTACGTCTCTGACCCATCGATATGGAGCGACTGGATGGGCAGGTTAGTATCGTTATGTGCGGCTGTATATTGCGCTCGTTGGAATACCGTGCGAACCTTGCCTCGGTGACGACATGTCTAACTCTCACGAGGCCAACAATGAAATATCTTGTTCGAATCGCTTCAATCGTTCTCGCGGCTGTTGGTGCCACCGCGACTTGGTCCGCAGAGGTGCAGGTCGCCGTGGCGGCGAACTTCGCCGGCCCGATCGAGAAGATCGTTGCCTCTTTTGAGCGGGAAACGGGTCATAAAGCCGTGGTGGCGGTTGGGGCGACCGGCAAGTTCTATGCGCAAATCCGCAATGGCGCGCCATTCGAAGTCCTTCTTGCCGCCGACGACGAAACACCGAAGAAGCTGCTCGGTGACAAGCTTGCTGTTGAGGGCTCGGCGTTTACCTATGCACGCGGACGGTTGGTGCTGTGGAGTGCGAAGCCGGGCGTGGTTGATGAGAAGGGAGACGTGTTGAAGAACTCGGCGATCGCGCATGTGTCGATCTGCAATCCGAAACTTGCACCGTACGGGTTGGCGGCGGAACAGACGATGAAGTCGCTTGGTGTCTATGAGCTGGTACATCCAAAACTCGTGACGGCCGAGAATGTTGCCCAAGCCTATCAGTTTGCAGCCAGCGGTAACGCCGAGATCGGTTTCGTCGCGCTTTCGCAGATCGCGCCAGCGGGCAAACCCATCGAAGGTTCGTATTGGATGGTGCCCGAGAAGCTTTACGAGCCGATCCGTCAGGATGCCGTGCTGCTCAAGAAAGGCGAGACCAACCCAGCCGCTGTGGCGCTTCTGAAATACCTAAAGGGTGACGCGGCTCGTGCGGTGATTACGTCTTACGGCTATTCGCTCTGACACTGGCTGATGACGCCGAATCTCGATGCTGTCTGGCTTACGCTCAAGCTCGCGGGGATTACCACCTTCCTGTTGCTTCTGATGGGGACGCCACTCGCGTGGTGGCTTGCCAACACCCGTTCGCGTGCCAAGAGCGTGGTTGGGGCGGTCGTGGCGTTGCCACTCGTATTGCCGCCTACCGTGATTGGCTTCTACCTGTTGCTTGCAATGGGGCCCAACGGCTGGATCGGGTCGCTGACACAAACGCTTGGCATTGGCTTGTTGCCCTTCACCTTTACAGGGATCGTTGTCGGCTCGCTGCTTTACTCGATGCCGTTCGTGGTGCAGCCGATCCAGAATGCTTTCGAGGCGGTCGGTGCGCGTCCGCTGGAAGTGGCGGCATCGCTACGCGCTGGTCCTTGGGACCGCTTCTTTACGGTGGTGGTGCCGCTTGCCCGGCCAGGCTTCTTTACAGCCATCGTGCTGGGTTTCGCCCACACGATTGGTGAATTCGGGCTTGTCCTGATGCTTGGGGGCAATATCCCAGGCCGGACGCGGGTCCTCTCAGTCGATATCTACGACCATGTTGAGGCGCTCGAATATGCCGATGCACATTGGCTCGCGGGTGGCATGCTCGTGTTTTCCTTCTTTGTTCTGCTTGCTCTTCATGTCTTCAATACCCGGCCACGCAGTATCTGAGCGCAAGCTATGCGCAAACCTTGAAGTTGCGCGCGCTAATTTTTCCCTCTCGGTGCAGCTTGATCTTCCGGCGCGGGGCGTGATTGCGCTCTTTGGTCGCTCGGGCTGCGGAAAGACGACCTGTCTGCGTGGCATTGCCGGGCTGGAGCGGGCGACGCGGGGGCGCGTAGCGTTGGGCGATCAAGTCTGGCAGGACGATGCGCGTGGTGTTTTCGTGCCTGTGCACAAGCGAGCCCTCGGCTATGTGTTCCAGGAGGCGAGCCTGTTTCCGCATCTTTCGGTGCGAGGAAACCTGGAGTACGCCTATTCGCGAGTGCCGAGAGGTCAGCGCACGGTCACGTGGGATGCCGCGGTGGAGTTACTGGGTGTTGCCCCGTTGATCGACCGGCGTCCCCATCGGCTCTCCGGTGGCGAACGCCAACGCGTGGCGATTGCGCGTGCGCTGCTTGCGAGTCCAGCGATCCTGCTGCTCGACGAGCCGTTGGCGGCACTCGACACCACCAGCAAGGCGGCGATCCTGCCATACCTCGAACGGCTGCATGATGAACTGGCCATCCCAGTGCTCTACGTGAGTCACTCAATCGAGGAAGTCGCGCGGCTGGCCGACCACATCGTGATGCTGGAAGCGGGCAGAGTGGTCGCCGAAGGGCCGTTGGTTGTAGTGCTGAATCGCCTTGATCTGCCGACTGCTTTTGCCGACGACACGGGGGCCGTCATCGAGGCGACCGTTGCCGAACACGACGAGCGCTATGCACTTACGAGACTGAGCTTTGAAGGTGGCACACTGTGGGTCGGCCGCGTGGATCGCTCACTTGGTGCAAGGACGCGCGCCCGCGTGCTCGCCCGCGATGTAAGCCTGACGCTCGAAGCGCCTCGTGCAACGAGCATCCTCAACGTGATTCCGGCCCGGGTTCAAGAGGTGCGTGATGATGGGCCAGACAAGGTCAATGTCCGCCTGCTGCTGGACAATACCGCGACAACTTTGCTGGCGCGGGTCACCCGGCGTTCGGCCGATGTCCTGCACTTGGCGCCGGGCGCGCGGGTGTTCGCTCAGGTGAAAAGTGTGGCGCTGGTTGCTTGAGGCGCCGGTGCGGTGAGGGAAGAGAAGGGGCTCCGTCCCCTTTTCGGCCTGCGGCGGCTGATCTATCGCAGACGGGCTTTTTTTCGCAGTTGATACAGTCCGTTCTGCCCCGACTCTCGCTTGCATGAGGGGGTTTCTGGGTATATAAACGCGAATACTTCGCATTTAACGAGCCGTTACGGCTCTCCGTTGCAGGTCTTTTGTGATGAATCTTTCTCGCCTGAAGCGCGGTACGCGCGCCATTGTCGAAGCCGTCGAAGATACCCACCAGTCCGGTGACCGCATCGCGCAGCGTCTGCGCGAACTCGGATTTGTGCCGGGCGAACCGGTGAGCATCCTTGCCTATGGGCCAATGGGCGCTGAAACGATTGCCGTACAGGTTGGTTTTACCCGGTTTGCCCTGCGTCGTAGCGAAGCCGCCCGGGTCCGTGTGTCGCTGCACCCGTCTTCGGCTCAGGGCGCAACTGCATGAGCGGTCAGTTTGCCGACACGCCACTCCACATTGCGCTCGTTGGAAACCCGAACTGCGGGAAAACGGCGCTCTTCAACCGGCTGACTGGCAGCCGTCAGAAAGTTGCGAATTACGCGGGTGTTACGGTCGAACGCAAGGAAGGCCGTTTCAGCCTGCCGTCCGGGCGGGCCGTTCATGTACTTGACCTCCCCGGTGCATACAGCCTCAACGCGACCAGTCCGGATGAGGCCATCACGCGTGACGTCTGCCTCGGTCTGAAGGCGGGCGAGAAGCGGCCTGATCTGATCGTCTGCGTCGTCGACGCCACCAATCTGCGGCTTCATCTTCGCTTTGTGCTCGAGCTGATGCGACTCGGCTTACCGATGATCGTGTCGCTGAATATGATGGATGCTGCGGCTAAACGCGGCATCCGGATCGATCGTGGTGCGCTTGAAGCAAGGCTCGGCGTGCCCGTGATCGAGACGATCGCGGTCCAGAAAGAGGGCGCGGTCGGACTCGTGGCGGCGCTGGACGAAGCGAAGGCCGTGGTGCCTGTTGCGTCGGCCGAAGGTGCGGACCTGCATGCACAGGTCAACGCGCTTCTGGCTGCTACGGTCGCCGTGCCACGACGCACTTCGGAAATCGATGATCTGCTCGACCGCTGGACGCTTCATCCGTTCTGGGGAATGGTGATCCTGGCGATCACCATGTTCCTGACCTTCCAGGCCGTCTTTGCCTGGGCGGCGCCGCTGCAGGACTTGATTGAAGAGGGCGTCGGTGGTCTCGGCGGTTTGCTTACCGCATACATGCCCGATGGCATGCTCCGTAGTCTGCTTGTAGAAGGCGTGATCGCAGGGGTCGGCAGCGTGCTTGTCTTCCTGCCGCAAATCCTGCTGCTGTTCTTGTTTATTTTGTGCCTTGAGGAATCGGGTTATCTGCCGCGGGCAGCGTTCCTGCTCGATCGGTTCATGCTCTCGGCGGGCCTTTCCGGGCGCGCGTTTATTCCACTGCTTTCGAGCTTTGCCTGTGCTGTTCCGGGGATCATGGCCACGCGCAGCATCCAGCATCCACGCGACCGTTGGCTCACCATCATGGTCGCGCCGCTGATGACCTGCTCGGCGCGATTGCCGGTCTATGCATTGCTGATAGGCGCTTTCGTGCCCGAGCGCGCGGTGTTGGGCTACTTCAGCCTGCAGGGCGTCGTGCTCTTCGGGCTCTATTTGCTTGGCGTGCTTTCTGCATTGCTTGTCTCGTGGGTCGTCAAACGCTTTTCGTCTACGCTGCATGACCATGCGCTGCTGCTCGAGCTGCCGTCGTGGCGCTTGCCCAATCCGCGCGACGTCTTCATCGGCTTGGTGGAACGCGCATCGGTTTTCCTCAAGCGCGTGGGTGGCATCATCCTTGCACTTTCTGTGCTGCTCTGGTTCCTCGCAAGCTTCCCGACGCCGCCTGCGGATTGGCCGCATCCCGCGATCGAATACAGTTTCGCAGGCCAGATCGGCCATTGGATGCAGGTTGTGTTCGCACCCATTGGGTTCAACTGGCAGATCTGTGTTGCGCTGATTCCGGGTTTGGCTGCGCGCGAAGTAGCGGTCAGCGCATTGGCGACGGTCTATGCGGTGGGTGGCGGTCACGATGCGGCGGCGGCGCAGCTCGCGCCGCTGATTGCTGCACAGTGGTCGTTCGGTACCGGACTCGCATTGCTGGTCTGGTACGTCTATGCGCCGCAATGCGCGTCGACGCTTGCAGTGATGCGACGTGAGACCGGAACGTGGCGCTCGGTGGGGATTGCGCTCGCGTATCTGTTCGGTCTGGCCTATGTCGGCGCTTTCATCGCGTATCAGGTGGGGAACGCATTCTCATGAGCCTTTATGCGCTGGTCGAGCCGGTGATCGTTGGGGGCGCCGTTGCTGCGAGCCTGATCGTGATCATCAGGAAGCAGGCCCCAGGACTCTGGCACAGGCTTACGGGTTCGACAAAACCCGCATCTTCGTGCGGTGGGTGTTCCGGGTGTTCCGACTCGAAACCTACCGAGAAGCCCAAGCGCGTTAATTTCTACCGAAAGCGTTCTGGTCGCTTCTGATCGCTTCTGATCTCCGCAAAAGCGGCCCCTGCTTGGGCGGCTTTTGATTGTCGTGCCCGGAACCAGCAGGGTGGGCGGCCGATCATCCACCCATACCCCCGGATAGGATGCCAGCTACGCCGCGCGCTGGTCCGCAAAGCCGCCGTCAGGCGGCTTTTGATTGTCATGTCCGAAAACGGCGAGCGGGGTGGAGTGAGGCGGTCGATAATCAATTCATGCTTCCCGATCATGATGCTTGCTACGCCGCGCTTTGCGCACACGACCGTCGATTCGACGGTCGCCTCTTTGTCGGCGTTACCTCGACTGGCATTTACTGTCGCCCGGTTTGTAATGTCCGCACGCCCAAGGCAGTCAACTGCCGATTCTTTGCCAATGCCGCCGCAGCTGAAGCGGCGGGTTTCCGCCCTTGCCTGCGCTGTCGCCCCGAACTCGCGCCAGGGTGGGCGCCCATTGATGCCGCTTCGCGGCTGGCGTGGGCGGCCGCGCAGTGGATTGAGGCAGGCGAAGATGAATCGCTGGATGCCATTGCCGAACAGCTTGGTGTGACATCACGACATCTGCGTCGTGTATTTCGGCAGGAGTTTGGTGTCAGCCCGGTCGCTTTTGGCCAGACGCAACGACTCTTGCTTGCCAAGCGGCTTTTGACCGACACGCGGCTTCCGATCAGTGAAGTTGCTTACGCGGCCGGGTTCGGGAGTCTGCGCCGGTTCAATGCACTATTCCTTGAACGATACGGTCTCGCACCTGGTGGACTGCGGCGCGAGACGGCCAGTGGGATGGGTGCTGTGCTGGTGCTCGAACTGGCTTACCGGCCTCCGTTCGATTGGTCACGTCTGCTTGCCTTTCTCGAAATGCGCCGGGTCATGGGTGTGGAAGCCGTGGAGGGGATGACATACCGGCGCGCTGTTCGTATTGCGACGTCGGAGGGCGAGCGCCTTGGCATCATCGTGGTCAGCCATCGGCCGGAGCACAACACTGTGGCGGTCGAAGTGGCGCCTGAGCTTTTGCGTAGCCTTCCCGCTGTACTTGCTGGCGTGCGGCGGATTTTCGATCTAGCCTGCGAGCCCGAAGCCGTAGCCGCCGCACTCGGCTGCCTGATCGGGTCAGCGCCCGGCCTGCGCGTTCCAGGCGCGTTCGACGGCTTTGAGATGGCGGTACGCGCGGTGCTGGGGCAGCAGGTGACCGTCAAGGCGGCGCATACGCTTGCCGGACGTATCGTCGCCCGCTTCGGTACCGCCTTGCCGCGACCACAAGGGGCGGTTACACACGCTTTCCCGACGGCTGCCGTGCTTGCCGATATTGATCCTGCTTGCATCGGCGAACTGGGTGTCGTGGGGGCGCGAGCGAGGGCGATCGTTGCGCTCGCCCGGGAGGTTACCGCTGGACGGATCACGCTTGCACCGACGGCCGATTTGCCGACAACGCTGGCGGCGCTTCAAGCTTTGCCCGGCATTGGCTGCTGGACCGCGCAATACATCGCCTTGCGTGCGCTGGCATGGCCGGATGCTTGGCCAAGCGGCGATGTTGCGCTGATCAAGGCTCTCGGTGCGTCGACGGCACGAGAGGCCGACGCCCTTGCTATCCGGTGGAGCCCGTGGCGCGGCTATGCGGTGTTACATCTATGGAGGCGCCTCGGGGAGGGCGAGGCTGCCATCTTTCGCTCCGAGGAGGCTCCAGCATGAATGTCACGACCCAATGGAAACGCATTGCGACGCCGCATGGCCCGATGATCCTCGCTGCGCGGAACGGCAGGCTTGTCGGCGCATGGTTTGAAGGGCAGGCGCATTTCGATGGTGTGCAACCTGGGTGGAGCGAGGCGCCTGCCGCGGCGATTCTCGTCGAGGCGGCGCAGCAACTGGCTGAATGGTTTGCCGGACAGCGGCTGCGGTTCGATCTGCCGCTCGAACCCGAAGGTAGTCCATTTCAGCGTCAGGTCTGGTCCGCTATTGCGGCGCTTGGCTTCGGCGAGACCACCAATTATGGTGCGCTCGCTGTGCGGATCGGGCGGCCGAAAGCTGCGCGGGCCGTAGGGGCTGCGACCGGCCGCAATCCACTGACGATCATCATTCCATGCCACCGGCTGATTGGCCTCAATGGTGCCCTGACGGGCTACGCAGGCGGTTTGGCCCGCAAGCAAGCCTTGCTTGCGTTCGAGGCGGGTCGTGGAGATACGTACAGCAGGACCGATCCAGCCTTGCGGCCGGATCAGCCGTCTTCGGTGAAGGGCTCTGGCCTGGCGATGGCGAAGCCTTGTGCATAGTCGACGCCGATTGAACGCAGCGTGTCGAGCGCTTCACTGCGTTCAATGAACTCTGCGATCGTCTGTTTTCCGGTCAAACGGGCCAACTTGTGGATCATGTCGACCATCACGTCATCGACCGGATCGCTCGCCATGTCGCGCACAAAGTCGCCGTCGATCTTCACGTAGTCCACTGGCAGTTGCTTCAAATGGCTGAATGAGGCCACGCCAGCACCAAAGTTGTCGAGTGCGAATCGACAGCCCACTTCGTGCAGCGCGTCGACGAAGCGCACGGTGATTTCCATGTTCTGTAGCGCAGCACTTTCGTTTAGTTCAAAGCAGATGACGCCCGGCGCTACACCGTAAGTCTGAAACTGCGCACGCAGGTATTCCGGGAATCCGGGGTCGTTGAGCGTTGCGCCCGAAAGATTGATGGAGCAGGTACCGACCGGCCTTGCGTCCGCGCGGGCCTGCCGCTCTCCAAGCGTTTGTAGTGCTTTCTGCACGACCCAACGGTCGATTTGCGGCATCAGGCCGAAGCGTTCGGCTGTGGGCAGGAATTCCGCTGGCGGAATTGGCAGACCTGCCTCATCCCGTAACCGCAGCAGTAATTCAAAGTGCCAGTTGTTGTCGCCGGAGACGAGGGGCATGACATCCTGCCGGTACAGGCAGAAGCGGTTTTCGATCAGCGCCTTGTGGATCCGCTGGGCCCAGATCATGTCGCCGAAGCGGCGAGCAAACTCGGCATCTTCTGCATCGAAGAGCTGGACGCGGTTGCGGCCTTTTTCCTTCGCTAGGTAGCAGGCCATGTCAGCCGAGCGCAGCGCCTCTTCCGGAGTGAATTGTTCCGCGCCGATACTTACCAGGCCGATTGAGGCACCGATCCGGAAACTGCGGCCAGCAGCCATGAAATTGATATCACGGACCGTTTGGCGCAGCTTCTCGGCGATCTGGAGTGCTGGCTCCAGCGGGCAGTTCTCAAGCAGGATTCCGAACTCGTCGCCACCAAGGCGTGCCAGCGTATCGCGATCACGCAAGCAGTTCTGGAGCTGGTTTGTCGCCACGCACAACAGTTGGTCGCCTGCGTCGTGGCCGCAAGAGTCGTTCACGATCTTGAACTGATCGAGATCCAGGAAAAGCAGTGCATGCTTGCCGCCCTGGCCATTGACGCGTTCGATTGCGCGGGTCAGGCGTCGCTCGAACTCGCGTCGATTGACCAATCCAGTCAATGGGTCGTGGCTGGCCTGCCACGAAAGCTTCGCCACATACTGGCGTTCCCGTGTGGTGTCGCGCAATACCAGCACTGAACCAAAGGCATCATCCGTATCGTCCCGAACTGCCGAGGCTGCGACCGAGACGGAAACATGGCTGCCATCGTTTCGGAGCAGGTCGCAGGTGACTGTTACGTCGGATTCGCCGCTCTGGGTTCGTTCCAGAATCCGGTCTGCGGTTCGTTCGCCATGCTCGTCCGCCAGCTGGAATGCGGTTGACAACGGCAGCAAGCGAACATCCCCGATCTTTCGGCCCAACAGGGTTTCGGCCGCGGCGTTCATATAGTTGATCCGCCCCATCGCATCCGTGCGCAAAACCCCATCGCCGATCGAAGCAAGCGTGATGTTGGCGAGCGCCTGCTCATGCTTGAGTTCGACCTCCACGTGGCTTCGCTGTGCAAGTAGCCGACGCGTCGTGAACAACCCAAGGCTGATAAGGACCAACGCGGCACCGAGGTTCACCGCTATCAGGAGATGGATCGACGAGCGTGTGCCGGTGGCGAGCTGCTCTGTGGCGACCACCGCGTCGGTGTTCAGGGCTTGGTTGATCGCCTGTAGTTCACGGCGCCACTTGTCCACCCGCCATACCTCGGTGGGTCCACGCCGCGTGTTGCGATGCATCTCGTTGCCAAGCGCGACAAGCGCGAGCAGCTTGGAATCCGTCGCCGTCCAGATGCGGCGAGCGTTCATCAGATAGTCGACATGTTGAAAGTGGCTGAATAGCTGGACTATCCTGGGAATTTCGTCCTCGGTGCTGCCACCTGCGAGGAGCCCCACGCGAATCTGGTCCTCATCCCGTTCGGCCTCCATTGCCAAGCGCGCCTCGCGGTATCCCAGAGGCCGTGCGATTGCTGCCTTGTATTGATTGAAGTCGTACTCGCTGAGGCTGTCGAGATAACGATGCAGGAACAGGGTGGCGTCGTTGACGCCGCGACTCCAGTTGCTTTCAAGACGCATGTACGCCTGAACCGAGCTGAGCAGTTCGAGGCTCACCATAATCAATAGCGCCTGCATTAGCGTGACTCCGACCAAGGGCCACGCGACTGCCAGCAGGCCGCGCTTGTGCTTGTGTAAGGTTTCTTGTTTTTTGTTCATCAACTTCCTGACTGTCCAGCGAAAAGTTCGCCTCGGCCTTGAACGGCGAACGGAGCCGGATTGCGCCAGCTGACACGTTGCCCGACGAAGCAGGATCAGCCTTGACTCGGAACAGGAGTTTTCTGAATTTGGGTAAAGACTTGTGGCTGGCAAGCTCGCGGCCGTGAAGTCGTTCCGAAAGCAGTCAATGTTCTCGGCGTTGAAGGGCGAAAGGCATGGCGGGAACAGATAGGCGGAAATCTGTTGGTCGGTACGGAGAATCGGATGCTTTGCGACTTGGATATCGAAACCCCAATCCGTGACGTACCTCGAACTTGCGAAAGGCGCTTGACCTTTCCATGATGGGAAGCTTCAGACTTCGGCCAACGCATCAGGATGAAGGTGTACCTGTATGAACGCGCCACAAACACTCCAGCCGCTTGCCCTCTCCGGGACTACGAACGAACTTACGCTACCCATTCGCGGCATGACCTGTGCGAGTTGTGTGCGCCGCCTTGAAAAGGCGCTCATCGGTGTCGAAGGTGTTGCCGCCGTGAGCGTGAACCTCGCCAGCGAAACCGCGCGGATTGCGCTCAATCAGCCGGTTCCCACGATGACTCTGGTGGACAAGGTATGCGCCACGGGCTTCGACGTGCCACTGGCGGAAATCGACCTCTCGATCGAGGGCATGACGTGTGCGTCGTGCGTTGCTCGTGTGGAGCGGGCGCTTGCGGCGGTGCCCGGCGTGGTGGGCGCGAGCGTGAATCTCGCAAGTGAATCCGCCCGCGTGAGCTGGGCCGCAGGTGAACCGGATGCCGCATCGCTCATCGTTGCTGTCGGACGGGCAGGCTTTGTGGCGAGGCAGCCTGAAGCGGTACGTGCGTCGTCTGAAGCCAATGTTCAGCAAAAGGCGCTGCGTTGCGAGGCGTGGGAGCTTGTCGCTGGCGCGTTGCTTGCCGCGCCACTGGTGCTGCCAATGCTCGCGATCGGCTCCAACTGGATGCTGCCTGCATGGCTGCAATTTGTGCTTGCAGCACCCGTGCAGTTCTGGCTTGGTGCGCGCTTCTACCGTGCAGGCTGGTCGGCGCTCATGGCCGGCAGTGGCAACATGGACCTTCTTGTGGCGCTTGGCACTTCGGCGGCATTTGGGCTCTCGCTTTACCTGTGGTCTACACACGGGGGGCATGCCCATTTGTATTTCGAGGCGGCGGCTGTCGTCATCATGCTCGTGCGGCTCGGCAAGTGGCTCGAACGGCACGCCAAACGACAGACGACCGAGGCGATCCGCGCACTGCAGGCGCTGCGTCCGGAAAGTGCCCGCGTCTTGCGCGAGGCGGCCTGGGTCGAACTGAACCTGGCCGAGGTGGTCGTTGGCGACCGTGTCCAGGTGCGTCCCGGTGAACGTATTCCGGTCGACGGGCGTGTGCGGGAAGGCCAGTCGAGCGTCGATGAAGCGCTGATCACCGGCGAGAGCCTGCCAGTAGCGAAAGCGTGTGGAGACAAGGTCACGGGCGGTGCGATCAACAGTGAAGGCTTGCTCGAAATCGAGGTCACGGCGATCGGGACAGAAACCGTACTTGCACGGATCGTGCGTCTGGTCGAGGACGCGCAAGCCGCCAAGGCGCCGATCCAGCGGCTGGTCGACCGTGTCGCCGCAGTCTTCGTTCCGGTTGTGCTGGCTATTGCACTGGTTACATTGCTTGCGTGGGGTTTCACGTCCGGCAACTGGGAGACGGCGCTCATCAACGCAGTCGCGGTCTTGGTGATTGCCTGCCCATGTGCGCTTGGCCTTGCCACGCCAGCGGCAATCATGGCCGGTACTGGAGTCGGTGCGAAGCACGGCATCCTGATCAAGGATGCCGAAGCGCTGGAAATTGCGCAGGCGGTGCGCCGTGTGGCGTTTGACAAGACCGGAACCTTGACCGAAGGACGTGCGCGGCTCGTCGAGCAGCATGTGATGGATACCGGCTTTCCGTTGCTGGCCACCGCTGCGGCAATCCAGCAAGGCTCGACGCACCCGCTTGCAGCAGCCGTGCGCGAGGCCGCAAACGGACTTGTGGTGAAACAGGCGACTGACGTCGAGGCCCTACCCGGGCGAGGCATGCAGGCACGTGTCGATGGCAGATTGTTACGACTGGGCAATGCGCGGCTGATGTCTGAATCCGGCGTCGATTGCCGCGTGCTAGCCGGAACGGCGACAGCCCTCGAAGCGAGGGGGTGCAGTTTGTCCTGGCTTGCCGAGGTTGTACCTGAGCCGCGGCTTGCTGGCTTGCTGGCCTTTGGGGACTCGGTCAAGCCAGCTGCCGCCGAGGCTATCAGGCGACTTCAGGCGCTCGGCATTGATTCGATACTGCTGACGGGCGACAACCGTGGCGCGGCAAGCAGCGTAGCCAATGCGCTTGGCATCGAACGGTTCGAGGCCGAAGTGCTGCCGGCCGACAAGGCCGAGGCCGTCGGCCGGCTGCGAGAAGACGGCACCCGCGTCGCCATGGTTGGCGATGGCATCAACGATGCTCCAGCTCTTGCCGCTGCAGACGTTGGGATTGCGATGGGCAGCGGAACCGATGTCGCGATGCACGCTGCCGGCATTACGCTGATGCGTGGAGATCCGCGCCTCGTGCCCGCTGCGCTGGAACTGTCACGCCGCACCGTGGCCAAGATTCGCCAGAATCTGTTCTGGGCTTTTATCTATAACGTCATCGGCATTCCGCTCGCGGCGCTGGGGCTGCTCTCGCCAGTGGTTGCAGGTGCCGCGATGGCGGCGTCATCGGTGTCGGTGGTTACCAACGCGCTTCTGCTGCGGCGCTGGAATCCGGAGCGGGAACGATGAACATTGGCGAAGCTGCGCGCGGCTCCGGCGTTTCGGCGAAGATGATCCGCCACTACGAATCAATTGGCCTGCTGCCGCCAGCCGCGCGCTCGGAGGCCGGGTATCGGCGCTACACGGATGCCGATCTCCATACGCTGCGATTCATCCGTCATGCACGTGATCTTGGTTTCGATCTCGGGACCATTCGCGCGCTGGTATCGCTCTGGCAGGATCGCGGTCGCGAGAGCCGTGAAGTCAAGCGCCTTGCCGAGGCGCACATTGATGCGCTGCGCGGCAAGCTCGACCAGCTTCAGAAAATGATCATCGCGCTCGAACACCTCACCGCTTGTTGCCGCGGCGACGAAAGGCCCGACTGCCCGATCATTGATGAGCTGGCTGGCTCTTCCTGAAATCCGCCTAGCCGTGCAGGAGACGCATGCCGAGCTCGGCATAGCGCGCGCCTGCTATCGCTTCGGGTGGGAAAATCGCAGATAGCGTGGCAGTCTCCTCCGATGACAATGTGATGTCGACGGCCGCTGCGTTCTCCTCAAGGTATTTGCGCTGCTTGGTACCGGGGATTGGCACTAGATCCCCGCCTTGGGCGAGCACCCAGGCAAGCGCCAGTTGCGAGGGTTTTACACGCTTCTCCTTCGCAAATGCTTCCACCTTTGCGACGAGTTCGAGATTGCGGTCGAAATTCGCGCCTTCGAAGCGTGGATTTGTGTGGCGGAAATCGTCTGGTGCGAAGTCCGCCGGGCTGCGGATTGCACCAGTGAGGAAGCCGCGGCCGAGTGGGCTGTACGGTATGAAGCCGATACCAAGCCGGCGGCAGGTGGCAAGCACGCCATCCGATTCCGGCTCGCGCGACCACAGCGAGTATTCGCTCTGTACTGCCGTGATGGGGTGGACGGCATGGGCGCGCTCCAGTGTCTCCGCGGAAACTTCTGAGAGTCCGATGTGGCGGACCTTGCCTGCGCGGACGAGTTCGGCCATTGCTCCGACGGTTTCTTCGATGGGCACGGTCGGGTCGACGCGGTGCTGATAGTAGAGGTCGATGTGATCGATGCCGAGCCGGGCAAGGCTGCCCTCGACCGACTTCCTCACGTATTCGGGCCTGCCGCTGACGCCACGTGCGGCCGGATCAATCGGATCGCGCAAGATGCCGAACTTGGTGGCGACGAAGGCCTTGGTGCGACGATCTGCGATTGCTCGTCCAACAAGCCGTTCATTCGTATGAGGGCCGTACATGTCAGCCGTGTCGAGCAGGGTGATGCCGAGGTCGAGTGCGCGGTGGATTGTCGCGATCGCTTCAGCTTCGTCGAAATGACCGGTATAAAAATCGGACATGCCCATACAACCGAGGCCGATTGCAGAAACCTGCGGGCCGTTCTTGCCGAGTTGGCGGGTCTTCATGGCGCTTAACCTGCGGGTAGGAAGGATCACTTGCGATTTTGTGCGCCACGTTCTGGGCAATAAACTGGGTTTTGGCAACTACACTGTTTCCAATTCAGAAACGAAACGCAGGCGAGGATGGATCGCATACAAGCCATGCAGGTGTTCGTACGGGTTGCGGAACTCGCGAGCTTTACGCGGGCAGCAGACGATCTGCACCTCCCGCGCGCTACGGTGACCAAGCTTGTACGAGCACTCGAAATGCGGCTTGGCGCGCGGCTTCTACAGCGCACGACCCGTTCGGTGCGGCTGACGACGGATGGCGAGGCCTACTACGAACGCTGCGTGCGCTTGATCGCCGACTTCGAAGAGGCTGAGTCCGCTTTTTCGCATGCTGTAGCCAGTCCGGTAGGACGGCTGCGAGTCGATCTGCCACCCTCGATCGGTCGGTTGATTGTTGTGCCCGCTTTGCCAGATTTCCTTGCGCGCTACCCTGGTATCGAACTTGAGCTTGGATTTTCCGACCGGCACGTCGAGCTCATCCGCGAGGGTGTGGACTGTGTGCTGCGGGCTGGTGAGTCGACCGATACCTCGCTGGTTGCGCGTCCGATCGGTGAACTTGAGCAGCTGACCTGCGCGGCCAATGGCTATCTTCTTCGCTTCGGTGAGCCACGCACGCTTGATGAACTGGCTGCTCATCGTGCGGTGAACTATGTGAGTGCGAGCAGCGGCCGCGTGCTCGACTTCGAGTTCGTGGTCGAAGGAGAGCGCCGGATGGTGTCAGTGCCGAGTGCGATCACGCTGAACAATGCCGACGCCTATGTGGCTGCCGCCGAGGCAGGCATGGGTCTGATCCAGGTGCCGCGCTATCACGTCGAGCATGGCCTTGCTGATGGCCGCTTGAGCGAGGTGCTGGCGCGGTGGCGTCCACCGACGATGCCGCTCGCCGTGCTCTATCCGCATCGGTGCCATCTCTCGCGGAGGCTGCGGGTATTCGTCGACTGGCTGGTCGAAACGATGCGGCCACTGTGCTTGGGCTGAACATCGTTCAACTACTGTCAGTACGAGTGATGCCAACCACGAAGCGGCCTTCCAGCAGATCCTGCCTGCGGCTTACTTGCACAATGCCGGGTCGGTTGCCGGTGATCGGGTCGTTGGCATTCGAGCGCCGTGGGATTCCGTTTGCACGATAGGCGATGTGGCTGGCAAGTATTTCGCGATTGAGCGCATCGTCGAAGTAGAGCTGGCCGGTGAGGGCTTCGGTGCGGCCCAGGCGAACCTTGTAGTGGATGTGCACCGTGCGTGGCGGGTACCAGCCGGGGTAGATCGTCAGGAACTCCGTAGCGCCGTCGGCTCCTGCCAACTGCACGCCACGCAGGAATCGCGCCGTGGCATTCGAGGCGCCTTCTCCACTGTAGCGGCCCTCGGCGTCGCAGTGCCACACGCTGACGAGCGCACCTGGGAGCGGTACACAGCCGCGATCCGCATCGACCACCGAAATGCGGAGGCGCAGCGGTTGGCCGGCTCTGTCGTCGCGGATGTCACGTCGCACAAGGGCGTCGTCGAGGTAGAAAGGGCCTTCGGTGGCGGATGGGGTCAGCACGCAGCTTGCCGGCGCAGTGAGTGGCTCCGCACGTGCAGGCGGAAGGCTGATCGCGGCCAGTAGTCCGCCGATTTCGCCAAGGAAGTGGCGACGGGGTGGAAAGGCAGCCATGATAAGGCTCCTGTCGCAGGCTCTGATGACTGAAGTCTATGCAACCCTGGCCATGACCGCTGTGCCGCATCGGCCGCACTTCGGAGGACGGGATGTGCGTCCGTTCCTTCTGCCGTGCTTGATGTGCGGCTCTGGGACCGGGTTGGCTGCGCCCTAGAATGCCTGATTTGCAGGTTCTTCCCTTCACATGCCGACCATTCTTTCCCATGCTGTGGTTCCGCTGGCCCTAGCTCTTGGATTGGGCAAGGTCACCGTGTCACGCCGCCTGCTGGCGGCAGGCGTGATGGCCTCGATCCTGCCGGATGCTGACGGGATTGCTTTCAAACTGGGCATCGCCTACCACACAAGCTTCGGCCACCGTGGTGCCTCGCACTCGCTGTTGTTTGTATTGCTGGTGGCATGTATTGCTTGCGTGTGTGCGAGGCAGTTGCGCTGTACGTCATGGAAGGCGTTTGCGTTTGTCGGTGTGTCGGCGCTATCGCACCCCCTGCTCGATATGCTGACGAATGGTGGGCTCGGGGTGGCGCTGTTCTGGCCGTGGTCTGACGTTCGCTACTTCGCACCCTGGCAGGTTGTGGAAGTGTCGCCCATTGCACTGCGGCGCGTGTTCAGTGCGCGTGGTGCGGTCGTGCTCGGTTCCGAAATGGCGTGGATCTGGCTGCCGGCCTTGATGATGGCGCTTGGCCTTACGCTTGTACGTCTGGCAAGGCAGCGCGCGCTTACGTAAGGCGTAGCGCACGCGGGTTCTGATTACCGGGTCGAGCCGTGCTCAAAAGCGCTCGGGCGCAGGTGATAGCGTGCGAGGCCGATTTCCGGCAGGGGCATTTTCGAAGTCGCCAGCCGTTCGTTTTGCGCAGCAGTCAGCGCGGGTACCGTCGTCTTGAAGCGCATTACGCACTTGAGGGGCGCTTTCTTCAGGGCGGTGATCAGGACGTCCTCAAGTGCAGCGATCTCTTGATCGCGCAGGCTTTCGGCTGAGCGCAGCAACTCGCCCCAGCGACGCCAGTGGGCGTGCCTGAGTGCAGCGAGAAAGGGTTTGTATTCGTCTGACATGCGGATCGCGTGGCCGGAATGCAGGGCGGATTCGATCGTGTGCATTGCGAGATCGAGCTGGCCGCCAGAGAGTGCTGCGGAGATGAGTGCGCTGTCGGCCGGGGTTGAAATGCTGGAAGTGATCATGTCGAGGCTCCGCGGGGGTCGGGGAACGGACAGGCTGGCGCCACAGGGGCACTGGCTTGGCCGTTCGGGTTGGGGGCAGTACGATGCTGCTGCGTTGCAGCATACCAGTGCGGATCTGGGGTGCGGTGAAGGATCTAGCGGGGAAAACGCATCGAATTCGCCACAACTAACTCGTCTTGGCGTGGCAAAGGTTTGAAAGACCGTAACTTCTTCAGCGAAGTTTTTTTGTCAAAACGCTTGCTGAATACCTGTTCATTGCGTTGCACAAAAGCAACGGACAGTTAGCGGAATCCGTTTGGCAGTCGATCCACGCTGAAGGCGTCCGAGACGGTTTCAGGCATGAAAGGCCGGTGCTGGAGCGTGGCGGATCAGTGCGCAGGGCGACGTTGTGATGAAGGTGATGGTGGCGAGACTACGACTGCGAGTGCGGGCATCGTGACAAGCCCCAGCGCGAGAAGGGTGAGGGCGCTACCGACTTCGGAAGCTTGATCGAACAATGCAGCCCAGCACGCGACAGCGACGACACACAGTAGGCGCGACAGCTTGCGCGAGGCGAGGCGTCCGATCTGGCTGACAATGAAGTGCTGGTGTTTGCTGCCAAGGATGAGGCCTCCGGCAGCGGCGAGGGTCAAGATGGGTGCGATGAGCGACATGGCCGAAATCTCGTATTGAAATCATCTAGCCGTAGTTTAATCGTAAATGCGAACGATTCGCAATATCGTTTTGTGCAATAGGTGGCTATATTGGGTCATCTTTCGTGATATCGCGGACCTGCCGCGCATGCTTTAGGTCGAGTCCAGGCTTGAAGCTAGGTGAAGTTCCGCCGGATGTAACGGGTTGAACAGGTAAAGATGCCTGATGAATGAGGGCGCTATCGATAGCGCCCGTGCCGAATCTGCTAGTACGACAACGTGAAGCCTTGCGTGTCGATGCGCACTGAATCGCAGTCGAGCGCCTTGAGCGTGCAGCGAGCGAAGTCGCCGGTCCAGCCGTTCGCGCGCATGAATGCGTTTTCACCAGCGCACTTGGCGACGTTGATGATCTGATCGACCAGCAGCAACTTTCCAACGGGGTTGTCGGGGGTGCATTCGAGTTCGATAAACTCGTGCTCCAGCCAATCGCGTGCGCCTTGCGCATCCTGAGCGGCCAGAGCTTGGTCGGCGACGCGCAGCTCATATTCGCGTCCCGATCCGAAGCTGACGGTTACGGTATTCATTGCCAGTCTCCTCCGGTTGTCCGGGTCATCTGGTCAGTGTGGATCGCCAAATTCGATTCTGCTGTCGGGTTTGGGACAGTCCGCACTGCGCTCTGTCTTCTATCCGATCACAGCAAGGGCCTGACCAGGCGCGCCAGGTTTTCGGCCAGCCGGGTTATGCGGCCACGTGTGGCCCAGTGCGCAGCATCGAGGGGTACTGCGCTGCACCGGTACTGCTCTTGCAGTTCGTGCAGGCGACCAGCGAAATTGCTGTCGTACACCACAAGCGTGAGTTCGAAGTTCAGCCGAAATGATCGGATGTCCAGATTCGTGGTGCCGAACAGGGCCAGGCTGCGATCAACGACGACACTTTTGGTGTGCAGGAGACCGCCGGAGAACTGCTCAATGCGTACGCCAGCCGCGAGTAGGCGATCGAAGAACGAACGGCTGGCGTAGCGCACCAGGATCGAATCGACGCGTTCCGGCAGCACCACCACAACCTTCACCCCACGCAGGGCGGCTGCTTCGATCGCGAGCGACAGGGGCTCATCTGGCACGAAGTAGGGTGTTGTCAGCACGACTTCCTGCTGGGCTACATAAAAGGTCGCCAGGAGCAGCCGGTGCGCGCCATCGCCCTCAAAGCCTGGGCCGGATGGCAGCACTTGGACTTCGCCATCGTTCGACAGCGGGGGGCTCATCGCACCGAGCAACCGCGTCGCCATGTCGTGGGGCGGGGCGCCGGTTTCCACGCACCAGTCCCAAAGGAAGACGCCGGCAAGCGTTTCGACGACCGGGCCTTCGATGCGCGTCATGGCGTCCACCCACTCGCCGACGCCTGCGCCCTGCTTGAACAGGTGTGGATCGACGAGATTGAGGCTGCCGGTCCATGCCACGCGCCCATCAACGATGACCAGCTTGCGGTGCATGCGCAGATCGAAGCGCACGAACGCCGCGCGCAGCAGGCCCACTGGCAGCGCGCGCACGACCTCGATGCCTGCCTCGCGCATCCGCGCTGGCCAGTTGCTCTTGAAGAATTCACGACTGCCTGCCGCATCCAGCATCACGCGGCAGGCAACGCCCCGCTGTGCCGCGGCGATTACCGCTTCAGCCACCTCGTCGGCTCTGCCGCCGGGGTGCCAGATATAGAACTCCATGAGCACCGTGTGCTTTGCTGCCGCCACGTCGTCGCGGATCGCGGCGAGGATTGCACCACTGTCTGACGCGAGCGAGAGCTTGTTGCCGACTTGAGGGGGCAGCCCGGTACTTGCTTTGGTTGTCTGATGAATGAGGCTCCAGCGGTCGAGTGTTTCGACCTGTGCAGGAAGCGGCTGCGGGAGGTCGCCGATCCATTCATTGAGCAGCGGCAGCAGGTCTGTCTGACGCTTGCCACGGCGACGGCCCAGTGGCCGTTCGCCGATCAGAAGGTAAAGTCCAGCACCGACGTAGGGTAGGGCGAGCGCCAGAAGCATCCATGCAAGCGAGGTGCCGGGCGGATGCCGTTGGGTCAGCACGCGAGCCGAAAGGCCAAGGAAGATCGTCGCGTGCAGCAGGATTGCGAAATAGCCGGGAAGATGGATGAGGTAGTCCATGCGCTTGGCTTTTGTCCCTCTGATGGGCCGGAAGCATAGCGGATGCCGCCCACGCAACCGATGGGGAGGCCCCGCCTTCGCGGAGACGATGAGGCATTGGGGCACGCCAAGCGGTTGAAGCAGGCACTGGCGAATGGTCCGGGGG
>JAVBUM010000039.1:0-28211 GCA_031555325.1 Niveibacterium sp. | reverse complement strand
TCATTGATGGGTTATATCCGGGGTGAATCGCGCACGCAGGGCAGTCTGTTTCCAGTGAGCCTGGATGAGTTGATTCCCTCCGATCACTTGGTGCGGGTGATCGAAGCGTACGTGGCGCGGCTGGATCTGGTGCAACTGGGGTTTGGCAGGTCGCAGCCCAAAGCGACCGGGCGGCCGGCCTATGATCCGGCCGATCTGCTCAAGCTCTACCTGTACGGCTACTTTCAGCGCGTCCGCTCCTCGCGTCGGCTGCAGGCCGAGTGCGAACGCAACATCGAAGTGATGTGGCTGCTCGGCCGGCTCACGCCCGACTTCAAAACGATTGCCGATTTTCGCCGTGACAACGGCGCGGCCTTTCAGGCCACGTGCCGGGTCTTCGTACAGTTCTGTCGGCAGGTCGGCCTGATTGCGGGAGACCTGGTGGCGATCGACGGCAGCAAGTTCCAGGCGGTCGCCTCGGCACGCCAGCAGTTCAGCCTCAAGCGGCTCAAGGCCCAGCAGAGCCGACTCGAACAGCATATTGCGACCTATCTGGCCCAATTGGATGCAGCCGACCAGCAAGCGCGTAGCGAACCGATCGACCGCACGGCCGTCGAGGGCGCGCTGGCGCACTTGCGCGACCGGCACGCCGACAACCTGAGTTGTCAGGCGCTGCTCGACGCGCAGGGGCTCGAACAGTTCGTGGTCGGCGAGCCGGATGCCCGACTCATGCGCATGCCGCAAGGCAACGGCCATCGCGTGGCCTACAACGTGCAAAGCGCGGTTGATGCGGCGCATGGCCTGATCCTGCACCACGAACTGACGCAAGAGGCGGGCGACAACCAGCAACTCGAACCGATGGCCAAGGCCGCGCAAGGCGTACTCGAACAACCGACCTTAAATGTCGTGGCCGACGCGGGCTATTCCAACGGCGCCCAGTTCGAGGCCTGCGAGGCCGCAGGCATCACCGCTTTCGTGCCGCCCAATCGCGGCACCAACAATCAGGGCGACGGCCAATTGTTCGATCGCAGCGCCTTCACCTTTGAGGCTGAGACCGATCGGTATCGCTGCCCGGCCGGACAACTCCTCACGCTCAAACAATGCAATCGCGGCACGCGCATCTACGCGGCACCGGCCAGTGTGTGCGGTGCTTGTCCGCTCAAGCCTCGCTGCACGCAGGCCGAACGCCGCTATCTGATGCGCCATCCGAATGAGGCGGCCTTCGAACGCATGACACAGCGCCTGAGCGAGCACCCCGAGATGATGGGGCGGCGGCGAGCCGTTGTTGAGCACCCCTTCGGCAATCTCAAGCAGTGGGGGTTTGGAAACGCCCGCTTTCTCCTGCGTCACCTCGGCGGCGTGCGCGCCGAAATGGCGCTGGCCGTGCAGGCCTATAACCTCAAGCGCGCCATTCGAGTGCTTGGCGCCGCCTCACTGATCACCTTGATGGCTTGACCGGCGCGGCCGGCTTGTTGCGTCGAGCCAATGAAAAACGCCCCGATTCGATCGGGGCGTTTTCCTCTCAAGACCGCTTCACAGAGTTTTCACACGGTCTGGTATGGGCGCCGGCTTTTTTCGTTGTGCTGGATTGGCCAGCGTTTACTTCTGGCTCAGGACCCACTGCACGAGCTGCTTGGCTTCTGCGTCGTTGACCTGTGGGTTCGGTGGCATGGGTACGTTACCCCAGATGCCCGAACCGCCGCCCTTGACCTTGGCCATGAGTTTCGCTTCAGCGTCCTTCTGGCCCTTGTATTTTGCGGCGATGTCCTTGTAGGCGGGACCGACGACCTTCTTGTCCACCGCATGGCAGGCAAGGCAGTTCTTTGCCTTGGCAAGATCCGCGCCGGCGTCGGCAAGCGCGGCGCCAGAGGCCAACAGGCCCAGCATGACGGTGGTCACGATACGCTTCATGTGTCTTTTCCTCGCTTTTACTCTTTAGGGACTGCTTCTGTTTTTCTGCAGCCCGCAAAGTCTAGCCCACTCGCTGTGCTCACAGTCAAGCAGCAGAATCTATTGGCGCGATAGGAAAGTTCGTGTGCGAAATCGATCGCGGCACGCCTCCTGCGCTTGACGGTCGCCCGGTTTTGCAGCTAACGTCCGCTCCCATATGTTTCCGCAATCGGCCCTCGCTCTCCTGCTGAGCTTCTCCTTCCTGACCCTGCTGGGTCTGGGCCGACTGCTGCGCCCCGCGCGCATCTGATCCGAATCCCTTCCTGTCGAGTATGACCCGCCTGTGCTTCGGCACAGGAGCCTCGGTCGTCGTGCGTCCAGCACATGCGATCCAAGTCCCAAGGAATCTGTACATGTCCATCCTGATGCATCTTTATTTCGACCTGCGACTGCCTAGCGGCTGCCAGGCCGCGTCCCCGCGGCAGCCTGGCAGCCCGGGCCACGACTGTGCCCGCGCCGCGATCGCCCAACGCATGCCCAGGAGAAAACGATGTTGAAGCAGCCTTCCGCCAAGTACCGTACCTTTCAGCCGATCGCGCTCCGTGACCGGCGCTGGCCTGACCAGGTCATCACCCGTGCGCCGATCTGGCTTTCTACCGATCTCCGCGATGGCAACCAGTCGCTCTTCGACCCCATGTCGGTCGAAGCCAAGCTCAAGCTTTTCAAGCAACTCGTTGCGATCGGCTTCAAGGAGATCGAGGTTGCGTTTCCATCGGCCTCGCAGACCGATTTCGACTTTGTTCGCATGCTTATCGAGGACGGCCACATTCCTGAGGATGTGACGATCGGCGTGCTTACGCAGGCGCGCGCTGACCTGATCGAGCGGACCTTTGACTCGGTCAAGGGGGCGCACAGCGCGATCATCCACGTCTATAACGCGATTGCGCCGACTTTTCGGCGCATCGTCTTCAATACCGACCGCGCTGGCGTGATCGCACTCGCCGAGGAAAGTACGAAACTGATTCGCGACATTGCGGCCGCCCGGCCGGAAACGAAGTGGACCTTCCAGTTCAGCCCCGAGGTCTTCTCTTCGGCGGAACTCGATTTCGCCCGGGAAATCGTCGACCGTGTGACCGAAATCTGGGATGCGCGCCCCGAAAGCAAGGTGATCATCAACCTGCCGGCGACGATCGAGTCGGCCACCCCGAACGTGTATGCCGATCAGATCGAGTGGATGCATCGCAACATCGCGCGCCGCGACGGTGTCATCGTGTCGGTCCATCCGCACAATGATCGCGGTTGCGCAGTGGCTGCGGCGGAACTCGCGATGATGGCGGGGGCAGATCGCGTCGAAGGCTGTCTTTTCGGCAATGGTGAACGTACCGGCAATGTCGACCTCGTGACACTTGCGCTCAATCTCTATACGCAAGGAGTCGATCCCGGGCTCGACTTCTCGGACATCAACGCTGTCGCGCGCGTTACCGAGGAGGTTACGCAGATTCCGGTTCATCCGCGTCACCCGTACGTTGGTGATCTCGTGTTCACGGCGTTCTCCGGTTCGCACCAGGACGCCATCAAAAAGGGTCTTGCGGCGCAGGATCCGGAAGCTCTTTGGGAAGTGCCGTACCTTCCGGTCGACCCCGATGATCTTGGGCGTAGCTACGAGTCGGTCATCCGGGTCAACAGCCAGTCCGGGAAGGGCGGGATTTCGTACTTGCTCGAAGCAAACTACGGTATCGCGATGCCGCGTCGGATGCAGGTGGAGTTCGCGTCTGCGGTGCAAAAGCACCTTGATGATGTTGGCCGCGAAGTGACCGCCGCTGAAATCTGGCGAATCTTCTGTGTCGAATATCTTGAGTTGCAGGCGCCGGTCTGCGTTCAGCACCACCTTTTCGAGGCGGGCGAAAGCCAGGGGATTCGCATGGTGGTGCGGGAGCATGGTGTCGAGCGTATGGTCGAAGGCACCGGCAATGGCCCCCTCGAAGCAGCGGTTCATGCGCTCGGCATGCCGATCCGCATTGTTTCGTTCGAGGAACGCTCGGTGTCGCCAGGTAGTGATGCCCGTGCTGCGGCGGTCATCGAGATCTCGATGGATGGTGTGCCGGGGAGCTTCTTTGGAGCAGGGCTCCACGGCAACAGCACGACGGCCGCATTGCTGGCGCTTTGCAGTGCGGTAGGACGCGCCATGGTTCGCCAAACAGGGGCCGAAGTTGCGCAACCCGGGGTGGCCTCCGAGGCCTGACAAGGTTCTTGACTGTGTGCGTGGCGGCCATGAGCGCGCCACGCCATGAGAAATCCGGCATCGCGGAGACCCCGCGATGGACCGTGCAGAGCGCCGCCATGAGCGGCGCTTTTCACATGGGTCGTGGCTGTCGAGATCGTGGCACTGTGCCAGGATGGGGTGCGCCAGGTACGTGGGCTATCATGCCCCGGCTTGGCGACCGCTATCCATGTATCCATCCGAGACAAACTGATGTCGCTTCTGGACTTGCGCATCCGCGACGCAGGGCCGCACGATGCAGCGGCGCTCACCCGCATTTATCTTGTCTCGCGGCGAACTTTTCTTGACTACGCACCGCTTCGTCATACGGATGCGGAAATCCATGACTGGATCGCCCATGTGCTGATTCCGGGGGGCGGTACACGGGTTGTCGAGCGTGGTGGCCGCGCGGTGGGCTTTTATGCAATCGATTTTCGCGACGGCTGTGGCTGGCTCGATCAGTTCTACCTCCTCCCGGACGATGTCGGGCAGGGGATGGGTACGATGATGCTTGCCAGCGCCCTGAGCGAGCTCGTTTTTCCCGTTCGGCTGTGGTGCTTTCGCGCCAATAGCCGTGCGCGCCGCTTCTACGAGCGCCACGGGTTTATCGCCCTGCAGTTCAGTGACGGTTCCCTGAACGAGGAAGGCGTGCCGGATATCCTCTACGGCATTGAAGAGCGTCGCCGGATTCTCCTGACGCTGGGCCAGTGAGATTTGAATGACGGACCGTTCTTCCCTTGAACGGGTGTCGGCGACCAGCGGTGCCGTGCTGACTGTTGGTCGTGCCGCAGATAAGATCCGCTGAAATGACGCGGATGCGCCCCGAGACCTCCCCCTTGATCGCTTGGATTGCCGCCTGCGCAATCCTGCTCAATGCATGGACGCCAGCTGTGTCGCGGTTGCTCGCCTCGGTGGGGCAGGGATTCGGTGACATATGCTCGGTCCGATTGTTTTCGGGGGGCGCTGGCACCTCCTTGCCTGCCAAGGCGCCAGCAAAGCCTGCCAGCCTCTTTGCGCCGTGCGCGTATTGCCTGTCGCACCAAGGCTCGGCTGCGATCCTGATGGTTTCTGCCTTGATGGCGCTGCCTGTGTGGCCCGCCTTCAATCATCCCCCGCGCTTCTACTGCTCGCCTTCGCCACTGTTCGCCTGGACGGTGGCGGTACCGCGGGCGCCTCCTGTCCTTTCCTGATCCCCTCCTGGGTTGATCGCTCGTGATCGGCTGCCGCACTGGATGACGTGTCCGGCGCGACGTGTCTGATGACGCCAAGGTCGGTGTCGTCGCAAACAATCAGGAAACAGGAAACGATGTCCAACCATCGCCCCTTCCGGCACACGGCAGCGCGCGTGCTGCCGTGGCTATGCCATCTGCCAAGCGCCCTGTTGGGTCTGTCGTCTGCCACACGTGCAGATGACACAAGCGCTGATCTGCCTGTCATGACTGTCACGGCCCGTCGTGACGTTCCCTCGACGTTGCCGATCATCGAGGAGGCGCGCGTCGAACTGGAAACGATTCCCGGCGGCGCCAATGTCGTCGATGCGGGGCAGTATCGTGAAGGACGCGTATCCACCCTATCCGATGCGCTTGCCTACTCTCCCGGCGTGTTCGTGGCCTCGCGCTTTGGTGCCGAGGAATCTCGCCTGTCGATCCGAGGTTCGGGCCTGCAGCGGACCTTCCACATGCGTGGCATCACCCTTCTTCAGGATGGCGTGCCGCTGAATCTTGCTGATGGCAGCGTGGATTTCCAGGCCGTAGAGCCGCTCGCCAGCCGCTACATTGCTGTCTATCGTGGTGCGAACGCGTTGCGGTATGGATCGACAACGCTGGGTGGTGCGATCGATTTCGTCAGTCCATCGGGTCGTGACGGGGCGCCAGCTTCGCTTCGCGCGGAAGGGGGCAGCTTTGGCTACGGGCGCTTGCAGGCCATCGTGGTGGGTGAAGGTGAAACCATCGACGGCCTGTTTGGTGCTGCCGGTTTCCACCAGGATGGCTTTCGTGATCATTCACAACAGTCGACGCAGCGCCTGTCGGGCAACTTGGGCTGGCGTATCTCAGACGCCATCGAGACGCGGTTTTTCGGTGCGTTCGTGCATACCGTGTCGGAACTGCCGGGCGCACTGACCGCTGCGGAGATGAGCCTTGATCCGCGTCGTGCCGATCTGGCGGCTGTTTCCGGTGACCAGCACCGGGACTTCGATCTCTACCGCGTCTCGAATCTCACGAGTGTCGCATTCGGAGGCGGGCAGCGTCTTGATGTCGGAATCTGGTGGTCCTACAAGAGCCTGTTCCACCCGATCTATCAAGTGCTTGAACAGCGCTCGCATGACTACGGCTTGAGTCTTCGCTACCGGGGCGGTGCGCGTGGGTCCGATGGCCCGACCCGCTGGGTGCTGGGAGCCCATCTCCAGCGAGGAACGCTGGTAGACGATCGCTTCCAGAACATTGCTGGCCAACTGGGCACGCGTACTGCGGCCTCGGAACAAGCCTCACGCAACAACATCCTCTACGGCGAGCTGCAATACGACATCATTCCACGTACGACGCTCGTGCTCGGTGCGCAGTACGTCGATGCGTCCCGCGAGCTTCTTGACAAATACCTTTCCGATGGTACTGACAACGGCGTTTCGCAGCACTACCAGCGTGGCGTGCCGAAGATCGGCCTGCGCTTCCAGATTGCGTCCGAGGCGCAGGTCTATGGCAACTGGAGCGGTAGCTTCGAGCCGCCGAGTTTCGGAGAGCTTGCTGGCGGGCCGAATGTGACACCAGTCGATGCGCAACACGCCAACACCGTTGAGATTGGCTCACGCGGTCGTGCGGTGAATGGTGGGTTGGCGATGAACTGGGATGTTTCGCTCTATCACGCTGCCGTGCGCGATGAGCTGCTGGCATTGACGGATGCACACGGCAATCCGCTCGGTACGGTCAACGCTGATCGCACGCTGCATCAAGGTGTTGAGGCTGGTGTTGAGGCGACGTTGTGGGGGCGCTGGATGCTGCGTGCGAGCTATCAGCTCAATGACTTCTGCTTTGACGGCGATGCTGTCTATGGGGACAACGCGCTCGCTGGTGTGCCGCGCCAGTTCCTTGCGGCTGAATTGCTCTACACGCTCTCCAATGGCATGTACTTCGGCCCGAACCTGCGTGCTGCTTCATCGAGCTGGATCGATCATGCCAACACACTCAAGACATCAGGCTACGGCGTGCTCGGCATCAAGGCTGGACAGCGGCTTGCCGATGGACTGTCATGGTTTGCCGAAGTACGTAACGCGGGTGACAGAACTTACGCCGCGACCACGAATGTCGTCGCCAATGCCAGAGGTATGGACCAGCGTGCCTTCTACCCCGGCGATGGCCGGGCCTGGTATGCCGGCCTTGAATACAACTTGCGATAGAGAGAAATCGATATGACAACAACTCCCCGTTCGCTGGTCGCAGCCCTGCTATTCACGGCATCGACGGCCCAAGCGCATGTCGTGCTGCAACAGAAGAGTGCGCCAGCGGGCAGCTACCATCGCGCAACGTTCCAGGTTGGCCATGGCTGTGAGGGTTCCTCGACGCGGTCGCTCAGCGTCGAGCTGCCTGCTGAATTTGCGAGTGCCAAGCCAATGCCAAAATCTGGCTGGAGCATCGCGATCGAAAGCGCAAAACCCTCAAGGCCCATCTTGCTCCACGGTAGGCCCGTTGAGTCGATCGTTCGTCGCATCACATGGAGCGGAGGGCCTTTGGCGGACGTTCATTATGATGAATTCGTCATGCAGCTGAAGTTGCCGGATGAAGCAGGTCGGCTGCATTTCAAGGTGCGTCAACAGTGTGAACGCGGGGAAATCGACTGGGCAGAGATTCCAGTCGAGGGGAACGCAATGCCTTCGTTTCCGGCGCCAGCGCTTGATATCCTGATCCCTGATCCGCACGCCGGGCACGTGCACTGAATCTCGATGCACACTCTGCCGCGGAGCCTTGAGGTGCCAGCCTTCGGTTCAGGGTACTGTCTTCACTACCGCTTCCGCGGCGAGGATGCCCGAGAGCATCGATGTCGCAACACCGTAGCCAGGATGTGTCGTCTGCCCGGCCTGGAAGAGGCGCGGAATCAGTGTTCGGTGCGGAAAGCGGTAGCGCGCATCGGCTGCGGGCGATAGCCCGTACACGGCGCCATCGAATAGGTGCATGCGATCCCGGTAGTCCTTCGGGCTGGTGATCCGGCGCGTAACAATATCCAGATCGTGTTCGCGCGATAGTGCGCGGATCGCCTTGTCGGCAAGTGCCAGCCTTGCTTCCTCGGTCCAGTCCTCGGGGCGCATGGTTGGGGCGATCGGCGCGAACATTTCGACGATGCTGCCGCCGTCTGGTGCGAGTTCCGGAAGCGTGACGGTTGGCACCGTGTAGTTGAACCAATTCAGTTCCCCCTCACTCGCTTCGAAGAACTGGGCCTGTTGCGCCATCGGCGGCAGGATGCTGACGGAATGGCTCGGTGCGTGAATGCGGTTTGCGAGGCCGAGCTGGATGCAGAACGCCTGCTGCGACAGCGGCGCCATATCCGCGCGCAGACGCATTAGTGGAGGCAGTTTCGCGGGATCGATCATCAATGCCGTCTGCATGCCGCTGACGGTGGATAGGACAGCGTCAACGACGAAATGGCCATGCTCGGGCGCGAAGAGGCTGGCTGCGCAGCCGTTTGAGAGACCAATTCTTTCGATCCGCGTGTCGGTCTGGATATGGCCGCCTGCAGTGAGGAATGCCTCGCGCAGCAACGCAGGGATCGCGCCCATACCTGCCTCGGGCAAGTGGAATCCCTCGCTGAAAAGCGAGGTCACGCCGATGATCTGGAACAAGGGGATGCGTTCGGGCGGAAGGCCGGTGTAGAGCAGCAGGCCGGATAGCGTGGCACGCACAGCGGGTTCGCGGATGGCGACAGCAAGTTTGTCGGCGACGGTACCGCGCAGCTTGGGCAAGTGACGCCACCCTTTGACGAACAGGCGTGTGAGCGAGAACGGTTGCGTCAGCACGTCGTCCGCAAAGAAGCGGAACACGGGTTGCCACTTGCGCACGAGCACATCGATGTCGCCATTGACCTGCGTGTTGCGCGCTTCGGTCGCGCCTTCGATGCGTACGCGACCGTTGGCGATCGTGACGGTCGCTCCGTCGGCGAGTCGCGTCGTCTGGGTGGCGGTGATTGGTCGAAGCGGGAGCTGCGCTGTGCGATCCAGCCCGAGCCGCGAAAAAGCAGCGTCGAGCAGGCTTGGCAGTGCGAGATAAAGCGCGCCGTCGTTGAAAGTGAAACCGTCGATTGTCGTCGTGCCGCAGCAGCCACCAATCGTGTCGTTCGCTTCGAACATGCGTACGCGGTAGCCGCGGCGCGCCAGAACGATGCCGGCAGACAGGCCGGATAGGCCGCCGCCAATAATGCCGATGGTCTTGATGTGCTTCATGTGGATGTCGGATGCGCCGTTTGCGGAGTCCGAGTGGATCCAGCGTGCGTCAGGGGCTCGTCTGGACGAGCTGTAGCAGGTTCCCGCAGCCGTCCTCGAACATTGCCAGCCGATTGGGGCCCTGGTTGACTGGCTCACTGCGGAAGGTGACGCCTGCAGCCTTGAGCCGTGCATATTCAGCGTCGATATCGCGCGAAATGAAGGCTGTTGCGGGGATGCCGGCGTCGTGGAGCGCGCGCTGGTAGTCACGTGCAAAATCGAAGCCGACTGGCTCCAGCACGAGTTCGACGCCTGCTGCACCTTCGGGTGCGGTTACCGTCAGCCAGCGATAGGGGCCGAGTGGTATGTCGTGGCACTTCTCGAAGCCGAGTTTGCCGATGTAAAAGGCTTCGGCCTTGTCCTGATCGTCCACCAGCAGGCTGACAAGACGGATTTCCATTTGCTCTTCTCCCGAAGTGGCTCTATGCCAGGATTTGCTCCAGCCACGCTTCGATATCGTGCAGCTCGGGCATCGTGATCGTATGTTCCACCGGGTAAGTGCGCCATTCGAGTGGGTAGCCGAGCTCCCGCAGCAGCGCTACCGAGCGTTCACCCACCTTCAATGGGACGACCGGATCCTCAGTGCCGTGTGCCATGAAGATTGGCAGATTCCGATTGGCGAGGTGCGCTTCCCTGGCGACTGTGTCGGCGCGCGGCAGGTAGGTCGACACGGCGAGCAGTCCGGCCAGCCGGTGCGAATGCCGCAGCGCAGTCTCCAGCGCAATCGCGCCGCCCTGCGAGAAACCCGCCAGCACGATATTTCGGTCGGCGATGCCACGGGAATTTTCGCGTGCGATCAGTGCCTCCAGCTGTCGTGCCGAACCGAGAATGCCGACAGCATCTTCATTGCGGCCGTCGAAATCGAGTGAATCGATGTCGTACCAAGCGCGCATGACATAGCCGTTGTTGACGGTGATCGCACGTAGGGGCGCATGGGGAAACACAAATCGCAGCGGCGGCAGGCGTGTGGTATCGAGCGCCTCGACCATCGGTTCGAAGTCGTGGCCATCCGCACCGAGGCCATGTAGCCAAATCACCGTATGCGTTGGTGAGGGAGTGGTTTCGATTTCGAGTGCGGGCGGCAACGCGTTGGTGGGATTGTCGTGCATGTCGCGCTCCAGAGCGGTGAGTGGGGCGGCGGAAAGGGGCGAGGTCCACATTGGCTCGCCCCAGGGGTGTGGGCAGGATCAGGCGCTGCCAAGCATGAAGGCGCCAGCAAGGGCGATGAGTCCACCAGCGGTGAGTTGGACACGGCGTCCCGCAGCGTTCTCCGGCACCCGTCGTGCGAACGCGAAGCCGATGCCATGCAATGCGGCCGTGGCGATCACAAAACCTGCGCCATATATCAGCAGGTTGGCCTGCCCGCGTTCGGCATAGTGGGCAGCGCCGTGGCACAGCGCAAAGGTGCCGATGAGCGGCAGCGTCACCACCAGTGGCGGGCACGTGACGCTTGCAACCAGCAGGCCGAGCACGAGTACCGAGGCGGCAATGCCGAATTCAAGGGTCGGGATGATGATATCCGCCTGCATGAGCAAGGCGCCAACGATCATCAGCGCAATGCTGCTGCAGGGCAGTACCCAGCGCGCCGAACCTTGCTGACGACCGGCATAAAGGCCTACGGCCAGCATTGCGAGCAAATGGTCGATACCGCCAAGCGGGTGTGCCAGTCCGGCCATGAAATTCGTAGCCTCGTGGCCCGGATGGGCGAATGCCATTCCGGAAGCGCTGAGCAACGCGAGTGTGGAAAGGGCTTTGCAGGTCTTCATTGCGTGCTCCCTATGGTCTGTGGATCGGGGGAACGGGTGCTGACGGTGGTGCCGGCCCCGCAAGAGCGGGTTGAGATGGTGATGCGTATCCAATTGCCGGGAGCGTCGCGACGTCTGGGACAGTGGCGGCAACCGCGTGGCCTTCAGCGTTCGGGCAGCATACTCTGTCGGAAAATGAAGCCAATGATGTGATCCAGGCTTGGCTGCTTTTGAGATTGCCGAGTGGGGGCGGCTTGCTCCTGCTCATCCTGCGTGCGCCACTTTGAGCGGGCGCTATCAGACCTTGCGACCGACAATGACCAGCGTGCGCCGGATGCCGTCGAGTTCTGCCACGTCGGGAAGCGTGCCCCAGCGTTCGAAGCCGAACCGCTCGAAGAGCGCCAGACTTGGCGTGTTGTGGCCGAAGATCAGACCAACGAGATTCTTGAGTCCAATCGAGGGTGCGTGGGCGATCGCGCGGTTGAGCAGGTATGCGCCAAGCCCACGTCCGCGCTCGGCTTCGTCGATGTAGATCGAGAGTTCCGAGGTCATGTCGTACGCGGCGCGGCTGTGGAACGCACCAAAGGAAAGCCAGCCGACGATTCGATCGTGCTCGGCGACCCATAGGGGATGCTTTGCGGGCGAGTGTGTCTCGAACCAGACTTGGCGCTGCTCAACGCTCACGGGTTCGAGGTCGGCTGTGACCATGCGGCCAGGGATTGTCTGGTTGTAGATCGTGACGATCTCGGGGAGGTCGGATTGGGTGGCGTCACGGACGGTCCAGGGCGTGGGCATATTGTCTGAATCGGTTCGGGATGGATGGCTGATGCTAGCGCAAGCTTGGGTCGTGCTCGAGACGGGACCCGCTCCCGGTCAACGGTGCGGCGGACGACCCACCCTACTGCCGTACTTCCCCCTGATTGGCCGGCGGGCAGGCTGCTGCGTCGCTCGATCTCCATGGGTTGATATCAAGTCCGCCGCGCCGCGTGTAGCGCGCCCAGACTTCGAGCCGCTCCGGTAAGCAGTGACGTGTGATGTCGACGAAGATCCGCTCAACGCATTGCTCATGGAATTCGTTGTGCTGGCGGAACGAAACGATATAGCGCAGTAGCGCCTCGGGGGCGATTTGCCGGCCGCGGTAGCGCACCACGACCATCCCCCAGTCGGGCTGGCCGGTGACAAGGCAGTTCGATTTCAGCAGGTGCGAATAGAGCGTTTCCTCGACGGTGGCCTCATCATCGGTCAGCCGCAATAGATCTGGGTTTGGCGCGTAGCAATCGATGGCGATGTCGAGCGTATCGAGCAGCGTGCCTTCCGGATAGCCGATTCTGCGCGGGGGGCGATCGGAAAGCGGCGTCAGCAAGACACCGACTGGCGCCCCCGCGGCGGCAGAAAGGTCGTGCGCGATGATTTCCCGCACCGCTTCCGGTGCTGCGAATACATGCTGGTTGAAGCTGTTCAGATACAGCTTGAGCGACTTCGATTCGATCAGGCGTGGCGAATGCGCGGGTACGCGGAATTCCGCGAGCGCGACGACCGGCTTGCCGCGTGGCCCGAGCCATGACAGCTCGTAGGCGTTCCAGAGGTCTTCGCCATGAAAGGGGAGAGGGTGTGCGTCGTCAATGCCGATTTCAGCCCGTTTTCCACTGCGTGAGATCGGGAATAGCAACTCCGGGGCATAGTCGTCGCGGTAGCTGACATGCTTTCCGAGCGGGGAATGTTCCGGGTGATGTTCGTGTGTGTCCATCCCCGGATTGTAGGGCGCCGCATGCCTTTCACGACAGGGCAGCCCGTGAAGCAGCCGCCCTGTGATGTCAATACCTGTTTCAGTGGATCTGACGTGAGCGGCGGCGAGCGATCAGACCCATCATGCCAAGACCTGCCAACAACATGGCGTAGGTCTCGGGCTCTGGAACGGGCGCGGCGAAGCCGGCTACGTTGACGACGCCTGCGATGGCGCCAGCCCCCTTGAAAGCCGTCCAAGCCAGCGAATAGTCGCCTGCCGCGAGACCTGTAAAAGTGGTTGCCGTGCCAAAGGCGGTCTCCGATCCCATTGGCGTACCGTTCTGGAAGAGTTGATAGTAGCCACCCGTGGCGGAATAGGTGTTGCCGCCGAGCATTACGGTCGGGGAGAAGACGTCCAGATGAACGGTTGATTCGATTCCGAGCGAGAAGTTGAACGATGAGAAACCCGAGAAGCTCGAGAACGTTTCCACGGCGACGCTTGGGGCTTCCTTGGCTGTGCTGAGTGGGCCGAGGTCCAGCGCGGCGTGGGCACCGGTCGCTGTAAGGCCTGCGATCGCGAGGGGTATAAGTTTCTTCACGATTGGTTTCATAGCCTGGATATCCTGTTGGGTAGGGGGCAGGTATTCGATAGCAGCACTCATGCCAGATAAGTTTCGTGGCGTGATGAGATGCCCCGGAACGGTCAGTGAATTTCGGATTTCAGGAAAACCGAAAATCCATTTTGCATGCAGTGGCTACCTTGAGGCATTTCGTGGACGATGAGTGATCGAATTTCTCCATCACTCCGCTCTTGCCATGCTGCACACAAATGGGGTGGAAGGTCTTCTCATTCCTTGCTGGCTTGGGTGGTGTTCCGAACGACGCTTCGAGCCGCCATGGAGCGTGCCATTGACCTCGGGGTCTTGAACCCGGCGGGCGGTATCACGCAGACATGCGGTTTGAGTATGGATGTCGTCGGAATGGCCAACAGTTACGCACTGCACGTGGACGAATCCCTATGCAGCACGCGAAAGGGTGGCCCGTGAAGCAGCCACCTGCAATGCCAATACCCTGTATCAGTGGATCTGACGCGAGCGACGGCGAGCGATCAGACCCATCATGCCAAGGCCTGCCAACAGCATGGCGTAGGTTTCGGGCTCCGGAACGGGCGCGGCGAAGCCGGCTACGTTGACGACGCCTGCGATGGCTCCCGACCCCTTGAATGCTGTCCAGGCCAGTGAATAGTCTCCTGCCGAGAGGCCATTGAAAGTCGTTGCCGTGCCAAAAGCAGTCTCAGATCCGATCGCAGTGCCGTTCTGGAAGAGTTGATAGAAGCCGCCAGTGGCGGAGTAGGTATTGCCGCCCAGCGTTACGGTGGGGGCGAAGACGTCCAGATGAACAGTCGACTCGATTCCGAGCGAGAAGTCGAACATGGATGCGCCCGAGAGGCTCGAGAACGTTTCCACGGCGACGCTCGGGGCTTCCTTGGCTGTGCTAAGTGCGCCGAGATTGATGGCAGCATGGGCGCTGGTTGCCGCAAGTCCGGCGATTGCGAGGGGGATAAATTTCTTCACGTATTGGTTCATAGCCCAGATCTCCTGTTGGGGTAGAGGCAGGTATTCGCATAGCAATACACATGCCAGACACGCTTCCTGACTGACGAGATACGCATCATCCATGTGGGGTTTCGAATTCAATGAAAACGAGAAATCCAATTTGGATGCTGTGGCTGCATTGAGGAATTTTGCGGATGATGAGTATTGGAATTCGCTGGTCATGCATTCACTGCCCGAACTTATGTGGCGACAGTACCAAACAAGAATGTGTAACGCCGTTCGAGTGTCGAGATTGCACGATTCACTGCTTCATATGAAAACGGAGCGCCTCATGATTGCTGGCTTGGTTGGGCGCCTTGAGCGATGGAAAAAACACGGGCCCTGAACGTCGGACTTTCTTACGATTTTTCGTGACAAATCAATGAAGGTGAAAACGCTATCTGGGCAGCATGATCCGCGTGATGAAGAAACAAATTGTCCAATTCTAGTGGTGTTGATCTGAGGTTAGCCTATGGGTGGTATGCCGAAAAATCTTACACTTGTGTCTTTGGGTGCATGGAATCTGTCTGAAATCTGCACCCTGCCGGACTTGGCAAAGCAGTTATTGCGCCCACGTCGATTGGAGTGAAAGTCGTTTTCTAGTGTTCGCGATGATGTCGGGCGCGCCTGTTTCAGTTCCAGACGTTGCTGTGAGGGCTGGGAGTTGTCACTCTTTGGCGACGATAATGCCATTCGAATTCGCCGCAGCACGCGCGGGCCTGTGGAGTGGGGCCGGTGAGTAATGGGCTGGACGCGTCGAGCGGTGGCAGCGGACCCGAAGCCAACAGGGCTTTCGATGGTTTCGGTGCTGTGGTGCGGGTGCTGCCGTGAACCTCCGTGCTTGTCGCCAGCGCGCGACGGTACCGTCAGGTGCCTCCCAAGAGCCCGATATGGCGGGTCGCATGAGCGACTCAAATAGAATGTTCACTGGCAGCCGCGCTGCAGTGAATCGAGGGACACCAATGACACACTCCGATCCGCTCACTTTTGCGCTGACCGCGCCTAAAGCAGAACTGCACATCCATATCGAGGGCTCGCTCGAACCGGAGCTGGCATTCGAGCTGGCTGTGCGTAACGGCCTCTCCCTACCTTGGGATGATGTCGCAGCACTCCGTCGTGCTTACGATTTCAGTGACCTGCAGTCGTTTCTGGATCTGTACTACGCATGTGCCGAGGTGTTGCGCACCGAGGACGACTTCTGCGATTTGATGCTCGCCTATCTGCGGCAAGCAAGCGCCGATGGTGTGGTCCATGCCGAAATTTTCTTCGATCCTCAGACGCACACAGCGCGTGGTGTTCCGTTTGCCACGGTACTGGCCGGACTGGAGGCGGGGGCTGTGCGGGGTGCTGCCGAGCTCGGTATCAGCACCAGACTCATCCTGTGCTTCCTGCGCCATCTGTCCGAAGAAGAATGTCTGGTGACGCTGTCCGAGGCTGAGGCCTTCATTGGCAGGATCGATGGTTTCGGACTGGACTCCTCCGAGCGGGGTCATCCGCCGTCGAAGTTTGCGCGACTGTTTGCACGCTGTCGCGAACTCGGCAAACCGATCGTGGCGCATGCCGGAGAAGAAGGGCCACCTTCATACATCGTTGAGGCGCTTGATCTCCTTGGCGCTTCACGTATCGATCACGGCGTGCGGGCCATCGAGGACCCAGCGCTGATGCAGCGCCTTGCCTGCGAACAGGTGCCGCTCACGGTCTGCCCGCTCTCAAACCTGCGCTTGTGTGTCGTTCCCGATATGCAGAGCCACCCTTTTCGGCGACTGCTTGAGCAGGGGCTCAAGCTGACGATCAACAGTGACGACCCCGCGTACTTCGGTGGCTATCTGGGCGATAACATTCGCACTCTGCATGCAGCGTTCGGTTTCGACGTGCCCACGTGGTATCAGCTCCTGCGCAATAGCTTTGAAGCGAGCTTTGCGGATCACGCGCAGAAAGTGGCGTGGATCGCAGCACTCGACGCGCATCGTGCTGCTACTGCCTGAGGCGTGCCGTCGGCAGGTCCTTGGCCAACGAGATCGAGGCAGGTTCTGGTGACAGGCTATGCAGGAAAGTCTGCGGCGTCCGAGCTGCCTACCGCTTGGGGACGAAAGACGCCAGGGGGCGGGCAATCGTTCTGCGCTGCGGCAGCGTGCGTAATGCGACGACCGGCAGTGGGGCGGGCGACCAATCGTTGCAACGCATCAAACATCCCGATCCCGCGCAGTTGGCCATTGTCTGATGGTTAATCGTCCTTGATTGGGTGGCGTTGGGGTTCGACAATGAAGGCACGTCGTGACCTGCGAAGACGTCATCAATTGGCGTGCAGGTGCCACGTTCCCCATGCCCCTGACGGTGGGTGCCGGCTTTCTACAGGCATTCCCGGGCACCGCCGTCCTCGCGGGTGGAAATGATCCAAGTCGAGTTTTTGTGGTTGCCGTAAGTCTGTTGTCGGGACGGGGCCGCATAAAAAAGGCCCCGTTCGATCCGGTTTTTGCCGGAATGGCGATACGAACAGGGGACGACATGATCAGCTTCCGAAATGCGCACTCTGAAACCTTGGTCAGGCTGGTTCTTGCAGCGGCGCTTGTCTTGCTGGCAGCCTGTGAGAAGAAACCGGAGGCGCCTGCGGGACCGCCCGTGCTCGACGTGACGGTCCAGCCCGTCGTGCTCCAGGATGTGCCGATCGTCGTGGAGTTCGTCGGCCAGACGGAAAGCTCACGCCAAGTCGAGATCCGCGCGCGCGTCAGCGGCTATCTGGACCGCCGTCTGTACACGGAGGGCGCATTCGTCCGAGCGGGAACGTCACTCTTCCAACTCGACCGCAAGCCCTTCGAGGCTGCGTTGCAGGCGGCAAAGGCAGAAGTGGCACAGCGCCGGGCCGCGCACGAAACAGCGGCGGCCAACCTCAAGCGGATCCAGCCGCTCGCCGAGAAGAACGCCGTTAGCCTGAAGGATCGTGATGATGCGGTCGGCCAGGAGCGTTCGACCGCAGCAACGCTTGAGGCCGCGCGGGCAAACCTTGTGCAGGCGGAACTGAATCTCTCGTACACGCGCGTGGAAACGCCAGTGACGGGTCTGGCGAGCTTTGCCAAGGTGTCCGAAGGCACCTATGTCGATGCGACCAACAACATCCTTACCTATGTGGCGGCGCTGTCGCCCATGCGGGTCAACTTCAGTATCTCGGAGAACCAGCAGTTGCAGCTTCGCCGTCAGGAAGAAGCGGGCAAACTGAAAACGCCGGGGCAGCAAAAGCTGGATGTGGAAGTGGTGCTGGCCGATGGCAGCGTCTTTCCCGAGCACGGCAAACTGACTTTTGCCGATGCTTCGTTCAGCCAGGAAACCGGCACGTTCTTGGTTCGGGCAGAAGTTCCGAACGCCAAGGGGCTGCTACGGCCGGGTCAGTTCGTCCGCTTGCGGATCAAGGGTGTGACGCGCCCGAACGGTATCTTGGTGCCGCAGCGGGCGGTGTTGCAGACAGCCAAGGGCAATCTTGCCTTTGTCGTGGGGCCGGACAACAAGGCGCAGGTACGGCCAGTGACGGTCGAAGCGATGAGTGGCGACAACTGGCTCATTGGCAGTGGACTTCAGGCCAACGACCTGCTCGTCGTCGATGGGGGCATGAGGCTGCAGCCCAATGCGCCAGTGAAGGTTGCCAAACGTGTTGAGCCTGTGCCACTCGATACGAATGCGCCGCAACCCCTGGTTGGCCAGAGCGCTCCGGGTTCAGCCCCGTCGGCGGCAGGTAAGTGAGAAGGGGGCGGCGATGATCTCCCACTTCTGTATCCGACGCCCGATCTTCGCGGCGGTGCTCTCGATCATCATCACGATCGCAGGCCTTGTTGCGATGGTCATGCTGCCGATTGCGCAGTATCCCGACATTACGCCTGTCCAGATCACGGTCAGCACTGCTTATCCGGGTGCGGACGGCAAGACGATCTCAGAATCGGTTGCTGCACCCATCGAATCGCAGATCAATGGGGTCGACAACATGATCTACATGCAGTCGACGAGCTCGGCCACGGGCCAGTACTCGCTGACGGTGTATTTCAAGGTCGGTACTGATCCCGATATTGCGCAAGTGCAGGTCCAGAACCGCGTGAGCCTCGCGCAGCCGCAGTTGCCTTCGGTGGTTGTCCAGAACGGTATCAATATCCAGAAGCGCTCGAACAGCTTCCTGATGCTTGTTGGCATCTATTCGCCCGATGGCCGTTTTGATGAGACCTACATTGGTAACTACGCAAACGTGTATGTGCTTGATGCCCTGAAGCGCATCCCAGGTGCGAACCAATCGTCGATATTCGGAACGCCCGACCTCGCGATGCGCATCTGGCTCAAACCAGACCGCATGGCTTCGCTCGGTATCACGGCTTCTGATATCCAGAGCGCCGTGTCGCAGCAGAACCAGCAGTTCGGCGTGGGTCGCATCGGCGCGCCACCGACCGACGGTCCGGTCGAGATGACCTTCCCGGTCGTTGCGGGCGGGCGCTTTACCGATCCCAAGGAGTTCGAGAAGATCATCCTGCGTACCGATTCCATGGGTGCCGCGATCGTACGTGTCGGTGACGTCGGCCGGGCTGAAGTCGGGCAGAAGGACTACCTGATTCGCGGCCGCATGAACGGCAAGCCGGCCACGCTGGTCACGGTGTATCAGCAGGCAGGGTCGAACGCACTGCAGGTTTCGCAGGATGTGCGCAAGGCCATGGCGGACCTGAAGAAGAGTTTCCCGGAAGGCCTCGACTACCTCGTATCGCTCGACACGACAACCTTCGTGAAGGATTCGATCAACGAGGTGGTGCACACGCTTTTTGAGGCTGTCGTGCTCGTGGTGCTGGTTGTGTATCTGTTTCTGCAGAACTTCCGGGCGACGGTGATTCCTACTCTCGCGGTCGTTGTCTCGCTGATCGGCACCTTCATCGGCATGACGGCGATGGGCTTTTCGATCAACATGCTGACGCTGTTTGGCCTGGTGCTTGCCATCGGTATCGTGGTTGATGACGCGATCGTGGTGATCGAGAACGTCGAGCGCAACATGTCCGAGTTCCACCTTTCGCCACGGGACGCTGCGTTCAAGGCGATGGATGAGGTGACCGGTCCGGTGATCGCGATCGTGCTCGTGCTGAGCGCGGTGTTCATTCCGGTGGCTTTCATCAGCGGCACGACGGGCCTGCTCTATAAGCAGTTTGCAATCACGATTGTGATCTCGGTGGCGCTTTCAGGCTTTGTCGCGCTGACGCTGACGCCAGCGCTTGCCGCGCTGATGCTCACTCCCGCGCACGGCGAGCCGAACCGCTTCTTCCGCTGGTTCAACCGTTCCTTTGAGAAAATGACGAACGGCTACGCTAGTGGTGTGAGCTTTGTCATCAAACGCGTGTTGTTGGCGCTGACCGTATTTGCAGTGATGGTGGCCGTGCTGATCGGACTCTTCGCGCATATCCCGACGAGTTTCGTGCCGCAGGAGGACCAAGGCTACATCATGGCCGCGACGATCTTGCCCGACGCTGCGAGCCTCGACCGTTCCGCTGCCGTGACTGATGGCGTGGCCGATGCTGTGAGCAAGCAAGAGTCTGTGCGCAATGCTTCGAGCGTGCCGGGTTACAGCATGATCGATGGCCAGTACAAGGCCAGCGCCGGCACGTTGTTCGCCGAGATGAAGCCCTTCGACGAACGCGGGGAGGGTGTGGCGGCCTCCACTTTCGGCCTTGCGCAGTTGATGCGCAAGGAAGGCGCCAAGATCCAGGACGGCGTGCTTATTCCGCTGCTGCCACCGCCGATCCCCGGCCTCGGTAATGCGGGCGGTTTCGAGTTCTGGATACAGAGCAAGGGCAATGCGGACTATGCGGAAGCCGACCGGGTCGCCAAGGAGTTTGTCGCGGAAGCGAAGACGAATCCCGCGCTGACCGACATGACGACGCTGGTCAACGCCTCATCGCGCCAGCTCAAGGTTACGGTCGACCGCGATCGTGCAGAGACACTGGGCGTGCCGGTCCAGGACATCTACAACGCGATGCAGACGCTGTTCGGTTCGCTCTATGTGAGCCAGTACAACAACTACTCGCGTGTTTTCCAGGTGATCCTGCAGGCCGAACCCGGTTTCCGCAAATCGCCCGAGGACCTGCAACGCATTTACGTGCGTCAGCGCGACGGCAAGATGGTCCCGCTGTCGGCGGTGACGCACACGGAATTCGTGACGGGGGCTGAACTGGTGGCGCGTTTCAATGGCTTTCCGGCTGCGAAGATCACCGGCAACGCCGCTGAAGGCTACAGCTCGGGCCAGGCGATCGCAGCCATGGAGGCGACGGCTGCGAAAGTGCTACCAGAAGGGTTCGACTTTGCATGGTCCGGGCAGGCCTACGAGGAAAAGCAGGCAGGGAGCACCACGATTGTCGTATTTGCGTTCGGCATCATCATGGTGTTCCTGATTCTTGCCGCGCAGTACGAGGCTTGGGGTCTGCCATTCTCGGTCATCACGGCGGTGCCATTCGGTATCTTTGGTGCGCTTGTGGCCATCTGGCTGCGTGGGCTCGAGAACGATATCTACTTCCAGGTCGGTCTCGTGACACTGATCGGTCTTGCGGCAAAGAACGCGATCCTGATCGTTGAGTTTGCGGTGCTGAAACTCGATGAGGGGTTGCCCCCGGTCGAAGCTGCTGTCGAGGCCGCGCGCCTTCGTCTGCGCCCGATCGTGATGACATCGATGGCGTTCATCATGGGGGCGGTGCCGCTGGCGATCGCAACCGGCGCTGGTGCGAATTCGCGGCATTCGATCGGGACCGGCCTGATCGGCGGGATGATTGGTGCGACCACTCTGGCACTCTTCTTTGTGCCGCTGTTCTTTGTGCTGATCCAGAAGCTCACGAAGAAGGCAGACAAGAAGGAGCCGCCCAAGGCCTCGGAGCAGGAGGCTTCACATGCGTAAGTCGCTGATCGCAGCATCGGTTTCTCTAGCCGTGTCCGGCTGCGTGCTGATCCAGAGCCACACGGTTCCGCAGGCTGGCGCGCCGGACAATTGGCGTACGACCCAGGGCGCGATGAGCCAGACCGCTGCGGATGCACTGTCGATCCGCTTCTGGCAGCAGTATGGTGACCCCGTTCTCAATACACTTGAGGAGGAGGCGCTCAAGGCGAGCCCGGACGTGCGCATTGCGGCTGCGCGCGTCGATGCGTTTCGTGCGCAGGTGACGGCGACCAGCGCCGACCGTTTCCCGCAGATTGGTGTCGGCGCCTCCGCTGGGCGTGGCAAGGGCGGGACGAGCTTTCCATCGTCTACGTCGAATCTCTTTAGCCTTTTCGCCAGCCTGAGCTGGGAGATCGACCTCTGGGGCAAGCTCACGCGTGCTACCGACGCCGCGCGTGCTGATTTGCTGGGTGAGCAGGCTGTGCAACGTGGTGTTTACCTGACGCTCGCGGCCGCCGTGGCGACAAGCTATTTCACGTTGCGACAGCTCGACGAGCAACTGCAGATCTCGCGTTCCACGGTGAAGCTGCGCCGTGATTCGGTCGACCTCTTCCAGTTGCGCTTCGAGGGCGGCGTGATCTCCGAGCTGGAACTGTCACAGGTCCAGTCGGAATACGAGTCTGCCCTTGCGGCTGTGCCACAGATCGAGGCTCAGATCGCACAGACCGAGAACGCCCTCTCGGTACTGCTTGGGCGCAATCCGGGTCCGATCGAACGCGGGCGAGCGATCGAGCAGTTCGTGCCGCCCGAGGTACCGGCCGGGCTGCCGTCCGAGCTGATTGCGCGCAGGCCCGATATACAGCAGGCAGAAGCATCGCTCGCCGCAAGCGACGCACGTGTCGATGTGGCGCGGCTGGAGTGGTTCCCGAGCATTAGCATCACGGGGCTCTTCGGTTTTGCGAGCACTGACTTGTCGGCGCTTTTCAACGGACCCAATCGTACCTGGAGTGGAGTAGCGAGCATTGCTCAACCGATCTTTGACGCCGGGAAGATCAATGCGAATATCGACGTGCAGCTCGCTAGCCGGAAGATCGCCGAAGCGCAATACCAGAAGACGGTGCAAACCGCCTTCAAGGAAGTCGATGACGCACTCATGGCGCGCCAGAAGCTGATCGAGACACTCAACGCCAAGCAGGCTCAGGTCAATGCGTTGCGGCGCTATGCGGAACTCGCCCGGCTGCGCTACGAGAACGGCTACACGAGTTATCTCGAAGTGATCGACGCCGAACGGTCGCTATTCTCGGGCCAACTTGATCTCGCGACCACGCGCAGCGACCTCCTCGCCAGCACTGTCGAGCTCTACCGGAGTCTCGGCGGCACCTGGATGGAGGGCTACACTGCCGAAGAAGAAAAAACTGCCCAGCGCTGAAATCGCGTGGGTTTTTCTCCGGTTTCGATCCCAGCCAGATACTTGCCCTGGCTGGGATGGCCGTTGTCTGATCGGTTCTGGTCGGCTACTCCGGATCCTTCCATTTCAGGCTCTTGCGGCAAAGTTGCCGCATGTCCGGATCGGCGCCGTGCTTCAACAGCAGTTTTTGCACTTCCTCGGGATATGCGGTGTCGTAGGGCGTCTGGCAACCGGGGCCTGTTGCTCGGACTCGTGCTCCGGCCAGGATGAGCCGTTCGATGACCGCGATCCGCTTCTGAAGCGCCGCCGTATCTTCTGGCGGCTCACGCGAACCGACGGGTGGTTTGCCGACGATGCTCAGAAGAACGGGCCAGTCCCTGCTTCCTGCTGGATCCGGCTTGGCACCGTAGTCCAGCAGAAGATTTGCCATTGCAATATCCCGTTTGCTCATCGCAATCGCCAAGGGGTTCCTGAATCCTGATCCTTCTGGGTCTGCTCCCTGTTTCAAGAGGAATTCCACGAACGGGAGCCTGCCGGCTTCGACGGCCACAGTGAGAGGCGGACTGTTGACAACACGGCCTTTCGGGTTGATCTCGGCGCCTTGCGCAATCAGGTAGGTGCCGATTTCGATCAGACCTTCTTGGGCCGCGATTCTGAGTGGGTCATTGTCCAGGAAGCGTACGTTGGCGCCGCGTGCCACGGCCATTTGCACGATGTCGAGTCTTCCGTACCGGACGCCCGCAGCCAGTGTCGTCTCAGCAAGGCCCCGATCGCCGTTCTTGTCCAACATCTCGCGAATTTTGGTCATATCGCCCATGGCGACCGCCTCGCGCAAGCTGGCTTCCAGGGATTTGCGTCGCAATTCGCGCTCTTCCTTCTGGTAGGCCTCGGGCGTCAAGGTCGCCTTCGAGATGGCTCGCACGAGCCTTCCGCCGTCCTCGGTTGCCACCGCCCGGTACCCCCGTTCCGATATCAGGTATTCCTCGGCGTGAATGGCGCGCTGGAACGACTTCCCATGCAGGTAGACGCTGAGCAGCCCGACGTAGTTGAGGCGGTTGCTCTCGCCAGCAATCGAACCGCCGCCCGTGGGCAGGGTCATCTTCGGATCGGGGTCGTACGCGATCTTCTTGAAGTTGGCCACCTCGCGTACCAACGCCTCAATGCGTGCCGGTTCAAGTTGCCCACACTCGCCCTCCGGCTTTTTGGGATGTGAACCGCAGACTCTGGCTCCGGCACGCGTCTTGATGTACCACGCTGCGAGTGGGTCGCCTGTATGGCCGTCGGGTAATTCGATGAGCAGGGATGCCTCGATTTCCTCGCCTTCATAGCTCGCCATCTGCTTCGCGATCGGCCTTTGCGGGCTGAGTGTCTTGACCCAGACCGTCATGAACTCCCGTGGGTCGATGTACCTGCTCGAAACGGCTGAGGCGTAAGACAGGTCCCAGCCCAGATCGACGCCCGCTGCGCGCGAACACCCTATGTTCAGAAATAGAAGAACACACAGCATCAACGTTCTTCTCATGGTGCATTTCCCTCTTCGACGAAGAAAAAATAGTGACGCTAAGGCCATTTTCCGGCCATGCCCCATGACGCAAGGCAAGCCGAGATACTCGTCCGAAGGCTGGTTCCTAAGCGGTTTCGGTGTTTTCCAGAAGCAAAAAAAGCGGACGCCAATGATGCGTCCGCTTTTTCAGCCCAGGGTGGGGCCAGCCTTCAGTCAAGACCGGACCGGCGCAGGTGAACCGGTTTGACCTCGGGTGCTGCTTTGGCGCGTACGCGGATGTTGATCATTTCAACCACCATCGAGAACGCCATCGCGAAGTAGATGTAGCCCTTGGGCACGTGAGTGTCGAAGCCTTCGGCAATCAGCGTCACGCCGACCAGCACGAGGAATGACAGTGCCAGCATCTTGACCGTCGGGTGCTGATCGACAAACTCACCGATCGGCTTGGCGGCCCACATCATGACGCCGACCGAGGCGACGATCGCGAGGACCATCACCATCAGATGTTGTGCAAGGCCGACCGCGGTGATGACCGAGTCGAGTGAGAACACGATGTCGATGATCGCGATCTGCGCAATGATCGCGCCGAAGCTCGCCACCGCGGCGCTTGCCGTATGGCCCTCCTCGGCACCTTCGAGCGAGGCGTGGATCTCGTGCACGCTCTTCCATAGCAGGAACAGGCCGCCGAAAAGCAGGATCAGATCGCGCCCCGAGATTTCCTGCTCGAACATCGGCAGCGTGAAAAGTGGTGCGGTGAGCCGCATGATCCAGGCAAGCGACATCAGGAGCAGGATCCGCGTACCCATGGCCAGCAGCAGGCCGATCCGCCGGCCGGAGTTGCGCTGCGCTTCCGGGAGTCGGCCAACCAGGATCGAAATGAAGATGATGTTGTCCACACCGAGCACGATTTCGAGCAAGGTAAGCGTGGCAAAGGCGATCCAGGCGTTTGGGTCGGCAATCCAGTCAAAGGTGAAAAGATCCATGCTCGCATCCGATGCGTGAGAAGCGCGCATTATCGCAATTCTGCGCAAGGATGTTCGCGCCATCTGCCGTGACGGGCATTCGGTGCGCAAGACTGCGATAATCCGGCCGCCCGAATTTCATGCACGCCAAGTCCATGTCGCACGACACCAACGAACCCGATCTGTTTTCGGAAGCAACGCCCGAGCCTGTCGAGGCTGCCGCGGCAGAGCCGCCGTCCGAACCACCCGAGCAGGCGCCCCCGACACTCGCAGAACTCCCCGACGATCACTTGCCAATCGCAGCTTTCGCCGAGCGCGCCTATCTCGCCTATGCGATGAGCGTGGTGCGCGGCCGCGCGCTGCCGCAGGTCGAGGACGGCATGAAGCCCGTCCAGCGCCGCATCCTGTATTCGATGCACGAGATGCGCCTCGTGCCGGGCGGCAAGCCCGTGAAGAGCGCGCGCGTCGTCGGCGACGTGATCGGCAAGCTGCATCCGCACGGCGATACCGCGGTCTATGACGCGGCCGTGCGCATGGCCCAGGACTTCACGCTGCGCTACCCGCTGATCGACGGCCAGGGCAACTTCGGCTCGCGCGACGGCGACGGTGCAGCGGCGATGCGTTACACCGAAATGCGGCTCACGCCGCTGGCGGACCTGCTGCTCGGCGAGATCGACCGCGGCACGGTCGACTTCGTGCCGAACTACGACGGCGCGTGGCAGGAACCGAAGCTCTTCCCGGCGCGGCTGCCGATGCTGCTGCTCAACGGCGCGTCCGGCATTGCCGTCGGCATGGCGACCGAATGTCCGCCGCACAACCTGCGCGAGGTTTCGGCCGCCGCGCAGTTGCTGATCAAGAAGCCGGAATCCTCGCTCGAAGAAGTGATGGCGCTCGTGCCGGGGCCGGATTTCCCCGGCGGCGGCCAGATCATCTCGCCCGCGCAGGCCCTGCGCGACGCCTATGCAGGCGGCCGCGGCAGCCTGCGCATGCGGGCACGCTGGCGTGTCGAACCGCTCGCGCGAGGCGCGTGGCGCGTCATCGTGAACGAAATGCCGCATGGCGTATCGGTCGCCAAGGTGCTGGCCGAAATCGAAGCAGTAACGAACCCGCAACCGAAGACGGGCAAGAAGGAGGTCTCGGCCGATGAAAAGGCCAACAAGGCGCTCGTGCTCGGCGTGCTCGACGCCGCGCGCGACGAGTCTTCCGACAAGGAAGCCGTGCGCCTCGTGCTGGAACCGAAGTCCCGCACGCAAGAGCCGGAAGAGCTCATGCGCGTGCTGCTTGCGCACACCTCGCTCGAATCGAGCGTGTCGGTGAACCTCACGATCATCGGCCGCGATGGCCGGCCGGGCCAGAAGGGGCTCATCGCGATCATCAAGGAGTGGATCGACTTCCGTTACGTCACCGTCGAGCGCCGCACGCGGCACCGGCTCGGCGAAGTGGACCGCCGCATCCACATCCTCGAAGGCCGTGCCACGGTCTTCCTGCACATCGACGAAGTCATCCGCGTGATCCGCGAGGCCGACGAACCGAAGGCCGAGCTGATGGCGAAGTTCGGCCTCACGGACGTCCAGGCCGAGGACATCCTCGAAATCCGCCTGCGCCAACTGGCGCGGATGGAATACATCAAGATCGAACAGGAACTTGCGGAACTGCGGCTGGAGCACGGCAAGCTCGTCGAGCTGCTCGAAGACCGCAACGCGATGACGCGGCTGATCCTCAAGGAAATCAACGAGGACACGAAGAAGTTCGGCGACGAGCGCCGCACGCTCATCGAAACCGCGCAGCCGATCGTGCTGACCGACGCGCCGGTGCTCGACGAGCCGGTCACCGTCATCCTGTCGCGCAACGGCTGGGTGAGGAGCCGTCAGGGGCACGGCGTCGACAGCACCGCGCTGACGTACAAGAGCGGCGACGGCGAATTCGCCGTCATCGAAACGCGCACGCCGTGGCCGCTGCTGATCATCGACACGCAGGGCCGCGCATATTCCGTTCGCATCGTCGACCTGCCGGGTGGACGCGGCGACGGCGTGCCGATCACGACGCTCATCGACATCCAGAGCGGCGCGCGCGTGGCGAAGGCGCTGTCCGGCGACCCCGCGAAGGAATACCTGTTCGCCAATTCCGGCGGCTACGGCTTCATCTGCGCGCTCGGCGAACTTGCCGGCCGCAACCGCGCGGGCAAGGCCTTCATGACGATCGAGGACAAGGAAGAGATCCTCACGCCGATGCCGGCCGAGGGCGAATGGATCGCCTCCGCGTCCGCCAATGGCCGCCTGCTGTTCGCACCGCGCGCCGAAATGAAGGTGATGCCACGCGGACGCGGCGTCATCGTCATGGGGCTGGACGAGAAGGAGACGCTGGTTGCGGTCGCGTGTCCGGCGCAGGAAGTCGTCACCGTGAGCGGCATCGGGCGCGGCGCCAAGGAAGTCGAGTTCGAGGTCAAGGGCGCGGCGCTCGAAGCGCACCGTGGCAAGCGGGCGCGCAAGGGCGCGGCGATTGCGCCGAAGGTGAAGCCCTCGGCCCTGCGCTGAGCCTCACGACATGTTCCCGCACCGCGCGTGCGGGAACATGTCAGGCGCCTACTGCTGCATCAGCGTCGCCATCAGCGCGCCCTGGTTCCAGGTGTCATGACCTTCGACGATTTTGCCGTCGCGAAAGCGCAGCCAGGTCGTGCCGGTCATCTCGACGCACTTGCCGGTGGCCTCGCATGTATGGAGCTTGCCCTGGTGCTTGCCGCTCACGCGCCAGCGCATCGCAACCAGATCTCCTTCCCCGACGATGTCCTCGATCGTCATCCGT
>JAVBUM010000077.1:0-38488 GCA_031555325.1 Niveibacterium sp. | reverse complement strand
TCCGATGACGTGACGCTGGCCTGCCGCGTCAAGCGCGCGGGCGGCGACTGGACGCGCGAATACACGATCGAGGATGGCATCGTCGCGATCGAGCGGCTCGAAGCCGGCGCCCAGTGGGCGGGCCTGCGCGACTACCAGACGCGGCTGGCCTACGCCGGCCTCACGCCGGCGATCGCCAAGGTGCTGTCGCTTGAACAGGGCGATACCGACAAGCTCTGCGAATACTCGCCGCGCGCGCTGCTCGACCTCGTGTTCGACGTGTTCGGCGACAAGGAAGTGCTGGACAACTACCAGACCGCGCGCAACGAACAGCAGACGGCGCTGCGCGAACTCGAAGCACTTGCGCTCGACATGGAAAAGCTGCGCGCGCAGGCCGAGGCCAAGCGCCTCGAAGCCGATCGCTACCTCGAATGGCGCGATCTGAACAACGAAGCGCAAGCGCTCGAAAGCGAGGCAATTCCGCGCCTCGAAGTTGCCGAGCTTTCACGCGAAACGCATGAATCGCGCGACAAGCTGCGCGCCGCGAAGATCGAGACGCGCACAAAACACGCCATCGTCGCGGAAGCTTCCGGCCGCCTCACCGCCCTCGATGACGAACGCAAGCAGGCGCGCCAGTGGCTCAATGACGCGAAGCAGCGCGGCGACGAGCACGAGAGCGCATGGCTCACCGCGCGCGACCGCCTGCGCGACATCGAGAAGCTGCTCAACGAGCGCAGCGCACTGCGCGAACGCGTGAGCCGCGAACACGGCAGCGAAGCGCTGGCGAGCGAGGACGAGGCCTCTGCCGCGTTCTCCGCCGCCGACACCGCGCGCAATGAAGTCCGCACGCTCAAGGCGCGCTTCGAGGAAGTCACCGAACAGCTGCGCCAGGCGCGCGACAAGGCCGGCCCGCCGCAGGAAGCCGAAGTGCGCCGCTTCCGCGGCCTGCTCAATGACGACGGCATCGAACACGTCACGCTCGCCGAAATCACCGAAGTCACCGACCCGATCTGGCAGGGTGCGCTCGAAGCGATCCTGCGGCCGTATCGTTCGCTGATCCTGCTCGAAGACGAATCCGATCGTCATGTCGCGTGGTCGCTCGGCGAACGCGAGCGCTTCCGCCACTTCCTCGTCGCCGACCGCTCGCCCTGCCCCACGGCACAGCCCGGCAGCCTGCTCGAAGTCGTGCGCTTCGCGGGCGATCCGCCGCGCTGGCTGGCGGACTTGCTCAACCGCATCCGCCGCGTCGAGAACGCCGAGGCCGCCAAGAACCTGCCGCGCGACCAGGACTGGATCACGCGCGACGGTCACCACCGCGAACGCCGCGGCGCGCGACACCTTGGCGTGCCGCATGAATTCTGGTTCGGCACGCTCGCGCGCGAATCCCGCATCGAGGCGCTGCAGGCCGAGGTGCGCGAGCTCGACGCCAGGTTGCAGGACGCACAGAAGCGCAAGGACGAAGCCGACACACGGCTTACCGCCAGCCGCGAAAAGCTGCTCGGCATGCAGGCCGCGCAGCTCCTGCTCGCCCGTGCACCCGAATTCGAGGCGGCCGCAAGCGAAGAGCCCGCCACGCGCGAAGCGCTCACGCTCGCCGAACGTGGCCGCGATGCAGCGCGCGCCGACGTCGCGCGCTGCGACGAACGCATCAAGGGCATCGAGATCGAGGCCGATCGCCGCCGCAATGAAGAACGCAGCGCGCGCGAAGTCCTCGTGCGCCTCACGAACGACGCGAAACCGCAGCGCCTCGAACAGGCCGCGCGCCTGATGCGCCTGCGCAGCAAGCGCCACGGCATGCCGCGTCGCTGGCTGGAAGCCGCGGCGCAGGAAGAGCTTGCCGAGCGCTTCGGCGGCCTTTCCGGCGCGCGCAACGAACTCGCGCGCGTGCGCCGCCGCCTGAACGAAGGCGACTGGGCCACCGACGAGCAGGTGCTGATCGTGCGCGACAAGCTCAGGCTGGAACTGGCGAAGCGCGAAAACGACTACAAGGAACGCGCGGGCTATGCCGAACGCACGCGCATCCTCGTCGACGAAGCGCGCGCCGCCTACATCGCCAAGCTGCGCGCCACCGTGCGCCAGTACGGCAGGAACCTGCGCGCGCTCGGCGATCTGGCCGGCATCCACGTCGAATGCCCGACGCCCACGCTGGACAACGACGACGTCACGCTCTCCTCGGCCGGCCTCGAAGTGCAGTTCGACTTCGACCAGAAAGGCGCGCAGAGCCTCAACGACGGCGAAGCGTCGGGCGGCCAGCAGGTCATGAAGTCGCTGATCCTGCTCGTCGGCCTCTTGATGGACGAGGCGCGCCCTGGCGGCTTCGTGTTCATCGACGAACCGTTTGCGCACCTGGACGTCGCCAACATCGACCGCGTCGGCGCCTTCCTGCGCGCCACGCGTGCGCAATACCTGATCACCACGCCGGTCACGCACAATGCCAACGTCTTCCAGCCCGCCCAGCTCACGCTGGTCACGCGCAAGAAGAAAGGCGGCGACGGCTGGGCGCCGCCGATCGGAGTGCTGCGGCGTGAGATGTGACAAGGCGAGTCCGACTGCGCCTACACGCCTCTATCACACGAGGGAATGCACATCGAACGGATTTGATAGCTGCATGTTGGCCAATGTGATGGGTGCGCTGCACAAAGAAATCCGGTTGCAAGGACGAACGGGACGCAATGATCTAGCAACACGGTCCTCGCTCGCCCATGCTTCACTAAGTGGGTCACCACAGCCAATGCTCCGGGCCTCGGAGCAGGGAGAGAGACATGGGAATCGTGCACATTTCGTTCTCGAAGACAACGCAACCGGACTTTGCCTCGAACCACTTCTTTGTCACCCACGGTGACCATTTCGATGCCGTCGAATACGCGATCTCACACGGCTTCGAAGCCGGCGAACTCGACGCTCAGGACCTCCACACCACCGAAGTAGCAATCGACGAACTCGGCACCGGTGAATGGCTGGATATTTCGCACTACATTGCAACGGACGATTAAATCGCTGGGGCAGAAATACCTCACATCTGGCGCGCGTCCGAGAAGATTCTCCAGGAATTGATGCGGCCCCCTTAAGGACCAGAACTGCGGCGCCGATGCTGTGGCTTGATGGAGCGTTCTTTCGCTCCCCTTCACGCCCTCTGGAGCACTCTTATGAAGTACGCGCTACTTGCGCTCGCCGTAGCCTGTTTCGTTACACCCACCCTTGCAAAGGACAAGGTCCTACTGCTTACCCCTGTGACCTATCGCGCCGATGCAAGCGTGGTCCAGAAAGTCCGCGACGAATGTGGCATTGAGCAAATGCTCGAACAGAATGTTGGCAATGCATTCAAGAAACGGCTTTCCGGTGGAGTCGTCGACTCCGAGGCTGCAGCGGGAGACGCCACCGTCATGCGCCTGCAGATTTCCAATGTACTGGGGGTCGGTGGTGGCGCATGGAGCGGTCCGAAGGCCCTCACTGTCTATGCCGACTTGATCCAGAATGGAAAGGTCGTCCGCCATACGCGGATCAATCGCTGGTCTACTGGTGGAATCTGGGGCGGCTTCAAGAGCACATGTTCCATCATTGAACGCTGCTCGGTAGCGATCGCCAAGGATCTGACGCGGTGGGCAGCCGATCCGTCATACACGCTGAAGGAAGACGAGGCGCCACCGAAGGACGAAACGCCTGCTGAAGGCAAACCTGCCGAATAGTTGTCAGGATGCGGGGTCAAGCCCGCTTCAGGAAAATCGGAGGCAGCAAACTCCGATTTTTCCTAAAGATCTTACGAAATGCGCCGTTGATGCCGGCATCACCAGATCGTTCCATTCCAAGACGAGACGTGCAAATGCTCGCTCCACCCCCCGATATCCGTGACGCACGTGGCATGCTCAATCTGCTTGGACAGGTTGACGCCATGTCGGCCAGTCGCGACCGGGAACTGCTCACGCTACGGTTGGTAACAGCCGTGCGGGACATTCTCGACGCAACGACAGTCTCCCTCTTCGCGGTAACCGCATCCGGCAACGGGCCGGTTGGGGCGCTCGTAGCGGAAGCTGATGCGACGACCCAGCAACTGAGCCTGGATGACGATACGCAGCCGACGAGCGTACTGATGGTCGATCCGCTGCTTGCCAGCGCGATCCGGCAAACAGATCTGCCTCATGAGGACAACAGCAACGGCCGCCATCGTTTCGCATACGCGATCGGGTCCGACGGCAATCCTCACGCTTTGCTGGTCGCAACCAGCGAACATCCGATCGATGCGCGTTTTTGCCAGGCTGCGTCCCATATCGTGCGGTTCTATCGCAACCAGCTCGATTTGCTCGACTACGCCGAGCTCGACACACTGACCAAGCTGCTCAACCGCAAGACCTTCGACGAGAATTTCGATCGATTCCTTGCTCGCGCGAATCGTTGCACCGGCAAGGTACCCGAGCGGCGGAACGAATTCGACACGGATGTCAAGCCTTCCTGGCTCGCCGTCATCGACATCGATCACTTCAAGCGGATCAACGATCGCTTTGGGCACCTCTTCGGAGATGAAGTGTTATTGCGGGTTGCAGAGCTGCTCAAGCGATCCTTCCGACAGTGCGACAAGTTATTCCGCTTTGGCGGAGAGGAATTCATCGTTCTCTTGCGCCACGCAAACGAGAAGGACGCCCACGATGCGTTCGAGCGGTTCCGCGCTGCACTGGAGGCCCACGAGTTTCCCCAGTTGGGACGCGTGACCGCATCCCTCGGCTATACGCGGATCGACCCTTCTACCCCATCCGCAGAAATCCTCGGCCATGCGGACGAGGCGCTGTATTACTCGAAGGGACACGGACGCAACCAGATCCGCTGGTACGAGCAATTGCTTTCAGACGGTCAGCTCCAGACGGGCAAGCAAGGCGACAGCAGTTCGCTACAGGCTGCAATCGATCTGCTGTTCTCCAGCTGACAAAGGCTTGCCTGCATCAAACGGCCAGCCCCGTCTGGCCCTCAGCTTGCTGTGATGCAGATACGGACAGCAGTGGTGGAATGTGAGAAAATCTGAGACTTTGCATTGCCACCAGCGCCTGCCGTCGTGGTGATCGATGGCCGTGGGCGCGCCGTCCAGAGCTTCCCGACATGTCCGATACCCAAGAAAACGCCCTCCAGCCGCAGGACGAGAATCACATCATCGCGGAGCGCCGCGCCAAGATTGCCAAATGGCGCGAAAGCGGCCGCGCATACCCGAACGATTTCCGGCGCGAAAACACAGCTGGCAAGCTCGACGAGGTTTACGGCGAGAAGACACCCGAGGAACTTGAGGCACTGCCGATCGCGGTGAAGGTTGCCGGACGCGTGATGCTCAAGCGTGTGATGGGCAAAGCTTCGTTCCTTACCATCCAGGATCTCTCGGGTCAGATCCAGCTCTATGTCACGCGGGACGCGCTCGGTGAAGAACTCTACGCCGACTTCAAGACCTGGGATCTGGGCGATATCGTTGGCTGCGAAGGCACACTGTTCAAAACTAGAACAGGCGAACTGACGATCAAGGCCAACGAGATCCGACTCCTGTCCAAGTGCATCCGACCGCTGCCGGACAAGCATAAGGGCATTGCCGACATTGAAATGAAGTACCGCCAGCGGTATCTCGACCTGATCACGTCGGTGGAATCGCGATTTACCTTCGTGGCACGCAGCCGCTTGGTGCAGTCAATCCGCAACTACATGACGCAGCACGGCTTCCTTGAGGTCGAGACGCCCATGATGCATCCGATCCCCGGTGGCGCTGCGGCCAAGCCGTTCGTGACACATCACAATGCGCTCGACATGGAACTGTTCCTGCGCATCGCACCAGAGCTGTTTCTCAAGCGCCTTGTAGTCGGTGGCTTCGAGAAGGTCTTCGAGATCAACCGCAACTTCCGCAACGAAGGGCTATCGCCACGCCACAACCCTGAATTCACGATGATGGAGTTCTACGAGGCCTACGCCGACTATGAGCTCGTCATGAACTTTACTGAAGGTCTGATCCGCCACGCCGCTCGCGAGGCTCTGGGCACGGAAGTATTCAGCTACCAAGGGCGCGAGCTTGATCTTTCCAGGCCGTTCCACCGCCTGACGATGGCCGAGGCAATCCACAAGCATCACCCCGGCTTCTCGATGGAACAGCTGAACGACGCCGCGTGGCTACGCGAAAAGCTCACTGCGATGAAGGTCGCCATCAAGGGAGAGCCGGGCCTCGGTGGCCTGCAACTCTTGATGTTCGAAGAAAGTACCGAGGCCGATCTGTGGGAGCCGACCTTCATCATCGACTATCCGACCGAAATCAGCCCGCTTGCCCGCAAGTCGGACACGCGGCCTGAGATCACCGAACGCTTCGAACTGTTCATCGTCGGCCGCGAGATCTGCAACGGCTTCTCTGAATTGAATGACCCTGAAGACCAAGCCGAACGTTTTCTCGCGCAGGTCAAGGCCAAGGAAGCCGGCGACGAAGAGGCGATGTACTACGATGCTGACTACGTCCGTGCGCTGGAATACGGCTTGCCGCCTACAGGCGGTTGCGGTGTCGGCATCGATCGACTAGTGATGTTGCTGACCGACAGCCCCGCGATCCGCGACGTGATCCTCTTCCCCCAAATGCGTCCGGAATAAGAACGCGATTGCGTGGGCGCTTGACAGAGATAAGCAAGAAGTGAGTACAGCCTACCAGACGCTAGAGCCCGCGCATCTTCAGTTCGACAACGACAACACGCCGTACTCGGTGAGCTACGGCGATGTCTATCATCCAACAGCCGGCGCAATGGGCCAGGCGCGGCATGTCTTTCTGGGTGGCTGCGGCATGCCAGAAGCATGGCGCAAACGTGACGAGCATGTGGTGCTCGAAACGGGTTTCGGCCTTGGCCATAACTTTCTTGCAGTGTGGGAAGCATGGCGTTCCGACAGCCAGCGCTCGCACCGACTGCACTTCATCTCGGTCGAAAAGCATCCATTCCTGGCCCGGGATCTGGAAGCGGCGCACGCCCAATCGGGCGCACCCACCGATCTTTCGGCAAAGCTCTGCGCCAACTGGCCGCTGCCACTGCCGGGTTTCCATCGCATGCACTTCGACGGAGACCGCGTCACGCTGACAGTGCTCTTCGGCGATGCGGCAACCATGTTGGGCGAACTGCAGACGCAGGTGGATGCGATTTTTCTCGACGGTTTCGCGCCCGGCAAGAACCCTGACATGTGGTCGCCCACCGTACTCCGGCTTCTTGCGACCATGTCGCACAGCGGTACCCACATTGCGACATGGTCGGTGTCGGGCTACGTGCGGGCCAGCCTAGCCCAAGCGGGATTCCTTACCGACAAGCAACCGGGCTACGGTGGAAAGCGCGAAATGCTGCGCGGAATGGCTTCGACCGCCGTGCAGCGCAGGCAGCCCCAAAAAGACCGTCGCGCCTTGGTGATCGGCGCGGGCCTCGCCGGCACCTCGATTGCAGAGCGACTCGCCGCTCGCGACTGGCAGGTACAAATCATTGAAGCAGGGAGGCACCCAGCCCAGGGTGCCTCCGGCAACATCGCCGGGGCATTCCGCCCATTGCCAGCGGCCGACGATGGGCGGCTATTTCGGCTTACACGAGCCGGTTTCCTGTATGGGTCACGCCATCTCCACGCCTTGCGCGAAGAAGAACTCGGCGTCCGTTGGTCCCCTTGCGGGCTGCTGCATCTTGCGCGCAACGCCGAACACGAGGCCAAGCAGCACAATATCGTGCGCACGCTCCGTACGCCTGAGAGCTTCCTGCGCTACGTCACACGCGAGGAGGCCAGCAAGATTGCTGGACACACGACGGCCTTCGGAGGCTGGTTCTTCCCCAAGGGCGGCTGGGTCAATCCACCGAGCCTTTGCTTGGCTAACCTTGCACGCCATCCGGGCAGGATTACCGGAAACTACGGCCAACACGTCGCCCGACTGCAAAAGGTTGCTGGCGTCTGGCGTGCAGTGGGTGATCAAGGTGAGGTCATCGCCGAAGCCCCGGTTGTCATACTTGCGAATGCGGCTGACGCAGCCCGGCTTGGACTCGCGACATGGTTACCGCTCAGAAGTGCTCGCGGCCAAGTCAGCCACCTTATTGCAGGGGCCGCCACTGGCTTGAAAGTCGTCGTATGCGGATCGGGCTACGCCACTCCGCCGATCGACGGCATCACCTCCGTCGGAGCTACGTTCTTCGCAGACGACGCGTCGACACACCTGCGCCTTGGCGACCATCTTGAAAATCTCGACCGTCTAGACCGCATGCTTCCAGGCTTTGCGCGCAACTATCCGACCGAGAACCTCAGCGGCCGAGTCAGTCAGCGCCCGATGTCGCTCGACCGTATCCCGATGGTTGGCGAACTGCCTTCCCAAGTTTCAACCAAGGGCCATGACGCTACCACGCTGCCACGCCATCCGGGTCTGCATGTCATGACTGGTTTCGGCGCGCGCGGGCTCGTTTGGTGTTCGCTGCTTGGCGAACATCTGGCAAGCCAGATAAACGGCGATGCTTCCCCTCTCGCACATTCGCTGGCCGAGCGGATCGATCCGGCCCGTTTCCTGTTCCGCCGCATCCGCGCCACACCGCCTGCCGAGACCTGACACTGGCCCCGTGCCCCACGTGCGGCTCGACAACCCTTAGGGCCACACTTGCATACCGCGCGCGCAGAACCCGCTTGCTCAATTTTTGGGCAAGCGGATTTTCCCTTTATGGATCAGCGGCATAGCCAACTATTCACGTGTTCGCCCACAGGCTCGTCCCCAGTTCCTGGGGAAAACCGCACCATCAGGGACTCCTTGCGCGCACCAGACCAGCCCACCGCCTTACACTGCAAGAACAACGCAGCCCCAACACAGGAACACCCGATGGCCCACCCGAAGTTGCGCTACCTGATGGAGATGGGCGCCGACGGGCGACGGCGCGTCGTCGCGCGATTACATCAGTTCGCGCCAGGGCTCGCCATGCTCACCACCTACCAGCGGGAAGATCTACGCCATGACGTAAGAGCTGGAATTTCAGTCGCCGCGGTTGCTGTGCCTGTGGGTATTGCCTATGCGCAGCTTGCCGGCTTCTCGCCGGTCGTGGGCCTGTACTCGACGATTCTCGCCATGGTGGCGTATGCGATGTTCGGCAGTTCGAAGCAACTGATGGTTGGGCCCGACGCCGCCACCTGCACACTTATCGCCGCTACGCTGGGTCCACTGGCCCACGGCGATCCGGACACCTACGCCGCGTATTCAATCGCACTGACCTTTCTCACAGGGCTTTTTTGCGTCGTCGCCAGCCGATTGAGCCTTGGCGTGCTCGCCGACTTTCTCTCACGCCCGATTCTCTCGGGATTCCTCAACGGCATCGCGTTCTCGATCATGTTCGGACAGGTCGGAAAAATGCTGGGCTTCTCGCTGCAGTCGGATGACTTCATCGAACAGATCTTCGAGATCGCGCGACGCCTCCCGCAAACCCACTGGCCAACACTCGCTGTCGCGTTAGCCACCCTTGCCATCTACCTGCTTGCGCAGCGGTACGTGAGGAAACTACCTGCAGTGCTGGTCTCCATGCTCGCGGCAACAGCACTTGTCGTGGTGTTCAGACTGCAGGACCTTGGCGTCGCAGTGGTCGGGACAGTCCCTGCAGGGCTCCCGAGGCTCGTCTGGCCAGATCTTCGTCTGCCGGACATCGCGCAACTCGTCTTCTCCGCTGGCGGTATCGCACTTGTTAGTTTTTCCAGCGCAACGCTGACCACACGCAGCTTTGCAGCCAAGAATGGCTACGATGTCGACACCGACCGCGAGCTCGCTGCACTGGGTGCGGCCAACATCGGTTCCGCACTGCTTGGCGGGTTTGCGATCAGTGGCGCCGATTCGCGAACAGCCACCAATGACGCCGCGGGTGGACGAACTCAGCTAGCGGGTATCGTCTGCGCGACCGCCGTCGCCGCGACACTTCTCTTCCTGACCACGCCGCTCGCCTACGTTCCGATCGCAGGCTTGGGTGCAGTACTGGTTTTCGCGGGCCTCTCGCTGATCGATCTGGCCACCCTACGCTGGCTACTCCGTATTTCGAAGAGCGAGTTCGTGCTAGCGATCGTGACCCTGCTCGGGGTGCTTCTCGTGGGCGTGATCAACGCAATTCTCTTTGCGGTACTACTCGCACTGCTGCGCTTCATCCGCCTGACCGCACGCCCGGAACTCGTGCCGCTCGCCCGCACCGCGGGCCAGTCCGGCTGGCGTCCAGTCAGTACCGAAGAAGCCGTTTCAATGCAACCCGGACTCATCGCGTTACGCTTCGATGCCCCGCTCGTCTTCTTCAACGCACCACACTTCAAGCAACAGGTACAGACATATGTGAGCCACGTCGACGGACTTCGCTGGGTTGTGCTGGATATGCTCCCCATCTCACGCATCGACGTTACCGGACTCACCATTCTGTTCGAACTTGGCCGCAACCTGCGTTCGCAGGGTATCCAGTTGGTACTCGCCGGGCGGATCGAGGAACTGACCGCGCTGACGCGTCGGCGAAGCGTGACATTCGAGCGAGAACGAATCGATCTGTTTCCCACGCTCAATACAGCCGTGCGCGATTTCAAGCTCCACGAGGCAGCCCGAGGTATCTCGCCGTCATAGAGCGGGGAAGGCAAACCCCAATGGGCTGCCCAATTTTCGGGCAACCGGAAATTCTCTCGATGGATCAATCAGTTGCCTAATCCATAACGAAACGCTCCACAGGCTGATCCCCAGAAACTGGGGAAAACCCTGTGATTTTGCCGAGGCGAAGATGGCGGTGGACAATCACGCCTAGCACAACAGCGGCGCTGCCTTTTTTTGAGCAGAACGCATTTTCACCGCAAAATCATCGACTTGGAGAACAATTCACGGACTCGTCCACAAGCTGATCCCCAACTCCTGGGGAAAACCACCACATTGTCGGCAGCCGAGATCCGAGTGCCATGAAGCAAAAAACCCTCGCTGCCCATATTTTGAGCAGCGAGGGTTTTTCCTGCCAGATCAGTCAGTTGGACTAGCTGTCACACACTCGTCCACAGCATGGCCCCCAGTTTCTGGGGAAAACCCACTGCATCACTTGAGTCGCTTGCCGGTGCTGTCGACAACACTCACTTCCACCGGAATACCGCCACGAACACTTGCCGTGACGGTACAAAAATCTTCGAACTGCGCAAGCACACGTTCCAGTTGTTCGAGTTCCACCTCCGCCTTCCCAAGCGAGAGCGCTACCGCGACGTTACCAATGCGCAGGCGCTTGGCCTCGTTGCGTGCCAGCGTTACGTCGACCGTGGCACCAATCGGCTCCGGCTGATTCTTGAACTTGCGCAAGGCAAACAACAGGCTTGCCGCTAAGCAGTTGCCGATCGCTGTCGCGAGCATGCGCGCCGGATCCGGACCCGCTCCACCGCCAATGGGCGCACCTTCGTCGGTCACGAGTGCGGGGATCGAGGTATCCGCAAACTCAACGAGGAAACGGTAGTCGCTCTGCTGCGTGATGTTCAGTCGAAATTGCTCTTCGCTCATGGAATCAATGCTCCTGTCATGTTTCATCCTCCAGCCACGGCGAACGCGGCTGCGAGGTCCACATGATCGCACTGTTCACTTGATAGATAGCGCTCGCCGTAGACCCTGTAGGCACCACTTTCAAGGAATAGCCGAAACAGTTCGCGGTCGAGATGCTGGCCCGCAACCATCGTTGCCATCAGCATCACCGCTTGGGAAAGCGTGTTCGGGCGTTTGTACGGCCGATCACTCGCCGTCAACGCTTCAAAGACATCAGCAATGGCCATGACACGGGCCAACACGCTCATCTGCTCTCCCTTGAGCCGCTTCGGGTAGCCCTTTCCGTCCATCCGCTCGTGATGCCCGCCTGCGATCTCCGGCACGTTCGCCAGTTCATGCGGGAACGGCAACGTGTCGAGCATGACAATGGTCTGAATGATATGGTGGTTGATGATGTAGCGGTCTTCGAGTGTCAATGTCCCGCGCGGAACGGACAGATTGTAGAGCTCACCAAGATTCGCCTTGAGCTCTGGCACATCCATGCGGAAGCCCCATTCGTTGTGTTCATCGAAACGCTCGCTTGCCGGTCGCTCAATCCGGTGTTCAGGCTTGTCGGCGAGCAGTTGTTCGGTAACAGGCAGCGCGACCACTGAGCGCCGCTGGCGCTCATTCCAGGAAACACCCAACGTGTCGTCGAGCGTCCGCGTCCAGGTTCGTCCTGCAATCGCCCGTAGACGGTCAATCCTCGCTGGATCCATCGACTCACCCCCAAGGTTGCATTCAGCGACAAAGGCAAAGTCTTCATCCAGCTCGCGCAGTTCCCGTGCCAGTTCCGCCTCACGGCAGGCTGCATCGGCGCCACCCATGATCGCGCGCAGCGAAGCGATTTCGGCATCGCGCTTGAGCACCTCGAAGCGCATGCGCACCTCATGGATGCGGTCGCAAATCGTTTCGAGCTTCGTAGCCTTGTCGACCACATGCTCGGGTGTCGTGACCTTGCCGCAATCGTGCAACCAGGCTCCGATATGCAGTGCTTCGCGGTCTTCTTCCGAGAGGTAGAACGCCGCAAAGGCACCTGTTTTCGCATCATGCGCTGCATTGGCGAGCAACTTGGCGAGTTCAGGCACACGCTGGCAATGCCCACCCGTGTAATGCGACTTGGCATCGATCGCGGCCGCTACCAAGCGAATGAAGGATTCGAGCAGGGCCTTTTGTTGCTCGAGCAGTTTGCGCGTCTCGATTGCTACAGCGGCCTGCGCCGACAGCGCACGAATGAACCCCGCACGCGGATCAGGCCGCGAGCCTGAAATGCGTAGCGGCTGGGCCGGATCGAGCTGCATCAGCATCACCCCGACAAGCGCGCCGTCACGCGTTTCGAGCGCCACGGCAGCCTCCCCGTCTCGCCCGGCAACCAAATCCCGCCTGCGCCACGCCTGCACCGCAGGCGCTTCGATATCCGTATCCCAATCGTATCGCTCGGGAAATGGCGCTCCGCCAGAAAGCGTCTCGGCATAGGCACGCTCAAGCACAGCACCTTCTATGAAGTACACCGCACCGGCTTGTGCGCCCAGCGCATTGAGCGCATTGCGGAGCACGGTATCGAGGACGCGCTCGATACGCCGTTCCGAACCAAGCGCGATGCTGGTGTCCAGAAAGGTGGAAATTGTCGTGCTCATGCGATGGGTAGCACGCCCAAGACGATCGACTTCCGCAATGTGTGAGCGCACTGGCGGACGCGGCGTAAAGTCGAAACCCTCCACCGCCTTGGCGTCGTCGACCAACCGCTGCAGGGGCCGAGTCAGGCGTTGTGTAAGCCACCACCCGAAAGGCAGTGACAGCAGGAGCACCACGAGTGCCAGCAGTACTTGATGGCGCAGTATCTCGCGCGCCCGGCCAAAGAGCTCATCCTCCGGAATCGCCATGACGATGCGCAACGGATAGCGATCCGTCCCGCTCATGCGCCGCGACAGCACACGCCAGTCACGTCCGCCAACAGAAACCGAAATGGAACTACCACCTTCGAGCGGCGACGCCGCGGCTGCTCGCACCAGCGGCGGCACTCCAAGCTCCGCAAGCTGTGCCAAACGCACGTTCCCGCTTTGCAGACGAACGACTACCTTTGAGGCATCGCTATATGCGAGCACACGTTCTCCCGCATCGACGAGCGCGATCTCCGTCGATGGTGTCACCCGCAACTTCCCGAGCTGGCTGACCAATGTCTCAAGTGTCGCATCCATGCCGATCACCGCCTCGCGGCTGGCGCTGCGGCGAGCAAGCGTGGTGCCCACAACCCTCGTTGTGAAGAAGACATAGGGTTCGGTCAGCACCATTCCTTCGTTCACAAGAGCGCTGCGAAACCACGGACGGGTACGCGGATCGTAGTGATAGTCGGGTTCGTAGCGTGTAGTGATGAGGCGCCGCTGTCGATCGTAGAACCGGAACTCGCCTCTCATGCCACCGCCGCCGCCAACCAACGAGATCGTCTGCACTAGAGTCACTGCCTCGGACGGTGCCTTGAAGCGCTGCCTTGCCGCATCGCCACGCAGCGGCCTGAAGAGAATGAATTCCCCGCTTGGATAGCCCGCATAGAGGGCGTCGATCAGCGCATTGCCATCGAGTGCCTCGGCAATTTCGGGCAGAACCTTAAGCCGTGTATCCAGCGAACGGGCTGTTCCTAGCTGTGAATAGGTAAGTAGCCGCAGTTGATTGTCCGCCGGTTCCAGCACCCGCTGGAGCCGTTGCTCAAGGTTCTGGGAAACGTGGGAGACTGACTCATCGGTCACTACGAGCAACGCCCGCTGGGATCCACGGTACGCAGCCCAACCTAGTACCGAAACGGCGGAGAGCAGCAGAAGACTCGATCCAAGCGCCGTGATCCAGTGCAACGGCAGTTGCCAGCACAAGCTGCGCGTACCAGCCCTCTTTCCGCCACGAAGGCCGAAACGCCCCTGGCCGGAAACCGGCCGTTTGGCATCCGCTTCGAACCCCTGCCGTGGTCCAGGGTCGTCATGGCGTCCTGCCCGCACCGCTGAATCGGCTTCCGGCCCTTTGCTCGGCATCGAATCCTCCGGGGGAGCAGCGCCAGCAGCCCGCTATCGGCGGGCTGAACGCTGGTCAATCTGCGCGTATGGCGCGTGCTGTATTTCAGGTCACAGCGACCTGCCGGGTCCAGTGCACGATGTCAGCCGCAGCCTGCACACCCGATACGCGTGCCACTTCGTGTCCATTCCTGACCAGCAAGAGCGTGGGAATGCTACGAATACCGAAGCGGCTTGCCAGCGTCGGGTTCGCCTCGGTATCGACCTTGGCCGTTACCGCTTCTCCGGCAAGCTCCCGTGCGGCAGCTTCAAACTGTGGCGCCATCATCCGGCAAGGGCCGCACCAGGCTGCCCAGAAGTCGACAAGCACAGGCAGTCCGCTTACCGCCAAGGCATCAAAATTCTCATCGCCGACGACCACCGGTTTGCCGAACAACAGCGGCTCCTTGCACTTTCCGCAACCGGGCCCGTCGGCGAGACGTGCGTCGGGGATGCGATTGGTTGTACCGCAATGCGGACAGACGAGTTCCATATTTGGCCTTTCCTCTTGTTGGTTCTCGGACCATCCGGCCTCGTAGTCGGTTCCGGCATGGCCACTCCTCGGATATGGAATCGACGGCGTCGTTTTCACCTTCCCGCAACAGCATGAGCAAAAAAAAGCCCGCGCAGAAAACCGCGCGGGCCCGCTCCCACAACGATGGCAGTCAGTGATCGAGCGTTTCCTCTTCCCTGATGTGGCGCTGGACGAAGCGCCACATATAGAACGCCATGGCGCAGACAAACGCGATCGTAAACAGGCTCAGCAAGCCGATATCCGAGCCAAACAGAATTTCCATTGCCATGTTTTGCCCCTCCTCGCTCGTAAGAACATTGCCGAATGACTGGATCGGTACCCCCTCAGGGCACGATAAAGGTTGTCTTTTCCCGCAAGCGCTGATCCTTGGTACCGTCCGTGCGGATGTCGAACTGGATCTTGTGCGAGCCGCGCTCGATATCATCGACCGGCACGCGCACGCGTATCGGGTGACTGACATTGGCTGCCGGCCCCAAATCGAACGTCGCCATACCGTCGATCCGGATGCCATTGAGCCCCTCGATAGCGACCGTAACCCGTCGTGTTTCCTCTGCCATGTTCATGAACTGCAGCGTGTAGACGTTTTCGATCAGCCCGCCTTCCACCTCACGAGCCAGGATCGCCCGATCGCGGATCACATCGACGCGCAGCGTCTCGCGATGTGCGAGTGACCAGCCGGCCGCAATGATGATCGCCCACAGAACGGCCGAGTAAATGAGCACGCGCGGCCGCACGATGTGGCGCAACACGTCGCGCATGTCCCAGTGATGGGCCAGCGCATTTTCGGTAGCGTAGCGAATCAAGCCGCGCGACATTTTCATCTTGTCCATGACCTGATCGCAGGCATCAATGCAGGCGGCACAGCCAATGCACTCGTATTGCAGCCCCTTGCGTATGTCGATGCCCGTCGGGCAGACCTGCACGCAGATTCCGCAGTCGACACAATCGCCAAGCTTCTCACTGCTGGCCTTCTTCCGCTTCGCACCCCGCGGTTCGCCGCGTTCGGCGTCGTAGGTGATGACCAGCGTGTCCGGGTCAAACATCACGCCCTGGAAGCGCGCATACGGGCACATGTACTTGCAGACCTGCTCGCGCATGAAACCCGCCATCAGGCATGTGAAACCACCGTAGAAGATGATCCAGAAGGTTTCCCATCCGCCAAGCCTGAACGTGAGCAGATTCGGGATCAGCTCGCGAATCGGCGAGAAGTAACCAACAAAAGTGATGCCCGTCCACAGCCCCACGACACTCCAGGCAATGTACTTGGCGCCCCGCACCGTGAGCTTGTGTGGCCCTATCGACTCGGCATCGAGCTTCTGTCGGCGCAGGTGGTCGCCTTCGATCTTGCGCTCAATCCAGAGGAAGATCTCCGTGTAAACGGTTTGCGGACAGGCATATCCGCACCACAATCGGCCAGCCACCGCGGTAAACAGGAACAGTGAATACGCGCTGATGATCAGCAGGACGGCAAGGTAGAACACGTCCTGCGGCCAAAAGATCCAGTCAAAGAGATAGAACTTCCGCTCTGTCAGGTGGAACAGCACCGCCTGCCGTTCGTTCCACGGCAACCAGCACAGTCCATAGAACACCAGCTGAGTAGCCCACACCATGATCCAGCGCCAGCGTGCAAACACCCCGCTCACGGCACGTGGGTACACCTTGTGCCGCACTTCGTAGAGAGTCTGCTCATGGGCCGCATGGGAAGCACTGTTTGCGGCGGGCTTGCTGTGGGATGGCTTGGAAGACATCTGTCTGATCCGCCTAAGGATTTGTCTTCCAATTCTTCGGATTGTCTTAGGTGTACGGCTTGACCTGTACCAAGGACGTACGTCAAAGGACGGAGATCCCTCACATATGCCTCGCTCCTCCGAGTCTCTCTTCCCGTTTCAGGCACCCCACGAAAAATCTCGCGAAAGCCGAACAAAACATGCGACAATTCAAGGCTTTACGTCTTTTGTCCGGCAACGATCCGGCACCGGGCCCCACACCATGTCTGACGCCTCCCCGATCGCGCAGGAAGTCGCGCGACGTCGCACCTTTGCAATCATTTCTCACCCCGACGCTGGCAAGACCACGCTTACCGAAAAGCTGCTGCTTTTCGCAGGCGCGATCCACATCGCAGGCTCGGTCAAGGCGCGCAAAGCAAGCCGCCATGCGACCTCCGACTGGATGGAGATCGAAAAACAGCGTGGCATTTCGGTCGCGTCCTCCGTCATGCAGATGGAATATCGCGACTGCGTCATCAACCTGCTCGACACACCTGGCCACCAGGACTTCTCGGAAGACACTTACCGCGTGTTGACAGCAGTGGATGCGGCACTAATGGTGATCGACGGCGCCAACGGCGTGGAATCGCAAACGCTGCGCTTACTTGAGGTTTGCCGCGCGCGCAACACCCCGATCATCACCTTCATCAATAAATTCGACCGCGAGGTTCAGGAGCCGCTCGCGTTGATCGACGAGATCGAGCGCACGCTCGGCATGCCGGCCGTGCCCTTCACTTGGCCGGTGGGCATGGGGAAGGGTTTCGCCGGTGTATTCGACATCGCAGCCGACCGCATGCGCGTGTTCCGCGCTGGCGCCGAGCGTATGGCGGAGGACGACGAAGAGACGATTGCCAGCCGGGACAATCCGGAGATTGCCGAACGCTTCGATGCGCGGTGGGAACACGCAAAACACGACATCGAACTGGTCGAGATCGCAGCCCCGGCTTTCGACCGCGAGGCCTTTCTCACCGGCAAGCAGACGCCAGTGTTCTTCGGTTCCGCAATCAACAACTTCGGCGTGCAGGAAGTGCTCGACGCACTCGTCGACATGGCGCCTGCACCGGGCAAGCGCGTGGCGATCCAGCGCGAGGTCGAGACAGCCGAGCCAAAATTCTCGGGCGTGGTTTTCAAGATCCAGGCCAACATGGACCCGGCACATCGCGACCGCGTTGCCTTCGTGCGCGTCTGTTCGGGCCGCTTCGAACGCGGCATGCGCCTGAAGATCTCGCGCAACGGCAAGGAACTGCGGACGAACAATGTGGTGAGCTTTCTCTCGCAGAGCCGCGAGATCGTCGACGAGGCCTTCCCGGGCGACATCATCGGCATTCCAAACCACGGGCTCCTGCAGCTGGGTGACACGTTGACCGAAGGCGAAACCCTGCAGTTCACTGGCCTGCCCTTCTTCGCGCCAGAACTCTTTCAGACTGTCGAAGTGGCAGACCCGCTTCGTACCAAGCAACTTCGTACTGGACTAGCACAGCTTGGCGAAGAAGGTGCGATCCAAGTCTTTCGCCCACACGCAGGTTCGATGCTGCTGCTGGGCGCGGTCGGTACACTGCAATTCGAAGTCGTACAGCATCGGCTCAAGACCGAATACGGCGTGGAAGCTCGGCTTGGAGGGACGAACTATCGCCTCGCGCGCTGGGTGACCTGCGAAGATCCACGCGAACTCAAGCGCTTCATCGATGCGAACACCAACCGCATTGCGTATGACGTCGTCGAAGCGCCAACCTTTCTGGCAAGTCACAGCGCAGAGCTTCAGGTTGCGACTGAGCGCTTCAAAGACATCCGCTTCCACGCACTGCGCGAGCACGCAGGCTTAGTCTTCCAGACTCGCCTAGGCTCGTAAGGTGGCACTTCGGCTGCACGACCCGATTTCGAAGCAGTGATGTTCACACGGCACTTACCAACGGCCGTAGCGCTCGCCTCGATTTCGGGCTTCGGCCAATGCAGCCCGGACATCGCGAGAATCGGAGCTACGACAGTTCTCCCTTTTTCCCCTGCCTTGACGAAGTTCGGCCCAGGCATCCGCGACGTGCGACGACCAAAATCGTCGTGCGGAGCGGCGCCGAATCGTGCGACTCTCCTGTTCTTGCAGCGTTCCCATGCCAGGAGGATCAATGAATTTCCGGAAACCGCTTGTCGCTGTCACCTTCGGCTTTGTCACCGCCATTGGCCACGCGACACCGCCCAGCACTGCTTCGATCGAGACGCTGCTCGAAGTAACCAGGACGAAACTCCTGGTTGAGGAAATGCCAGCCCTGATACAGCCAACAATGCGAATTGCCATGGCGGAGGCCATTGGCGACAAGCAGCTCACACCCAAGCGGCAGGAGGCAATGGCGCGCTTCCAGCAGAAATTTCTGGCACTTATGCGTGAAGAGCTATCGTGGGACGTGCTCGGTCCAATGTATGTGCAGGTCTATACGGAAACCTTCACGCAGGAAGAGGTCGATGCGTTTGTCGAGTTCTACCGCACACCCGCAGGCAAGGCGCTCATCGAGAAAATGCCGCTCGTCATGGCCAGGACCCAGAGCATCATGTCGGCGCGCATTGCGCCCCTGATCGAGAAAATGAAGCGAGCGGCCGCCGAGGCCGCGGCAGAACCCCACGCCGCGCCTCAAACCAAGTAAGGCACTGGGCTCAACCGCTCCCCGCCAGCCCATTTTCCCAACATCGTCGGACCATCTCTGACGTAGTCGGCTCTACGCCCTGACATCACAGACCTTCATCTGATGAACTGGCGCTTTGCACGCCGGCACGCTAAACAGCTTAAATAAACACCCCCTGCTTGTGTGCCCCTGGCGTCGGACGGTGATCGCCTCGTCCGATTACTCCGAGGAGCCAAGATGGACAAGACCGCATCGACACTGGTCCGCACCACCTCCGAAGGTCCGCAGCTCTCGCAGATCGTCGCTGGCGCTTGGCGTATGGCGGAATGGAATCTGTCGCTCGCCAAACGCCGCGCTTGGATCGAACAGTGTATCGACCTCGGCGTCACAAGCTTCGATCACGCCGACATCTACGGAAACTATGGCGTCGAAGCACTGTTCGGTGAGGCGCTCGCTGCGGCACCCGGACTGCGTAATCGCATCCAGATCATCACCAAGTGCGGCATCAAGCTGATTTCTGATGCGCGACCACTGCATGCAATCAAGTCATACGACAGTTCGCGGGCTCACGTCATTGCCTCGGTGGAGCATTCGCTCTCCGCGCTGCGCTGCGAATACGTCGATCTGCTGCTGATCCATCGACCGGACTTCCTCATGGATGCGAGCGAACTGGCGGCAACATTCTCGGAACTACGTGCAACCGGCAAGGTCCAGCATTTTGGCGTCTCAAACTTCACGCCGACGCAATTTGCGCTATTGAATCGTCACTTTCGGCTGGCGACCAACCAGATTGAACTGTCGCCCTTGCATCACGCTCCGTTGCACGACGGGACGCTCGATCAATGCCAAGACCTTGAGGTACGGCCCATGATCTGGTCACCGCTTAGCGGCGGAAGGTTGTTTTCTTCAGAGGATGTGCAGGCGCGCAGGACGCGCGCCGCGATCGAGGACGTTGCGCGGCGCCACGCTGTGGCGCCAACAACGGTAATCTATGCTTGGCTGCTTCGGCACCCCGTCAAACCGTTGCCGATCACCGGGTCGCGGCGGATCGAAGTGGTACGTGAGGCGGTTGCAGCGCTGGATTGTCGGCTCGACGCGGAAAGCTGGTATGCGATTCTTTCCGCGGGAGCCGGCCAAGAAGTCCCGTAAGACGTTCGGCGATCAGTGCGAGCAGCAGCCGCTACCACCACCGCCACCACAACCGCCGCCGCCACCTGCGGCCTCACGCATTTCAGGCGTCAGTGCCTCAAGGCTGATGCGGAAGTCGATGACGATGTTGCCAGGCTCGCGCGACACGTAGTTAACCTGCACTTGCGGACCATAGCGATGACTGATCTGCTGCAGGAGCGGCAGCGGGTCGTGGTCGTTGGCAAAGCGCATCACCTCACCATCGGAGAGGCTCTCAAGCGCGCCAAAAATAGCAGCGTGGCGCACACGGCAAGAGATGCCACGTGCATCGAATTCGTAAATCTTGTCTTCGGTGATTGCTTCGTCGGAGCAGGCCATTTGTTTGATTTCCGGTCGAGGTTGGAAAAATTAAATGAATCCGGGTTCGGACGGGGGAGGATAAAGATGTATTGAAACAACATCTTTGCTCCTGCGCAAACATTCAATTCAACACCCGACGAGGCCGAACCGTCGGAAATGATTTTCCAGGCCCGCCTATCAGGAGGTTTTCGTGCCCACACAGGCCCCCCAAAGAATCGATGCCACGCGTGCAGCCTTTTTCCTCGATTTCGATGGCACACTTGTCCCCTTCGACGCGCCCGACATCCACCGCCCGGTCGTCGATGATGGCCTACGAACACTGATTTCAGAGCTGCAGGAGCGTACTTCCGGCGCAATCGCCATCATCAGCGGACGCTCGATCGCAGCGGTCGACGATCTTTTCGATCCGATGCGCCTTGCCATCGCTGGCGAGCATGGCGCCGAATGGCGGATCAGCCCTGAGGCTGAACACGACCGTGTTATCGCGCCGGCCAGCCTTGCAGTGGCGCAGGCCGCATGCGAGGCCTGGGTCCAACAGAACCCCGGCACGCGTTTCGAACGCAAGAGCCTGTCGATGGTCATGCACTTTCACCGCAACCCAGAGCTACGCGACTCCGCCGCGGCGACGGCCATCACGGTCTGTCCACCCGATAGCGGAATCAAGATCCTCCATGCGCGCGGCATGGTCGAGATCAAGCCTGCCGAGGCAAGCAAAGGCTATGCGGTGGCGCGCTTCATGAGCGCAGCACCCTACTCTGGACGGAAGCCCATTTTCCTTGGCGATGACATCACCGACGAAGACGGTTTCATGGCTGTCAATGCCTTGGGGGGCATTTCAGTCAAGGTCGGCCCTGGCGCCTCACACGCCCGGTTTCGCCTTCCCGACAACGACGCAGTCCGGGAGTGGCTGGAAAGCTGCGTAGACTGATACCCGTTGCTCGAATTTCGAGCACAAACCCAAATGGCGCAACGAAATCGGAGAGATCCCTTTGAGCGACCCCGTTCGTCTATCCATCTGGCGCGGCGACATCACGACGCTGCACGTCGATGCAATCGTCAACGCCGCCAATTCGACGCTGCTCGGTGGTGGTGGCGTGGATGGCGCGATTCATCGCGCAGCCGGACGCGAGTTGCTTGCGTATTGCCGCAAGCTGGGCGGCTGCCCGACTGGCGAAGCACGCATCACCCCGGGTTTCGGCCTGCCAGCACGCTTTGTGCTGCACACGGTTGGCCCGGTGTGGCGCGGAGGGCTCCACGGCGAGGCCGAGCTCCTCAGCTCGTGCTATCGCCACTGCATCGCACTGGCTGATGAACACAAGCTTACAAGCTTGGCGTTTCCAGCAATTAGCTGCGGCATTTACGGCTATCCACATGATGCCGCGGCAACAATTGCCGTCCGAGAGTGCCGCAAAGGGCTGGCTGCACACGAGACAATCCGCGAAATCCGTCTTGTCGCCTTTGACAACGTCATGGTGGAAATTCTGCAGCAAGCGCTGAGCAAGGCCGGCTGGGCACCTACGAGCTGATTCTGACATTTCGGTGCTTTGAGTCGCCCTGAATATATTCCAGCTCCGCAACCGATGACCCAGTGTCGGCAGATCTACAGGATCCACACAGACCTCTTTGCCGTCGTCGAAAAACAACCGCCTCGACCGCGTCCCCTTGGAGATCGAATTGATGGGGCTTTATGCAGCAAATCGCTACACCACATGCGAGGCGGTGGAATTGCCGCAAATTCGATCTATCAATACATGGAACAGGACCTCGGCCGGACGATGAGCTGCGCGCAGCATGTGATCGAAGCGCAGCCAGTAACAGCCGACGACCATACCTCGATCAGAACGGGATGGATCACGTTATTGTGGTAAAGCGCCTTCCCGACCTCTATGACGATCGCCAGTTCGCATACACCGAGTCGCACCATCGGCTCGACAAATTCTGCTTTTCCGACATCGCTCGGCGCTAACGGCTACCCGCCTGCACTGCAAGTCTCCTGTGGGCCACAGCCCACGCGCATTCGCTCTTCTGCCAACTTGGCTCATCTGAGCGAGCGCGTATCGACGAGCCGGGGAACTTGGTTGGACTAGGTCCGTGCACACGAGGAGACCGGAGATGAATCATGACTACCGCGAGATCGCAGCCCGTATCGTCGAACTGATTGGTGGACGCGAAAACATCAATCAGGCTGCGAACTGCGTGACGCGATTGCGACTGGCGCTGAAGGATCCATCGAAGATCCGCCAGGAGGAGATCCTGCAGGTGCCGCTGGTCAAGGGCGCATTCATGAACGCAGGCGTCTATCAGATCGTGATCGGTGCGGGCGAGGTCGAGCGCGTATACGCAGCGCTCATCGAACACACGAAGATGGAGAAGGCCACCATCGCTGACGTGAAGTCGGCCGGCGCGGAAAAGCTCAATCCGCTGCAGCAACTCGTGAAGGTGTTCTCCGATGTCTTCATGCCCATCCTGCCGGCGATCATCGTGGCCGGCCTGCTCATGGGCATCAACAACTTGATCGGCGCCAAGGACATGTTCATCGAGGGCAAGAGCCTGCTCGATGCATATCCGAAGCTCGATGGTGTGTGGGCGCTCATCAACATGATGGCTAACACGTCCTTCGTATTCCTACCTGCGCTGGTCGGCTGGTCTGCCGCCAAGCGCTTCGGTGGCAGCGAGATCCTCGGCATCGTGCTCGGCCTGCTGCTGGTGCACCCGGATCTGCTCAACGCGTGGAACTACGGCCAAGCGCGCGCGGGCCTCGGCGGCGCCAAGCTGCCCGAGTTCGACATCCTCGGCTGGTTCCAGATCGAGAAGGTCGGCTACCAGGGCCAGATCCTGCCAGTGCTCGTCGCCGCGTGGGTCATGAGCCATATCGAGATGTGGCTCAAGAAGCGCGTGCCGAACGCAATCCAGTTGCTGGTGATCCCTATCACCACGATCGTCATCACCGGCCTCCTCGCGCTTGCGATCATCGGCCCGGTCACGCGCTACATCGGCTTCCTGATCACCGAAGGCATCGTGCACATTTTCGATGTAGCCCCCGCGCTTGGCGCACTAGTCTTTGGCGCCACCTACGCCCCACTCGTCATTACGGGTATGCATCACATGTTCATCGCGGTGGACTTGCAGCTGATCTCGACGAATGCAGGAACGATGATCTGGCCAATGATCGCGCTCTCTAACATTGCACAAGGCAGTGCAGCACTTGCGATGTTCGTGCTGGCAAAGAATGCGAACGACAAGAGCATGGCTTCAACCTCAGCAATCTCGGCCTACTTCGGCATCACCGAACCAGCGATGTTCGGTGTGAATCTGCGCCACAAGTTCCCGTTCTACGCGGCGCTCACTGGCTCTGCGATCGCGGCGATCTTCATCACGCTGAACCACGTGCTCGCCTCAGCAATCGGTGTCGGCGGCCTGCCCGCCTTCATCTCGATCATTCCGAAGTTCATCCCGGTCTTCATGGTCGGTATGGTGATCGCGATCGTCGTGCCCTTCACGCTGACCTGGATCCTCGGCCGCCGCGCACAACGCCGCGCAACGATGCCACCGCTCGCCCCTGCCTGACCACTCGCGTCAATTCCGGGACGGCCACACACCGTCCCGCCCCCAACAAGGAAGAAGACATGCAAGCGTCCTGGAAGCAGTCTGTCGTCTACCAGATCTATCCGAAGAGCTTCCGTTCAGCCGCTGGCTCTGCCACCGGAGACCTTACCGGCATCATCGAAAAACTCGACTATCTACAATGGCTGGGCATCGATTACCTATGGCTCACACCGGTGTCCGCCTCTCCGCAACGCGACAACGGCTATGACATCAGCGACTACTACGCGATCGATCCCGCCTACGGCACGATGGCTGATTTCGAGCGACTGGTAACCGAAGCGCATGCCCACAGCATACGCATCATCATGGACATCGTGGTCAATCACACCTCTACCGACCACCGCTGGTTCCAGGAATCGAGAAAAAGCCGCGACAACCCCTATCGCGATTACTACATCTGGCGCAACGCACCGAACCGCTGGCAGTCGAAGTTTGGCGGCTCCGCCTGGGAGTTCGACGAAGCTAGCGGGCAGTACTACCTCCATCTCTTTGACCGCACGCAGGCAGATCTGAACTGGGAGAACCCTCAAGTCCGGCACGAGGTGTTCGAGATGATGCGGTACTGGGCAGAGTGCGGACTTGATGGCTTCCGACTCGACGTCATCAACCTGATCTCAAAGACATCCGGGCTTCCCGACGACGAGACTGACGGCCGCTCCTTCTATACGGACGGCCCGCGTGTTCACGAATATCTCCAGGAAATGCACCGGGAAGTTTTCGCTGGCCGCAATCTGCTCACCGTCGGAGAAATGTCATCGACATCGATCGAACAGTGCATCTGTTACACGCACCCGGAACGGCACGAACTGTCAATGACGTTCAGCTTCCATCACCTGAAAGTCGACTATCCCGACGGCGAGAAATGGGCTCTCGCAGCACCTGACATCGGTGCACTCAAGGCTATCGTTTCGGAGTGGCAAATCGGGATGCTGGCTGGTGGGGGCTGGAACGCAGTATTTTGGTGCAACCACGACCAGCCGCGGGCTGTCTCACGATTTGGCGATGATGTGCGCTACCACAAAGAGTCAGCCAAACTGCTCGCGACCACATTGCATCTGATGCGTGGTACGCCGTACGTCTATCAGGGTGAAGAGATCGGCATGACCAGCCCCGGCTTCACGCAGATCGAGGACTATCGCGATGTTGAATCCATCAATGCGTGGAATCTGCTGCGCGAAGCAGGAGTAGCGGATGAAACTGTGCTCGCGATCCTGCGGCAGAAGTCGCGCGACAACGCGCGCACGCCGATGCAGTGGAGCGACGGCAAGCACGCGGGCTTTTCGTCGTCCGAGCCCTGGATCGACATCGCGCACAACTATCGCGAGATCAACGTCGAAGCCGCCAGATGCGATCCGAATTCGATCCTGCACCACTACCGCATGCTGATCGGACTGCGTCACAAACTCGACATCGTGGCCGACGGGGATTACACGCTGCTCACACCAGGAGACTCGCCTGTCTGGGCATACGAACGCCGTCTCGGAGACAAACGCCTGCTCGTGGTCGCCAACTTCTCAGGCAGCGAATCAGACTTTGAATACCCAAAGGAACGACGCTGGACGCGCCTGATCGCGAACTATCCCGATTCACCGGCTGAACCGGGTGCATTCCGGCTGAGGCCCTGGGAGTCGATCGCATGGTATAGCCCCAGTAACACTGCATGACGCAACGTCGCGGCGGATCGATCTCTCGCGCCCCGGAGCACCTACCCCTGCCGCAAGAGGCTCGCGATCCGCAGTCGTTAGCTCACGCGCAGGACGTAGACCGCGCGCGTATATCGCGAGCGCCCGAGAAGTTCTAGCCATCGCGTACCGAGCCCACTCGGCCGTTCCAACTGGGCAGAAGTGTCCGAACCTGTGGAAAAGAGGATATCCGGCTCAGAGGACTCCTCGCTAACGAATGCAGGCGCTACCAGCTGCAGATTTTCGTGGAGTGTGCCAAGCACAAGGCAACTCAAGACCACCCCCGGCCTGTCATCTTCTAGACATCTCGCAACAAATCGACCTGGTCGCCGTAAGAGCATCTCCAGCTCGTCCAAACGCAACCCAATCCGGGGTGGGAAAAGAAGAGCGGATGTAATTGCAAGCACGCCGCAGCAGCGACCTTCAAGACTGTCCACGACCTACAGCCGCTCCAAGCAGGCAACGCATTCAGACCGTCATGTGGATGCCGTAAACGACCTTAGTTGACACATACAGTTCGCCCATAATCGTCGCTTTACAATTCATTCCTCTGGGCTACCAAGGTCCGACTTTCAAAAGGCATTTACTTGATCTGGTTTCTTGAGGGACAGGCTAGCCAGCGAGACATCATTCTGGGCGTGCGTGAGGCTCTCCCGCCTCAAATTAAGATTTTTGCGTCCCATCGCCAGAATCGAAAGGAGATTACCGGGAATGCGGATGTCAGTTTGACCGAGCCGAAGGACAACCAGGAGCGTATTGACTGGGTTCTCGACACTGCCATGGCCCACGGGATTAAGGTCATCCTGGCTGGCCGAGCTGGGAGCGTGTTCGAAGCCCAACGCCATCGCTTTGTTGAAGCAGGCCTCGATCTGATCACAGGTGGTGTCTCGATGGAGACCTTCCGCCTGGTCGATGACAAGACCAATTTCACTGCAGAGGCTGAGCGCGCGCACCTCCCGTGCGTCCCGGCGATCACCGTCAATAGCGCCAAAGAGCTGTCCAGGGCCTATGAAATGCTGCGCGCGCAAGGTGAGGTGTGCGTCAAACCTGCTGTCGGAATCTACGGTCAAGGATTTTGGCGCTTCAAAGAGGGGGGCGACCCCTTCCGCTGCTTCGCCAATCCGGACAACCGGGAGATCAACTTCGAAACCTACCTTCAAGCGTACAGCACTTGCGCAGGAAGAGCGCCGCTGCTGGTCATGCCTTACTTTCCTGGTACCGAGTGCTCGATCGACATGGTGTGTGAGGCAGGAAGACCTGTCGCTTTCGTCGGGCGGCGCAAGCAGGGCCTGCATCAGACCTTCGAGCGCGACACTGTGGCAGTAGATCTGGCGCTGAAAGCAGCAGCCCATTTCAAGTGCGATGGACTGATCAATGTCCAAACCAAGGACGACGCCAAGGGTGTCCCGCACCTGCTGGAGATCAACCCGCGCTATTCCGGGGGTGTTGGCTACACCCGCCACACGGGGATCAACCTACCAGGCATCTTTGCCTGCCGCCGCTTGGGCCTTCCGGAGCCAGAGGGCGTCTGGCAACCGGGTGTCAGAGTCAAAGCGATCACAATTGCGATTCCCGCGGAGGCCTGATATTTGATCGGGCCTTACTATTTGTCTTGCTTTGCAAGGAATCTGATCCAAGGAGCGATGCAGGGATGATGGTACTGGCGCCTGGCGCAAACACCGCTTTAGGAGCGCCGCAGTGCTCCTGGACGCTGGAATGCGCGAATACCTCGGCCTTCGGGGAATATGCTGCAGTAGCGCTTCTCCCGGTTGACGACAAGCGTCATCCGAAGGGGGACGCAGCCCTTTTTCAAGTTGATCAGGGCTGGATGGAGTGGAGTGGTAGCCAGGACAAGATCAGCTGCCAGTTAAATCTCTCCGCGCTTCCGTCTGGAGCCGACCGCGTTCTGGTCGTTGTCTACGCCTTCTCGGCAATCGGTCCGGTGAGCGAGCTTCGTACACTGCGCCTTCAGATCGATGGTCAGATCGACTACAGCATCAGCCTCCTCGACAATGGCGAATCAGCCATCATCATCGGGGAATTCTACTGCCGAAATCAGCAGTGGAAGTTCCGCGCCCTGGCTGAGGGCTCAGCATACGGCTTGGCTGCCCTCGGCCGCCGGATTGGTTTGACCCTGGACGACGCCCACCCACACCGTCGCCCCGGTTCTTCCAGCTCCGGCCACTCGACCAGTGCCACTGGTACGGGCTTTGCTGTATCCCCGACGCACGTTCTCACCTGTGCGCATGTGATCGAGGAGATGCCGGAAATCCACATCGCCTCCTTTGAGGGCCGCTATCGAGCTGAACCGGTTGTAGTGGACCGCCGAAACGATCTGGCGTTGCTGCGCGTCCAAGGCGCTCCAGCGTTCAAGCAGGTCACCTTCCGCGACGGCATGGGCTGTGACCTAGGAGAGCCGGTCGTCGCGATGGGGTACCCGTTGGCAGGCCTCGCGGGTGGTGGGGTGCACGTGACGCAAGGCGGCGTTTCAGCGCTGTTCGGCCTCCACAATGACGCCAGCCTTCTACAGTTCACCGCCCCGATCCAGCCGGGATCAAGTGGAAGTCCGTTATTCGATGCATCCGGAACGGTGGTTGGCATGGTCACCTCTACTGTCCCTGATGCCCAAAACATGAATTTCGCGGTGAAGGCAGGTCTCTCCCTTGCATTCCTGGACGCATGCGGCGTATCCGCACACAGGCGTCCCCCTTCAGGGCAGACCTTCACCACATCCCAAATCTCCCGCGAGGCACAGCAATTTCTATGGCGAATCGAGGCGAGAAATCCATAGACAGGTGTCGACTAGAGACACAGGGATTAGGCGCCAGGTGCTCTGCCTTGCGCCAACCAAGGAAACAGATATGGAACGCCAAGTAGTACCCGTCTCCATCCGAGCTCAGTTGAAACGCGGAGAGCTCGAAGTCAAAGTCGAAGACGCTGTCCTGCCTCCGGATGCTCTGTTTGGCCTTGCCGAACGCCGTAACCCCAAACGCGCCTTCCTGTTCGTCTCCAAGGTGTTGGGGCGGCATATTCCGGTTCGCCCGTCCTCCATGGCAGCAAGCTTCGAAAGTCTGGCCGCAAAAATCCCGACAGACCTTCCTGGCCCAGTGTTGGTTTTCGGCATGGCCGAAACCGCTGTTGGCCTCGGTGCCGGTGTGCACCGCGCACTCAGCGCCACCCGCCCGGACACCATCTATCTGGTTAGCACACGTCATCCGCTCGGCACCACGCTGCTTACCCGCTTCGAAGAAGAACACAGCCACGCGAGCGCACACCTGATCCACATGCCGATCGATCCCGAAGTTCGGAAAATGATGCTCGAAACCCGTTCGCTGATACTGGTGGACGACGAAGCATCCACCGGGAAAACCTTTGTCAACCTTCATCGCGCCCTGGTCGACGCGGGCCTGAGCAAGATAGAACGGGTCGTCACCTGCGTTCTGACGGACTGGTCTGCTGGCGCCGTTACCAAGTCCATCGGCGACTCGGCATCTTCGGTTTCGCTGCTGAAGGGCTCCTACGAGTTCCATGAGGATCCGTCGGCGCCACTGCCGGACATGCCCGATGTCGGCGCCGTTTCCATCGGTGAATGGCGGTTGTCGCTCCGGAATGACTGGGGCCGCCTTGGGGTACGGCAAGTCGATGACACCCTCGCCCCGGATCTGCAGGTCAAGCCTGGCGAGAAAATCATCGTAATCGGCACCAGCGAATTCGTATGGCGCCCCTTCCTTCTTGCCGAGCGACTGGAGCACGCGGGAGCTGACGTGCACTTCAGCTCCACAACCCGCTCCCCCATCGCGTTGGGTAATGCCATCGGGCACGCATTGTGTTTCTCCGACAACTACGGCCTGGGCATACCGAACTTCATCTACAACGTAAAGCCGGGCCAGTTCGATCGGGTGCTGGTCTGCTCCGAAACCCCTGCTCAGGCTCTGCCTGACGAGTTGATTGCAGCTCTGAGCGCGGAGGTCATTGTCGATGAGCAGTAATCGTCGTCCGCTGGTGTTCGTTGATCTCGACGACACCCTATTCCAGACCGCCCGCAAGATGCCGGAAGGCACGCCGCGCACACCGGCCACACTGGACGTACATGGCCAACCCAACGGCTACATGAACCCGGTGCAAGAGACATTCATCAATTGGCTGCTCGCTTGTGCAGATGTCGTGCCGGTTACTGCCCGCAGCGTTGAAGCCTATAGCCGAGTGAAACTGCCGTTTACCCAAGGAGCGATCTGCTCCCATGGCGGAGTGATCCTTCAGCCGGACGGTTCGCTCGATCAGGACTGGCAGGGCCAGATGGCCAAGGTGCTTCGGGCCTTCCAGGACCGGCTCCCGGCACTAAGTGAAACTACGCTGCAGATCGGCGCCAATCTCGGCTACGCCCTCCGCGGCTGGGTCGTGGAGGAGGGAGGCCTATGTCATTACGTTGTAACCAAACACAACGAATCCGATGACTCAGTGCTGACCAAGGTCCTCACTGAAGTCCAGACCCAAGGCCTGCTAGAAGGCATGCACATCCATGGCAATGGCAACAACCTGGCCTTCCTGCCAAACGGCCTCGCCAAGCGCCTGGCGGTTCAGGCATGGCTTCGCCGGGACACTGCCTTGAATGGCGAACGCCCAGTGCTGGGCTTCGGCGACAGCATCACCGACCTCGGCTTCATGGATCTGTGCCATATGTGGGCTACGCCTGCCCGCAGCCAATTGGCAAAGGCAGTGGAGGGACTGATCCATGAGTGATCTTCTCGCCTCCCTCAACACAGTCGGCAGCGGTAGCTACGCCCCGGACGATGTACATGTCCTCCTGCAGCCCATGCAGATGGAGGTGACAGATATTCAGGAGAAGGAGCGTCTGATCCAGACGAACCGAAAGCACTATTCCGAGATGATCAGCATGGAGCATGCACCAACCCAGGTACACAAGAGCCTCTATGCCCGTGCGCTGCTCCAGAACGGCAGACGCATGGCCACCGACGTGCAGTCGCTGGCGCTCGCCTTGAATACTGCCTGCACCAGCCAGAGTATCGCGGTCATATCGTTCGTACGCGCCGGGCTGCCGTTGGGCGTGCTTCTTCGTCGTGCCCTGGTGGAAATGGGCCGCGACACCTACCACTACGGTGTCAGCATCATCCGCGACCGCGGTATCGATACGGTCGCCCTGGAGGCGATCATCCGTCTCCACGGTGCCGAGAACATCGTTTTCGTCGACGGCTGGACCGGCAAAGGGGCCATTTCCGGCGAACTCAAGCGGACCCTGGGCAGAGACAATCGCTTCCCGACAGACCCACGCCTGGTCGTCCTGGCCGACCCCTGCGGCCGTGCTTGGTTGGCAGCCTCGGCTGAGGACTGGGTCATCCCCTCGGGGATTCTGGGTGCCACAGTATCCGGTCTGGTTTCGCGCTCTATCTGGCCGGCTCAGGGCGGTCTGCATGGTTGTGTTGTCTACGACCATCTGCATGAGCACGATGTAACCCGCGAGTTCATTGAGCAAATAGAGATTGAGCGCCTCGCCTTGGGGGAAGTGCAGCAAGCGAGCCCCTGGACCGAGGAAGAGCGCCTGCAGCTCCAATGGGCGGCAGCGCGCGTAGTTGAGGATCTGGCAGCGCGCTTTGGCATCACCAACATGAACCGCGTGAAGCCGGGGATTGCCGAGGCTACCCGGGCTGTCCTTCGCCGTGTCCCTGATCATGTCCTGATCCGTGACCGCAGCGACAGTGACGTGCAGTTGCTGATGCACTTGACCGAGCGTGCTGGCGTTACTGTCGAAGAGATGGGTTCCGGCCTGGGCCCGTACCGTGCTGTGACCATCATCCGGAGCGCGAGCTGATGAAAGCGATTTCACCGTTCGCCCTCGGGGCGACCCTCTACATGCCCGCTACCCGCAGCGACATCCTGGACATGGTCTTCGGTACCAAACTCCCCGAACTCCGATCGCTCGTCGTCTGTCTGGAAGACGCGGTTGCAGCGATTGACGTGGAGGACGCGCTGGCGAACCTGCAGACGCTGCTCCTCCAGATTGACGCTCAGGGTGGTCGCCCCGAAGCCGGGCCGCTTCTTTTTGTTCGTCCCCGTGATTCGGGAATGGCCGCTGTTCTGAACGATTGGCCTTTGATGAAGCACGTGGATGGCTTCGTCGTGCCGAAGCTGACGCTAAAGAGCCTCGGTACGTGGGAGACAGCTGTCAGCAATCCCGATCTGCTGCTGATGCCAACTCTCGAGACCGCAGACGTTTACAACCCTGGTGCAATGGTAGAACTCGGTTATGCACTCAAGGCGAACCTAAACCAACGAATCATTGCGCTGCGCATCGGAGGCAACGACTTGATGGGTTGCCTGGGCCTGCGTCGCAACCCGGTCAGGACACTCTATGACACCCCGATGGGCTACGTCATTCCGATGCTGACTGGCGTCATGGGCGCGCAGGGCTTTTCCTTGACCGCGCCGGTGTTCGAGCAGCTTGCGACACCGAGCATCCTGAAAGCAGAGTTGGAGTTGGACATCTCCCATGGTTTGGTAGGCAAGACAGCCATCCACCCATCACAGATCTGCCTCATTCAGGACGCACTTCGTGTCAGCATCGAGGACCTCAATACAGCCAAGCTGATCGTCAACCAGAGCGCGCCAGCAGTGTTCAAGCACAACGACGCAATGTGCGAACCTGCCACCCACTTCAAATGGGCAACCAACATACTGGAGCGCGCCAGATGTCTCGGCGTGAAGCCTGCCGAGATCGGTGGCAGTGAGCATAATTTCCGCTTGGCTGAGGTGAACGGGTGAGCGTCGGAATGCCTGGAGCAGATCCCAAGGGCGCAAGAGTACTGTCGGTGTTCGACTTCGATGGCACCCTTACCCGTCACGACAGCTTCGTTCCCTTTCTTCGGTTCGCTTTTGGGCGCGGTGAATTTCTGCGAAGGATCTTCAAGCTGGTACGACCCAGCCTGAAATATGTGGCCAAGGGCATATCGCGTGATGAGCTCAAAGCTCAGTTGATCAGCACATTCCTGACTGGAGTGGAAACCCAATGGGTGTGTCAGAAAAGTGAGGAATTCTGCCGCCTTATCTGGCCCAAGCTAATGCGTCCATCCGGGTTACGATCCATCGCGGACGAACTTGCGTCCGGCGCGGAAGTAACCCTGTGTTCTGCCTCGCCGGCCTTGGTACTGCGTCCCTTCGCAGATCGCCTGGGGATCAAGCTGATCGGTACTGAGCTGGAGGTGATCGATGGCCGGCTCACCGGCCGGATACTCGGCAACAACTGCCGCTGCGAGAACAAGGTACTCCGGCTCGAAGCCATTTATGGTCCCCTGACGGCCTACCACCTGCGGGCCTGGGGCGATACCCGAGGTGACTACGAACTTCTCGCCACGGCCCAGGACGCACATTGGCGACATTTCCATCCCACGTGGCGGCGAAGCCGCGTGCGGTTCAAGAAAGCGGGGAGCAAGGGCGGTGCAGCTACCTCCCAACCCGAACCAAACACTGAAGATCAACAAGGAGCGTAATCATGGCACTCACCCTGAGCAAGAATCAGAGCATCTCGCTAGAAAAAGAAGCGGGTGCCGGCCTGAGCAAGATCAGCCTGGGCCTTGGCTGGGACCCGGTGAAAGCCGGCGGCTTCTTCTCCAAACTGATGGGCGGTGGTAACGATTCGATCGATCTCGATGCTTCCTGCATCGTCTTGGACGGCAGCTACCACCCCATCGACGTCGTGTGGTTCCGCCAGTTGGTATCGAAGGACGGTTCGATCAAGCACTCCGGCGACAACCTCACCGGCGAAGGCGATGGCGATGATGAAACCATCAACGTCGACCTGCAGCGTTTGCCAGCACAAGCGAAGCATCTGGTATTCACCGTAAATAGTTTTCGTGGTCAGACCTTTGATCAGGTTGAAAACGCCTACTGCCGCGTTCTGAACGAAGGTAACAACAAGGAAATCGCTCGCTTCAACCTGGCGGAAAAAGGACGCCACACAGGCGTGGTTATGTCCAGCCTGAGCCGTGGCGCTAACGGTTGGGACTTCAAGGCTATTGGTCAGTCCACCAACGGTCGTACAGCCGAGGACCTCGTTAACTTGGCCATTCAGGCGGTGCGCACATGACCACACTGGTCCCTGGCGGTAATGCGCCGGTAGCCACCGACCAACTCCGCATCGACATCAACTACACCCCCATTCCAGGGGCTGATATCGATATCTCAGCTTTTGCGCTCACCAATACCGGAAAGGTGCGTGGCGACGGTGACATGTGCTTCTACGGCCAACCCAACATCCTGGGTGGCGCCGTCCAGCAGAGCGAAAGCTCCGCAGGCAAGGCTGTTTTCACCCTAGACCTCCGACACATCGACCCGGTTATCGAGAAGGTCGCTTTCACTGCAACCATCTACGAGAACAAAGCTTCATTCGATCGCGTTTCGACGCTGGCGCTTGCGGTCACCGGCGACATCGAAGCTCAGATCCCGACTCGTGGAATGAACGAGACGGCCCTGATCCTCGGCGAGTTCTATCTCCGTCAGGGGGCATGGAAATTCCGCTGCGTGGGACAAGGCTTCGCTGGCGGCCTGGAGCCCTTGGCAAAGCACTTCGGCGTTGAAATTGCAGCGCCTGCTCCAAGCGCTACTCCGACTCCCGCGACAGCACAGCCCCCCGCACCAGAGCCGCTCCCTCCGAAGTCCACGATCAGCCTGAGCAAGGTCACTCTGGACAAGGCCAGGTCCAGCATCAGCCTGGAGAAACCGGCAGCAGGTTTTGGCGAAATCAAGGTGAACCTGAACTGGAACCGCGGCAACAGCAGCGGGCTGCTGGGTGGCATTTTCGGTAAGCGCAGCTCTGTCGACCTTGATGTCGGCTGTTTCTACGAGATGAAGGATGGTTACCGGGGTGTGGTTCAGGCGCTTGGCAACTGCTTTGGCGACCTAGAAGAAGAGCCCTACATCCAGCTGATGGGCGACGACCGCACTGGTTCTGTGGCCGGAGGTGAGTGGCTACATATCAATGGCAGGAAGTGGAGCGAGATCAATCGCATTCTTGTGTTCGCCTTCATCTATGAAGGGGCTCCCAACTGGAAGGCAACCGACGGAGTGGTGACCATTTTCATTCCCGGTCAACCTGAAATCGAAGTGCGTCTGAACGAGGAAGGCGGCCGTTACGGCATGTGCGCAATCGCCATGCTTGAAAACGCAAATGGCGCCGTCAAGGTCACCCGCCGGATCGATTTCCACCGTGGGCACGAAGAGATGGATCGTACCTATGGATGGGGTATGCGCTGGAAAGCCGGCGCCAAGTAAGAATCAAAATAGTGGGGCCATACGGCCCCCTTCAATCTAGAAGGATACCAATGCTCGAATGGCTGAAAACCAACGCGGCAAAAGCCCGCGAAACCCTGACGACTGAAGTTGGCAAGTTCAAGAACCGCACTTTCATGGAAGCCGTTGCCAACGGTTGCGCGCTCATTTCGGCTGCTGACGGCGTAGTCCAGTCCGAAGAGAAAATGAAGATGACCGGTTTCATCAACAACTCACCGGAACTCAAGGTCTTCAACCTAACTGATGTAATCAAGATCTTCAACGACGCCTGCTCGAAGTTCGAGTTCGATGTTCAGATCGGCCAGGCAGAAGCCTTGAAAGCCATCAGCAAGATCAAGAGCAAGGACGGCGAAGCGCGCCTGCTGGTTCGCGTCTGCATCGCAATCGGCAGCTCTGACGGGAATTTCGACGACAAGGAGAAGGCAGCTTGCCGCCTAGTCTGCTTGGAACTGGGTCTGAACCCGGCTGATTTCGACCTCTAAGGAACTGGATCGTGGAATCGACTCACATTGGCTTCCCACCGCTGACCATGACGGTATTCGTCGGCTTGGCGCTCAGCGCCTTGCTGCTGGACATGGTCACCCACCGCGATGACAAGCCGATCACCCTGGCCCGGGCCTCGATCTGGTCCGTGTTCTGGGTGGCAATTTCTCTGGCGTTCGCCGGTTTCCTCCACGTGCAGCACGGCGCAGAAGTCGCAAGCCTGTTCATCACCGGCTACGCGCTGGAGAAAGTGCTCTCCGTCGACAACCTGTTCGTATTCATGGCCATCTTCGCCTGGTTCAAGGTGCCGGATGGGCTGCGCCACCGCGTCCTGCACTGGGGCATCATCGGTGCCATTGTCTTCCGCGGTGTGTTCGTCGCCATTGGCACAGGCCTGCTAGCCTTTGGTCCGTGGGTCGAGATCATCTTTGCGCTGATCGTGGCCTGGACTGCTGTGATGATGCTTAAGGGCGGCGATAACGACGACGAGGAGGAAGACTACTCTCGGCACCTCGCTTACCGCTTCGCCAAGAAACTGTTCCCGGTATGGCCAAAGCTGTACGGTCACAACTTCTTCATGAGCCGCAAGAAACTCGAAGTCGAAATCCAGAAGACCGAAAACAAGGGCATATCCCTTGCTGCCAAGGGCGCCCTCTTTGCTACTCCGCTGTTCCTGTGTCTGGTCGTCATTGAGGTGTCCGACGTGCTGTTCGCGTTCGATTCCGTACCGGCCGTGATCGCTGTGAGTCGCGAGCCCCTGATCGTTTACTCCGCCATGCTGTTCGCAATTTTGGGCTTACGTACCCTGTATTTCGTCCTCGAAGCACTAAGGCGCTATCTGGTGCACCTTGAAAAAGCGGTGGTCGTGTTGCTGTTCTTCATCGCCGCAAAGCTTGGGCTGAACGCCACCGACCACCTGTTCCACCACGGCATTAGCATCGACCCGAACACCAGCCTAATCATTGTGCTGACTGTTCTGGCTGTCGGTATCCTAGCCAGCATTCTCTTCCCCGAAAAAGAAGAAGTGCTGACTGAAAACCCGTAATCAGTAGCAACCACAAGGAGCTGTTCTGATGGCACTGACTCTTCAAAAAGGTGGCAATCTCTCCCTTTCCAAAGAGGCCCCCGGCCTAGCCAAGATCCTGGTAGGTCTGGGCTGGGATCCGCGCGCCACTGATGGCACTGAGTTCGATCTGGACGCAAGCGCCTTCCTGCTAGCCGCCAATGGCAAAGTCCGTGGAGAAGCCGACTTCATCTTCTACAACCAACTGAAAAGTGCGGATGGCTCCGTCGAACACACCGGCGACAACCGTACCGGCGCTGGCGAAGGGGACGATGAAGTGATCAAGGTCGACTTGAGCCGCGTACCGGTCGACATCGAAAAGATCGCCTTCACTGTAACTATCCACGATGCGGACGCACGCAAGCAGAATTTCGGTCAGGTTAGCAATTCCTTCATCCGCATCGTTAACGAAGCTAGCGGTTCTGAGATCGTTCGCTATGATCTGGCTGAAGACGCCTCGACCGAAACAGCAATGATCTTCGCCGAGCTGTACCGCCACAACAGCGAGTGGAAATTCCGCGCTGTTGGCCAAGGTTATGCTGGCGGCTTGCGTGCCCTAGCCAATGGCTATGGCATGAACTTCTGATCCCCTCCAACTGCACAAGGAATTGTAGAATGGCAGTCTCGTTGACAAAAGGCAGTAATGTATCTCTTTCCAAAGAAGCCCCGGGCCTGAGCGAAGTAATCGTCGGTTTGGGCTGGGACCCGCGTGTCACTGATGGCACCGAGTTCGACCTCGACGCCTCGATCTTTGTGACTGGTGAAAGCGGCAAGGTATTGAATGATGCCGGCTTCATCTTTTACAACAACAAGAAGAGCGCCGACGGCTCCGTCGAACATCTGGGCGACAACCGCTCGGGTCAGGGTGAAGGCGATGACGAACAAGCGGTCGTCAAGCTGACCGGCTTGGCAGCCGACGTGAAGAAGCTGGTCTTTGCCGTCACAATCCACGACGCTGAAGCGCGCAAGCAGTCGTTTGGCCAAGTTTCCAACGCTTACATCCGCGTCGTGAACAAGGCTGATGGCAAAGAAATTGCTCGCTACGATCTGTCAGAAGATGCATCCACCGAGACCGCCATGATCTTCGGCGAACTGTACCGCCACAACAACGAGTTCAAGTTCAAGGCGATCGGCCAAGGTTTCGCTGGCGGCCTGAAGCCTCTAGCTGAAGCACATGGCGTAAATATCGGCTAAGGCCAGCGCATGTCCAAAAAAGCCCCGCGAGCCGGGGCTTTGTCGTTTGCGCATGGAATAAAGGTTGTCATGCTGCAACCAATCTATCGAACTTGAGGATGGACTGAATCGCCCCGGGTTTCGCGGAGGCTCCGACTCTTGAGAAGATGGAGCCATGATGAATCCGAAACCGAAGAAGTACTCCCCGGAAGTCCGCGAACGCGCGGTGCGTATGGTCGTCGAGTCGCGCGGCGACTACGAAT
>JAVBUM010000043.1:0-15227 GCA_031555325.1 Niveibacterium sp. | reverse complement strand
GCTGATCGAGAACTGCGGTTTTTCATCGGCAAACGGATCAGGACGCACCCCCTTGGCCTTGTCGAAGCCGGCAGGCGGCGTCGTGACGCCGCCGGTGTACTCGGGGATTGTGCCCTCCTTGTTGCCTGCCCTTTCCGCACCAAATTGCGTCAGCGTGGCGCCGAGCGCTTTCGCCTGCTCCGTCGTCACAGCCGCCTGAAGGCCCGCACTTGCACAGAAGAGGCCGACACCGGCCAATGCCATTGCCATTGATTTCATCGTTCGTCTCCGTCAAAGCGTGGTCTTGAAGGTCAGGAACCAGGCGCCGCGATCCTTCAGCATTGGTTCGGTGCCGTTCGGGGTTTCCATTGCGCCGGTAAGCGGGTCGATGTCGTACTTGCCGGTGTAGCCGACATACTTGAGGTCGATGCGATAGCGATTCAGGTAATCGAGCGCAAGACCTGCCGAATAGCTCATCGCCCCCTTGTTGCCACCCGAGTTGACTGCAGCGTTACCGCCGAGGCCGACCGAATAGGACAACGGCATTGACAGATTGGCACCCGAGAACACGCGATACCAAGCGGGTTCGAAGTTGACGGAAAGCGTGAAGGCGTCCTTGCTGACACGATCGATGGCGGTGTAGTCGTCGCGGCCCATGAAGTACTGCTCACCCTGCGAGACCGACAGCCAGCGCATCCAAGCACCTTCCACGATCCAGTCGGCAACATCCCACAATGGCGTGCCGCCGATCTGGCCGAGTGCGTTGACCACTGCATGCACCGTGTTGCCACGCGCACCCAACGTATTCCCCTTGGTCGGCAGTCCCGATGCATCCTCAAGCAGGATGGTCTCCGTCAGCAGCGGCATGTTGTGCCGGTAATTCACGTCGACGCCAAAGCTGATGCCCGCGTACTGCTTTGACAGGCTCACACCGTACATGTCGATGTCCGATGCAAAATCGAGGTAGTACTTAGGATTGGCGTCAAGCACCACGAGCGCCTCGGCCGGCATGGTGTCTGACAAGCGGCGCCCGTAGAAACCTAGCGTGCCATCGAGCCAGTCGGGGCGCCATTGCGCCATCACACCCCAGTCGCCGGTCTTCTTCGGCGTGATGTCGCCGCCCCGCATCACGTAGAAGTCGGGTCCAAGGATCATCGATTCGCCGCCACGCAGATACGGATCACCAAACCCTAGATAGGTGCCAGCTTCAGGAAAGCGCGTGTAACGCCACTCCAGGAAATACTGCGCCGCCAGAGAGAATTCGGGTGTTACCTGCAACTGTGCGGAGATCTGTGTGCGCGGCAGGTACAACTCCTTGGCTTCGACCCCCGGCAGCGCGAGCGCCTTGCCCATGTCAAGGGGCGCCTGGCCATAGGAAACGCCGTGGATGGCACCCGATCCGAGCAGAGACTCGCCCCAATTGATCGTATGGCGACCGGCACGCACGCGCAGCGGCATATCGCCGAGATCGACCTTGCCAAAGACGTAAGCGTCAAGCCATTCACCGGACGGACCGTTGAAATAGCGATTCGCATAATCCGACAGGCCAAAAGCAGGCTGGCCACTCTCAAAGTGGTTCGACGTTGCAAGATTCGTATTGTCAAGACTTCCGGAGTAGGCTGCGTCGAGCCAGCCTGCCGCACTTACTCGCACGCCAAAGTCTCGGTTGTAGACCATATCGAACTCGGACAGGATGTCGATCCGGTTATTGACGATCGCCCCCCTGTCAAAATTTCGATCGCCATCATCAAAGTTCGGATTGCCGATGATCGCGTCACTCTGCTTCTGGACGCGCTGGCCAAGCGTATAGCGGATCGTGTTGTCGAACCGCATCTTGAGGCCGTCAACGCCAGTGTCGATGTTGAAAGCCGCAGCTTCACCGCACATCACGGCGCACGCCAGTGCGACGCAAAGTGCACTACGCCGCGGCATCAAACCGGGTGCGGCACTTCTCAATGATGCCTTCATATCTCCCCCACTCCCTCTTCTTGCCGGTTCAACCAAAAAGACCGCATATCCAGCATTCCGGTTCTATGCGGCCCCAATCAGTAGTCATACGGGATGGGTAATCCCTGACCCTTCAAATGCCTCACCACGTTGTGCCGGATCGTGCGCACATCACTGTATGCAGGCCGCCGGATGGCGGCGATTTCTTCCGTTCGATACGGCTTGAAATCGACTGGCAGGATTTCCGCATTGAGATCCTGAAGAATGAAATTCATGACATCGGCAAGCTCTGCATCACTCAGTGAAGAGTTCGACGAACCCGGCACCTTGATCGCAAACTTCCGCCCCGCGTCCGAATGCATGAACCAACCAAGCGAGTGCTTCAGCGGCGGAATCATTCCCGTCACGCCATCGCCACGCGGGCCGTGACAGCCCATGCAGGCGAGCGCGTAGTTGCGATACACGGGAGACCGCATGCCCGCTTCAAGCACACCCGGTTCGGCCGCTGCCGGACTCGCAGCGAAAACCTGCGTGCCAAGTGCGAACAACACCGCAAGCACATCGGCGTTGCGTGTCACTTTGGTGCGCCGCGTGTCGAGCCGGAGATTCGTCATTCACGCCGCCCTCAGCCTTGTACACCCAACAGATACGACACTGAGCAGACATAAGTGGACGGCTTGTTGGCCATGCACCAATTGATGTCGTTGTTAAGCGAAAGCTTGTAGAGCGGCCGTTCGCGCTCGTTGCGGTTGCACATGCAGTGGCCGCAGCTCACGTTTCCGCAGCAGTCGTTGTAGGAGACGATATAGTCACGGCCGTCGTGCGGATTACGGCAGGTACCGATCCAGGTGATCGGGGATGGCGTCGTACCCGGCGGGCAACTGCTCGACGTGCCGCCGCAGCATGCACACATGTAGCCATCGATCGCGCAATGCTTCCAGTAGTCACAGCTGGCCTGATCATCGATCCCTTCCGGTAGACTCTTTTCCTCGGCGCTCTTCTCTTCGGCGTAGGCACGGCCGACCGGCAGTAAGGGCAGCGCAGCGGCGCCGACCATCATCTTGCCTAGCCTGGACAGCGCGCTACGGCGGCCGAAGCGCTTTGCGATGCCGCGCGAGCTGCCTTCGAATAGTGAATCAATCCACTTCACCTGATATCTCCCAATCAGCTTTGCGGTTGTGCTGTTTGCAGAGCAGGCACTTCGTGCTTGCCATGTACATATTCCTGGATCGACGCAACACCGGCTTCATTCGCCTCCAAAAGGCTCTCGAGCTGTTCGCGTGTATTGACGAGCCCCTTAGCGCGTACGACGCCTTCTGCACTAATGACTAAAGCATATGGCAATCGTCCGATGTGGTAGGCCATTCCAAGCTCGCGTGAGAGCAGGTAGGGGAATGGGCCAAGATGAGCCCTGCGCACGAACTCGGTGTGTTCGATCACATCACCGTCGCTGGCGAGTACGACGCGATACTTGCGCCGCTCATCGCCTTCGATCGAGGGCATCAGGCCGAGCAACTTCTTGCATACCGGGCACGTGGGTGACACAAAGAAAAGCAGAGTGCTACGCCCATCGACCCTCGCACCACCGACCTTCACGCTGGAGCCTTGCAGTGCTTGCAGTTCAAAGATCGGAGCAATTGCCCCCACAGCCGGCCCCTTGTCGATCATCAGCGCACCAACGGGCTTGATACGCTCATGAAGGATGCCGATCTGGCGAATGAGCGCGAGGCAGACAGCACCGAGCGCAATGACAATGAGCCAGAGAAGCACCTGTGAGACCATCAATGCAGTGTTCATGTCAGGAGTCCAGTTGTTTGGATAGGAAGCGATTGGTCGCGAGGAGTTCTGCCGCGAAAAAGAACCCGACCACGGCGAGAGAGCCGCCGGTAACACTGATGTAGTCGAGCCAGTTCATTTCGCGCGCCGCGCCTTCGACCGAACTGAGCACGAGCAGCCCACCGAGCAGCGCAATTCGCATCAGAGTCCAGCCGGAAAGCCCGATCGCGGCTTCGGAATCCGGGTGGTCGAAGGCCCAGCAACCACAGGCGATATGCGTATTACCGCGAGCGAGATTGATCGCTACCGCAACGAAAAAGAGAAGTAGGAGCACGCTGCCAACGACTGCTGCGGCACTGCGTGACAGATCAAATAGCAGGCCCACCGCGACCGCTATCTCAGTCAATGGAAATGTCATCGCGAATATTGACTCAATCGATTCAGGCAACAGTCGGTATGACGTGAGCACTTCTCTGAAATGATTCGGCTGAGTCAGCTTGGAGGCGCCAACGATTCCAAACAACATCGCGGCAGAAACCGTGGCAACAGCAAGAAGAACGGGGTCCATCTTCATGACTGCCTTAGTAGTCCAGGACCTGCAAGACGGCCTTGCCGAACTTGTTGTCGGTCAGGCGTGCTTCGCCGCTTATTGCATCGAAAGCCTGGAACCCCGCTCCGGTTGCGCCGACGAGCATGGGCTTGTCATCCTGCGTAACGGCAAGCGCAAGCATTGGGTACTGCTTCTTGGGCTCGATCGACCAACGCGCAATGCGCTGCTTCGTCTTCAAATCGAAGACCCACACTTCGCTCGCGCCATCCTTATGCGAATGTTCATCACCCTTGTGCATGCCGATGTAGAGACGGCCGCTGTTCCGATGAATCGCGAAGGGCTGATAGCCGCCGGGGCGCCAGCCAGCTGCCCGCTCCTCAGCCGTCACCGTGAGCCACGGCTCATCAAAGCGCGCCGGACTCACACTAAAGTCGGCCGGTGTAACCTTGCCGCTGAAGGACAGGAAGACGTAGCCCTCGCCCCAGTGGGCAGCGTGGGTAAAGACCGGGTCATTCTCTGCGTCAAAGAAGCGCTTCGAGTGCTCGCGGCGAACCTCTCTGCCGCGTCTGTCGAGCGTAATCGTCAGTGCCTGCCCGCTTTCGCAGAGCGACGAAAAGCGATATGGACCGGACGGGTAGGCCAGCACACAGGCCGCCATGTCGACCTCCTGCGCGAGCTTTCGGTCAGCGAGACGCACCACCGATATTGATGCCGCCGGCGTGATATTGCTGACATATATGAATTTGCCATCATCGGATGCGATCGTATTGAAGAGCGACGGCATCATCTGCGCATGCTTCGGCGGCAGCACAACCTCGCCGGACTTTTTGAATGTCCGGTTGTCGGTGATCTCCAACACATCTGTGCGCTCGCCCGTAGTTCCGCGTGAAAAGTAGCTGGTTGCAACGAAAGTCTGCGTGTGGTCGGCCGCACGGGTAAGGCCTGGCATGAAGCCAGCGCCGAACTGGCCAATGACTTTCTGCTTGTCGAGATCAAACAGCGTCACCTTGGCACCGCTTCCAGCAGTCACATCCAGTACGTAGATCCAATGGCTGCCCGGCACAGGCATCGGCTCGACGCGCAATGTCTCAGGCGCAAGTGGAGGTAGCAGTCCGGCTTTATCCGTATCGGCGGCAGGCGCAGAAGCGGCAGCAATGAGCGCGGCGGCAGCGACTGTTCTTTTCAGTTGCATTGAGTGGGCTACCTTGCTGGAGTGCGAATCGACGAGTCGAATCTATCGTCGGCATACTCGAACGCAGTAGCCCGAATTGGCAATTTGTCGGTTAGCAATCGTTCTGCGGGATTAGCTCAGCGCCTGGAAAAGATTTTGTCTGCGCTGGCAGCAAGAAAGCGTGAGACCGGAAACGACCGGATTCCCGCCTGCATGTGAATGAGACGAGGCTGGAATCGTCGACGATTTTTGATTGAGTCGTTGCTGTTCAGGCAGTGAATTCAGGAGTGGCTTTCAACTCACTGAATCCCCACTTCCGCTGGGGTGACGAGATCACATGCGGCAGCCAACTCACGGTTTCGTCGCACCCGCGAAGGCATGAGCCCAGTCAGCGGGCTGCACAAATCACAGCGACCGAGAAAGGCCTGTTCAACACGTACGCACCCTGGGCGCGAACGGCAGCTACGACACTTGATTTGCAGGAAATGACGGCGGGGTAGGACACCCCGCCGGTACAGCAGAGAGGATTACTGCTCGAAAACGATCACGGAACGCGCCAATTCGCCACGGCGCAGCTCGTCGAAGCCTTCATTGATCTGCTCCAGCGAGATGCGCTGCGAGATCATTTCATCAAGCTTGAGGCGGCCTTGCATGTAGAAGTCGGTCAAGCGCGGCAGGTCTACCGGGAAACGGTTCGAGCCCATGAACGAGCCCTGGATCTTGCGCTCGTGCAGCATGTGCAACGGATCGAGCTCAAGCTTGGTGCCCGGCTTGAGCATTCCGATCACGGTGGCAGTACCACCCCGCGCGAGCATCGCAAAAGCCTGCTCGGCGGTCTGCTTGAGGCCGATACACTCGAACGCGTACTGAACGCCACCGCCGGTCATCTCGACGATCTGCTGCACCACATCGCCGTTCTTTGCGTTGACAACGTCTGTGGCACCGAACTTCTTCGCCAGTTCCAGCTTGCTGTCGAGCATGTCGATCGCGATGACGCGGCGCGCACCGGCGATCGCTGCGCCGTTGATCGTCGAAAGTCCGATACCGCCGCAGCCGATCACGGCCACCGTCTCACCCGGACGCACCTGCGCCGTATTGAATACCGCCCCCGTGCCTGTCGTCACCGCACAACCAAGCAGCGCCGCGCGGTCGAGCGGCATGTCGCGGCGGATCGTGACGAGTGCGTTCTCGTGAACCAGCATCTGTTCGGCATAGGCCGACAGGTTCACGAACTGCATCATCGGCTTTTCGGCGTACGACAGGCGCGGCTCTTCGCCCTGACGGCGCTTCGTCTCGGGCGAGACGCACAGCGACAGATGGCCGGTGACGCAATGCTCGCAGTGACCGCAAAAAGCGGACAGGCAGGTGACGACATGGTCGCCCGGCTTGATCCACTGAACTTCGGAGCCCACCGCTTCGACGATGCCCGCAGCCTCATGGCCAAGTACGACCGGAGCGGGGTACGGGAAAAGGCCATCGACGAAATGGAGGTCGGAGTGGCACATACCCACTGCTGCGGTGCGTACCAACACTTCGCGTGCGCCGGGTTTGCTGATTGCAACGTTCTCAACAGTCAGAGGGGAACCCGGCTTATGGAATACAGCTGCTTTCATTCTGGTTCTCGTATGAATTGAAAGGAGGCTTAACGCTTGATCAGCGAACCGACGATCTGGCGCATTGGATCCGCGTAGGGGGGGCGCATGAGATCGGGACCCTCAGCCGCACGCAATACCGACTTGGCGTGGCTGAAGGTCTTGAAACCGTCAAAGCCGTGATAGCCGCCCATGCCGCTCGCACCGACGCCACCGAAGCGCATCGTCTCGACCCCTCCATGCTTGAGCGCATCATTGAGCGTCACGCCACCGGACACGGTACGACGCAGAACGAAGGCCTCTTCCTCCGCATCGGTGCCAAACCAGTACAGGCCCAGCGGACGCGGGTGCGCATTGATGTAGGCGACCGCATCAGCAATCGTCTTGTAGGGCTTGAACGGCAGCAGCGGTCCAAAGATTTCGTCCTGCATCACACGCAGATCGTCGCCGGGGTTGCGCAGCAGCGTCGGCACAATCTTGTGGTGCGGCTGATTGCTAAAGTCTTCACCAGCGACGTTGAGTTCGGTCACTTCAACGCCTGCCGCGCGTGCCTCATTCACGTAGCCATTCAAGCGCTCGAAGTGGCGGGCATTGAGCACCGAGGTGTAGTCCTGGTTGTCCTTCAGCGTCGGGAAAAGCTTGGCGACTACCGAGCGTACGACCGAGACGAATTCGTCTTGCAGTTCTTCGGGTACCAGCACGTAGTCCGGTGCGAGGCAGATCTGGCCGGCGTTGTGCAGCTTGGCGGTCATGATCTTGGTGACCGCACTGTTCAGGTCAGCCGAACGCGAGATGATGGTCGGCGACTTACCACCGAGCTCCAGAGTTACCGGCACGAGATTTTCGGCGGCAGCGCGCATCACGTGGCGGCCGATGCTGGTGGCCCCGGTGAAGAGGAGATGGTCGAACGGCATGCCAGCAAAGGCCGCGCCCGTCTCGGCACCACCGGTGACGATCGCCACTTCATCTTCGGCATAGGCCGAGGCGAACATACGCGCGAGCAGTGCGGAAGTCTTGGGGTTGAACTCGGAGACCTTGATCATCACGCGGTTGCCGGCAGCAAGTGCATCAGCCAAGCCGCTGAACACCATGAAGACGGGGAAATTCCAGGCAGTCATGATGCCAACCACGCCAAGCGGCTGGTATTGGACCCAAGCCTCACCACGACTTGTGGTGCGCGACTCGGGCTGCATCCATTCAGCAAGCTTCGCCTTGGCGTACTTCAGGGGCGTCAGCGAACCCACCACGTCATAGACGCGCGAGAAATCGGGACTACGGTGGCCGAAATCAGCCGAGAGAGCCTCGATGATTTCCTTTTCATGATCGACGACCAATCCGATCGCACGATCGATCAACTCGATCCGCTGCTCGGCACTCCATGGCTCATTCTCCAGGAAAGCCCCACGCTGCTTGTCCAGGATGGCGCGGATCGCGGCCGCACCCAAGTCTTCGTTCGCACTCATTGTCGTGTCTTCTCCTCTTGGTCTGTCCGGCCCGCCGCTACTCGGGCGGCATGAGTTCGTGGTTATCGCCAGCGGATACTAGAAAGCACTCGCCACACGAAGCGACGACCAAAAGGAGGAAGCACAGAGGGTTTTGGGCGTACGCCCAACGAACTACAAAAGGGAGTAACTTTCCACAAGCTGCGCACATGGACAGCTGCGCCGATCTGGCAAACAACCGATAATTAAGAAAACTCTAATTAGTGCCGCCCAAGCAGCATTCAACGGGCCCCCAAAGGTCATCAGGAGACGAAGCACCCATGTCCAGCAACCCGGACACTGTTCCTGCCGCAGCGCGCAGGCACACAACCAGCGAAAGCAAGCCGCCAGCGATTTCGACGGCACGTTTCGCACCCTCGACACCCACCGGCGAGCAACTCGAACGCGAACGTCTGCTTGAGCGCATGAGTAACGCAGGCGCACGGCTGATCCTCGCCTGTGCCACAGCCGGCTACGGCAAGACCGCCTTGCTGCGGCAATACCGCGAACGCTGCGCCAAAGCGGGACAAGAGACTCTTTGGTGCACCCTCGAGACAGGCGATGACGATTTGTGCAGTTTCGTCACCCTGCTCCGTACTGGCTTGGCGACACTTGCATCGTCATCGGGTGAAAAAGCGCCGATCGACACAGACGAGCGTCAATCGGCGCAAGGACTGCTTGAACAGATCGCACACCACGAAAGTCCGTTTGTGCTCTTGCTCGATGATTTCGATCGCATCCGCAAGCCCGCGACACTCGAATTCGTGCAGCACCTGGTTCGCGCCCTACCAGCCCATGGCACGCTGGCTATTGCCGCCCGCAGCACGCCGGAACTTGACCTTGGCCGACTACGCGCGAGCGGCCAGTTACTGGAAATCAATACGGACGCGCTGCGGCTCAGCAGTGAGGAATCCGCCCGGTACGTCCGCGAGCTGCGCCAGCTCTCCATGCCGGACGACAAGCTCTCGGTCCTTCACTCGATCACCGAAGGCTGGATCACTGCGCTCTACCTTGCGACGCTCTCGCTGCAATGGCGAACCGACCCTGGCGCCTTCGTTGAGTCCTTTACCGGAACTAGCCAGGAACTGGCCGAATACCTGAGTGAGGACATTCTTGCCCAGCAGGATGAAGAGGTCCGACGATTCTTGCTCCAGACGAGCGTGCTCGGTACCTTCAGCGCAGCGCTGTGCGACGTCGTAACCGGCCGCGAAGACAGTCGTCGCGTGATCGAACAACTTGAGCGGGCCAATCTGTTCATCTCACCCGTCGACGAACGGCGCCAATGGTTCCGCTACCACCAACTGTTCGAGAGTTTCCTGCAAGACACCCTCGAACGGCAGTTGCCCGGCATGGCGCGCGAGCTGCACCAAGACGCCGCTCAATGGCACCTCGCACACAACCGCCCCGTGCAGGTCATCGAGCATCTGCTCGCAGCGGACGACATTGAGAACGCCGCCCGCGAACTCGATGCGCGATGCGATCAACTCATGCTGTCCGGCCGGTCGGGTCTACTGCTTCGGTGGCTCGACCGAATCCCAACCGAAGTCCAATCGCGCTACCCACGGCGAGGCGTAGGATACGCATGGGCGTTAGTACTCGATCGACGGCACCGCGACGCGTTGCGTGTCATCGAACGGCCTGAGATCGCAGACGCTGCCGAATCGATCCACTGCCTGCTACTTCTCGTCACCGATCAGCCAGCGGAAGCCGCTACCGCCTGTGCCGCACAATTGGCGGTGCTACCGGAGAAATCCGCAATGCATGCTTTCGTCTGCTACTGCCTGATCGGTGGTCTGTTCTCGACTGGCCACTTTGACGAAGCACGGCGCATGCTGTCCCTGCCATCCATGCGAGAGACACAGCGCCAGTCCGTATACCTTCACAATCATGCCGATGGCATTGAAGCGCTACTCGATCTCGTGCAGGGACAACTCGACAACGCGCTAGCCCGCTTGCGCACAGCGATGGAACGGCCGCGCAAGGTTCCGGTCGGCAGTCCGCGCACTGGACACCCAGTGGTCGATATCAGCATCTCGCTCACGCAGTACGAAGCCGGCGATCTAGAAAGCGCGAGCGCTCGCCTGCGCGACGCGCTGCCCTTCGTCAAGGACCACGGCACACCTGACATCCTGATCACGACGTATGTCCTGCTCGCCCGGATCGCGTACCTGGAAGGCGATCGCGACCGCTGGATGCGTTATCTGGCCGACCTCGACCAATTCGGCTATATCGTTGATTCCGACCGCGTGCAATGCGCCGCATGGCTGGAGCGTGCACGCGTGGGCGTGCTCGAAGACCGCCTGGACACCGCCGCCCACGCACAGCGATCGGCCGAACAGCTCGCAAGCTGGGACCACCCCGGCGTGCTGATGTACTCCACCGACACCGATACACCCTTCATCGGACGTACGCGCCTGCGCATCGCGCTGGGCGAGACCGCCGTGGCCGCCGATTTGCGCCCTGCGCTTGATGAGGCCGTCAGCCGCCACCAGTTGCGCCGTGCTCTCAAACTGCGGCTGTTACTTGCGATGGCACTGGACGCCCAGAAGCAACCCAAAGAGGCCTTTGTCGAACTCGGACGCGCACTTGCCTTCGCCAGCCGCACCGGCTTCGTTCGGATCTTCCTCGATGAAGGTCCGCGCATGACGGCACTGCTCGAACGCTGGTCGGTGGTCAACCACGGTCGCGAAGCCGAATCCGGCGTCAACGCCCACTTCGTCGCTCGCCTGCTCCAACGCAACCAACCTCCGGCACGCACGCAGCAGACGACCGAGGAAGGCGAAACCTGTGCCGGCTTGTCCGTACGCGAACTGCAAGTCATGCGCCTCCTTGCGATGGGCTACCGCAACCGCGAGATCGCGGAGAAGATGTACATCTCCGAACTCACGGTGAAATCCCACCTTCGCAAAATCAACAGCAAACTGGGGACGCAGGGACGAACGCAAGCGATATCAAAGGCTCGGGGATTGGGGTTGATTGATTGAACGAGATGGGCTCGGAGCAGCTCACGGAAGTTGCCCCCGAGTCCTTTCGGCGCGACGAAGGCTTTCAATGTCCCTGATGGCGACTCATTCTTTTATCGCCGAGCGTCTTCGAGAACTCACTGAATTCCTGCCTTCGCAGGATTAGCAGTTTGCCGCCAACAATCTACGCTGTTCGCGATATTTCCTCAGCATTACGCACGCCCTGTACCACGTCGTCCGGTCCGGCTTCCCGCAGGGCAATCGCACATATTTGTCATATGCAGTCCGAATCCGACCGATAGGAAAGGTTGGGCCAAGCTCAAGGAGCCGTGGCTGCGCCGGTTTCTGCCGCTCAAGAATGGCGTGCTGTCGCATGGCACGCTCAATCGGGTGTTTCGTCTGCTCAATCCAAAGGCGTTCGCGACCGTGTTCTCCGAATGGGTCGGCGAAGTACTGCCCACCTTGGGCCATGTGGCGATCGACGGCAAGAGTCTGCGTGGCGCACGGCGCGAGGGCACCAACCCGATCCATTTGGCCAGCACCTTTGCCATGGAGGCTAGACTGACGTTGGTGCAGCACCAGATCGGGAACAAGGGCCGCGAGGTGGAGGGTGCCAAGGCCTTGCTCGAGGCACTCGAGTTGGGTGGGTGTCTGGTGAGCATTGATGCCGTCGGCTGCCAGACCGATCTGGCCAAGCAGATCCGCAGGCGCGGTGCCGACTACCGGTTGGGCGTGAAAGGCAATCAGCCGAACCTGCGTCGGGCCTTGGAGGATGGCTTGGCGGATGCGACCGATGCGGGTGCCTTCGAGCAAATTGAACGCGGGCATGGGCGCTGCACGGCTCGGCGCGCGGAGGTCATCACCAACACCAATCCGGTAGATGCCGAGCTCTGGCCCGAGGCGACAAGACGCCGCAGATCGAAGCCCGTTACTACGGATCAGTTCGGCTGCGCTTACATCCGAGCAACTGGCGACCGCAGTGCGCCAGCCCTGGGTCGTCCTGTCACCCGAAACGCCCACCGTGCCGGAGTACTACGACCGCAGGCAATACTGGCGCGCCAGGAGCGCGTGCTGCCCGAAGTCAAGGCTTGGCGCGCAGCCCGCGGCCTCGACTGAAGGCATCCGGAGAATGCCGATGCGTCCCATGGCACGCCAGTTTTCATGAAACGGCTCAGCCCAGCCCGAGCGCCGCCAGCGTGCGCTCTCCCACCTCGCCGTCGGGCACCAGTCCGCGATCGTTCTGGAATCCCTGCACGGCTGACTCGGTCTGCGGACCATACTTGCCGTCCACCGAGCCCACCGCATAGCCGAGCGAGATCAGCGCCACCTGGATCTTGCGCACCAACGTGCCTGAGGTGATCGGCTGGGTCAGCCGGATGACGCGAGCCGGCGGCGCGATATGCACCTCGTCTTCACCCATCGCGTAATCGATCCCGGGAACGAGCACGGCCAGATCCCAGCGACGCCCGGCAAGCGTGTTGCGTATGACGCCGGTGTTGCTGCTGTGCGCCTCGATGGTTCCGCCCTTGCCGTCACTGATGACGATATGGCCCACGCGCGATGACATCGGCACGCGCACGACGAACGCACCGGCGATTCGCGCAGCCTGTTCGATGGAGATCGTTGCGCCGGCCTCGCGTGCCTGGCTCACCCAGAAGCCCGAGTAGGCATCGGCACGAACCGGATCGTTGCGCGGTTCCACGCCGAAGAGGATGCCGCTTGCCTGGTACAGGCACCAGGAGGCGAACTCGGCGCAGTCCCAGGGGCCATGCCAGCCGGCATTCGCCATCGGCGCGCGCGCACCGAGCACGTATTTCTCACCCTCGTGCGCAAGCGCCAGCTGCAGAATGGCATCACCGGTAGCGGGACGCATCGGCGCAGCGGCCGCAGCCAAGAAACGAAACGAGGTGCTCGGCGTCGAAGGTGTGGACGGCGTCGAGGGCGTGGAAGGTGTCGAAGAACTTGAGGCGGTAGATGGCATCGACGGCGAAGAGGCTGTAGCGGGTGTGCCGCGCGTACCTGGAGTCGACGATGTCCCGGCGGTTCCTGACGTGCCCGATGCTCCCGATGTTGCGTCTGTGCCCCCGGTGCCGGAAAGGCTGGCCGCGCGATGTTGCTTTGCCATGACTCACCTCCATGAAGACCGCGTTCCGGTTATTTGTCTGCCGGGTTTGCCGGTATGGCGCTGTCGCCCATCTTGGTGGCAAAGCCGTCCGCGAGGCGTTTGGCTGCTATGCCGGTGGAGAAGAATTTGCCCAGTCCTACTTCGGTCGACTTGGCACTGGACTCGAACTGCCCGAGCACGGACAGCGCGTCTTCGTGCCCCCCTGCCGTGGCCTTAAGTTGCGTACTGGCATTGGGTCCCTGTGCAATCGTCACGGGAACGATGGCCACATCCTGGCTGCGATACCCCACAGTAATGTCGGCACCCTGTTGCGTCGCCGAGCCGCCGACGGTAATGCCGATGGACTGAACCTCGCCAAACAGGAGCGGCGGATTGTTTTCCCAGGACACGCAACCCGCGCACGCCACGGCAGCCATCAGGACGAAACTTCGATTCAAGATCCGCATGGAGACACTCCTTTCAAGGCACGACACAGATCTGTTCACTCGAACCGATCATTTCCCTGAGCGTTTCGAGCTGGCGCGCATCCTCGACCCACAGGGTGAGATTGCAGGCGTCAGGCGACGACTTGACCCAGCGCTGGCGCGTGCCGCCAAGCACGAAACCGGCCGGCCCCTGCATGGCGCCGATCGTCTGGACTTCGGCAATCACGGCGCTTCTGTCCGATCCGAGCTGGATTGAAACGAAGCCGAAGTGACTTTCAACCCGCGTGCCGCCATCGACGCCGGTCAGCGAGACGATCGTGCAGGCCTGCAGCGTGGCCGCCACGGCCAGAAGCACCGTACGACTCATGCGATGCCGTCCAGGAGAGGCCACGTGTTCGGCCCCACGATGCCATCCGGAACGAGTTTCCGGCTTCGCTGGAAGGCCCGCACCTCACTTTCCGTGCCGGGACCGAAGAATCCATCCGCTACGATCCCAAGCTTCTGCTGCAGCATTTTCACGAGTACGCCGGTACTGCCGCGTCTCAAGGTCGGGCGGCCTTTGCCGCCCGGCTCCGTAGCGGGAATGAGCGACGACGGTTTTTCGGAGCCCAGCATCAGGCCGGCGACCTTCCGCCGGAAATCGCCCATCTCGAACGACGGGTCGATCTTGCGGCCGGACGGCAGCGCATATTCCTTGTGACCGACGCAGGCATCGGAACCGAGACCGAGATGCGTGAGGATCGCAACCACGCCACGCGCATAGGCGTCCATCTGCACCGGCGGCCACGTTTCGCGAACGCCGTCGTTCTCGGCTTCTATCGCGATGAAACTGCTATTCCCCGTGGAAACCCCGTCCCAGACACCCTCGCCGGCGTGGTTGCAGCGTCCTGCCGCAATGACATAGAAAGTGCCGTCACGCCCGAGCCCGAGTTGCGCCAGTGGACCACGCAGCTTCGAATGACCGTTGATGAGGGTGCGAAGACTGGGCATGTTCCTGTCGTGCGATTGCGTTGCGGTGTGGTGGCACATCACGCCGGCAATCTTCGCCATCTGCCCCAGCCCGCGGCTTTCCCAGCCGTCGACCGGGGCCACCTTCAGGCCCGCTTCCCGTAGGACAGCAGGCAGCCACAGCAAGCTGAAGACCATTTATGCGACTCCTCCGTCTGCGGCCGGCAAATCCCGGTCTTCCGTCGGCGGCACAGCTTCGTCCGACAGGTC